>DATCBO010000142.1:0-3120 GCA_036511795.1 Xanthobacteraceae bacterium
GATGGCGATGCCCGACGTCGGGCTGCCGAACGAGCCGGTGCCGCAAACGGTGACGCCGCGCGCCTTGGCTGCCTCGGTATCGATCGAGGCGTTGCGCATGCCGGTTGTGATCAGGAGCTTCAGGTTGGGCAGTGCTTCGATCACTGCGCGAGGAAATGCGGTGCGCTCGCGCATGGCGACGACGATCGCGTAGTCTTTCAGCGCCGCAATGACGCTTTGCCCCGCGCCCAGATGCTCGTTGAACGCCTTGATCTCAACGTCGCCCTTGACCTTCGACCAGTCGGCGCTCTTGACCGCGACATTCTGGTAATCGTCGAGGATTGCGCAGCGTACCGCCATGACGTTCCCACCCCGTGCACTTTTTCGTCAGTGCTAAGCCGTCTCATAACGGCGGGGCGAAAACAAGCGGCGGCGAGGGCAGGGGTAGGGCAGGGGATGCGTGGGTCAGCCGTAAAACGGCCTGATGACCGGACGCGGGCAGCAGGTCAGGCCCTGCGGCGCCGGTGCGCGGAAACTCAGGCGTGGTGTCCAGCGACCTGGCGCACCGCTACCGACGAACTGCCCGTAGCGGGCGCCGTCTTCGGGGCAAGGTTGCCGTATTTGGCATGCCATTTTGGGCCGGGGCCGCGCATATAGTGCCGGTCGGGCCGGTAAGTGCCGCCGCCCTCACCGAAACTCCGCTGCAGCTCGTGGACTGCTTTTGTAAACTTACGCCACATGATCCGCTCCCTGGCCCTTTCGATCAGGCCCTTCTTGGGGATGTCTCTACCCTTATGTCTCGCGTCCCGCGCAAAGGTTCACGATAGAACGCAAGTTCTAATTTCAAACGCCCGTTTGACGGGATTGTGAAGGTCTAATCATTAAAATTTGGTACGATTTAGGCAGCCCAAAGTTCCAGTTGGAAATTAGTGTTGACGAACTTTTACCGCGATTGCTGCCGCTTGGGCCGGACCTAGCGTGCCGTCACCAAGAGCGGCATGCCGCCGGCCGGCCGCAGCGTTACGCGTGCGACGGGCTTCGGCTTATGCCCGGCCACCGCCGCAAAGCGGAAGGCGCGGACCAATGTGGCGAGGATCGCCGCCGCCTCCAGCATCGCAAATCCGGCGCCGATGCAGATGCGCGGACCGCCGCCGAACGGCAGGTAGGCGTAGCGCGAGCGCGCCTTCACGGCTTCGGCCGTGAACCGTTCGGGCTCGAAGGCATTGGGCCGGTCCCACAGCCGCACATTGCGATGCAGGGCAAACACCGGAATGTGGATGCGGGTGCCGGCCTCGATGGGCCTGCCGCCGAGTTCGAACGCGATCTTCGCCTCCCGGCCGATACCGGGAGCCGGCGGGTAGAGCCGCATCGCCTCTTGGATCGCCTGGCGGCAGAACGACAGCTGCTCGACGTGTGACGCGGAGATCGGTGCGTCCCCGGCGACCGCCGCAATCTCCTCGAACGCGCGGCGCTGGCTCGCCTGATCCTTGGCGAGAAGCCACAGCGTCCAGCTTAGCGCGACCGCCGTGGTCTCGTGGCCCGCGATGATGAAGGTCAGGAGATTGTTGACGACCTCCTCATCGGTCATGCTCCGGCCGGTTTCCGGATCGCGGGCTGAGATCAGCGAATCGAGCAGGTCGGGATGCTCCGACGGGACGGCGCGGCGGCCCGCGACGATGCGCGAAAGGTCGCGGCGCAGAAAATCGCGTGCCCGGTAGGCGCGGCGCCGGCCGGGATAAGGCAGCCACTCCGGCAGAGAAAACAGCACGTAAATGATCTGCCATGGAATGGTGTTGAAGCTTTGGGTCAGCGCGCGGCTGTAGCTCTCGGCATCGAGATCGGCCGTTCCGCCGAGCAGCACGTTGACGATGATGTCGAAGGTCGTCCGCGTCATCGCCGCCGCCGCATCGACCTGTTGGGTCCTGTCGCTTGCGCGCCAGCGTTCCACCTGACGCTGCGCCATCGCCGCAAAAATCGGCACGAAGGACAGCAAGGTCTCGTGGCGGAAGATCGGCGCAACTGCGCGCCGCTGCCAGCGCCAATCGGCGTCCTCGGCGAGAAAGATCGAGTTGGCGCCGATCGCCGGGGCAAAGGCCCGCCGGGTCACTGGATCGCGTCGGAAGACGTCAGCCTTGCCCACCAGGACTTCGCCGATCAGGTCAGGCTCGGCGACGAGGATGATGTCGCGCCGGGTCCTGCCGAGGTCAGTGACGCCCTGCTCGTAGGCCGAGCGCGGGATTGTCTCGATGTAATTGCGAAACGTCGTCGGCAGCCCGCGCAGGCCAAGCGGCCGTTCCGGCGGTTCGAACGGAATGAGGTCGGGATCGGTGTACACGCAAACGTCCGGTTGCGACGGCTTGCCCTTTAGCCGGTCAGTCGCTACATCAGCGCCAACTTCCCATACATTGCCGCAAAAAGAGGGCAGGGCAGTAGCCCGACGCAGCATGGCCCGTCAGTTCATCTATCACATGGAGGATCTGTCCAAGACCTATCCGGGCAACCGCAAGGTTTTGGATAACGTCCGTCTGGCGTTTTACCCGGACGCCAAGATCGGCGTGCTTGGCGTCAACGGCGCCGGCAAGTCGACGCTGTTGCGCATCATGGCGGGGCTCGACACCGAGTATTCCGGCGAAGCCTGGGCGGCCGAAGGCGCCCGTGTCGGCTATCTGCAGCAGGAACCGCAGCTCGATGCCGGAAAATCGGTGCGGGAGAACGTCATGGAGGGCGTGGCGCCCCAGCGGGCGATTCTCGAGCGCTACAACGAGCTGGCGGCGAACTATTCGGACGAAACCGCCGACGAAATGACCAAGCTCCAGGACGAGATCGAGGCCAAAGGGCTATGGGATCTCGACTCCAAGGTCGATCTGGCGATGGATGCGCTGCGCTGCCCGGCGGACGATGCCGATGTGGCGCAGTTGTCGGGCGGCGAGCGGCGCCGCGTGGCGCTGTGCCGGCTCCTTCTGGAGCAGCCCGAACTGCTCCTGCTCGACGAGCCCACCAACCACCTCGATGCCGAATCGGTGATGTGGCTCGAAGGCCACCTGCGCAATTATCCGGGCGCCATTCTGATCGTCACCCACGATCGCTATTTCCTCGACAATGTCACCAGTTGGATTCTCGAACTCGACCGGGGCCGCGGCA
>DATCBO010000143.1:0-4209 GCA_036511795.1 Xanthobacteraceae bacterium
CACGATATGGGGGACCATACCACACCGCGAAATGGCCCTTCCGATTAGATGCGGATAGCGTAAACGTGCGATGAAACCGAGACTGTTGCCCGTTTCGATTAGTTCCGGACTGCGAAAATGGGCGAGCTTGTCCCGGCCATCTACGTCTTTAAGCTATCCGCAAAGCTAACGACCGTGGGACGCCCGGCATGAAGCAGCATGAAGCCGGGCAAGACGGTAATGACCGGGAGCCACTTCATGCGTCGTCTGTCTATGATCGTCCTCCTGGCCGCCTGCACGCTCGCGAGCGCCGCACGCGCGCAATTTCCCGACCGGCCCATTCACATGATCGTGCCGCAGGCCGCCGGCAGCGCCACCGATACGGTGGCGCGCATTCTCGGCGCGTCGCTGGGCGAACAGATCGGCCAGCAGATCATCATCGACGACCGGCCGGGCGGCGCGCTCACCGTCGGACTCGATCTCACCGCAAAGGCGCCGCCAGACGGCTACACGCTGTGCATGGGACCGATCGGCGCGCTGGCGATCACGCGCCACCTGGTGCACAGCCTGCCGTACAACATCGAGCACGATTTCCAGCCGATCGCGCTGGTGGTCCGCGGCCAGCTTCTTCTTGCGGTGTCACCGAAGACGCCGTTCAAATCGGTGAAGGAATTGATTGCCTACGCCAAGGCCAATCCCGGCAAGCTGTTGAACGCCTCGTCGAGCAACGGCTCGCCCGGCCATGTCGGCGGCGAACTGTTCAAGTTCATGACCGGCACCGACATCGTGCATGTGCCCTACAAGGGCGGCGCGCCGGCGATCAACGATCTGATCGCGGGCCGCGTGCAGGTGATGTTCGAGAGCCTCAACTCGATTGCGCCGTTCGCGCATTCCGGCCAGGTCCGGGCACTGGCGGTGACCGGCGATCATCGCTCGCCGGCCTTTCCCGATCTGCCGACCGTCGCCGAGGCGGGCGTACCGGGCTACTCGGCTTCAACCTGGGCAGGCGTGATCGCGCCGGCCGGGGTGCCGCGACCGGTCGTCGACAAGCTCAACGCCGCCATCAACCGCGCTGTCGCTTCGACGGCCTTCAAGGCACGCTTTGCGGCGATCGGCGACGAACCCGCCGGTGGCACGCCGGAGGAATTTGCCGCGGCCATCGCGTCTGATTCGAAAAAATGGGGCGACGTCATCAAGCGCGCCGGCATCAAGTTCGAGTAGGCGGTCATTCCGGCGCTGGGCCCATGGATTCCGGGCTCGCAGGCTAACGCCCGCGCCCCGGAATGACAGCGTCACTTTCCTCGCCCGCCGACTCCACCCATATTGTCGGCATGGCGAAACGCCCGAGCCGCGATCCGGCCAAGCATTCGAAAAAAGATCCGGCCAGGCCGACCCGCTCCAAGGCGTCGCGGCCCGATATGCCGGTGCTCGATGACTCGCTGGCCGATCTCCTCAATCCCGGCATCGGCAAGGGGCGCGCCGGCATCGGGTCGCAGACCGGTATCAAGAATAATCCTTCCTCCGGGCAAGGTAGGGAGGGGGGTCGCGAGGCGATGTCGCAATCGACGACGCCCTTACGTCGCCTCCCGACCCCGACCCCGACCCCCACCCCTAACTCCTCCCCACAAGAGGAAGGGGAACAGCAAGCATCCAAGCTCACGCCGCCGTCCGACAATTCGTGGGACCGCCGCGCCGATTTTTCCAATGCGCACCGGGCGCGAAGATCCACCCAGCAGGCGTTTGCCGAGCGGCCGCAAAGCGGCTACGCCGCGAAAGGCGCCACCGACATCGATCCGGAACTGGCCGCCGCGCTCGGTTATGGCGGCGCCGATCCCTCGAAGCCGCTGATCGGCACGGCTCACGACGAGCCCGCGGTCGAGGACCGCGATGAAATTTCGGACATTTCCGAGCCGCAGCGCGAAAAGCGCCATCGGCCGGCGCTGCAGCCGATCACGCTCGGCGTCAGCGCGTCGATGGACGCGCTCGAGCGCCTGTTGCGCGAGGGCCGGCCCGAATTTGACGAGCAACCGTGGACTCCGCATCGGCCGCCCCGGCCGGAGAAATCGGAAGGCGGCCGCACGCTCGTCATCAAGTCGGATTTCGATCCCAAGGGCGACCAGCCGCAGGCGATTACCGAATTGGTCGAGGGCGTACGGAGGAACGACCGCACGCAAGTGCTGCTCGGCGTCACCGGCTCGGGCAAGACCTTCACCATGGCCAAAGTGATCGAACAGACACAGCGGCCGGCGCTGATTCTCGCGCCCAACAAGACACTGGCGGCGCAGCTCTACGGCGAGTTCAAGAACTTCTTTCCCGACAACGCCGTCGAATATTTCGTCTCGTATTACGACTACTACCAGCCCGAAGCCTACATCCCGCGCACCGACACTTACATCGAGAAGGATTCGTCGATCAACGAACAGATCGACCGCATGCGCCACGCGGCGACGCGCTCGTTGTTGGAGCGCGACGATGTCATCATCGTCGCCTCGGTATCGTGCATCTACGGTATCGGCTCGGTCGAGACCTACTCTGCAATGACGTTCACCATCAAGCGCGGCGAGCGTCTCAACCAGCGCCAGCTGCTGGCCGATCTGGTGGCGCTGCAATACAAGCGCAGCGCCGGCGATTTTTATCGCGGCTCATTCCGCGTGCGCGGCGACGTGATCGAAATATTCCCGGCGCACTACGAAGACCGCGCCTGGCGCGTGTCGCTGTTCGGCGACGAAGTGGAGTCGATCCACGAATTCGACCCGCTCACCGGACAAAAGACCGACGAACTGGAATTCGTCAAAATCTACGCCAACTCGCACTATGTGACGCCGCGGCCGACGCTGCTGCAGGCGATTTCAGGCATCAAGACCGAACTGAAGGGGCGCCTCGACCAGCTCAACGGTGCCGGCCGCCTGCTCGAAGCGCAGCGGCTCGAGCAGCGCACGCTGTACGATCTGGAAATGATGGAGGCGACCGGCGCCTGCGCGGGTATCGAGAATTATTCGCGCTATCTCACCGGAAGGAAGCCGGGCGAGCCGCCGCCGACCTTGTTCGAATATGTGCCCGACAACGCGCTGGTGTTCGTCGACGAGAGCCACGTCACCGTGCCGCAGCTTGGCGGCATGTATCGCGGCGACTTCCGCAGGAAGGCGACGCTCGCCGAATACGGCTTCCGCCTGCCGTCGTGCATGGACAATCGGCCACTACGCTTCGAGGAATGGGACGCGATGCGGCCGCAGACCACGTGCGTGTCGGCGACGCCCGGCCCCTGGGAGATCAACGATTCCGGCGGCGTGTTCGTCGAGCAGGTCATTCGCCCCACTGGCCTGATCGATCCGCCGGTCGATATTCGGCCGGCCCGCACCCAGGTCGACGATCTGGTCGGCGAGGTGCGCGCGGTGGCACAGAAGGGCTATCGCGCGCTGATCACGGTGCTGACCAAGCGCATGGCCGAAGATCTCACCGAGTACCTGCACGAACAGGGTATCCGTGTGCGCTACATGCATTCCGACATCGATACCATCGAGCGCATCGAAATCATCCGCGATCTACGGCTCGGCGCGTTCGATGCGCTGGTCGGCATCAATCTGCTGCGCGAAGGTCTCGATATTCCCGAATGCGCGCTGGTCGCCATCCTCGACGCCGACAAGGAAGGGTTTTTACGCAGCGAGACCTCGCTGGTGCAGACCATTGGGCGCGCCGCGCGCAACATCGACGGCCGCGTCATTCTCTACGCCGACAGCGTCACCGGCTCGATGGAGCGCGCCATGGCGGAGACCTCGCGCCGGCGCGAGAAGCAGGAGGCCTTCAACATCGCGAACGGGATTACGCCCGAGAGCATCCGCAAGGGCATCGGCGACATTCTCAGCAGCGTGTACGAGCGCGACCACGTGCTGATCGCCGCCGGCACCGGCGAGGCCGGCGAATTCGAGGACGCCGCCACCATCGGTCACAATTTCGAGGCGGTGATCGCGGACCTTGAAAAGCGCATGCGCACCGCCGCCGCCGATCTGGATTTCGAGGAAGCCGCGCGCATGCGCGACGAGGTCAAGCGGCTGCGATCCACCGAACTCGCGGTGATGGACGATCCGACCGCGAAATTCCTTCCTGCTCCTTCTCCCCGCGCGCGGGGAGAAGGCAAAGGCGGCCGTCAGCCGCCGTCCTTCGAACAAGAACGCGATGCGGAGCATCGCTATGATGAGGGGGCGTCGACGGGCGCTCAGAAGCGCGGCAACG
>DATCBO010000144.1:0-2525 GCA_036511795.1 Xanthobacteraceae bacterium
ACCACCCAGGCGGCGGGTGCGGGTCAGTCTGCCGGTCGGGATGCGCCGCGCCCGAGTCTTCGGCGACGTCTTCGGCGACGTCTTCGGCGACCCCTCGCGAAGGGATAAAGAACACCATCGCGCCAGCCGGAAATGTCGGAGAGAGAGCACGGTGCAGAGGCCCCCCGGCCCGTTCGCTCGCGGCCGGCGCCGATGTGCAGAGTCCCGGTAGCTGCGAACAGCTCGAGCTCCATCGATCGGCCCGCAGCGGAATTTGCTAAATAGAAAAATCGGGGGCTCGCGCCGGTCGAGCAGCACCGCGCCAGAATCCGCGGCGCCCACCCCCGCCAAGGGATAATGAGCAGCATCGCTGCCGGCCCGAAATGTCGGAGAGAGAGCACGACGCAGAGCCCCTATGTCTGCGCTGCAGAATTTGCCATTGTTTGTAGATGACCCGGTGGCTCGCTTCGCTCGGCGCCGACCTCACCTCGCGCCGCCCCGACCGCGCGATGCCGACATCGTCATGGTCGGTCACCGCCAGAGCTCCATCGTCGCCCCGAATCTCCGAACACCAATTTCGCTAAACCGAAAACGCCGCCGGCGGCCAGCAGCCGCAGCGCCGCCCAGCCGGCGCCAGCAGGTCGCGCAGGTCGATCGGCACGCCACCGGATTGCCGCCGCTTGCTCTCGCGCGCGCGAAAGGGCAGCGAATAAGGTGAACGGTGCCCACGCAGCAGGTCCGCCCCGTCGCCGATCTGATAATCGCGAAATAGAAATCCGCCGCGGCCGAATCCGCCACTGCCCTTGCGCGCGGCGTGAGGCCAACCAATTGAGTTAACCGGGGACACACATCCGTCACTCGGCTGATTTCGACTTCTGCCGAACCGGCTATCCCTTGACGGCCGTTGCAGGGCGAGGCGGCCCCGATGCGCCTCCGAGGTATCGGGCGATCACTGATCTTGATGCGTTAAGTCTGAGGGACAACGTCGCAATCGCCATAGGATCGCCGCTGCCGCGGCTCGGGGCGGTCGCCGAGCGTGCGACTTGCCCCTGGTGATCGGGCGCGCCGGTAGCCAAGCCCTCGCAGCGGCAGTGTCGCACTCGACAGTCTGTTGCCACAAGCGGGACCGCGCTATGGTCTGAAACGAAGCAGCGCCGACGCAACGGGTGTGTTTATGGGATATGCCTTCCATGTCCGCCGAAAGAGCGGCGAATGGCAAACTGAAGAGAGAATCCGCGCCGGCGCCTTGCCTAGAGAGGGAAGTATTGCACGAGCCACGGTTGGAAATAAGGTAATCATGGTGCGCATTGGCGCTCCCATAGCGCGGCAAAACAAAGAAGGTGGCGATCCCTTTACTGAGGTCCGCGCATACGAGTTCTGACCTGCGCCATTGCGCTTCTACAGCAAACCGCCTTCGAAGGCTTTACCATCCGAACGATTTGCTCGACGAAGGGCCGTTTGGCGAATGGTGCGGCTATTATGTTGCTGGCAAGAAGCCCGGAACCGTGATGCGGATCGAAACTCTAATATATCGCAACGATCCCATTCTGGTCGGCGCCATACCGGGCGTGCCCCCGGACGATGATTCATTCTACCGCGGCAGCTACCGCTCTGGCGCGGTGTGGAATCAGCTCGAGGCCGCTGGCGTGCCCGAGGTAAAAGGCGTGCGGGCGCATCCTGCCGGCGGTAGCCGGCTGTGGCTCACCGTCGCGATAAAGCAGCAATATGCCGGCCATTCCAAACAAGCCGGCTTAGTCGCGTCGCAATGCCACGCTGGCGCCTCGCTAACCGCTTCGTCGTGGTGGTGGACGACGACATCGATCCGGCCGACATGGACCGGGTGGTCTGGGCGATGTGTACGCGTTGCGATCCGCGTGAAGGTTTTGAAATTCTGCGCGGCTGCTGGACCGGAACCTCAGATCCGATGAACTATGGCAAAGACGACACGCGTAACGCGCGGGTAGTCATCGATGCGTGTAAACCGTGGTCGCGCCGGGACAGCTTTCCGAAGGTTGTCCGATCAAGCACCGAACTGAATCAGCGCATCCACGCAAAGCGGGGCAATATCCTGCCGCGCAATCTCTAGGGCTCGCTGTTCGCCGTTACGGCTTGATGTCGGCGAACTTGATCACCTTGGCCCATTTTCGCCGTCTCCGGCGATCAGCTGAGCAAATGCGGCCGGGAAAGTGGAGACGGCGGTATTGCCCATGGCGGTCATCTGCGCTTGGGACCTTGGGATCGGCCATGATGGCAACCAGCGCGCCGTTAAGCTTGTCGATAATTGGAGCCGGCGTGTTCTTGGGCGCGACTGAGTTAGCCCCCATCTCGACCGTTTGCTGCGAGACTTCGGTGCAACGCAGCACACAGAGTGTACGGCGCACAACTCCTTAGCTTAGAAAGGTTATCAGTAGTGTCCCAACGTTGGCCGATTGATCGTCGGCAACTCCTTGAAACGCAATCGATAAATCATGCCCTGTTCTGGTTTCGATTTCAACTGCGACACTGACATTTGCCATCCTGCGAGGGACTCACTCGCGGGTGGCACT
>DATCBO010000145.1:0-109153 GCA_036511795.1 Xanthobacteraceae bacterium
CGAGGTCTACGACATCAGCAACAACACCATCACGTCGTTCGCCCCCATGGGCCAGGTTGGCCTGGAATGGACGATTGCGGGCTTTGGCGATTTCTCCGGCAACGCCAACGAAACCGACATGCTGATGCGCAATTCGAATACCGGCGTGTTCGAACTCTACGACATCAACAACAATACCATCACGCCGATGACCACCCAGTTCGGCCAGGTCGGCCTCGAATGGTCGATCAGCGGCGTATCGGCCACTCCGGCGGCAGCGCCGCCCGCCACGCAACTCAGCGGCATCGCCGCCGATCCGGCGGACGCCGCGCCGAGCAGTGCGACCGCCCAGCTCACGCAGGCGATGGCGTCGTTCGCGCCGAGCGCTGGTGCGGTCGCGACATCCTCGCCGCTCGGGCAGTCATCACCAGTTGCGGAAACGCCCAACCTTTTCGCAGCAGCAAGTCAGACGCCTTCGGCGATGGCCTGAGCGCCCGAGCCGAGGACTGATGGATTGGTGCCGGGTGAGAGGATTGAACTCCCGACCAACGGTTTACAAAACCGCTGCTCTACCGCTGAGCTAACCCGGCGTTCCAGTGGCCCCCGCGGCCGCACAAGAGGCCCTTGGATGCTGCGGGGGCACGCAACGTGCGCTTTCTAGCAAAGCTTGCCTGCCGCGTGAAAGTGGGTATGCGCCGGCGGATCGCCAAGACGCGAGTGCAGCGGACACTGGCGAGTGCGGCGGACATTGGCGAGTGCAGCTGCGATTGGATGAAATCGCGACCCCAATCTATCCCATCGCCGGCCGTCCGGGCCGCGCCTATTCGGCGGCGTCCTCGATCAGTTTTGCAAGCCGCTTTGCGTCGACGATGACGATGGCGCCGCGCCGGCGTTGCAAAAGCCCGGCCGTCTCCAGCTTCTTGAGTTCCCGGGTGACCGCCTCGCGATGGCTGCTGACCCGCGCGGCGAGTTCGGCGTGAGTCGGCGGTGGGGAAATGACGGATTCGCCAGCGGCGCCCTTGCCCGCCGGGCGTGCAAGCCGCAGCAGTTCGGCATAGATGCGCCGGGGGACATCGAGGGTTGAATATTCGTTGACGCGATTGGCGAGCATGCGCACCTGCGACGCCAGCAACATCAAGAGCTGATCGCACACATCCGGGTGCTCGTGCACGGCTTGGCGGAAAACCGCGGACGGCATCTTGGCGATGACGGCATTGGTGACGGCGACGATCGCGGCCGAGCGCGGCTGGTCATCGATGGCAGCGAGTTCGCCGAAATATTCGCCGTCCACGATGTCGCGCAGGATCGACTCCTTGCCGGAAATCGCCTGGATCAAAACCCGGACGTGGCCCTGCACCACGAAATAGAGATCGCGGCCGCCATCCTTGTATTGCAGGATGTAATCGCCGGCGCTGGCGCGGCGCCAAATGCATTGCGTGTCGAGCCGGCGGATGGCTTCGTCGCTGAGCGACTTGAACAGCGGAATATGCGCCAGCGTCTGTGAACTCGTCTGTGGACTCATGACTTGGTTCTGCCGGGCATCTCACTCGGCCTGTCGCCGGAGATCGTCGCAACGATCGATCAGGAACACGGACATTCTGACATCGCCACCGCGGATATCGACTTCGGCGCCGCGCCACGGCGGATGACTCCAGCCGGCCGACGCCACCGTTACGGCCGAGACTATCATGGCGCAATTCATTTCCTTGGTAAGGCCTTGCAGCCTTGCGGCAATATTTCCGGTCTCACCGAGAAACTGCAGCGACGGCCGATCGCGCGGTCCGAGCGCGCCGAGCACGGCGGGCCCACTGTGGACGCCGATGCCGAAACGCAGCGGCGATTGGATGTCGCCTGCGAGTTCGGTACTGATCTGATCGATGTTGCGCCAGATCGCCGCCGCCGCCACGAGCGCCTGCTGGGCAGCGGCCGTTGCGTTTGTATGCGCGCCGAACACGCTCATAATACCGTCGCCGGCGACGCTTATAATGTGGCCGCCGTTGGTCAGAATGGCGGAACTGGTCGCCTGAACGTAGCGATCGACGATGAACAACGCGTCGAATGGCAAGCGTCCGGCGGCAAGCCGTACCGAGTCGCGCAGGTCGGTGTGCAATGCCGTGATGGACTGCTCGCGGGCCGCCTCGATCTCGAGTTGCCATCCCCCGGACGGCTGTATCGCCGGCAGCAGAGGCGTGACCGAAACGTCAGACGTCGGCCGAGCCTGACACGCCAGCCGGATGCCGCTTGAAGCGCCGACCCTCTTGAGTGCGGCAAGTTCGAGCGGAGCCGGCGGAGCCAGGCGTTCCAGGCCGCGCCAAACGCGCACGCGGCACGTGGTGCAACGTCCACGGCCGCCGCACACCGATGCATGCGGAATGGCGGCCCAACGGCTTGCCTCCAGGATCGAAAAGCCGCGCGGCACCGTGACCCGGCGGACGGCGCGATAATCGATCTCGACACCCTTGATGTGCCGCTCGTGTGCATTGCGCAGCGCGCGCAGCACGAGGACGCCGGCGAGAAGCGCCAGATAGACGAGCTGCAGGCGAAATGTCAGCCAGGCGACCGCGGCGCCTTGCGCCGGACTTGGACTGTGCGCCGCCGAAAAGCCGGGCACCACGGCGGAGCGCAACACCGTATCCCAGCCCGCATTGATGACGCCGAGGATCGCGAGGACCGGCAGGGCGATCGCCGCGGCCGCGAACCAGCGGACATGGCGGCGATACCACGGCCGGTAGCGCAGCCACATGTGGATGCCGATGCAGCCGTGCGTCCACACCGCAATCAGGAGCGCAAGCTGGCGCGAAAGATTAGTTAGCGGGTCGAGCACCCAGAACACGTAGAGCACGCGGAAATAGGAATCCTCCAGGCCGTAGAACAGCACGCCGAGCCGCGCATCGGCGACGTGCGGCGCGAGCAGCAGCGGGATCGTCAGGCCAAGGCCGAGCTGCCACGCTTCGATGGCCGGCATGCGCAGGTGGCGCCGCCGATAAAGCGCCCAAAGGCCAAGGCCGAGGTGGGTGAGAAACGCCGCCAGCAGAAGCGAAAGTCCGAACGGGGTGCGCCATGGCGCCAGGATGATGTCGTGGCCGATGCGCTCAATGGAATCGAGGAGGAATAAGCCGGTGGCGTGGCTGATCAGGTGACAGGTCGCATAAGTGAACATGATCAATCCGGCCGTCAGCCTGATTGACCGTCCGGACGGGAGCTTGATCGGCAGCACCGCCACGCCCCTTACCTTGATGTTGGAGTTCGTTCACGGCGCCCCCCGAGAACGAAAATAAGCTGCAGGCGGATATATCAGAAAATGGTGCTTTCGGCACGACCGGCTGGTAGCACTTCGACATGTCATCGCCGCTCGGTCCGGCAATGGTGCAGTCGGTCACGCCAGCAATGCTTGTGAGCGGGAATACGACGAGCCACGAAGCCCAAGACAGTGCAGCGGCTTACGCAACCAGATAGGCGGCGAGCACGACAAAGCCGCTGATGGCGAGCGTGGCATGCAATCCGATCAGCGTCCCGGCTCGCTGTTTCTTGCCGCGGCGTATCAGCAGAATGCCAAGGCCGGCGAGCGCGGCCAGCGCAAGAAGCGTAGCCGCGATGACGCCGAACGAAGCGGTTCCCTGGTCGAAGCCGCGCGGCGGCCCGCGCAGCGCAAGTACCAGGCAGCATAGTCCGCCAATGCCGATCACTCCGTGCAAGGCAGCGAGCGTCCAGGGTGTCGGATGCTCAATACCGCCGCGCAGATACTGTACGGCGAGCGTGGTGCCCAACAGCACGGCCACGAGGACGACGGTGAACGCCACGTTCAGCATCATAGCGTCACCACCACGCGGATGGGAGAGTCACCGGCTGAGGCGTCCGCTGAAACGATGCTTCGGCCATGCGATCCGTACAAATTTATCGATGACGGTCACGAATTGGTAGAAGAGTCGTAAGCACAATCCCTGATGGCGGGGAAGGGCTAAACGCGCTGGGGGGGCCCATGCGAGAATGGCTTTTGGTCGTCGCCCCACTGGGGTTTGTGATCTACTTCCTGGTGTTCCCGGACCAGCTTGGACCGGCCGTGGACTGGGTCAAATCCGCGACCCAACTGGTGCTGGGCACGCTGTAACCGGGGCTGACGGGGTCGTGCGGGCTCCGTTCAGTTTTCGAACACGTCGTGGATCGCTACGGCGCCACGACGCCAATAGCCCGCGGCGCGCATCCATTTGGGATTGGCGCCGTGATCGGCGATCAATTGCTGGCGCAGCGCCTTGGCGATCAGCGACTCGCAGGCGACCCACGCATAGTAGTCGCCCGCAGGAAATTTCAAGGTCGCGAGTTTTTTGGCCAGCACGTCGCTCACGCCAGCCGCGGTGCCGTTGCGGTGCGCCCAGATCACGGTCGCATCCGCTTTCGTCGCAAACGCAATTTCGTCGGCGGGGCCATCGATCTCGCCGATGACGAGCGCGCGTGCGCCCGCCGGAAGTTCGGCGAGCCGGCGCGAGATCGCGGGGAGTGCGGTTTCATCTCCGACCAGGAGATGCCAGTCGAAATCCGTTGGAATAATAAAGGAGCCTCGCGGCCCGCCGACGTTGAGCGCGTCACCGGGCTTTGCCTGGGCGGCCCAGTGCGTCGCCGGACCGGCGTCGTGCAGTGCAAAGTCGATCTCCAGACTATTCGCGGCGGCGTCATAACGGCGCGGCGTGAAATCGCGGTTGATCGTGTTGGGAGCGCCGGTGGCGTCAAGCGTGCCGTCGGCAAAAAACAGCTTGATATGATCGTCGAAGCCGAGGCTGAGAAAGCCCTCAAGGTCTCCGGTGAGTGTCACGCGGACCATGTGTGCGGCAATCTTGTCGATCGCTTTGATCGTCAGCGTACGGCGGCGCGGTTGATGGCGAACGCGGCGCGGGGCGCGTGGATCGGCGGCCGGTGCAGTCGCATCGACGGTCGCGGCCGGGGCAGGGCTCGACATTTTAGAAACGCTCCAAATCTTATTTGCACAGTGTCTTGGCGCCCAAGCTGGCGCGCGGTTGCGCGATTTGCAAGGGTGTGTAGGGTTTCGCGCCATGCAAGACTCGCTCGGCGAACGGGTTAATGGCTGCAAAAGCGCGACTGCCCGGGATTGCATTTAAGACGGCGATAGCTTGGCAGTAACATCCGTGGGTGCTGTCCGAATTAGGCCCTCGGCGGCGAACCTTGTAAGTGACTCCGCCTTCTGGGAACATTCCTGGAGCGAGGGGCGATTATGAGTTGGGGCGTAAAAACCGATCAACGGGAGGTTCTGATGACGACACTTCGACTATGCGCAGCCGCCGCTGTCTTGCTCGCATTCCCGGTATGGTTCACGGGCTCGGTTTATGCCGCTGAACGGTGTGTAGCGGGGAATCTATCGATGTGCAGCTCCGGTCAGGCCCTCACTTGCGTTCAGCCCGGCAGGGAAAATGGGTGCTGTCTGAAATGGGCCTGCGGGCGCCCACATCGGAACGAGGGACGTTGAAAATATCCCTGAATCGGACGTATGGCATTCGACAAAGAAAGCATCGGAGGGCCGCCTCACTTGGCGGCCTTCCGGAATTAGGACAGAACCCATCCGTGCCTTTCGTTGCCATCGCTGCCGCTCTACATTAGAGCCAGCGACTGCCGCCAAAGGATTTCCAAATGTCTCCGCGACGCCAACTGCATCTCGGCGCGTTCATGCGCCCGGCCAGCATCCATACCGGCGCTTGGCGCTATCCGGGCGCCTGGCCGGATATGAATTTCAACTTCGCCCACATCAAGCAATCGATCCAGGCGCTGGAACGCGCCAAGTTCGATGCGTTTTTCATGGCCGATCACATGGCCGTGCTCAATATGCCGATGGATGCGCTCAAGCGCAGCCATACGTCGACATCGTTCGAGCCCTTCACGCTGCTTTCGGCGCTCTCGCAGGCGACCGACCGCATCGGTCTGGTCGCCACCGGCTCGACCACGTTCGACGCGCCGTACCACATCGCCCGTCGCTTCGCCTCGCTGGATTGGCTGAGCAACGGCCGCGCCGGCTGGAATATCGTCACCACCTCCAATCCCGACGCCGCGCTTAATTTCGGCTTGGATGAGCATATGGAGCACAGCGAACGCTATCGCCGCGCGCGCGAGTTCTATGACGTCGTCACCGGATTATGGGATAGCTGGGCCGACGATGCGTTCGTGCGCGACGTGGAGGAGGGCATCTTCTTCGAACCGTCAAAAATGCATGTGCTCGATCACAAGGGCAAATATCTGTCGGTGCGTGGTCCGCTCAATATTGCGCGGCCGGTGCAGGGCTGGCCGGTGATCGTACAGGCTGGCGCCTCGGATTCCGGCCGGCAGCTTGCCGCCGAGACCGCAGAAGCCGTGTTCACCGCACAGAGCGATCTGGCCGTCGGCCAGAAATTCTTTGCCGATGTGAAGGGGCGGATGGAAAAGGCCGGGCGCGCCCGTGACGATATGAAGATTCTGCCGGCCTGTTTCGTGATTGTCGGCGACACCGTCGACGAAGCAAAAGCCAAGCGTGCGAAGCTCGATAGCCTTGTTGATTACGCCAATGCCATCGCCTCGCTTTCGATTGCGCTTGGACACGATGCCGCAAAGTTCGATCCGGATAAGCCGCTGCCTGACAACATCCCCGAGAGCAATGCCTCGAAAAGCGGCCGCGAGCGCGCGATTGCGCTTGGCCGGCGCGAGAACCTAACAGTGCGCCAGCTGGCGCAGCGGCTCGGCGGTTATTCCGGCCTCGCCATGGTCGGAACGCCGCAAAGCGTCGCCGACGAAATGGAGGAATGGCTGGAGACCGAAGGCTCCGACGGCTTTACCGTGATGTTCCCGTACCTGCCGGGCGGCTTGGAGGATTTCTGCACGCGCGTCGTGCCCGAATTGCAACGGCGCGGTTTGTTTCGCACTGAATACGAAGGCGTAACTTTGCGCGAGAATTTAGGTCTGCCGCGGCCGAAGAATAAGTTCTTTCAGAACTGAGCGGTGAAAATCACGCGGTATGCCCGTCGAACTTTCCGGACTTCGGCATATTCTTCTCGGCCTGAGGCGTCATCTTCCCGTTGTCTTCGCCTCCCGGAACGCCGCGCGGCCCAAGTTTTCGGCGCGCAATGTCGTCTTCGGTCGGGCGGTCTGCTTCACGTTTGCTATCGTGCGCCACGGTATCGCTCCTGATTTGGTACTCCAAGCGGCTGAGCCCCGGCGATGGCGTCTGTCAACGCGGCGCTGGAGCCTCCGGTTCCATGGCGTTGGGTTCCATGGCGTTGGGTTCCATGGCGCTGGGTTCCATGGCGCTGGGTTCCATGGCGCTGGCTGTCGCCGGCTCGCCTTGGCGTTTGTCGCCAAGCCGCAGCAGCGGCACCAGGGCGAACGCAAGCGCCGTAAAGGCCGCCGAGACGATGACAAGCGGTGTCAGACTTTTGTGAAAAACCTGCGTGTAAAGATATGAGCCGACATTATCGGCGCTCGCCGTTGCCAGGTTGATGATCGACATCAAAACAGCAAATGCGAAGCCCTCGGCGCGCGGCGGACAATAATCAGCGGCCAGCGTCAGTGTCGCGACGGTGGCGAGCATAGCCGCAAAGCCGCTGCAAAAATTCAAGATGGCGGCAGACGTCGCGCTTCCAAGAAGCAAAAACGCCACGGTGGTCACCGTACCGAAAGCGATGCTGACATTGAGCAGATTTTTGAGCGTCAAGCCGCCGAAGAACCGCCGATAGAGCAGGGCGCCGGTTACCCAGCCGGCGGACGCGATCGAGCCCAGGATGCCGATGTAACCTTGCGAGAATTTCAAATTGTCGGTCATGTGAAAATAGAGCGGCGTGGCGAAGCCCGGACTGAAATAATATAGAAAAATAAAGACTGCGATCACCCACAGCTCGCGGCGTTTGAAAGTCGCGGTCAGTCCATGGAGCGTGTCTTTCATGCCCTGCAGGTTGATCGAGGTTTTTTGCTCGGGAATGAGCCATAGAGTCCCGACAATGACAGCGAACGGCGCGACGGCGACGATGCCCGCGGCGACGTGCAAGGCCCGTGTCGGAGGCAGATGCTGGACCAGTTGGCCGCCGACGATCGCGGCAGCCACGGCGGCGGCGTTGAACCACAGCCATTGTTGATTGACGAAGGTTCCGCTCTCGTGAAGCCGCTGGCCGTTTTCCACCAGCACCGCGCCGCACAGCGTGCTCGAAATCGCCATCGCGAAGGCAGTCAGCATCAGCGCGATCAGCAGCAGATGCGGTGTATTGATCTGGGTGATCCAAAAATAGCCGCCGATCGCGCCCACGTTGGCGATGAGCAGATAACTCTTACGCCGATAGCCGAACAGCGGCAGGAAATCGGAAATCAGGCCAAAAACCGGCTTGATCACCCACGGCAGGCTAAAGACGGTGACAAAGGCAGTGACCTGCAGCGCGGTCCAGCCGTGCACTTCTTTGAGATAATACGTCAACGGCTGCGAGATCAGCCCGACGACCTGGCCGAGGCCCTCGACCACATAGACCAGCCCGAAGAACAGGAGCAGACGGCTGACCAGCCGGTGATCGTCCTGGTGGCCGGAAAGCTCGGATGGCCCGCGCAATTCTGTCGGACGGGCCGCGGCGGCTTCCGTTCGCGCTTCTGTCGAATTCATCGCGGCTTTCGGTGCAGTCCGGCCGGAACGTTAGCACGCGCCGGCCGGCATCATGCAATCCAGACTTGATCCCGGCGTTGCGCGGCACACTGCGTTCACACGCTTGGAATCACCTTGAGCACCGGAAATAAGGTTCCGAGTAACGTTGGCGGCCACGGGATCGCCAGCAATTGATCGAACACGATGTAGATCAAGGCTACGACGCACACCGCCATCGGGATGACGATCTTCCACTTCTCGCGCCCTTCCAACCGCATGTAGGAAATGATGAAAATAGGTACCGCCGGGATCAACCCGATGATCCACATCAGCAGCATGATTCCGGCCATCCAGCCGAAGAACTGAAAGCCGCGGCCGACGACCGTCGCGCCGGGCAGATGCGAGGTCTTCGACACGATATCCATGTGAATTCGCTTTGGCCCCGTACTCTCCGATCCCTCGCCTCCGGCAGCCGCGGCGGCGTTGCGCGCATGAACGCCCAGGATGTCGTTGGCCAATCCCAGACCGCAGAACAGGATGGCACCGATGCCGACGATGGTGGGCACGATACGGGCGGCGAAAGTCCATTCGAACGATTGCGACAGCATGACGATGAACAGGATGAGGAGCGCCGCCGGGAACAGATTGTCGGTGGAGAACACCGGATGGCCCCACTGCGAGAGCATCTTTCTCGGCCCGCCATGGCCGCGGATGTCCTGAATAAGCGGGCCCAACAGCGAAAAGGCCGCCAGCCCGAACATGACCAGGACGAACGGCTTGATCATCCAGCTGACGCCGTAGCGCTCGATCGAGATGAACATGTAGCGTTCGATCGGTTCGCCGAGAATGAAACCGAGCACAAACGGCGGCCGCGGCCAGCGGAAGTGCTTCATCGTCCAGCCGAGAACGCCGAAGAACATCAGCGAGAACAGATCGCCCCAGTTCCGCGTCGCCTCGAACGCCCCGATAAAGACGAGGCTGAGCACGCACGGCATGAACAGCGTGTAGCGTAGCGTCGCGATCTTCGCGAGCTGTCCGCTGAAAGCAAAACACAGACCGGAGCCCAGGATGTTGGCGATGGCGATGCTCCACACCATCGAATAGGTGAGGTCGAGGTGTTTGGTGAGCATGTCCGGCCCGGGCACCAGGCCGTGAATGAGAAACGCGCCGAGCAGGATCGCCATGCCGGCGCTGGCCGGCACGCCGAAGGCGACGGTGGGGACCAGCGCGCCGCCTTCGCGCGCATTGGTCGCGCTCTCAGCGGCGATCACGCCGCGCACGTCACCGGTGCCGAACGTTTTTGCCGCGCCTTTTTCCGTCTTGAGCGCGTGACCGTAGGAAATCCAATCGATCACCGAGGCGCCGATGCCCGGAATGGCGCCCATCGCCGAGCCGATCCAGGAGCAGCGCAGAATCAAGAACCAGTTATCGAGGCAATCCTTGATGCCAAGCATCATGCCGGTCTTAGTGTCGAGTGTCTGCCCCGCCTGCACGACCGCCATGCGGCCGATGGCGAGATCGCACAGTTCCGGCAAAGCGAAAATGCCGAGCGTCAGCGGCACCAGCGGCAGGCCGTCCCACAGATACAATGTGCCCATGGTCCAGCGCAGCGTGCCCGACTGCGGGTCGGTGCCGATCATGCGCAGCATCATGCCGAAGCACGCGAAGGTCAGCCCGCGCAGCGGCGCATTGCCCGACAAGACCGCGACCATGGAAATACCGAACACGGCGATGCTGAGCAGTTCGGGCGATCCGATGTAGAGAATAATCGGCCGCATGATCGGCAGCGCGACTGCCATCAGCAACGCGCCGAACAGGCCGCCGATCAAGGCCGCCATGTAGGACGCGCCGAGCGCGCGACCGGCCTCGCCGCGCTGCGTCATCGGGTAGCCGTCGAGCGTCGTCGCCGCCGACGCGGCGTGACCCGGGGCGCCGAACAGAATCGCCGCTATGGGATCGGCGGTTGTGGTCGTCGCGCCAAGCCCGAGCAGCAATGCGAACGCGGTCGGCGGATCGAGGTCGTAGGTGAAAGGCAGGAGCAGCGCCGTGCCGGCAATGCCGCCGATGCCGGGCAGGATGCCGAGCGCCAGCCCCATGCACACGCCCGCGAACAGATAGAGCATGCGCGTCGGGTTGAGGATAATGAACAGCGCAGTGTGCGCCGAATGCAGCGCCACCCCCGCGCCGTCGGAGAAATCGTGCAGGTAAGTGTGGAACGCGCCACCGATGGAATGCAGTACGCTCGGATCCATTAGATTATGCTCATACGCGCAAGGCTACACCTGACGCCGGTTTCGCTCCGCGATCCCGCACGTCGGCGATCCGCCTGCAGAATTCATGATCGCCCCACACGACAGGACGGATGTTAGAGGACAATTCTCGTGCCGGCCAGCGCGGCGCCTGCTCACAAACGTGGACCACGGCTCGGCTCCGCAGGAGGGGGCTAAGCGCCGCCCGTTCGCGCAGGATATATCGGGAAACGGAGTCGTGTTGCGACATATCGCCGTGCCGGCGCTGCGGTGCGATCGGGCGGGGAACCGGCGTCGTCCCCAACAGGTATTGCGATCGGGCTGACATTGGCGGGAAGAAGCACTAAAATCCCTGCGTTCGGCGCCGTTTCGGCGGGCAAAACTCAATTCAAGGGACACCACCATGAAGATCGTTCATGCCGACACAGTCGAATGGAAGCGTGGCCTGCAGCATCGCGGCGGAACGTTCCACTACCGGCACCTGCTCAATGGCGAGCCCGGCTCGCCCGGTAATTTTCAGTTCAACATCGGACAACTTGAGGGTGATTTCTCCTCGCCGCGCCACCGGCACAATTTCGATCAGTTCCGCTTTCAGATCGAAGGCACGATGAATTTCGACCGCAACGGCAAGATGACCGCCGGCAGCTTCGGCTATTTCCCTGAAGGCGCGGCTTACGGTCCGCAAAGCTCCGACGGCCGCTCGACCACCGCGGTGCTGCAATTCGGCAGCGCCAGTGGCAGCGGGTATCTGTCGCGTGAGGAAGTCTATGCCGGCACCGAGGAGCTGAAAAAGTACGGCACTTTCGAGGGCGGCATTTTCCGCCGTAACGACGATGTCGAAGGGCGGCGCAACACCGACGGCTACCAGGCGATCTGGGAACACGCGCATGGCGAACACATGGAATATCCGAAGCCGCGCTATCGCGATCCCATCATGGTCGATCCGTCGAATTACGAGTGGCTTCCCGTCGCCGGCATGCCCGACGTGATGCACAAGCCGCTCGGCGTGTTCACCGAGCGCCAATGCGGCGCCGAGCTCGTGCGCTTCAAGCGTGGCACGATCTATCGCGCCGAGGGCCGCAGCCTCTACCTCGTGCTGTCCGGTTCGGGCATTGCTGAGCACGAGGCCTATCGGCCGCTGACGGCATTGCATGTCGAGGACGGCGAGCACATCGACATCGTGGCACGCGACGAGACCGAGTTGGTTCGTCTGGTTTTGCCGGATCTGACCGGGATGAAGGAGCGCCGCGCAGCGCACGCCGTGGCCGCCGAATAACACGACGACCGTCGCCGGCTTGGGCAGGCGGCGGATCGCTAACTGTCAGCACGTCGCCATGCCGCTGCCGTCGCTTTTTCGATCGCAGGACGCGGGTCGCCCGTGGAAGGTCATCCACGCGGCGCTTTGCGGCGCCGGTATTGGGCTGTTTGCCGGTCTGTTAAAGACCTTGAATCCGTTTCGCCCGGCGCCAACCGAAAACTTAACAAATCATCTCACGGACGTCGCTCTCGCGGCGCTCGGCTTCGCATTGTTGTGCGCTGCGGCAGCGGGTTTGCGCAATTTCCTCGCCCGGCGTGTTATTTGGCACGACGATCGATAGCCGGCGCGCCGCGGGAGGTAGGAAGCAATTAATGTTACCAAATAATTCCGTGGCCTGATGGCGCCGATATAAACGAATTCGGCCCGGCACTTCCCTACAATAGCCGTGAACGGCTTTTGCTTTCATGGGTTGCGTATGCGTTTGCTCTTTGCGGCGGTGCTGTTGGCCGTAACCGCGACTGCCGCGTTTGCCCAGCGCGAGCCGCAGATCGTCGTACCGGGAAAGCCGGGTGTCCCAGTTTACATCAACGGCATCGACGCCTCTTGGGGGATTGTCGAGGGCGAGTTCGGGCTTGATCGGCCGAACCAGGCCTCGCCGACCGTCATCTGGAGGCCTGCCTTGATTCCGGCCCCGTACGGCGTGCCCGGCTACTACCCGGCAGACGGCCGCCGTCCTGGCTATGGCCGCCTCGAAATCACGCCGCCAGCCAATCGCCGGTTGCCGCCGCCCGCGCCGACCTTCTACCGCTACTGGTCGAGTGAATCGGCGCCGACTCCGGCGACGGATCCCCAGTCGATCCAGCCGATGCCGATGATCGTCGAGCCCAACGTGAACGTCGGCCGCCAGCGTGCCGGCGGCAACTATCCGGGGGGCAATCCAAAGCCTCGTTAGTTCTTGTCCGGCAGTCCGCAGCAAGCGGCCTGTCTCCATCCGCCTCTCTCACACGGAGGCTGCTTCGTAAGGGAGTATCATGTCTCACCATCGCGTCGTGCTTGCTGTTCTTGCTACGCTCTTTACCGCCGGGATCAGCTCGGCGGCATCAGCGAATTGCTGCGGCTGGGGCGCCGCGGCTCCTGTCGCCTACGCGCCCGTCACTTACGCATCCGCCGGCTGCGGCGGCTGCGGCACGCCGACTGCGGCTGTCGTTTACGCACAGCCGGTCGCGCCCGCGCCCGTCGTCTACGGCGCGTGGAGCGGCTGCGGCCATTGTGGCGGCGGGCTCTTCACCTACGCACCGGCGGTCGAGGCGATCGCCATCGCGCCGGCGCCGCTCTACGTTGTCAATCAGGGACCGGACTACACCGGTCCCGGCATCATGGTGCCGTATCACACGTGGACGCCGTCGGCGTCATACGTCGTGCCCGGCAGTTATCCCTACGGCTACGGATATCACCGCTACGGCTACGCCCATCGCCCGGTCTACGGGCACCGCTACGGCTACGGTGTCCGTTACGGCTACGGGGCTCGCGTCGGCTACGGTGTCCGTTATGGCTATGGGGCTCGCGTCGGCTACGGCGTCCGCTACGGCTATGGCGTGCGCCGGGGCTATGTCGGCCCTCGTCATGTCGTCTACCGCGGCAACATGTACGGCCGTCCGGCGATGCACCGCGTCTATCGCTAAGCCGCGGCGCGCTGCGCAAAGAAATGCTGCAAAGGCCCGCCTGGTGCGGGCCTTTGTTGTTTTATGCGGTGGCCCGGCTGGCGATGTAGAGCGCCAGCGCGGCAGCATTCGAGACGTTGAGACTCTTGATGGCGCCGGGCAGGCCGAGCCGCGCCAGCCGCTCGCACACCGCGCGCGTTCCCTGGCGCAATCCCTTGCCCTCGGCGCCGAGCACAAGAGCGAGCGGCGCCTTGAGCGGCAGTGCGTCAAGTTCGTCGTCGGCTTCGCTGTCGAGCCCGACCACTGAGAAGCCGCGCTCCCGCAACGCCGCGATGCCGCGCGCCAGATTCTGCACGCTGATGATCGGCACCAGTTCAAGCGCGCCGGACGCGGATTTGGCCAATACGCCGGTCGCCTCCGGGCTGTGTCGCGCGGTGGTGACAATGGCGGCAACAGCGAAAGCGGCGGCTGTGCGCAGAATGGCGCCGACATTGTGCGGGTCCGTTATCTGATCGAGCACCAGCACGATTCCGGCGACGGGGAGGGTTTCAATGTCGGGCGAGGGCAGGGGATCGGTTTCGGCATAAAGGCCCTGATGCACGGCATCGGGCGTGAGCCGAGCCGCGATGGAGTCGGGCCGCACCACTTCGAGCGCCTCCGGCAGTGCAATGCCGTCGTCGTTGAGACGCCGCAGCGCATTCTCGGTCACCAGCAGGCGGCGAATATGACGCGCCGGGTTAGCCAGCGCCGCCGTGACGCTGTGCCAGCCGTACAGCACCACATTTGTCTCCCGCTCGCGTGGCAGGTTGTGGTGGGAACCGCGGGGGCCGCGGAAGCGCGGTTTCGTTCGCCAGTCGCGTTCGCGCATCGCTCGTTGTGTTCCCGATTGATCCAAGGGGGATGATGATTTTAATGCAGCCTCTTCTTTGCAGAGGCGTACCCCGCGTGCGACCTCAGATATTTCTCGAATTTGAGTGCTTTGTACTTATCGGGACAAGGTCGGACAGGCGAAGCGTGGTGGGGGAGGTAGGACTCGAACCTACGAAGGCTTAAGCCAGCGGATTTACAGTCCGCCCCCTTTGCCACTCGGGACACTCCCCCGCACCGAATGCGGGTGCCAGAACCGGCGCCGCGGCCCGCGCGGGCTATATGGTTGGA
Organism: Xanthobacteraceae bacterium; assembly: GCA_036511795.1. Taxonomy (GTDB): domain Bacteria; phylum Pseudomonadota; class Alphaproteobacteria; order Rhizobiales; family Xanthobacteraceae; genus BOG-931. The sequence continues at coordinate 14,899 of DATCBO010000145.1, forward strand.
CCATCAAGACTAGTCAATCGAAAACCGGCCGAATTGACCGAGCCGCGGCGTTGGAGGCGACGATCCAGCGGTAACGCAGCCGCTTCCGGGGCGTTGCCGCCCATTCCCGGCGACCGCGCGCTGGTGTAGGCTGTGCCTGCGACTTCATCTGCATCGGAGCTTTGGGGAGCAACCGCATGCAATGGGATAGACGCATTTGCCTCGCCGTCGCGCTCGGGGCACTGGCTTTGGCCGGTGCCTTTGGTTCGCGCGCATCGGCGCAGGAGAACCGGCCGATCCGGCTGATCCTGCCGTTTCCGCCTGGCGGCCCGGCTGATGCGATGGCGCGCATCGTTGCGCAGCACATCGGCGAACGCGGCGGTCCGTCGGTGGTGGTGGAAAGCCATCCGGGCGCGGCGACCGAGATCGGCACCCAATACGTGGCGCAGGCGCCGCCCGACGGCTACACACTCGGCATCATTTCCAATTCTTTCGTGGTGCTGCCGAATGTGCGCAAGCTCAAATACGATCCGCTGACGGATTTTGTGCCGATCTGCGAGTTGGCGAGTTTCCCGCCGCTGATCGTCGTCAACAGTCAGTCGCCGTATCGCACGCTCGCCGATTTCATTGCCGCCGCGCACACCAGGCCCGGAGCGCTGACGCTCGCGACGATCGGCCCGGCGACGTCCTCGCAGCTGGCGTTCGAGATGCTCAAGCGCGCCGCCAAGGCCGACATCACGTTCGTGCCGTTCCCCGGCTACACCCCGGCCATTCAGGCGCTCTTAAGCAACACAGTCACTGCCGCGCTGGCCGATCTTTCGACCCTGCAAGGGCAGTTGCAGACCGGCAAGCTGCGCGCGCTGGCGACCACATCTCCCGAGCGGATTTCGCTGTTGCCGAACGTGCCGACCGCGATCGAGTCCGGCTACAAGGACGTCTCGGCCGAATTCTTCGGCGGCGTCATCGCTCCGGTCCAAACGCCGAAACAGATGATCGACAAACTTACTGGCTGGTTTGGCGCCGCCGTCGAGGACCCCAAGGTTAAGGCGAAGTTCAAGACCTTGGGATTCTTCCCCAGTGGGGCCTGCGGTCCTGCCTTCGGTAGTGTGCTCCGCAAGGATTATGACGACTACCGCCGCATCATCACTGATGCACATTTGAAGATGCAGTAACCGTTGCCGCAGCCGTGAACAAAGCGTCAAGTTTTCGGCTACAAATTGCGGCGCATTAGCGTCGGCAGCGTGGCGAATAAACCCTATTTTTAGCGTGTTATTTAAACTGATCTTAGAGCCGGGGGCCTATGGTTGCGAGATACGGCGGGAATACAGGGCCCGTCGGCAACAACAAATTTGACTGAGAAGGGCGTCACTATGAAAGCCGTCGTTAAGACGGTCGAGCCCGCCGAGCGTGAGGCGCGTTTCGACCATATCCGGCCGCATTATCTGGAGGCGCTGACCTTGGTCGAGCGGCTCCACCGGCGTCTCCTTGACGTGATCAAGGACGAGTTCGATCGCCGCGGCCGCGCCGACATCAATTCGGTGCAGGCGCTGCTGCTCTACAATATCGGCGACAAAGAATTGACCGCGGGCGAGCTGCGTACGCGCGGCTATTACCTCGGCTCCAACGTGTCCTACAACCTCAAGAAGCTCGTCGAGATGGGCTTTCTGGATCACCAGCGCTCGCGCGTCGATCGCCGGTCGGTTCGGATCAAGCTTACCGATCGCGGGCGTGAGGTGCGCGACATCGTCGACACGCTGTATCACAAACACGTGCGGACGGTGGAGCAGGTCGGCGGCATCAATGCCGATGAGTTCGGCGTCCTCAACAAGGCGCTACATCGGCTCGAGCGGTTCTGGACCGATCAGATTCTTTACCGGCTCTAAGAGCCGGCACACGATCCTTTCCGAGACCCGGCTTCGTTGTTCGGGATCGCGGGCTTAAGGGCGGTGTCTCTTCGCCAGAATTATCGTCGTACTGGCGTACTTGACCCCGGCAGTAATGCCGGGGTCTTTTTGCGTCACGGTTACTGTGCAGCGTTGCGTGAGCGCAACCGCGCATCAACAATCAAATAACATCGCGCAACCAGCTCAGCACCGGGAATGGCGTCAAGTATTGCAGCAGCACGGCGGCGACCGCGAGGATCACGACGGTGGTGATCGTTTCGCGCAGGACGCGTTGCGGCAACGGCGGGTAGGGCGGTTTGTTGTCCGCCGGCCACGCGAATTCCTGCTCCCACTTGTCCTGCGGATAGTCGGCCGGCCTGATAGTCTCAAGGGGTACCCAGGCGCGATAAGCAGCGATGCCGCGCTCGCGCGCGATGCTGGTGCGCAACCAAAGAAAGTTGCTCCTGCCGACGAGGTCGGCGGCCTTTCGAGTGGCGAAGCGCAGCAGCACGAAGATCACGAGACAGACCACATACACATAGGCGATCATCAGCGCGACCTGAAGCACCGGATCGGTGAGAATGCCGACGCGGAAGAAATCGGAACAGAGCTGTACCGTGGCGGTGACGATATTCTTCAGGCCGTCGGCGACCGCATGGAGCGCCGCATAGTCGTAGGCATAATGGTCGAGCAGCAAAATGATCGCGACCACGGCGGCGAATTGAAACAGCCGGGACCTTGCAATGCGCCTGATCGGCGCCGCCAACAACCTGATCGCACCCATGCGCGCTCCTGCCGGCGGCCGCGGCCGCGAGTTCCGTCGGGCCGGTGGCCCTTATGCCGGCCTATCGCCCAGGCGGTGGGCCAAGACCAGTCAGTGTAACAAGACCGGCAAGCGTAATATCGGGTTCGTTTGCCGTGGCCATAAAACCGCCCAGGGTTCCACACATGAAGTATGTCCGGCGGAGCGGTGGGACCTTGCGTCTTTGGTCCACTGCGCGGCCGTGGTAGCTTCGGGATCGGGGGCGACTAAGAAGTGCCGCCAACTTTGGCGGTCAGACGCTGCGGATGACGTTTCCATGAATAATAAAATCGAGCGGTTCGCGCAAAATCCGAATCGGCGCCGGTTCCTGCGCCGCGTGGCCGGCGTGGCGGCTTTTGCGGCCGCCGGCGCGACGGCGCGGCGAGCGGCTGCCGATCCCGCGCTCGATGCGCTGATGGGCGAAGGGCAGGGCGATGGCTTCGGCCAGACTTTCGATCAGGCCTCGCGCACCATCCACATGCCCAAGGCGACCGCGCCGACGCTGTCGCCGCAGACCGCGGACATCACCGAACAGGCCGTAAAAACTTACGACAGCATCGTCGCGCGGGGCGGCTGGCCGCAAGTGCCGAAAATCGACGAACTGCACCTCGGCATGCGGCATCCAAGCGTCGCTGACCTGCGCCAGCGCGTCGCCGTGTCAGGCGATCTCGATCCCAACGCGGTTGGCAACGACGTCTACGATTCATATGTCGAGGCGGCGGTGCGGCGCTTCCAGGCCCGCCACGGTCTGAGTACCGACGGCGTCGTGCGTCAACTGACGCTGATGGCGATGAATATCCCGGCGGACAAGCGGCGCGATCAGCTCAAAGTCAATATCTCGCGGCTCAAGACCCTGACCACCAATCTCGGGCCGCGCTACGTGGTCGTCAATCTTCCGGCCGCGCGCGTCGAAGCGATCGAGCACGATGTCGCGGTGGCGCGTTACACTGCGGTCGTGGGCAGGCCGTCGCGTCCTTCGCCGGACATCAACAGCAAGATCATCGCCGTCAATTTCAATCCGTTCTGGACCGTGCCGGTTTCGATCGTGCGCAAGGATCTGATTCCGCTCATGGAGAAGGAGCCGGATTATCTGACCCAAAATCACATCCGTATCTATGACGTGCACCATAACGAGCTGCAGCCGTCACAGATCGACTGGTACTCCGAAGACGCCGTCCATTACACGTTTCGGCAGGATCCCGGCGACTTCAATTCGCTCGGTCACCTGCGCATCGACTTCCCCAGCGCCTTCGGCGTGTATATGCACGATACGCCGGAGAAGGACCTGTTCGGCGAGGATCTGCGCTACGATTCTTCGGGCTGCTGCCGGGTGCAGAATGTGCGCCAGCTGGTCTACTGGCTGCTCGATGAAACCAAGGGCTGGCAGCCCGAGGCAATCGATCAAGCGGTTCAAACGGGCAATCAGGTCAACGCGCGGCTCGTCAAACCCGTGCCGCTGCACTGGGTCTATGTCACCGCGTGGTCGGCCTCCGACGGCATCGTGCAGTTCCGGGAGGACATTTACGGCCGCGACGGCCTCGGTGAGCAGGTGCCGCCGCAGACGACCAGGCTTTAGCTGTCTTATGGTATTCGGCTGCGGTTCGTACGCAGCCGCGCCTGATCTCCATGAGAATTCCCGGTTGTCAGCACAGGTCGAAAAGCGCACTATTTTTTTGTGAGTCGCTGATCGGCTGATTTGATCCGGTGCCGGAGGAGCAGTTGCGCGCAATTCTCTCCTCAATGGGCGCGTTTCTTGCCGCCGGGCTGTGGCCGCGAACGCCGCTCGCCAAAGCGATTGTCTTTGTGCTCGTCATCAAGCTGATCGGCATAGCAAGCATAAAGGTGTTCGCCTTCCCTGACGGCGCGCAGCCGCGGGTCGATGCGAACGCGATGGCGCGGGTGATTGGAATAAGGCTCGAAGCAAAATAGCAACGAACGGACGCGGCTCATGTCTCATTTCGATCCCGTCATGCTGTCACGGCTGCAATTCGCGACCACTGCGCTCTACCATTTTCTATTTGTGCCGCTGACGCTCGGCCTGTCGTTTCTGCTCGCCATTATGGAGAGCGCCTATGTGATGACCGGCCGCCATATCTGGCGCGATACGGCGCGGTTCTGGGGCAAGCTGTTCGGCATCAATTTCGCCATGGGGGTCGCCACCGGCATCACCATGGAATTTCAGTTCGGCACTAACTGGGCCTATTACTCGCACTATGTCGGCGACATTTTCGGCGCGCCGCTCGCCATCGAAGGCCTGATGGCGTTCTTTCTGGAATCGACCTTCGTCGGCCTCTATTTCTTCGGCTGGGATCGTCTGCCGAAGCTCGGCCATCTCACCGTGACCTGGCTCGTCGCCTTCGGCTCCAGTTTTTCCGCGCTGTGGATTCTGATCGCCAACGGCTGGATGCAGCATCCGGTCGGTGCTGCGTTTAATCCCGACACCATGCGCATGGAGCTGACCTCGTTCTGGGATTTGATCTTCAATCCGGTGGCGCAGGCCAAGTTCGTCCACACAGTCGGCGCCGGCTACGTCGTCGGCTCGATGTTTGTGGTGTCGATCTCTTCTTATTACCTCGTCTCCGGCCGTTTCCAGGCTTTCGCCAAGCGCTCGATCATTGTCGCCTCGGCGTTCGGGCTGGCGGCCGCGTTGTGTGTCGTCATTCTCGGCGACGAGAGCGGCTATTTGGATTCTGAAAACCAGAAAATGAAGCTCGCTGCAATCGAGGGCATGTGGCAGACGGAGCCGGCGCCGGCAAGCTTCAACCTTGTCGGCATCCCCGATCCTGCGCGGCGCTCGGTCGACTACGCGATCAGGATACCCTGGGTGCTCGGCATCATCGCCACGCGCTCCTTCGATCAGGCAGTTCCCGGCATAGACGACTTGGTGGCGAACAACGCGGCACGGATTCGCGCCGGTCTGACCGCCTACAATGCGCTCGTTGCGTTGCAGAAGAACCGCGGCGATGCCGCCGCGCGGGCACAGTTGCGCGATCACGCCGCCGATCTCGGCTATGCTTTCTTGCTGAAGCGCTATATCGACGATCCGCGCAAGGCTGATGACGCGACCATCGCCAAGGCCGCCGCCAGCACCGTTCCCGACATCTTCACGCTGTTCTGGAGCTTCCGCGTCATGGTGGGGCTCGGATTCTATTTCATCGCCTTCTTTGCCTTGTTGTTCTGGGACGCGTCGCATCGCAATTTCTCACGTACATGGCTGTTGCGGCTCGGGCTGTGGTCACTGCCGCTGCCTTGGGTGGCGGCGGAACTCGGCTGGGTGGTCGCCGAATACGGCCGCCAGCCATGGGCGATCGACGGCGTGCTGCCGACGTTCCTCGCAGCGTCGTCGGTGTCCGGCGCGCAGGTACTGTTCACGTTGTGCGGTTTTGTTCTGTTCTATTCGGCACTGCTCGTCGTCGACATCATGCTGATGCGAAAATATATCGTCATGGGACCGGTCAAGGCGTTGGGCCTCGATAGCGCATCGCGGCAAGCGGCTGTGCCGGCGGAGTAGGGGACAGCAACAATGTCGATCCCGCTCGACTACGAAGCCCTTCGGATCATCTGGTGGCTCCTGCTCGGCATATTGCTGATCGGCTTCGCCATCATGGACGGCTTCGATCTCGGCACGGCGATGCTGCTGCCGTTCGTGGCGCGCACCGACACGGAACGGCGGGTGGCGATCAACGCGATCGGCCCGTTCTGGGAAGGCAATCAGGTGTGGCTTATTCTCGGCGGCGGCGCGGTGTTCGCGGCGTGGCCGCCGGTCTACGCCACTGCGTTTTCCGGGTTTTACATCGCCATGTTTCTGGTGCTGGCCGCGCTGATCGTGCGTCCGGTCGGGTTCGACTTCCGCAACAAGATCGCCGATCCGCGCTGGCGCACGTTCTGGGATTACGCGCTGTTTGCCGGCGGCCTCGTTCCCAGCGTCGTGTTTGGCGTGGCGTTCGGCAATCTGTTGCAGGGCGTACCGTTCCGCATCGACGCCGATTTGCGCATTTTCTACGAGGGCAGCGGGCTGTTCGAACTGCTCAATCCATTCGGTCTGCTCTGCGGCCTGTTATCGGCCGTAATGCTCGCCACTCATGGCGCAACTTACCTTGCGCTGAAAACCGAAGGGACTGTGCGGGCGCGCGCGCGAAACTTCGTCAAGGTCGGCGCCGCCGCCACCATCGTGCTGTTTGCTATCGGCGGCCTTTGGGTTTGGCTCGGCATCGACGGCTACGCCATCACCAGCGCGGCCGTCGTGGACGGTCCCTCCAACCCGCTTTTGAAAACCGTCGTGCGAGTGCCCGGCCAATGGCTCGCGCACTACCGCGCGCACGGCTGGACAGTCATCGCGCCCGCGCTCGGCTTTCTGGGCCCGTTGTTCGCTCTGCTGTTCACCGGCGGCGGGCGGCGTGGTCTGGCGTTTATCGCAAGCGCCATCGGCATCTTCGGCATCATCTCAACCGCTGGCGTGAGCCTGTTTCCGTTTCTCATGCCGTCCGATATCGCGCCGGCCGCAAGCCTGACCGTGTGGGATGCGTCGTCGAGCCGCCTCACCTTATTCGTCATGCTGGTGGCGACGCTGATCTTCCTGCCGCTCGTGCTGATCTATACCGCGATCGCCTTCCGCGCGCTGCGCGGGGTGGTCACGGCGAGTCAGGTCGAGAAGAACTCGCATAGTCTCTATTGAGGTCGCGCCATGTGGTATTTCACCTGGGTTCTTGGCATCAGCTTTGCCGCCGGCTTCGGCATCCTCAACGCGCTGTGGCACGAGCAATATCTGCCGGATGACGAGATCGACGGCTGACGGCGGCGGATTTCGCTGCGGCACGATCCGCGCTACGATGCGGCATGCCGTTCTCTCTGAACTTCTATCACGACCAGATCGCCGCCGACGGCGCCGCCGCGCCGGCATTGGCGCCCGCGCATCGGCTGCTTTACGTGCGCCACGGCAGTGCGGTCATCAACGGCGAGACGGTGAACGCCGACGATGCGCTCTACTGCGACGGGCCGCTCACGCTTAAATCGGCAGGTGCGTGGAGCGAGGTCTGGCGCTGGGAGCTGGCGTCCCCGAACGCCGCGCCGCTCCTGCAGCAGGGTAGCGGCGTGCTGTCGCATTTGCGCATGTCGCGAGTCGTCACCAGCCTCGCGCTGGCGGAGGACACACGGTGGTTGTTGCGGCTCGACCGCATCCTCACACCGGCCGGCCGCGTCGCCGATCGCCATCAGCATCCGGGCCCGGGAATTCGCTGCCTGCTCGAAGGTGCCTTCAACGTGCAGCAGGATGCCGAGTCGGCGCGCGATCTGCGCCCCGGCGAGCCCTGGTGGGAGACCGGATCGGACACGGTGATCGCCTGGTCTTCGCCGCAGATGGGCGCCAAATTCCTGCGCGGCATGCTGTTGCCGGTCGAGTGGCAGGGCAAAGTCACAGGCCATTGGCTGTCCGGACGCCAGCCGCCGCCGGGCAACTGGAAACTCTATGTCGATCGCGTGATCGCGCTCTAGAAATCGACCGCGGCCATTAACCTTGACGGCCGAGTTATGCCCAAGTCCGGCCACGTTTCCACGCCCGACCCGCTAGTGTATGTTACCGCAGATCAATCAGTTGCGGGGAGAGTGGCGTGAGCGATCAGATCAAATTCGTCCTCGACGAAACGCAAATTCCGAAATCCTGGTACAACTTGGCGGCTGATCTGCCGCAACCGCTGCCACCGGTTTTGCATCCCGGCACCAAACAGCCGATCGGGCCTTCCGATCTCGAGCCGCTGTTTCCGATGGCGCTGATCCTGCAAGAAGTATCGCAGGAGCGCACCATCGACATCCCGGAGCCGATCCGCGACGTGTACCGGATGTGGCGGCCGTCGCCGCTCTATCGCGCGCGCCGCCTGGAGCAGGCGCTCGGCACGCCGGCCAAGATTTATTACAAATATGAAGGCGTCTCGCCGGCCGGCTCGCACAAGCCCAACACCGCTGTGCCGCAGGCCTGGTACAACAAAGAGCAGGGCATCAAGAAGCTCTCCACCGAGACCGGCGCCGGCCAGTGGGGCTCCTCGCTCGCCTTTGCGGGCGGCCTGTTCGGCATCGACGTAACCGTGTTTCAGGTCCGCGTTTCCTACGACCAGAAACCCTATCGCCGCGCGCTGATGGAAACCTACGGCGCGCGCTGTCTGCCGTCGCCGTCCGACCAGACCGATTCCGGCCGCGCGATCCTGGCCAAGGATCCAAACAGCCCGGGGTCACTCGGCATCGCCATTTCCGAGGCGGTGGAAATGGCGGCGAAGAATCCGGACGTGAAATATGCGCTCGGCTCGGTGCTCAACCATGTGCTGCTGCACCAGACCGTCAACGGCCAGGAAGCCATCAAGCAGTTCGAAATGGCCGGCGATGATCCGGACGTGATCATCGGCTGCACCGGCGGCGGCTCGAATTTCGCCGGTCTGGTGTTCCCGTTTCTCGGCCTGCAGTTGCGCGGCGGCCGCCGCCGCCGCTTCATTGCGGTCGAGCCGTCGGCGTGTCCGACATTGACGCGCGGCAAGTATGCTTATGACTTCGGCGACACCGCGCATCTGACGCCGCTCGTTAAGATGCACACGCTCGGCTCGACTTTCATTCCGCCGGGCTTCCATGCCGGCGGGCTGCGCTATCACGGCATGGCGCCGATGATCTCGCATATCTACGAGCTCGGCCTGATCGAGGCCGTCGCCTATAACCAGAAGGCCTGCTTCGACGCCGGCGTGCAGTTCGCGCGCTGCGAGGGCATCGTGCCGGCGCCTGAGGCGACGCACGCGGTGCGTTGCGCCATCGACGAGGCTCTGCGCTGCAAGCAGATGGGCAAGTCGGAGACCATTTTGTTCAATCTCTCGGGCCACGGCCATTTCGATATGGGGGCCTACATCAGCTATTTCGAAGGCAAGCTGGTCGACCAGAAATACGACGAAGGCGAACTCGCCATGGCGCTGGCAGGTCTGCCGAGCGTCGCGGCGTAATGCGGGTAGGGCGGCCGCAAGGGCCGCCCCTACGCGGGCGGCATCGTAGGGCGCCCCTCGTGGGCGCCCATGTCCGTGAGTGACGTTAGAATGATGCGGCGGTGTGGACTGATGCGTACGAGTAAAGGAGTAACCCGGTGATCGAACCCTATAATGCCGTCGGCCTCATCCCGACCTTCTACGGCATCCGCCGCCGCGACGACATCGAGCACAATATCGAGCACATCAAGAGCCTGACCAAGGCGGCGTTCTGGCTGTCCAATCTCGACATTCCCGTAAAGTTGCTCGCGATCCCCGAAGGCGCGCTAATGGGGTTCAACGACGAGGTCCTCGACGTCGACCACGCCGACTACGCGCGCACCTGCTGCATCGACATTCCCGGCCCTGAGACCGACGAGATCGGAAAGCTCGCCAAACAATGGAACGTCTACATCATAGCGCAGGCCAAGGCGCGCCATAAAGACTGGCCGGACCGTTTCTTCAACATCGGCTTTATCGTCGATCCCGACGGCGAGGTCATTTTGCAGCATCACAAGATCTCGGCGCTGCTGCCGGTCGAGCGCTCGGTATCGCCGCACGACGTTTACGACTGGTGGATCGAGAAATACGGCCGCACGCTCGACGCCTTCTGGCCGGTCGCCGACACCAAGATCGGCCGGCTCGGCATCATGATGGCGATGGAGGGCAATTACCCGGAGAACGGCCGCGGCTTGGCCATGAACGGCGCCGAGGTGGTCTATCGCGCCTCGATGCCGTGCCCGTTCACCGAGAACGACGTGTTCGAGATTTCCAACCGGGCGCGCGCGCTGGAAAACAACATGTACATCGTGGCGCCGAACATCGGCAGCTATCACCTCTATCCGGAAGGCCGGCATTTCGGCATCGATGCCGGCGGCGGCCAGTCGATGATCGTCGATTATCGCGGCGCGATCGTCGGCAAACAGCGCGACACCAACGGCTCCACTTTCGTCGCCGGCGTCATCAACATCGAGGCGCTGCGCCACCACCGCGAGTCCGCGCAGGTCACCAACTGGCTCAAGGATGTCCGCTCCGAGCTCGCCCAGATCATTTATGAGAAGCCGATCTATCCGAAGAACAAATACCTGGACAAGATCCCCGGCAAGCACGCGGACTATAAGAAAGACGTGATCGACAAGCAGGTCACGCTGATGCAGAAGCGCGGCATCTGGAAGAAGCCGGCACACAGCCCGGGGTGAGGGCGGGCGGGCTCCGGCTCACCTCCGTCACATCAGCTTGGTGTGCACGTCGACGACGGCGACCCCGCCCTTCTCGACCTCGGCAATGGCTTGGCGAAGGACGCCGGCCAATTCGGCAGGGTCAGTGACGGGGCCTGCGCTCCAGGCGCCAAAACTTCTGGCGGTCGTCGCATAGTCAATTCCGGGATTGACCATGCGCTGACCGATCCAGGCATTTTCGCGCGGCCGGCCGCGATCCGCGGCGACTTCGAGCTGGTGCTTCTCGTCGTTGCCCCACGTGGTGTTGTTGTTGATGATGGCCAGCATCGGCGCGCGGTAATGTACGGCGGTCCAGATGGCGCTTGCCGACATGACAAAGTCGCCGTCGCCGAACAGCGCCACGCACAGCCGGCCGGAATCGCGGTTCGCGATCGCCGCGCCGACCGCAGCGCCGGGGCCGTAGCCCACGCCGCCGCCGCCGTTGTGTCCGAGATATTGGCCGGCGCCGGTAAACTCCCAGATGCCTTCCGGAAAGCTCGACTGATTACGTACCGTCAGCAGCCAGTTCTTGCCTTTGACGGCGTCCCAAAGCTCGGACACGAGCCGCGCCGGCGCGATCGGCCTGTCGTCCCAGCCCTTGCGCGCCGCTTCACGCTGCCCGGCACGCAGCCGGCGGTGGCGCTCGGCGATGCCAGCCTTGCGTTCCGCGATCCGGGCGCGGCTGTCGGCATCGGCCGCGAGACGCCTGCGCACGGTATCGGCGAGCTGGCGCATCCCCAGGAGCGGCTCGCAGGTCAACTGCACGTCGATGACGGGCTGCGGGCCCTTGAGATAGGACCATGAACTCATCGCCATGTCGTTGAGCGACATGTCGATGACCTTGCGGCCCGGCCGTTCGCGTCCCGAGCCGACGCCCGCCTTGTCGCCGGGATAGCCGTCAAGCAGGCTTGCAACATCGCGGCAATCGATCGCCAGGACCGCGTCCGCTTCTTTCAGCAGGCTGCGGTCGCCGCTCAAATTCTGCGGATGGGCGGTTGGAAACGCGACCAGCGCCAGATCGTCGCGATAGGCGGCGCCGATCAGTTCGACCAGATCGACCAGCGGCGCGGTCGCTGCGGCATCTATGCCGAAGCGTCCACCGACGATCAGCGGGAATTGCGCGGCGATCAGAGACGCAGCCGCCATCTCGAGCGCATCGGGATTTGCAGCGGGGGGCGGCGGCGGCGCAAACTGCTTCGCATCGGGGATACGCAGGCCATCCGCGATCCGGTTCTCCTGCACACCGCAATCGACCGTGACGTAGACGGGCCCGCGCGGCTCGGTCAGCGCGGTCTTGTGGCCGCGACCGATCGAGTCAAGGATCGCCTGTCCGGTCGTCGGCTCGTCGGCCCATTTGACGTAAGGCTTTACGATGTCGCTTTGCGTATTGGCGCAGTGCAGCCAATCGATCCAGCGCCGCTCGCTGATATCGAGCGGGCCGCTGCCGCCGAGCACCAGCACCGGCGCACGGTCGCCGAACGCGTTGTAGACGGCCATCGAGCCGTTCATCAGGCCGACCAGGTTGTGCAGCATGCAGATGCCGACGCGTCCGGTCGCCTTGGCGTAGCCGTGCGCCATCGAGACGGCGATCTGCTCGTGTGTTGCGAGAATGATCGTCGGCTTGTGATTGCGGCCAAAATTGACCAGCGAATCGTGCAGTCCGCGGTAGCTCGATCCAGGAAGCAGAAAAACGTATTCCACGTCCAGCCGGCTGAGCAGCTCGACCATGGCGTCGGAATAGTATTCAGGTTCGCTCCGATTGCCCGGCAGATTGACCGGCACCTCGCTCTTGAAGGTCTGGATTGGCGTTGCGGTGTCGTTCATCGCTGTCTCCTTTTTGGGCCGCGAATGCGTTGCTGCGCGCGGCCGTGCGACTATCCGTCAATGAATGAAGTCGTTAGTGCTTGGGCGTCGTCAGCTCCTTGAATCGGTCGACGACTGCGGCCGGGGTCTCGTAAAGCGTGGCGACGATCTTGGTCAGGTCGGCGGCTGGAACGGGCGCGATGGGGGTACGAAGCTTTTGCGCCTCCGCCAGGAAGCCGGGATCGCGAGCCATCTCTTCAAACGCCTTCTGCAGCGCCGCAAAGCGGTCGGCCGGCAGTCCCGGCGCGGTCCAGAAGCCGACGCCGATATTGTCGGGACCCTCGGCGAGCTGCACCATCTGACGGTCCCGGCCGCTCGCCAGATCGGCGAAAGCGGGCAACGCGGTCGGCATATCGGGGGCGGATGGTCCAGTGCGGAACAGAAATACGAGTTTGCGGTCGCGAATCCATTCCGGCTGGGCCGAGGTCCAGCCGGACCAGTAATTGAAGCGGCCGTCGAGTTCGCCCTTCTCGATCGCAAGATTGATTTCAGCCCCGCCCGGATAGCCCATGACCACCTTGAAGCGCGTGCCGAGCACCGCATCGGCCAGCGTTGGAATCTGAAAGTTGCCGGCGCCGACGCCGCTTGAGCCGAAATTGAGCGGGATCTTCTTGGCCTGCTCAAGCGTCGTGGCGCGCGCAGTGTGCCATACGCCGACGACGCCCGGCCGTGCCGTCAGCGAGCCGAGCCACTGGATTTTGCGTGCGTCGAATTGCGCGCCGCTAAGCATCGGCACGAGAACCGATGGGCTCAAAATCTCGCCGATGACCGTGCCGTCCTTGGGTGCGGCGTTGAAGATATAGTCCACCGATTGCACGCCGCCTGCGCCGGGCATCGCCGCGGCGACGACCGTGGGGTGCCCCGGGATGTGGCGGCCGATCTGGTCGGCCAACAAGCGGCCGTAAACGGCGACCGAACCGCCCATCGAAGCCGGGATGATCACCCGGACGGTATTGCCATGATAAAAGCCGGCGACGCTGTCAGCCATGGCCGGCCGAAGCGCGAAGCCCGACGCGTTAGCGGCGCATAATGCGATTGCGCAAAGCGGCAGAAGGCGCATTCCATTTCCTCCCGGCGATTATCGCCTGTCGGGTTGCAAAACCGCAGGCGCCGATTGACCGTGAGTCTAACACCCAGCTGCAAATTTCCAAATTCAAGCACGTTGCTACGCAAACTTGCGCTGCGGCGCGCTGCGTGCCTGCAAAGGCGCTGCCGGCTCGGCCTGCCCGTCCGCCATCTACTTGGTCTTGCCTTGCAGGTAGGAGCCCGGCTGCCACGATCCTCGCAGCATGGCGATGACGCCATTTCTGGTGGACAGACTGAACAAAAACCAGACTGCCAGCAGAATAACGACGACCTTTGCGGCGATGCGCAGCGGTCCAGTCTTGGTGGCGCTCGCGCTTCGCCACGTACCGAAGCACGCCAGAACCAAATAAGCCCACAGCACGATGAAGCCGGCTACGTATACGGGGATGCGTGCCGCCGGATAAGCGATGACGGTTACCCCGCCGATAACGCTTATCGCGAACAGCACCGCGGCGCCGCCGCCGATGAGAAAGCCCCAGAATGCCGCCGAGATCGGCAGTGACCCGGAGCACAGTTTTTGCAGAGTGTTCAAGTCCGGCGTTCTCCGAAGGGCGTGGTCGCGGCGCCGCGTGTGTGCAGGCGGTGCTTGTCGGGACGTGTATAACATGAGCCGCGGATCGCGCGGACGACAGCGCCAAGCGATCGACAAGCAGGCCACCCCGGTGCGCAAGCGCGCGTCTAGACGAAGCCGGCGCACAACCCGAGGTCGTCAATGCCTGCGCTGTCGCCGCGACCTCCGTCCCGGCCTCTTGGTGATGAAGGCCGTTTTCGGGTTCCGCGGAAAGTCGGGCCATCTGGCGGTGGGTTTATGCGAACCGCCATCTGGAAAACGCCTGGAGGCACGATTACTTGGTCCATAGATGCTCCGCGGACGTGTCCTGCCTTTGATCCTCATCCTCGCTGTGCTGATCGCCGTACCGATTGCCGCCTCCAGCATCGGCTACTTGCTGGGGGATCGGCAGGGCAATTGGCGCACGGCCGATCGGTCGAGCAGCGGACTGCTGCCCGAACCATTGAAACACCCGGAAGCGATCATCCGGGTCTTTGCCGCGCGGACCGTTCGCTGGCGCGGCATCTTCGCCGTCCATAGCTGGATCGTCGTGAAGGAACGCGGCGCGCCGCTCTACACCCGCTACGATTACACGGCTTGGGGAGAACCGATCCGCGTCGATGCGTTCGCGCCCGACGGCCGCTGGTTCGGCGCGGTCCCGGATACGGTGGTGAGCGTAGACAGCGGCACGGCCGAGCGCCTGATTCCCAAAATTCGCGCCGTGATCGAAAAATACAAATTCAGCTCGTACGGCGACTACAAGCCGTGGCCGGGTCCGAATTCAAACACCTTCGTTCAGGCCGCACTTGATGCTGTTCCCGAACTAAAAGCCGTGCTGCCGCCGACCGCCATCGGCAAGGATTACCCGTACCGTGGCCAGTGGGTGGGGTTCACTGCGTCGGGCACTGGCGTGTTCGCGACCATCGGCGGGTATGTGGGCGTGACCGTCGGCTGGGTCGAAGGCGTCGAGCTGAATTTGTTCGGCGGCGTGCTCGGCTTCGATCTGCGCCGGCCCGCGCTCAAATTTCCAGGCCTCGGCCGGCTCGGCATGGCCGCGGGTGCGTAGCAGGGGCGGCTGCTAAAGCAAGGATGCTACACGCGGGCGAATCTGTTCTCCGGCTTGGGCAAGCCGAGATGGTCGCGCAACATCGTTCCTTGATAGTCCTTTCGGAACAGGCCGCGCCTCTGCAATTCCGGAATAACGAGGTCGATGAAGTCGTCGAAAGCTTCGGGGAAATGCGCGGGGAGCAGCATGAACCCGTCCACCGCGCCGTCTTTGAACCAGTCCTCCATGAAGTCGGCAATCGTGGCCGGGCTGCCGCAGGCCACGGGATAACCCCGCGCCACCGCGATCTCATTGTAGAGATCGCGCAGCTTCAAACCCAATCGCTTGGCCTTTGATGAAGCGACTTTGTTGTAGCTGTGCATCAGGTTGGACAACGGCAAATCGGGCACCGGACCGTCCAGTGGATACTTTGACATGTCATGGCCAAAGCGGAGCGACAGGGTCCGCATCGCGCTTGTTGGATCGACATATTCCATAAGCTGGGCGAGTTTGGCGCGCGCCTCCTCATCGGTGCGCCCCACGACCGTCACCAGCCCCGGCAGGATGTTGCAGTGTTCCGGACGACGGCCGAAGGCGGCAACCTGCTTCTTCACGTCGTCGTAGTATTTGCGGCACTCCTCCTTGTCGAGCTGGACGGCGAATACGACTTCGGCGTAGCGCGCAGCGAGCTGTCGCCCGCTGGTCGAAGCACCGGCCTGCACGATGATCGGGTGGCCCTGCGGCGCCCGTGTCAGATTGAGCGGGCCTTTGACCGAGAAATGTTTTCCCTTGTGGTCGAGCACATGGACCTTGCCGGGGTCGTAGTACTGGCCGGTTTGTTTGTTTAGGATACGGCCGCCGTCTTCCCAGGTGTCCCACAAGCCTCGCACGGCGTCGACGAATTCGGTGGCGATCTCGTAGCGAACATCGTGCTCGGGCAACTCCTCGTGTCCAAAATTCTGGGCCGCCTCGGTCAACGTCGTGGTGACGACATTCCAGCCGGCACGCCCGCCGCTGAGATGATCGAGCGAAGAAAATTGCCGGGCGATGGTGTAGGGCTCGGAATAGCTGGTCGACGCCGTCCCCACGAGGCCGATGCGCGACGTGACGCTCGCCAGCGCTGAGAGCAGCGTCGTCGGCTCGAAGCGCAGCATCTGACCGGGATGCCCCTCGACCAGGAAGGCGAGACTGTCGCCGACGAAAATGAAGTCGAGCTTGCCGCGCTCGGCGGAGGCCGAGATGGTCTTGAAGGCCTCGAAATCCTCGCCGCTTGTCGTCGCGCCGGGATGACGCCAGCCTGCGATGTGGTTTCCCGTCCCGACCGCGTACACGCCGAGATGCATTTGCCGGTGATCCATGTGTGTCCTTCCTTGAATGCTGGCGACCCGATAACGCTCGAGAACCGATCAACGCGGCGATTTCACCAACTCCTTGGCGCGCGAGCCCACCGACGCGTCAAAGCCGAGGATGTGTTCGATCTTGGCCTGCATAGCCGCGCCGCTCATCGGGTTATCTCGAGATAAAGATAGCCGCTGACGAGTTGAGCTTCGCACCGGTAATGGCCTTCATCACCAGCGACAGCGAGTCGACGTCGTCATAAAAGCTCGTCACCCCCGCCGTGATCTCGCGCTTCATAAGCTCGTCGAATTTCGTCATGCCGACGTCGTGCCAGACCGCGCCGACCTGGACTTCGGTACTGATGCTGCCGAGCGGGATCAAACCACGACCGTCATAATGCAGGCTCGCGTTGGCGAAGGGCGCGATGGGATAGTTGCGCGGCGGCATGCCGATCGTGGTGCCGTCACGCACGGCGTTATTGAATAGATAAATGACCGCTGAGGTGCCGCCGGCGCCAGTCATCGTCTGCACGATCACCGGCGGTTTGCCGGGAATATGGTCGCCGAGATGGCGGGCGAGCACCCGCGCCGTAAGGTCGTAGAGACCGCCGGGTGAGAAGCCGACGATGATGCTGATCGTCTTGCCCTTGTAGAAATCCTGCGCCGATGCGGGAAGGACCGCGGAGGCAAACGTCACCGCCGCAGCGAGGGACATGATCGCGGGCTTGAAGTTCATGGCCCTTACCCTCTCTAGAACATCTGATGGCGGTGCGCACGCTCCGAGATCGTAGCCGCATTCGAACAGCTTCCAACCGCGGCGACAAGCGCACAAGATGCAGGCTTGATATTCGCTCCGAGGAACTTCGAAAAGCGCTAGTGGGGATGACGCGAGGCGCGGCTGGCGCTTCACGCGGCGATGGTAGCACAAGGCCGGGATCGCGGGCACGAGCGCGGACAGTAAGATGGGTTGAGTGAAACGAAACCCACATGCGGCCTCGAGGTGTGATGATGGGTTTCGCTCCGCTCAACCCATCCTGCGCGCTATGGATTCTTGCTGCCGCCATTCGTCGCGGTGACCGCCGAACTGTCGTGCTCGGTTAGCAGCAACGCAATCCACTTATCGTTGTAGGTGTAATCGCGATGTGCAGCATGATATATGCAATAATCCCTATTCGTTTTTTCTGGAGATTTCGATCCAGTGGGCGGCCTGACTTTATGTTTCTGCCAAGCATCAGTATGGTTGCTCAATGAGAATGGTTTCCCTGTAGCCTCTCGCACAGTAACTTCGCCCGGCTTGTAGCCATATAGATCGTCGGCGATTTTGAATTTTTGCAGCACATGCTGGATGCTCTTGCCTTCTTCGGAGTCCGGATTCACAAATTGGATGTGCGCTTTGCCCTTAGATGCATTGTCGAATGTGTATACGACACGAAATTGATATTCTAAGTCGTCCAGTTCGGCCTGTCTCTTATCTTTCTTCAACAGCGCGTCGAGTGCGGTGATGTTCGGCGGTACATCGTACGCACTCAGTAGCGCGGCATGCTCCAACTCGAGCTGTCCGAATTGTAGCGCCACTGAAAGGTCGCTCTGCAAAGAGAGGCGGGAGCCGAACCAGCTCACGAGTATTCTGTCAAAGTTTAGACAGCATGCTTGAAAGAGCGGAAGCCATTTAACATCGCTTCTGCCGAGTGTCTTGTGTTCGACATCATCCCTTATCGTCTTAAGGGCAAGTAAATTATTCCTAATTCCCGTGCTCAGAGGGCAGTCTGATCGGGAAAGCATGTGGCTGAGCGCAAACGTTGTGCCGTCTGAGTTGTATGGCGGGATGCTCTTTCTGTCATAGTGTTCGTGAAGCAAGTACGTCCAAGCAATGTTTGCAAGGACCGCAAAAACTTCGGTTTTGAATCGATAGCTGCCACTATTGAAGATAGTGACCGCAAGGATCATTGCTTCGCGTGATCGGATTAGGCGCTCGTCTACGTAAAGATTTAAACCCGTAATCGGATCAAGGCTCTCCTTCTTTCGGCGAAAGAAAGCGACTTCCTCGGCAGAAGCAGGCGCAATCTTGTCATTGTTTTTCACACCGGCTATGCGCCCAAAATTCACGGTAGGAGTTCGACCGAAATTGATAAGGGCGTGTATATCCTGATTGCGCTTGCCTTCGACCAGCAGCGCCTTAATTACCCGCCTCTCCTCATCCGTAAGGGTGGTTGGTCGCGTCATTTGGTGGAGCCTCACGCGGGCAACTGGATTTGTCCAATAAGGCCACCCTTCTAACAGAAAGAGGGAGATTTCACCAATGCTCGCCGTAGAGCTGCAGCCATGCCGGGGATTAGGTGGAGTTATTGCCACAAACTCAAGATCCGCCGCGTTCTCCGCGCCCTAGCCGAAACAATGCGAATCATGGCAACAATGCCACAATTTCCGCGTCTGCTAATCAAACAAACAGCGAAAAAAGACTCTCGCCAAATCAAAGGCATGGCTCACCCCGTCGGAATTTCTTGAAGGGACGTCAACCGGTGACGGCCGATTGATGCGAGCGGGGGCGGTGCCCGGATGGGGTTCGTAACTCCGTCCGCGGGCGGTTCGGAAACTCGCCCGGCCTGCCACGACGCAGGTCTGCCAGGAGCTGGCTGCCCGGGGCGCGGATCGGTTATCCGCGACCATGAAGCGCGGGACCGGACTGAGCTAAGCCTAAAAGTTTGGCGTGAGCCGCGGTAGAGCGCCGGAAGGCGAGCGCGCCGCCTTCCTAACCGTTCTCCGCAAGGAGGAGGGAAAAAGAGGAAGGCGCGCGCCGCGAACCCACGAAAACGGGCGGCGACGCCTGCAGTGCGGAGCGGATACCGAGGTGCGCCTTTCGGCGCTCCGCCTCCCTTTTGTTTGGGAGGTTTGTTTCCTGCCGTGCCGCATAACTCGGACGCGAACAAAAAACGCGTCGCGAGAATGATAATCTTTTCCCTCTACCCTTGCGGGAGAGGGTGGTTTCGAGCGGAGTGAGGAACCGGGTGAGGGCCGCAGTGCTGCGGCCCGGCTCAGGCCCTCACCCGCCTCGCTCACTGACGTTCGCTCGGCGCCCTCTCCCGCAAGGGGAGAGGGGAGCAGAGCGCGCGCCGCGAAAGCGGGGCCGCTGCCCGCCTTGCCGGCCCGGGCCGTGTCCTTTACCTATAGGGCAACAAACGATTTGCTTCCGGAACCCAAGGAGGAAGCGCCGTGAACATCGAAGCCCGGCAGATCGATCGCAGCGCCAAAACCAAGCTGCAGATCATCGACTGCGACATTCATCCGAAGAGTTCGCTGGAGGATTTGCGGCCGTATCTGAGCAATCGCTGGTGGGACTATGCGGTGACCTACGGCGCGCGCTCGCACCACGGCTACGTCAAGGGCTTTCCCTATCCGAAGGGCCAGCCGCTGGCGTCGCGGCGCGACGCGTGGCCGCCGGACGGCGGGCTGCCGGCCAGCAATTATGAGTTCATGCGCGAGCAGCACCTCGATCTCTATGGCATCGAGTATGGCGTGATGAATCCGCTGTCGCCGTCGGGGCAGGGCGAGCAGAACGACGAGTTCTCCGCCGCGCTGGCGTTCGCCGCCAATGAGTTCCAGATCAATCACTGGAACGCGCTCGATGCACGGCTCAAGGCTTCGCTGATCGTGCCGTACGAGGATCCGGACGCCTCGCGTAAGGAAATCCGCCGCCGCGCGGGCGACCGCCGCTTCGCCCACGTGCTGATGCTCACCCGTACCGCGGACCTGATGGGCCGCCGCCGCTATTGGCCGATCTACGAGGCGGCCTGCGAGGCGGGCCTGCCGGTCGGCGTGCATGTGTTCGGCTATAGCGGGCGCGCAGTTAGCAATACCGGCTGGCCGTCATTCTATGTCGAGGAGATGACCGAGCACGCCTCGGCCTGCCAAGCGCAGGTGACGAGCCTGATCATGGAAGGCGTGTTCGAGCACTTTCCGCAACTGAAATTCGTCTTCATCGAGGGCGGCTTCGGCTGGATGCCGAGCCTCGGCTACCGCCTCGACCGCGGCTGGCAGCGCGACAAGAGCGCGCTGCCGCACGTCAAGCGGCCGCCGTCCGAGTATCTGCGGCAGCATTTCTGGGTCACCACCCAGCCGATGGAGGAGCCGGAGAAGCCGGAGCACCTCGCCCAGATCATGGCAGCGATCGGCTACGACCGCATCCTGTTCTCGTCGGATTATCCGCACTGGGATTTCGACGACCCGTTCGTCGCCGTGCCGCCGAGCCTCGGCGAAGAGCGCCGCCGGCAGATTTATGCGGGCAACGCGCGGGCGCTTTACGGCTTCGACTGATCTCGCACCGTCGCGCGTCGAGGCTCGCTCCGCTCGCACCTGAGGGGTGACGGGGACCCGGCGCGCGCCTACATATAGCGCAGCGACCCGCGGATATTCCCCAGGGCTTGGGCTGTTCTTGAGCCGGCCGGCTGGCGTCCGCGCGGGTGGGGGTGTATCACGCGGTCGTTGGCTTGAAAGGTTTCAGGAGCGAGGAATGGCGGTTTCCCAGAGCGAAAAAGCCGTGGATGAGGGCTTCTTTTCCGAAGCGCTGGCCGACAGCGATCCGGAAATCGCCGACGCCATCCGGCTGGAACTCGGCCGCCAGCGCGATGACATCGAGCTGATCGCCTCGGAGAATATCGTCAGCCGCGCCGTGCTTGAGGCGCAGGGCTCGGTGCTGACCAACAAATACGCCGAAGGGCTGCCGGGCCGGCGCTATTACGGCGGCTGCCAATTCGTCGATATGGCCGAGCGGCTGGCAATCGAGCGGGTGACAAAACTGTTCGGCTGCGGCTTCGCCAATGTGCAGCCGCATTCCGGCGCCTCGGCCAACGCCGAGGTCTTCATGGCGCTGATGCAGCCCGGCGATACCTTCATGGGCCTCAATCTCGCCGCCGGCGGTCATCTGACCCACGGCTCGCCGGTGAACCTCTCCGGCCGCTGGTTCAAGGTCGTGCCGTACGGCGTTCGCCGCGACGATCACCTCATCGACATCGAGGAGGTCGAACGGCTCGCCAAGGAGCACCGGCCGAAAGTCATCGTTGCCGGCGGCTCGGCCTATCCGCGCATCATCGATTTCCGCCGCTTTCGCGAAATCGCCGATGCGGTGGGCGCTTACCTTATGGTCGACATGGCGCATTTCGCCGGCCTGGTTGCCGGCGGTGCGCATCCGAGCCCGTTTCCCCACGCCCACGTGGTGACCACCACCACCCATAAGACGCTGCGCGGTCCGCGCGGCGGCGCCATCCTGACCAACGACGAGGGATTGGCGAAAAAGCTCAATTCGGCGGTGTTCCCCGGTATGCAGGGCGGCCCGCTGATGCACGTCATCGCCGCCAAGGCGGTGGCGTTCGGCGAGGCGTTGCGGCCTTCCTTCAGACTTTACGCGAAGAACGTGGTCGAGAACGCCAAGGCACTTGCCGAAACGCTCAAAGCGCGCGGCCTCGATATCGTCTCTGGCGGCACCGATACGCACTTGATGCTGGTCGATCTGCGCAAGAAGCGGCTCACCGGCAAGGTGGCGGAGATTGCGCTCGGGCGCGCCCGTATCACCTGCAACAAGAACGGCATCCCATTCGATCCGGAAAAGCCGACGGTCACGTCAGGCGTGCGGCTCGGGACGCCGGCCGGCACCACCCGCGGCTTCGGCATCGCCGAGTTCAGGCAGATTGGCGACCTGATTTCCGAACTGCTTGATGCGCTTTCGGAAAAGGGCGCCGAAGAGGACTCCGCCGCGGAAGCGAGCGTGCGCGGGAAAGTCGAGCGGCTGGTGGCCCGTTTTCCGATCTACGAAGGCTGACGCTGAGAACGTTCTGGGGGTGAGGGGATGCGCTGTCCAAGCTGTGGAAGCCTCGATACCCAGGTGAAAGACTCGCGGCCGGCGGAAGATTCTTCGGTCATCCGCCGCCGGCGTTTCTGCCTCGCCTGCAATTTCCGCTTCACCACCTTCGAACGGGTGCAGCTGCGCGAGCTTACGGTGCTCAAGCGCAACGGCCGCCGCGCGCCGTTCGATCGCGACAAGCTGTTGCGCTCAGTGCAGATCGCGCTGCGCAAGCGTTCGGTCGATCCCGAGCGCATCGACCAGATGGTGTCGAAGATCGTGCGCGAACTGGAAAGCCTGGGCGAGAGCGACGTCTCGTCCGAGACCATCGGCGAGACGATCATGGCGTACCTGCGCGAACTCGATGACGTCGCCTATGTGCGCTTTGCCTCGGTCTATCGCAATTTCCGCGAGGCCAAGGATTTCGAAACCGCACTGGCGGAGCTGACCGGCGAAGAGGCCGCCGAGATCGCACGCAAGTGAGCGCCTCGCGGTGAGCGGCGCTGACACTCCTTCAAATGAAAACGAAGATAGCCGCTTCATGGCGCTGGCGCTGGCGCTCGGCCGGCGCGGGCTCGGCCGCACGTGGCCCAATCCGGCGGTCGGCGCGGTGATCGTCAAGGACGGCGTTGTCGTCGGCCGCGGCTGGACGCAGCCTGGCGGCCGACCGCACGCCGAGACCGAGGCGCTGCGGCGCGCAGGCGACGCGGCGCGCGATGCGACGCTTTATGTCACCCTCGAGCCGTGTTCGCATTTCGGGAAGACCCCACCTTGCGCCGATGCGATCGTTGCCGCCGGTGTGGCGCGCGTCGTCTCGGCGATCGAGGATCCCAATCCCGAGGTCGCGGGCAAAGGCCACGCGCGGCTGCGCGCTGCGGACATCGCGGTCGATGTCGGCATCGGCGCCGAGGCTGCGCGCCGCGACCACGCCGGCCATATCCGTCGCATGCGCGACGGCCGGCCTCACGTCATGCTCAAGCTCGCCATCTCGGCGGATGGCAAAGCCGCAGCGGCAGGGCGCAAACCGATCGCGATTACCGGCGACGCCGCGCGCGACCGGGTGCATGTGATGCGAGCGCAAAGCGACGCCATCATGGTCGGGATCGGCACCGCGCTTGCCGACAATCCGCTGCTGACCTGCCGCCTGCCTGGCACGGCCAAAACCTCGCCGGTACGCGTCGTGCTCGACAGCGGCTTGCGGTTGCCGCTTGGCAGCCACCTGGTGAACAGTGCGCGAGAGGTGCCACTTTGGGTGATCGGCGCCGCCGATGCGCCGAAGGCTCGGGAAGACGCGCTGCGCGCCCGGGGCGTGGAAGTCTTGGGTGCGGAAGTCTTGTGTGCGAAAGTCTTGGGCGTGGAAATCTTGCGCAGTGCCGGCAGCGGCGGACAGCTCGAACTCTCCGCGGTGCTCAAGCTGCTCGCGGAACGCGGTATCACCCGGCTGATGGTCGAAGGCGGCCCGACGCTTGCGTCCGCGCTGTTGGCGGCCGATCTTGTCGACGAGGCGCAAGTGTTCCATTCGCAGCAGATCGTCGGTGCCGACGGGTTTGACGCTCTCGATGCCGCCGCCACCGCGGCGCTGGCCCGCCAACTCAGGGCGGCAGGCAGCGAAGCCGTGGACCCCGATCGGCTCGATTTCTACCAACGCGGATAACTGATGTTTACCGGAATTGTCAGCGACTTAGGTGAACTGCTTGACGTGGAAGAGAAGGCCGAGGGCCTGCGCCGGCTAGGCATCGCCTGCAATTACGACCCCGACAGTATCGATATCGGCGCTTCGATTGCGTGTTCCGGCATCTGCCTGACCGTGATCGAACGCAGCCGCGCGGGGAATCGGCGGTCCTTTGCGGTCGACGCCGCGGCCGAAACCTTGCGCATGACCACCGCGGAAAGCTGGCGGCGCGGCACGCTGCTCAACCTTGAACGGTCGCTTCGGCTTGGCGACGAACTCGGCGGACACATGGTCAGCGGCCATGTCGACGGCGTCGCCGAATTGATCGCGCGCGACGATTTCGTCGACATGGCGGCGCTCACTCTGCGGGTGCCGCCCGCACTGTCCCGCTTCATCGCCGCCAAGGGTTCGGTCGCGCTCGACGGAGTCTCGCTCACGGTCAACGAGGTCAAAGGCAACACGTTCTCGGTGCTGATCATCCCGCACACGTTAAGAGTGACGACGCTGGGCGCACTCATGCCGGGAGCGCGGCTTAATCTCGAAGTCGACCAGATGGCGCGCTACGCGGGGCGGCTGTTGGACAGCACGCGACACAATGAGGTGTCTTGACGGCGTGAGTTTACTTAGCTAAGTAGCTTAGCTAAGGAGAAATTGGTGTCCGCATTCACTATCCACCAAGCCAAGACAAACCTCTCGAAGCTGATTGCCCGCGCCGAGGCCGGCGAGGACATCGTCATTTTGCGCGGCAAGGAGCCGGTGGCTCGGCTAGCGCCTATTGAGTCAAAGGCGATGAAGCGCTGCTTCGGGATGCTTAAAGGCAAAATCCCGAACCTCCCGGACGAGTTCTTTTTCGATCCTTTGCCAGAGGAGGAGTTGCGGCTCTGGGAGGGCGAGGGTGAAGATCCTCTTAGATAGCCACGCTCTGGTTTGGTATTTGAGGGGCGATAGACGCCTGTCCCGCAAGGCGCGCGAAATTGCCGATGACTCGCAGTCTGAAGTCTTCATTAGTGCGGTTTGCGCATGGGAAATCGCGGCCAAGGTCAACAGAGGCAGGTGGCCCGAAGCAGCCCAGATTGCCGATAGCCTGCGGGAGATTACCGTGGCGCAGGCGTTTACAGCTCTTCCCATTACGATCGAGCACGCGCAGGTAGCCGGATTTTTGTCCGTGCGACACCGCGATCCTTTTGATCGGATGCTTGCAGCACAGTCGCAGGTCGAAAGCGTGCCACTGGTCACTGCTGATCCTGTGTTTCGCACGTTCGGAACGTCGGTAATTTGGTAAAGATCATCGGTAAGACGTGACGCTTGTTGGCGATGCCGCTCTTTGCTACGGAGCGCATCGAAATGGAGTTGAGGCGATGGCCGGGCCGCGGCAGGCAAAGCGTGCAAAAGGCGAGGGCCAAGGCGCGCGGATTTTGATCGTCGAAGCGCGCTTCTACGACCAGATTGCCGATGCGCTCTTGGCCGGCGCAATGCGCGCGCTGGACGAAGCGCGGGCGAAGGTCGAGCGCATCAGCGTGCCGGGATCGCTGGAGATACCGCCGGCGATCGCGATCGCGGCCGATGCCGCGCGGCGCAAACGGCGGCCGTACGATGGCGTCGTCGCGCTTGGCTGCGTGATCCGCGGCGAGACCATCCATTTCGAAATCGTCTCGCATCAATCGGCGCGCGGCCTGATGGAGCTGTCGGTCGCGCGCGGGCTGCCCATCGGCAACGGCATCGTTACGGTGGAGAACGAGGCGCAGGCTTTCGCCCGCGCCCGCATGGAAGAGCAGGACAAGGGCGGCGATGCCGCGCGCGCGGCGCTTGCGCTCATCGAACTCAAGCGCCGCCTTGGGACGCGCTGACGATGCCCGGCACCGGGACAAAAGAAACGCGCAAGGCCAATAAGCGCGGCGCGGCGCGGCTTGCCGCGGTGCAGGCGCTGTATCAGATGGATCTCGCCGGTACCGGCTTGAACGAGATCGTCGCCGAATTCGAAAGCCACTGGCTCGGCGGCGAGGTCGAAGGCGCGCAATACATGCCGGCCGAGGCTGCGTATTTTCGCGATATCGTCGGCGGCGTCGTGCGCGAGCAGAAGAGCCTCGACCCGCTGATCGACGCGGCGCTCATTCGCGGCTGGCCGCTCAAGCGTATCGAGATGGTTTTGCGCGCGGCGTTGCGCGCCGGCGCTTATGAGCTGGCGCATCGGCCCGACGTTCCGGCTCGTGTCGTGACGGCGGAATATGTCGACATCGCCGCCGCCTTTGTCGACGACGAGGAAACCGGCATGGTCAACGCCGTGCTCGATCAGCTCGCCCACCAATTGCGCGCCGCCGAATACTCCGGCGGCGGCTGAGCGGGAGCGCGCCATGCCTGAGCGCGATGCGCCCGCCCGGGACGATATTTCAGCCGAGGAGCGACTGATCGCCCGCTGCTTTCGGCCACTGGCGACGCATCCCGGTGCACTGGGCCTTGCCGACGATGCTGCCGTGCTTACGCCTCCGCCCGGCTGCGATCTCGTGCTCACGACCGACGGCGTCATTGCCGGCGTGCATTTTTTTTCCGACGATCCGCCGGAAACGATCGGCCGGAAGGCGCTGCGCATGAACCTCTCCGACCTTGCCGCC
Organism: Xanthobacteraceae bacterium; assembly: GCA_036511795.1. Classification (GTDB taxonomy): domain Bacteria; phylum Pseudomonadota; class Alphaproteobacteria; order Rhizobiales; family Xanthobacteraceae; genus BOG-931. Next base: position 41,764 of record DATCBO010000145.1, read on the forward strand.
AAGGGCGCGCAACCGGCCGGATTTCTGCTCTCGATCGCGCTGCCGGCTGGCATCGACGAGGCATGGCTCGCGGCATTCGCGGCGGGATTGGGCGACGACGCGGAGCGCTATCAATGTCCGCTGCTTGGCGGCGATACCGACCGCACGCCGGGACCGATCTCGGTTTCGATCGCCGCCTTCGGCACAGTGCCGCAGGGGAAAATCATACGCCGCTCGACAGCCAAGGCTGGCGATCGCATCGTTGTTACCGGCACGATCGGCGATGCCGCGCTGGGCGTCTTGCTGCGGCCGGATCGCGACATGGCAAAGCGCTTGCGCCTGTCCGACGCGGCCAGCGCGCATCTGCAGGACCGCTATCTCAAGCCGCAGCCGCGCAACGCGGTCGCGGGCGCGGTGCTGCAATACGCGTCGGCGGCGATGGATGTGTCCGACGGCCTTGCCGGCGATTTAGCAAAGCTCTGCCGAGCCTCGCATGTTGCTGCGGAAGTTGACGCAGCGAGGGTGCCGCTTTCGGACGCGGCGCGCGCCGTGCTCGCCGCCGAGCCGTCGCTCCTCGAAACGGCGCTGACCGGCGGCGATGACTATGAGATCCTGCTGACGCTGCCGTCCGAGCGGCTCAAAGCGTTCCACGCGGCGGCGACAGAAGCCGGCGTCGCTGCGACCGAAATCGGCCACGTTGTTGCCGGGCAGGGCGCCCACTTCGTCCGCGATGGCAAGTCTCTGCGTTTCGCGCGGCCGTCCTTCAGCCATTTCTAGTTCGTTCGTTGCTCCGATGGGCGGATCAGGCATGACTTGAGGCACATGGCTTGAGATCAGCCGTTCTCTGGCCGCTGGGCGCGGCGGGGCTATAATGAGCGACCCGGAGGAACGCCATGCACGATACGACGGCCATCGCCAAGCCGCTGCCGCCCATCCCCGAGCCCAAGCCGCGTGCGGGCAAGAACGTCAATCCGCGCTACGCCGCGCTGTACCGGAAGTTTCCGACCATCGACTATTTGCGCCGGCGCGCGCGCACGCGGTTGCCCTATTTCGCCTTTGAATATTGCGCCGGCGGCTCCGGCAAGGATGATGCCGGTATCAAGCGCAACTGGGCGGCGCTCGATGCCGTGGAACTGGTGCCGCGCTACGGCGTGATGCCGTCGCTGCCGCCCTGCGAGGTCGAATTGTTCGGCCGCCGTTACGCGGCACCGATCGGCGTCGCCCCGATGGGCGGCCCGGCTGTGGTGTGGCCGGGCGCTGACATCTATCTGGCGCGCGCCGCCCAGCGCGCCCGCGTTCCCTATACGCTGGGCACCGTCGGCTGCGCCACGATCGAGAAGATCGCCGAGGTCGCGCCGGACGTATTCTGGTTCCAACTTTACAGGGCCGCGCGCAACGATCACGCCATCGGCTTCGATCTGGTCCGCCGCGCGCAAGCCGCGGGTTGTCACGCGCTGGTGCTGACGCTCGACGTTCCGGTGCGCACGACCCGCGCGCGCGAAGTGGTGGTCGGTCTCAGTGGGGCCTTCAACGTCGACTTGAGCAAGATGGTCCAGATGGCGATGGCGCCAGCCTGGAGCATGGCGCTGCGCAAGAACGGCATCCCGCGCTTTTCCAATCTTCGCGCCTATGCGGGCGACGTATCGATTAACGAGATGGTGGCATTCGCGCGCCGTGAAATGGGCGGCGCTTTCACATGGGAGGAAGTCGCCCAATATCGCGACCGCTGGAAAGGGCCGCTGATCGTCAAAGGTATTCTGCATCCGCAGGACGCCGAAAAGGCGGTCGCGCTCGGCGTCGACGGCATGTTCGTGTCGAACCACGGCGGCCGCCAGATCGATGCCTTGCCGGCACCGATCGACGCGCTGCCGGCGATCGTGCAGCAGGTCGGCAAGCGCGCAACGGTGATGCTGGATTCAGGCATCCGCAGCGGCACCGATGTGGTGCGCGCCTACGCGCTCGGTGCTGCCGCGGCGTTCGCCGGCAAGGCGTTCCTGTGGGGTCTCGGCGCGCTCGGCGAGGAAGGACCTGGGCACGTCATCGATCTGCTGATCGATGAGACGCAAGCCGCGTTCGGTCAACTCGGCGCGCATACTCCCGAGGAATCGCGCTCGGTCGTTGTTCGCCATAGCGGCGCGTTGACGTTTTCGTAAATCAGAACCGGCTTCTAGCGGCGCTATCTGAGATTTATTTCATCCTGAGGTGGCCGCGAAGCGGCCCTCGAAGGATGTAGGCTAAGGCACCGCGGCCTCGCCCTTCGAGGCTCGGCGCTACGCGCCGAGCGCCTCAGGGTGAGGAATCTGGTGTTATATTGCTCGCATGCAATGGACCGACGAAGGCATCGTGCTCGGCGTCAAGCGGCACGGCGAGACCAGCGTCATTGTGGAATTGATGACGGCCGAACGCGGCCGCCATCTCGGTCTGGTGCGCGGCGGCGCCGGTACACGGCTGCGCGGCGTGTTGCAGCCGGGCAATTCGCTGCGCGCCACCTGGCGGGCGCGGCTTGACGATCATCTCGGCCATTACGCGGTGGAGGGCCTTAATCTGCGCGCGGCGGGCTTTCTGGCCGCGGCCTATGCGGTGCATGGCGTCACGCATCTTGCGGCGTTGTGCCGGCTGCTCGCCGAGCGCGAACCGCATCCGCGGGTTTTTGCTGCGCTCGAGGACATTCTCGACGCAATCGACGCGCCGTTTGATGTCGCGGTCGCGATCGCGCGCTTCGAGCTCGCTTTTCTGGCCGAGCTTGGCTTCGGCCTCGATCTGTCCTCTTGCGCGGCAACCGGGGTAACCGCCGATCTGATCTATGTGTCGCCGCGCTCGGCGCGCGCGGTATCACGCGCGGCCGGCGAAGAGTATCGTGACAGGTTGTTACGGCTTCCGGCGTTCCTGCGCGACGACAGCGCGATGGCGGAAGCGCCCGGCCTCGCCGACGCATTTGCGCTTACCGGATTTTTTCTCGATCGCCACGCCTTTGCGCCTCGCGGTTTGGCGATGCCGTCCGAGCGCGCGCGCTTTCTCACTGCGGTGATGCGGCAATTGGCGAGCAGTTCCGAGCAGGCCACTCCGAGCGGGGCGGGGTAGCGGGACCGGGTAATCCGTAAGGCCGGTACGGCCAGCAGGCGCATTGGCCGTAGCCGAGTGGGCCTGTCCGGCACGCGTAGTAATAGCCGGTCGGGCAGGCGGGCCGATAATTGTACCCCGATGGGCCCCAGCGCCAGTGACGATGGCGCGGACCGTAATGGATGTGTCCGCAGCCATACGGACCGCAAAACACGCCGGTCTTGTGGACCAGAGTCGAGGGCGCCGGCGCCGGTGCGGCGTGCATCGCAGTCGCACTGCGCACCGCCAATGGCGTAAGCAGCGTTGCGACGATAGCTGCGGCCGTAACAGCGTGCTTCAGCATTCTCGTGTCTCCACCGATGTGCGCGCCGCATCAAGGATGCAGGTGGTGCCCCCAATGATGCCAGTGCGCCGGATGCCACTTTCGCGCCCAGACGTCGGCCGGCACGACATGCGGCTCCGGGCTGCCCCAGATCGTCGGTTGCAGGACCTCCCAGGGGTCGTCCCAGATCGGCCGATGATCCCAGCGCCAATATCGGCGCTGTCGCCAACCATGCTTCGCATAATGGACGGGCGTTACCAGTGCGTTATAGCCGCCCGCGGCAGACAGCGCGGCAGGCAGCGCGGCAGGCAGCGCGGCCGGCGCCATGGCGGCAGCGGGATGTGACCAGGCGCCAATCACCAGCGCGGCGGCAACGACGATGGCGGCGATTGCGGTCTTCGGCATGACTATTCCCCAAAGCCTCTAAGCCTCGCGGCTAACACAAAACGATTTTAGCGCATTGCGCCGCCGTATTCACGTCACGATCTCAGCGCCGAAAGTGCACGGATTTCACGCTGTTCGGGCAGCTTTCGTCCCTTGTTCGGGGCCCGCAACCGCGCTAGCCCGAGTACACTATGGCCACCAAAGCGATTCCCCCAACACACTCCGGCGACGTGCAGGACATCGGCCTGCGCGAGGCGCTCGAAGAGCGCTATCTCGCCTACGCGCTGTCCACCATCATGCACCGGGCGCTGCCGGACGCGCGGGACGGACTGAAGCCGGTGCATCGGCGCATCCTTTACGGCATGCGGCTGCTGCGCCTCGATCCGGGTTCGGCGTTCAAGAAATCCGCCAAGATCGTCGGCGACGTGATGGGCAATTTCCATCCGCATGGCGACCAGGCGATCTACGACGCTCTGGTGCGGCTGGCGCAGGATTTTGCCTCGCGCTATCCGCTGGTCGACGGCCAAGGGAATTTCGGCAATATAGACGGCGATAACGCCGCCGCCTACCGCTATACCGAAGCGCGGCTTACCGAAGCCGCTCGCCTGCTGCTCGACGGCATCGACGAAGATGCTGTCGATTTCCGGCCGAGCTACGACGGCGTGATGCAGGAGCCGGCAGTGCTGCCGGCGGCCTTTCCTAATCTGCTCGCTAACGGCGCGCAGGGCATCGCGGTTGGCATGGCCACCGCTATTCCGCCGCACAACATCGCCGAACTGTGCGACGCGGCGCTTTATCTGATCGAGCAGCCCAATGCGCGTACCCGCACGTTGCTCAAATACGTGCCGGGTCCGGATTTTCCGACCGGCGGCCTCATCGTCGATCCGCCGGAGGCGATTGCCGAGGCCTATACCACCGGGCGCGGCTCGTTCCGGCTGCGCGCGCGCTGGAAGACCGAGGATACCGGGCGCGGCACCTACCAGATCGTGGTGACTGAAATTCCCTGGCAGGTGCAAAAAATGCGCCTGGTCGAGCAGATTGCGGGGATGATCAACGAGCGCAAGCTGCCGCTTGTGGCAGACATGCGCGATGAGTCCGCCGAAGACGTGCGGCTTGTGTTCGAGCCGCGTTCGCGCAGCGTCGATCCGGCGTTGATGATGGAGAGTTTGTTCAAGCTCAGCGAACTGGAAAGCCGCGTCCAGCTCAACATGAACGTGCTCGTTGGCGGCCGCATTCCGCGCGTCGTCGGGCTTGCCGAAGCGTTGACCGAATGGCTGACGCACCGCCGCGACGTTCTGCTGCGCCGCTCGCGTTACCGGCTGAGCCAGATCGAGCATCGGCTGGAGATGCTGGGCGGCTATCTGATCGCCTATCTCAACCTCGACAAGGTCATCAAGATCATCCGCACCGAGGACGAGCCGAAACCGGTGCTGATGAAGACGTTCAAGTTGTCGGACGTGCAAGCCGAGGCCATCCTCAACATGCGGCTGCGCAATTTGCGGCGCCTGGAAGAGATGGAAATCCGCGAGGAGGACAAAAAGCTTCGCGCCGAGAAGAAATCGATCGAAGGTTTGCTGCGCTCGGAGAAGGACCAGTGGAACACCATCGCCGGCCAGATCCGCGAGGTGCGGGAGAAATTCGGGCCGAAGACGCCGCTCGGCAAGCGCCGCACCGGCTTTGCGCAGGCGCCGGCACACGACGACGCGGCGATCGAGGAGGCCTTGGTCGAGCGCGAGCCGGTTACGATTGTGGTGTCGGAAAAAGGCTGGATCCGCGCGTTGCGCGGTCAGGTCGCCGATCTGTCCAGCCTGTCGTTTAAGACCGACGACTCGCTCGACCACGCGTTCTTCGCCGAGACCACGTCAAAAATCCTGGTATTGGCGACCAACGGGCGCTTCTACACGATCGATGCCGCAAAGCTGCCCGGCGGCCGCGGCCACGGTGAGCCAATCCGGCTGTTCATCGAGCTTGAGCAGCAGGCCGAGGTCGTCGACGTGTTCCGCTATCAGGGCGGCCGCAAGCTGATCGTGGCGAGCAAACAGGGCAGGGGATTTGTCGTCGCGGAGGACGAGTGCCTCGCCAATACCCGCAAGGGCAAGCAGGTGCTCAACGTCAAGCCGCCGGACGCCGCGTGTGCCCTGGCTACGGTCGAGGGCGAACTGGTGGCCGCCATCGGCGACAACCGCAAGATGGTCGTGTTCCCGATCGAGCAGGTGCCCGAAATGACGCGTGGCCGCGGCGTGCGGCTGCAACGGCACAAGGACGGCGGGCTCTCGGACCTCAAGACCTTCGAAGTCGAAAAGGGCCTGACCTGGACCGACTCCGCCGGGCGTGTGTTCACGCTATCGCTGAAAGAACTTGCCGATTGGCGCGGCAACCGCGCCGATGCCGGGCGTCTGGCGCCGAAGGGGTTTCCCAAGAACAACAGGTTCGGCGGCAAGATGGAAAGCGGACCGGGCCGCTCCGTAAATGGCAAGGGCGCGGAAGACTAGCGAGACCAGCAGACGGATACGCTCAGCTTACGGACAGAGAACACCTTCAGCGCGCCCCATAGCGCCTTCGGATCGAATTGTCCCTGATAGACCGGCGGCGGCGCGGGACCGCGTTTGAGCAGGGTACGGATCGCCTCCCACGCCGAGCGGACAGAGCACTCGATCGTGAAGGCTATTTCGCTCGGCATGTCGATGTACTGGCCGATGAGTCCGAGGTTGGTTGCCCCCTCCGGAACGGGGGGAGGCATGTCGCCGCGACTCCAAGGAAGCCAGACGTTGTTGACGTAGGGCAAGTAGCAGGGCACGCAAATCGACGACGCCATGATCGCATCGAACTGCTTATCGAAATGCAATTGCCTGAGCGTTTCCGTCAGGATCTCCGCGCCGGTACATTGATCCATGCGTTTTTTCACGAAATCGCCGTCGCGGTCGGGATACAGGCCATAGCCCCACCAGATGCTCGTACCGGACGGCTGGCCGATGATTTCCGGCTGGTGGAAGACGGACAGTGACAGCACCCAGCCTGAGTCTTTCAGCGTCACGAGGCCGCCGCGTCCCGCCTGGCCGCCGGTCAGTGCGGCCATTTGGTCGACGAAATCGCTTCCTGTGTCGGTGACTGTAAACGTTACCCAGAGCGAGTCGGGTATCCGGGGCGGCCCGAAGAAAGTGTCAGGCTTGCCGAAATTCGTGCGCCCTTGCGCGAGGCGTTGCCACAGCGCCCAGGAGCGTCCAGTCGGCTGCGGGCGGGGCGCGGCAGTCATCGACCCCGAGGACATGTCGGCGGCTTGCGAGCCGGTCGTCACGAGCACGATATCCTCCGGCGCGAGCGCAACCGACGCCGCGGCGCCGCCTCGTTCATAGTCGAGCCGGTTGACGGTGATGGTGCCGGGTGTGGGCGCGAAGCCGATGTCCTTGACGAACGCGCCGGTGACGAAGTTGACGCGTTGCGGGGTCAGCCACTTGACCAGCGGTTCTATAAAGTTTTGGTGCTGGTTCAGCGGCGTGCGCATCACGCCCGTCATGTCGGAGAGGTCGCCGAACAAATACAGGAAGCGGTCCATGTAGCGCCGAAATTCGATGACGCTGTGCTGCGGCAGCGACCCCATGATGGTCGACCACAGCAGCCAGAATTCGGTCGCGAAAAACGCCTTGGAAAAGAACTCCTCGATGCGCCGCCCGTCGAGCAGGGCTTCGGGCGTCAATACGACCCGCGCGAGGCAAAGGCCGTCGCGCAAACTAAGCCCGAAGCGCGGACCGTGCACGATTTGACCGTTGCGATCGAAGATGTGTCCCTTGTCCTGGTACGGCTCCTTATCATTGAAGTCGAAGAAGTCCTCCGTGACGGAAATAGCGGGATTGCGTGCGGAGGGGATCGACTTCAGCAGATCGAATGTGCAGCGGAATTCCTTGTCAAAGACCGAGCCCGGCAGGTTGTAGCCGCTCGCCGCACTGCCGCCGAGGAAGAAGCCGCCGCCGAGCAGCGCGTCGGCCTCGTAGATCGTGATGTCCGCCCCGGACATCTCGGCGTTGCGGATGAGGAGCGCGGCTGCTGCCAGTCCACCAAATCCGCCACCGACGATATGCGCCTGCATCGGTCTCCTCCATTACTCCCGGTTTTGGAAGTCCTCCCGGCCCGTGCCTGCCGGAGCAGGGTGCGGGTCGCGAGCAAGAGGTGGTTTCGCCAAGCAGTTCCCATCGCGGTCGTGTCTCAGGGCGTAACTTTACTGTAAATTGTGCTTTTCGAGAATAGTCGAAAAACGCGGCGCAACGGTGACGATCGGTGAAGCGGCGATTGAGCGCTCAAGCAGCGCGGACGCTGGACAAGCCATCGCCACGCTGCCAAGAGGACATCCGAATTTCGAACACGATTTCGTGGAAGTTCTGGCGCTTCCAGTCCGCTTCCCGCGCGATGCAATAAGGCCAGATCCGGCTCAGTGATGGATATTGCGACAGACGCCGATAACCCCTCTCAAACGATTCCCGCTTCGCCCTCAGAAGATCGCAGCGCAAGCACGGCGCCATCGCCGCATCGGCCATTGGTGTTCGTGGCGGCGCTGTCGACAATCTTCATGGTCGCCATGGAAGGAACGATTGTCGCTACCGCCATGCCGACAATCGTTGGCGCGCTGGGCGGCATCGATCTTTTCACCTGGATTTTCGGCGCCTACCTGCTGACGCAAGCCGTCCTGATTCCGATTTACGGGCGCCTTTCCGACATCTACGGCCGAAAGCCAGTGCTGCTGTTCGGGATCGCGGTTTTTCTTGTGGGCTGCACATTGTGCGGATTCGCGTGGAACATGATCTCGCTGATCGCGTTTCGCGTCGTGCAGGGTATCGGCGCCGGCGCGCTGATACCGGTCTCACAAACCGTCGTCGCCGACATCTACACCGGCGAAGCGCGCGCCAGGATGCAAGGCTACATTTCCAGCACGTTCGGTAGCGCCGCCGTGATCGGACCGATGATCGGAGGCGTGATTGCGACTCACGTGAGCTGGAAAGCGATCTTCTGGGTCAACGTCCCGTTCGGCATAATCGCCGCTTCGCTGCTGGCTATCGCGCTCAAGGAAGAGGTAATAAAGCGGCGACATCAAATCGATTACATCGGTGCGGTGTTGATGGCATCGTCGACCACGATCCTGATGGTCGCACTGATCCACGCCGATACTTTCAGCATCACGACACTGGCCGCGGCGTTCTGTGTATCCGCGGTGCTGATCGCCGCGCTGATCTTCTACGAGAGCCGGACATCTGAACCGATGATCCCGGTACGATTGTATCGCAACCGCCTGGTCGCTGGCGGCAACTGGGTCGGCGCCGCTAATGGCGTGATCTCCATGGCGATCGTCGGATTCCTGCCGGTGTACATGCGGGCGCTGATGGGCTCCAGCACGTTGCTGTCGGGCGTGGCGCTTGGAACCCTGTCGGTGTTCTGGCCGTTCGGCGGCTTCGTCGGCAGCCGCCTCGTGCTGCGCATGCCGTACCGTATCTCCTCGACCATCGGCGGCGTCATTCTCGTGACAGGAATTTCGCTGCTTGTGCTGCTCCATCCGGGGGCCAATCCGTTGCAGCCGATCATTGCGGTGGGGATCATGGGCCTGGGCATGGGCATTGCGAACATTTCGTTCGTGGTCGCCATCCAGGCCAACATCGGCCGGTCGCAGCGCGGCGCGGCGATGTCGAGTTTGTTCTTTTCCCGCATTATCGGGCAGTCATTCGGCAGCGCGGTGTTCGGCGGGATCTTCAATGCGGGACTGGCAGCCGGAAGTTCGGCTAACCGCAGCGCGTTCATTCATTTGCTCCAAGAAGGCAATCCGCAGATTGCCAATATTCCGAGCGGCGTTCTGGACGCGCTGGCTCATACCCTGCACAACATCTATCTCGTCAGCGGCCTGATCGCTGTCCTGGTGCTGGTAGCCGTTCTTGCTTTCCCATCGGCTCTGAGGTTGCTCGAAGATCGCTGAGGCTTCCGATGCCTGGAGCATTTTCCGGAAAAGTGGCCACCGGTTTTCCGAAGAAAATGCGACCAAATCTATAAAACTAGAGCGCGGCACGAACGGTGGGCTGCCGTCGGCGCTAGCCTATTCGGCGGCCATCATCTTGGCCGAGGCGCTTGCTTGCCGCTCCATCTGCCGCCGTACCTGCACGGCCTGAGAGGTCTCATCCAGCGCTACGTCGGCGGCCTGGACGAAAGCGCCCGCCGCTACATCGCGCGTAAGTTTGACCTGGCCGGCCAGCCCAATCGGCAGCGCGCCGAGCGCAAGGCTTCGCGCCGCGGGGACGAGCTTGGCGTAGACCGTGTAGCCGCCTTCACCGTCGAGCATCTCACCCGATTTCAGATCGCGCTTGGCGACCGCCACGGCATCGCCGCGCCAGTCACGGCAGCTTCCGGTCGGCTCGCCGCGCAACGCAACGCTGGCGATCGAGATCGACAGCTCCAGCCCGATCAGATGGAACGGCTTGTACATCGCCGCATAGCGGCCGCTCGGGTCGGCGGGCAGGCCATATTGTTTGAAACAGGCCGCGGCGTAGTCGTTCTGCGCTTTGAGCACGGTGTAGACGCCCCAGCGCAAGTCGCGCGGCACCGGTTCCCCGTCGCGCTTGAGCGACGACACCACCTCGACCATGCCGTCACCGGCGAGCACGCCGCCAAGAGACTTCGGCCGCAGCACGGTAGCGAGTCCATCCGCCCCGCACGGTGGAAACACTAAACCGTCGTGCGGCACATCGAGCGCGCAGGCATTGGCGACCGCCGCCATTTCGATCGCCGACTTGGTGCCGTCAAGAAACGAGTTGAACATCTGCGAGTTCATGCCGGCCTTGTGAGCCTCCTCGGCGGTCAGGCCGTAATGCTCCCAGACATGATCGGGCGTCACGGCGTGATAGGCCGGCAGATATTTGGTTCCTTTGCCGGCTGCGGCAACGGAAAAACCTGCCGCGCGCGCCCAGTCTACCATTTCGGCGATCAGCGCCGGCTGGTCGCCATAGGCCATGGAATAGATCACGCCCGCGGCGCGGGCCTTGTCGGCAAGCCACGCACCCGCGAGGGCGTCGGCCTCGACATTGACCATGACGATAGGCGTTTTGGCCTCGATCGCTTCAAGCGCGTGCGCAATGCCGGCTGCGGGATTGCCGGTCGCTTCGACCACAACGTCGACGTTGTCGGCGCGGCAAGCGTTGCGGCCGTCCGCCACGAAGCGCGTGCGTGCGATACGCGGAGAATCCCAGCCGACGGTGTGGCAGGCCGCCCTGGCGCAATCCGGATCGAGATCGGCGATGACTGCGACTTCGATTCCCTTGATATAGGGCACCTGCGCCAGAAACATTGAACCAAATTTGCCGGCGCCGATCAGCCCGACGCGCACCGGCTTGCCGGCCTCGGCGCGCTCAGCGAGCATCGCTTGCAGGTTCATGACATCGTCTCCGTCTCCTGCAGCAGTTCCGGCCACGGCACGATGGCCGACTTGACCGCCTTCAACGCCATGAAACGCGAACCTGCTCGATGGGTTCGCTTGTTCACGCGGCCGCGACACGGTGCGCGCGTGCGTAAGCGAGCAGCGCGTCGTCGGCGACCGGTTGGATCGGCGTAAAATCGCGATGCGCGATCCATTCCGGCCGGGTGAATTTGGTGATGTGGTTGGAGCAGGCGCACAGCGTCAGATAAACGATCTTGCGCGGGTAGGGCGTGATGTTGGGCGGCGAGGCGTGCACCAGGTTGCCGTGGAACATCAGCACCGCGCCGGGCTTGCCGGTCGGCGCCACGATGCCGCCTTCCGCGGCAAGCCGCGTTACCGTTTCCTTGTCCAGCGTCCACAGCGGATAGGAGGTGGTGAGCGTGTCGTGGCCGGCCGAGAGCACCCCCTGTTTATGGCTTTTGGGAATGAGCAAAAGCGGGCCGTTGATCGGCATCACCTCATCGAGAAACACGGCGATGTTCAGGGCGCGCGGTTCCGGCATGCCATCGTCGCGCGCCCAGGTGCCGTAGTCCTGATGCCACTGCCAGACGTCGCCCTCGAACGCCGCCTTGGCATTGAGCTTGAACTGATGCACGTAGACGTCCTCGCCGAACAACAGGCGAAGCGGCTCGACCAGCCGCGGGTGGCAGGCGAGCAAACGGAATGTCTCGTTGAATGTGTGGGCGGCGAAAGCGGTGCGCGGCGCGCCGGTTTTCTCGCGCCAGACCTCTTTGCGATCGAGCTTGAGGATCGCCTCGGCATCGTCGCGCAACAGCGCGATTTCCTGTTCGGAAAAACAGTTCGGAAAGAACAGATAGCCCTGTTGGTCGAATTGCTGAAGCTCTTGCGGCGTTAGCTCCATGACACCACCCGTCGTTGGTGTTTTAAGATTTATCGCCCTTTATCCGGTCTTTGCCCAGCCCTCCGGGAGCAACCGTTCCTGCGGCAGGAAGCGGCTTTTGTAGTCCATCTTGCCGGAGCCGCGGACCCAGTAGCCGAGATAGACGTAGGCGAGGCCAAGTTCGCGGGCGCGGGCGATGTGGTCGAGCACCATGAAGGTGCCGAGCGATCGCGCCGCCTCATCCGGCTCAAAAAACGAATAGACCATCGACAGCCCGTCGCCGAGAACGTCGGTGAGCGCCACTGCAATCAGATCGCCCTGATGGGATCTGCCGGGGGCAGGGCGGCGGTATTCGACGATGCGCGTTTCGACGTGGCTGTCCTCGACCATCGTGGCGTAGTCCAGCACAGTCATGTCGGCCATGCCGCCGTCGCGGTGTCGCGAATCGAGATAGGCGCGGAAAATCGAGTATTGCTCGGATGTCGGTACCGCGGTCCGCATGTTGCTGATGATGTCGGCGTTGCGCCGTACGATCCGGCGCATGCTGCGGGTGGGGCGGAATTCGCGCGTCACCACGCGCACCGAGACGCACGAGCGGCAACCCTCGCAGGCCGGCCGGTAGGCGATCGACTGGCTGCGGCGGAAGCCGCCGTGGGTGAGGATGTTGTTCAGCTCGCCCGCGCGTTCGCCGACCAGGTGTGTAAAAACCTTGCGCTCCTCCTTGCCCGCGAGATACGGGCATGGCGATGGCGCGGTCAGATAGAATTGCGGCGTATCGCGCGAATGTTGGGTCACGGGAGATGGTTTGGCGGTTACCGACGGCCGAGATTCGCCTCGGCGCGCACCCAGCATCGCCCGGCAGGCGCGCGGCGTCAAAGGCAAATGCGGGCCGTACCTAATGCCCTTTCGCGGGCCTGCCTGTCAGCGTTCGGCAACCGCCCGCTGGGTAACTGCCGCGATCGAGGGTGTTTTGACGTCCCACGCCAGCCCCAGGCGTTCCAGCGCGCGAATAAACCAGAAGCCAGGATCGAGCTCATGCCATCGCAGCCCGAAGGCCGCTGACGAGGGAAAGGCGTGATGATTGTTGTGAAACGCCTCGCCCCAGCTCGGAAGCCCCAGCCAGGCATTGTTACGGCTGTTGTCGCCGCGCACCGCAAACTTGCGGGTCCCGATCGTGTGGCACACGGAGTTGATGGCCGACATGGAGTGCTCGACCACGAACAGCCGGAAGATGCCGCCCCAGAGAAACGCGGATAATGCGCCCGACAGGCTTGCGGTCCATAGGCCGCCGATAAGAGTCGGCAGGACCAGACCGAGGAATACCCACCAATAGTAACGCCGATTGTAACGGGCGATGATCTTGTCGCGCACCAGGTCCGGAACGTAGTGGGTGACGTTCGGGTAATCGTGCCTGATCATCCAAGTCAGGTGGGCGTGGAGGAGGCCGCGCAGCTTGCCGCCTGGTCCCGCGCCATGCTGATTGGGCGAATGCAGATCGCCGTCGCGGTCGGACGTTTGATGATGCCGGCGATGCATCGCGGCCCATGAGATCATCGGTCCGCGTCCCGCCATCGAGCCCAGTACGAGCAGCGACAACGCAACCGGCCGGGTTGTTTCGAACGAGCGATGCGAAAAGTAGCGATGGAACCCGACAGTCAGCCCAAGCCCGGTTCCGAGCCAGAGAATGGCAAACAGCGACCAATCCAGTGCGGTCGGGCTTGGCGCAAATATCAGGATCGCCGGCGCGGTCATAAGCGGCAGGATGTCGAACAATATAAAATGTCGCAGTTGCAGTCGATGAAAAGTCGGACTCGAAAAGACCATCGCCGTCGCGCCGATCGATTTCAGGCGCGGCTGTGTTGCATCGATATCGGTCATGGCGTAGCGAATGTTGCAGCGAGCGCCGGGGGTGCTTAGCGTCTTGATTCAGTCTTGCTCAAAAATCGGTCGCGCGCCATAGTGGCGGGTCACCCATACCGAAATATCCCGGTCTTCCGAAACAACCCCGTTCGCGTTCATGTCCGACGTTGGAAATGATCAAGCAGCACTGACGGCTTGGTGTGTGTCCTATGTGGCCGACATGCTGGAACTTGCCCCCAACGACGTGAAACCGAACGCCAAATTCAGCCGCATCGGCTTGGATTCGGCGATGTCGGTGCAATTGGCCGTAGCGCTGGAAGAGCGACTTGGCATTGTGCTGACGCCCGACGTAATCGCCGATCATCCGACGATTTCGCGCCTCGTCGCTTATCTTTCGACGATTCGTTCCAATCCAGCGGCGTAGCGGCGGAGCGCCGTGGTGCAGGCATACGACTCGCTCGTCGATGTTCTGGATGAGCGCGCGGAACAGCAGCGGGACCAGGTAGCCTTCAGCTTCCTGGCTGCAAATGGCCGCCCGGCGCTGTCTTTGAGCTACGAAGAGTTCCACGCGAGGGCGCGCCATATCGCGCACGCCCTGTACGCGCACGGCGCCTCCGCCGGTGACCGCGCGATTCTCGTTTTTCCGCCGGGGCTTGATTTCATTGCCGCATTCTTCGGTTGCCTCACAGCCGGGGTCATCGCCGTGCCGCTTGCACCGCCGCGTCGCGTTGCCGGGCGCGATGCAGCCGCGAATATCATCGCCGATTGCGATCCTCGCTTCGGCCTGACCACCGCGGCTTATGCAGCGGATTTGGCAGGACGCGGCGTCGGCAGCCTGACGAGCCGGGATCTGGCCTGGGTCTACGTCGACGAGGAACTGCAGGGTCCCGCAATCGAGCAGCCTGAAACGTGCCGTCCGGGCCGAAGCAATCTCGCTTTCCTGCAATACACCTCGGGTTCGACCTCGGCGCCGAAGGGTGTCATGGTCAGCCACGGCAATCTCCTTGAAAATCTGGACATGATCCGCCGCGCCCTGGGTCATTCGCGCAGTTCGAAGCACGTCTGCTGGATGCCGTTGCACCACGACATGGGCTTGATCCTCAACGTCCTTGAAGCGTTCTATCTGGGCGCGGGCTGTGTGCTCATGGCGCCCGTCGCGTTCTTGCAGCGGCCGCTGACGTTGCTGAAGGCCATTGGCGAACTCGGCGCCGAAGTGGCTGGTGGACCGAATTTCGGTTTCGATCTCTGTGTTACGAGGTTCCGTGCGGAGGAGATGCGCGGCGTCGACTTGTCGGGCTGGCGCGTCGCCATTAACGGAGCTGAGCCGGTGCGCGCGCAGACGTTGCGCAAATTTGCTGCGACGTTTGAGCCTTACGGCTTCAAGCCCTCCGCATTTAATCCCTGCTACGGCATGGCTGAGGCCACGCTTCTCATTTCAGGCGGCAAGCGCGGAGCCGGAGCCGTCACTTGCGCGGTCGATCGTGCCGGCCTGCAGGCTGGCCGGGTTGCGACGGCGCGCCCGGATTCGGACGCGGTGGCGATCGTCGGCTGCGGCAAGGCGTTGGAGCGCGAACAGATCGTCATTGTTGATCCCGAAACCAGGCGCAGACTCGCAGCCGATTGCATCGGTGAGATTTGGGTGCAGGGCCCTCACGTGGCGGCCGGCTATTGGCGCAATGCTGTCGCATCGGACGAGACGTTTGCCGGGCAGATCGACGGCGAAACGGGCGCCGCTTGGTTGCGAACCGGCGATCTCGGTTTTTTGAATTCGGATGGTGAGTTGTTTGTCACCGGCCGCATCAAGGACCTCATCATCGTGCGCGGCGCGAACCATTACCCGCAGGATATTGAGCATACCGCGCAGGCGGCCGATCCATGCCTGCGTGCCGGTTATGGGGCGGCATTCGCGGCGCTCGCCTCTTCCGGCGACGAGCGTGTGGTCATCGTGCAGGAGGTGGAGAGGAGCCATCGCGCTCGCATCGATGTGACGGAAATTGCCGAGCGGATTCGCGAAGCTGTCGTCGAAGAGCACGGCCTGGCAGTTCTTGACGTAGTGCTACTCGAACCGGGGACGATTCCGAAGACGACCAGCGGAAAAATTCGTCGACGCGTGGCCAAGCAGCTTTGGGAAACCGGAGAGCTGGCGCGTATGGCTGTAACCGGGCGGCGCCCGCTCTCGGCGAAGGCGTCGAGTCAGCTGTAGCGTTCGATGTACGCCCGCACAAATTCATCCCATTTCATCTCGCGATCGCCACTGCGATACAACCGTTCCTCGTTGGCCCATTCAATCGACAAGCGACGCGCCACGAATGGATGAACCGGCACCTGAATGGCGCGCAATTCGTCGAGAATTCCATCGGGCGCGGCCGTCTGATCGAGGTCGAGCGCCTTGAAGATGTAATTGAGCACGAGGGCGAGGACAGCGCCGCAAGGCCGGTTCACGGTGTAGAACAACCGGTTTTTGCGGAAACCGTCGAGGATGTGGCGCCCGATCTCAAATCCGAAACGTTCGTCGAGCAATTCGAGCCGCCGCGTCTCGAAATCGTGCACCCTTGCAGGGTCAACAATTCCCTTGAATTGACAGGCCTTGTACGCCTCAAAGCGCGCGTGCGGGTCTGGCTCTGCGCGGCGCAGCCGACCGAGCATGCCGTCGTAATAGGTCACGGTATGCAGCGCGGAATCGTCCTGATTGCGTGCAACGGTATCGCGCAGGCCATTGAAGTCATCGAAGGGCCACGGCGAGGCAAAGCGCAGAAAGGGAAACGTGATTGTCCGGCAGTGCGGCGATAGCGCAGCGCGCAGCGGATAGGTCTCCGCATCTTGAATGTCTTGCATCAGTATTACGTTGCAAGCACGAACTTCGGCTCGGGCGGCAGCCAGCCGATCCTCGGCGACATCGAAAAAATGATAGAAGCTGGTGATATCGGCGGCCGGCGACGATTTTGCGAAAGCGCGTTGGAGCAACTCGGCCTGACAGTTGCCGACGAACCCGACCGATATCCCGCGGACTCGCCCCATGACCTCAAGCCGCCCCCTTGCAGTGGGCTTGAATGATCTTGGTCCAATCGGCGACTGACTGGAGCATATCGATCTCGCGGCTGCGGAGGCGGATGGCGAACCGCTCTTCCACCGCTAGGACGAGATGAACTTTTTTCGCGGAGTCAAATCCCGGAATATCGTGATCTCGATCGGTGGGACTAAGCTCCAACAGGGGCTCGCCGAGGATTTCGCGGAACAGGCCGGTTAAAGCGGCGGTTATTTCGGCTTCCGTCATTTTACAAGGCGCATGCCGCTATGCCGCAGCCATCCGTTCGGCGCGCCAGCCTGACAAGGTCTTGTGACAGATAGCCGACCAGACATCGAGTGCGCATTTGGTCATGTCGACATCGAAGCGGTCGATGTAGGCGAGCGCCAGCGTGTCAGACATAAATTCCACAGTGCCAACTTTTTGAGTGTCACGGGTCAGAGTCACGCACAGTAAGCGGTTGGGTCCGTAGCGGCCAAGCCGCTGCGCAAGTTCTCCCATTCTTGCGGGCAACAGTTGACGCGCCTTGTAGAGGAAAACTTTTTCGCCATCCTTGAGATCGTCGACGAACTTCCGCGCCAGGAGTTGCAGCCTGCGGATTTCGTGCGCCTTGATTTTTTCGACCGTGGAATTGGCGGTAAACACATGGGTGTGGAACAGGAAATCGAAGGGCTGAACCCGCGTGCAGTATTCGCGTTCGCGGCCGACAATTTCAACCGTGTCTGCCGTAATCAACCGGTCCAGTCCCTTGTCAAAGGCCGCGACCAGGCTGTCCACGTTGGTTTGCGCGAAGCGAAACAGTCCCAACGAATTGGAATCGAAATGGCGTTGGACGTTGCCGAATTCGCAGTCCTCCCCGAGGCTTTGAAAGTCGTCGTAAATCGAACCTTGGGAACCGCGTGCGCAGCGCCCCCGCTGCATTCCATAGCGGATAAAGTGAAGCAAGGGTTCCCAGCCGGCGACGTCCACGTCATTGTAAAATGTGCGGTACCAGGACGCGTCAAAATAGGGACCTGGCGACAGCCCCGCTTTCCAGCCGAAATAGAAATAATGTTCCAGCGGATCGAGCCCGGACGCGACTGCGTCGGGGGCTTGGCGGAGGTACCAGGCCGCGTCGAACAATCCAGATTGCTCGATACACCCGCGATTGCGCGCTGAAAGCCGCCGCGCAGCGATTTTCATTCCGAGCGTCTGCCCGAGGAATTTCAATCGCAGACGAGTGGGGCGCACAACTGCGCTTTCGAGTCCGGACGCCATCGACTGCTTGAACTTCACTAACCGCATGAGGTGGAACCCGAGATTTTGACGAAAATTAGCGCCGCGTTCCGGTTTGTAAAGGCCGTTGGCTACACGCTGTTGGCAACTGCCAAGCGCGGCCGCGACAAGCCGCCCGCCGATAGGTCCGGGTTTTACGCGGGGTCGTAGGTCGCGTGGCTTCACATTAAGCGAGGTGCATCGCGACTGTTCGTAATCGCGGTCATGGGGGTTCCACGTGGTAGTGTCGTCGCACAAACGGCGAGGGTAGGGTGCTTGCGCGAGTGGCGCGCTATGGCGCCCGGACGCAACAAGGAAACGCAGCCATGGTGACGCTCGCCGATATCGAGCTGGCCCGTAAGACGATTGCCGACCATGTGCTGCGCACACCGCTCTTACCGGCGCCACCGTTGTCGGCGCTCACCGGGGCCGAGGTCTTCGTCAAATACGAGAATTTGCAGGTTACGAACTCATTCAAGGAGCGCGGCGCCTGCGTGAAACTCGCGGCGCTTTCGGCCGAGGAGCGCCGCCGCGGCGTCATTGCGATGTCGGCCGGCAACCATGCGCAGGCGGTCGCCTATCACGCGCGCCGTCTGGGCATTCCAGCCACCATCGTCATGCCGGTGACGACGCCGTTTGTGAAGGTGAAGGCGACCGAAGCGCATGGCGCCACGGTGGTGCTCGATGGCGAGACGCTCGCCGACGCGCAGGTGCGCGCCGAGGCGATCGCGCGCCAAGGCAATCTCGTCTGGGTGCATCCTTACGACGACCCGGCGATCATCGCCGGGCAGGGGACGGTTGCGCTGGAAATGCTCGAAGAGGTGCCGGACCTTGACGTCCTGATCGTGCCGATCGGCGGCGGCGGACTGATCGCCGGCTGCGCCATTGCGGCGTGCGCCAAGAACCCGGCCATTGAAATCGTCGGCGTCGAATGCACGCTCTTTCCATCGATGTGGAACGCGACGCATCACGGTGAGCAAAGACCGTGTGGCGGTCCCACGCTCGCCGAAGGCATCGCGGTCGCTAACGCCGGCAAACTGACGGTGCCGGTGGTGCGCGAATTGGTGAGCGATATTATTCTTGTCGACGAGCCGCTGCTCGAGCGCGCGGTCAACGCCTATTTGACCTTGCAGAAGACGATGGCTGAAGGCGCGGGCGCCGCCGGTCTTGCCGCGATGCTGGCGCAGCCCGAGCGGTTCCGTGGCCGCAAAGCCGGCCTGATCCTGTGCGGCGGCAATATCGATCCGCGCATTCTCGCCTCGATCATGGTGCGCGAGCTGGAACGTGCCGATCGCATTGTGTCGTTCCGGCTGACCATTTCGGACAGCCCGGGAATCCTGGGGCGAATTGCGGGCCGGCTCGGCGAATTCGGGGCCAATATCTTGAGCGTGGATCACCACCGCCTTTTTCTTGACGTGCCCGCCAAGGGCGCCAAGCTCGACGTCACCATGGAGACGCGTGGCCGTGCCCATGCCGAAGAGATTTTCAGCGCGTTGCGTGAGGAGGGTTACCACCCAGTGCTGATCGAGAGTGGTGCCGCGCTGGAATGACTATTTGCGAAAGCATCGCTGCAACCCGCTCAGCGGGTCGAGGCTTACTCGCGAGCCGTATCGCCGGGGCTGTCGGGCGGCTGAGACGGCGCCGATGAGTGGAAGACCTTCTTGAGCCAGTCGACCGCGGTCGGCGTCGATTCGGTTGTGCCACCGCCCGAAACTTCGGGCCGCGGTTCCGGCAACGGCACATTTCCTGCCATCGCGAAACTGGTGGGGCGCTTGCGCGGTAGCGGCACCGGTCCGGAGATCGGATCGCCCGGCGTCAATCCGTCTGCCGCGGGCGCCGGCGGTGCTGGCCACGCTGAGTCCTGCGGCCGGGCCGCGATCTGCGTGCCATTGTCCGGCGCCGGGTTCGGCGCGGCGCCGTCCGCGGGAGGCGCGGCGGCATCTGCCGAACCCGCGACCGCGGGCGTGGTATCGTCCTGCGCCGCATTTGACGGCGCCCCAACGGAAGCCGTTTTGAAGGTCGGTGTGGCGCCCGTCGGGGTCGCATCGGCAGCGCCAGGAACCGCGCCGCCGTCCTTTACGTCGGCGTAGGCGGACACTTTCGGCTGTGTCGCCTGGGCGGTGTTGGCGGACTGCGTTGGTGGCTGATCGGACGCGGCCACGACCGTGGTGTCTGCCGGTGCGCTTGACGGTGCGATGGCCATCGGCTGCAGAGCCGGTGGTCGCGGCGCGGAAACATGACTGCGCACGAAGGCGGTGGCGGTCCACATCACCACCGGGATAGCGGTCAGCACCGCCACCAGAATGATGATCCGCCGCAAGACCGGCAGGTACTGCCGGATATTGTCCTCATCGTCGCGCATTGTACGTCCGCCCTGTTATTGCGTCGCAGGCGGGAATGGTTCGCATCCCTGGTACGCGATACTTTCCCTTAGGAGGAACTTTCGCCCGAACTCGCGGGCGAACGTGCTTGCAATTGCGCTTTATGCGCCACCCTTTTTCAGCTTCTCCGCCACCTGCTGCGCAAAATAAGTGAGAACGCCATCGGCCCCGGCGCGCTTGAAGGCCACAAGGCTTTCCATCATGGCCTGATCGCCGTCCAGCCACCCATTCGCCGCGGCGGCTGCAATCATCGCATATTCGCCGGAGACTTGATAGGCGAATGTCGGCATCCCGAACGTCTGTTTGACGCGATGCAAAATGTCCAGATAGGGCAGGCCGGGCTTGACCATCACCATGTCGGCGCCTTCAGCGATGTCGAGTTCGACCTCGCGCAGCGCCTCGTCGGAATTCGCCGGGTCCATCTGATAGGTCCGCTTGTCGCCGGTAAGCGTCGTGTTGGAACCGACAGCATCCCGGAACGGCCCGTAAAAGACCGAGGCGTATTTGGCCGCATAGGCCATGATCTGCACGTCGTCGAAGCCCGCGGCATCAAGACCGGAGCGGATGGCGCCGACACGTCCATCCATCATGTCTGACGGCGCAATCACGTCGCAGCCGGCATCGGCCTGGACAAGAGCTTGGCGCACCAGCACCGCGACGGTCTCGTCATTGAGGATGATGCTGTCGCGCAACAGCCCGTCGTGACCGTGGCTCGTATAGGGATCGAGCGCCACGTCGCACAGCACGCCGATCTCCGGTATTTCCTTTTTGATGGCGCGGATCGCGCGGCACACCAGGTTGTCGGGATTGAGCGCCTCGGACCCGTCGTCGTCGCGCAGCGCCGGATCGGTATAGGGAAACAGCGCCACGCATGGGATCGTCAGTTTGGCAGCGCGTTCGACCGCGCGCACCGCCTCGTCGACGGAGAGGCGCTCGACGCCCGGCATCGACGGTACCGGGGTGCGCAGCCGCGTCCCCTCGGTTACGAAGAGCGGCCAGATCAGGTCGTCGGTGGTCAGAACGTGCTCGCGCACCATTCGGCGCGACCATTCGGCGCGGCGATTGCGGCGAGGACGTATTGCCAAGTCGAGCCGTTCGTCCGCCTTGGCCTGCCTAGTTTCAAGCCGCTGCGGTCCGGGGAAGCCTGCAGCGGGCTTGGAGCGGCTATTTTCGAGCGGCCGGCCGAATTTGATCGCCATAGTTGATCGCCCACGTTTGTCACCACGGGCGCTCCCTTCTGCCGCCTCCTTTTAGCCCCTCGGGGCTTGAGCCGCCACTGGCACAGCAGCGCGGTCCACCCGCACTGGCCACGGAATGGCCACAGGCCGCGCCTCATTTGCCGCCTGAAGCGACGTTGACCCGATCGGAGAGCGCCCTTATCCCTCGCCGGGTCTCGGTGCGCATCGCTACGGAACCCAGCATGGACGACCAATCGCGGCGACAGCCCGCCCGGCCGAGCGACCTGATCGAGCCGGTGCAGGCCAGCGCCGCCAAGGGGACGTGGACCGAGTATCTGGTGCTGTTCCTGCGCATCATGGCGGCGATCTCGCTTGCCAAGGGCCTCTATCATTGGGGACAGGTGTGCGGCATCGGCGCCGCGCCGGATCAGACCTTCGAAATGCATTCGCTCGCCTGGCAGTCGGCGACCGTCTTCTTCGCCGTGATCGATCTTGTGGCGGCGGTCGGGTTATGGCTGGCCGCGGCCTGGGGCGCCGTGGTTTGGCTCACCTCGACCGTGTCGATGGCGGTGGTCGAGCTGTTTTTTCCCAAAGTCTACGGCAGCAACATGGTCATCGTGCTGACCGAAATGGGTTTGCTCGCGGCTTATTTGTTGCTCGCCGTTCTGTCGGCGCGCGAACGGCCGGCGTAACAGGGATCAGGTATCAGCTATCAGGTGTCAGGCCTCTTCCTGATCCCTGATCCCTGATTCCTGATCCCTGTTTCCTGATTCCTGGGCACGAAGTGCCACCCTGATCCGCTGCGGCGTTGCCGGAATCTCATCGATCGAAACGCCGAACGGCGACAGCGCGTCGTTAACGGCATTGAGCACGGCGGCCGGCGCGCCGATGGCGCCGCCTTCTCCCAAGCCTTTGGCGCCGGTAATCGAAGCGTCAGTCGGTGTCTCGATGTGATGCAGCTCGAACGGCGGAATTTCACGCGCGGTCGGCGGCATGAAGTCGGCGAGCGTCGCGGTCGCGATGTTGCCGTCGCCGTCGTAGACGATTTCTTCGAACAGCGCGTTGCCGATGCCCTGAGCGACGCCGCCATGCACCTGGCCGTCGGCGATCAGCGGATTGATGATGCGTCCGGCGTCCTCGACCACCAAATAGTTTTGCAGCGTGACGCGGCCGGTCTCTGGGTCGAGTTCGACGAACGCCACATGGCAGGCGTTCGAAAACGTGCCGGATGGATCGTAGTCGGCGGCTTCGCGCAGTCCGGGACTGATCTCGCCCTTAAAACTGTGGGTCTGGTGATAGACGGCGCGCGCCAGCGTCGCGATCGGCACGGCACGGTCGGTGCCGGAAACTCTGGCGGCGCCGGCCTCGAGCACGATGTCGTCCGCCGCCGCCTCGAGCACATGGCTTGCCGCTATCAAGAGCTTCTGCCGGATCTTGCGCGCCGCCAGCAATGACGCGCCGCCGGCAATGACCAGCGATCGGCTGGCGAACGTGCCCCAACCATACGGCGTGCGATCGGTGTCGCCGTGGACCACGCGGACCTCCTGCGGCGTCACGCCGATCTCGTCAGCGATGATCTGCGCCAAGGTCGTGCGCAGCCCCTGGCCGTGCGGGCTCGCGCCGATGCGGGCCTCGACGCGGCCGGACGGATCCATGTCGAGCTCGACGCGCTCCCATCCCGGGGTGATCTCCATGCCGCGTGCGGCGAAGGCCGGGCTGCCATAGCCGGTGCGTTCGGAAAACGTCGCGAAGCCGATGCCGCGATAGACGCCGCGGCGACGCGCTTCGGTTTGCAGCGCGCGAAAGCCGGGCAGGTCGGCGATGGCGGCGGCTTGCTCCAGCGTCTGCAGATAACTTCCTTCGTCGATGACGAGGCCGGTGGCGGAGGTGTAGGGAAACCGCGCGATCAAATTGCGTTTGCGAATCTCGACCGGGCTCAAGCCGAACGCGGTCGCTGCCTTGTCCATTAGCCGCTCGATTGCGGTGGTAATGACCGGGCGCGACACGCCACGATACGGCGCCATGGTGCAGGTATGGGTAGCGACGCCGCGCGCAACGCACGCATAGGCGCGCACGTCGTATGGGCCCGGCAGCTCGGCCGCGGCCATCAGCGGTTCGACGCCGCAGGTCGTGGGAAAGCACGAATAGGCGCCGATATTGGCCAGGACATCGCCCGACAGGGCGATCAGCTTGCCCTGCGCATCGAACGCGCCTTCGAGCCGAATGTTCTGGTCGCGGCTGTGAAAGGCCGCGATCAGGTTTTCGCGCCGGTCTTCGCTCCACGCGATGCCGCCGGAAAACTTTCGTGCCAGCCAGACCAGCACGGCGTATTCGGCGGGCAGCGACATTTTCTGTCCGAAGCCGCCGCCGACATCCGGCGCGATGACGCGCAAATCGGACTCGGGTAAACCGAGCACGTCGGCAACGGCAGTGCGCAGCAGATGCGGCATCTGCGTGGCGCAGGTCAGCGTGATGCGCCCGGTCGCGGGATCGAACGCGGCATGCGCACCGCGCGCTTCGAGCGGCGTTGCATTCTGCCGCCGCGAGCGCAGCGCAATGTCGATCCGGCGATGCGCGCCCGACATCGCCGCGGCGAAATCCGGCGTGGCGAAGCGGCTTTCAACGACGACGTTGTTCTGGAGCCCATCGTGCACGGGCGGCGCATCCGGGTGCAACGCGTCCTGGGCGTCGATCACCGCCGGCAGTGCGTCGATCTCGACGCTCACGGCGTCGGCGAGGTCTTCCGCCTCGGCGGGCGAGGGTGCGATCACGGCGGCGATTGGCTCGCCGACAAAGCGCACCACGCCCGAAGCGAGCAGCGGCTGCTCGATCGGCCGATAATTGAATTTGTGCAGCATCGGCCGGATCGGCCGCGTGCCTTGCAGATCGGCCGCGCTGCAAATCTGCGTGCCGCGCGGTGCGGTGATTGCGACGATGCGGCCCGAGGCGAGGGGGCTGCGGACAAAGCGCACCCAGTGCGCGGCCGGCAAATCGGCCGTGAACCGGCCGCGCCCGGTCACCAGCGCCGGGTCCTCAAGCCGCCGGATGGCGCGGCCGACCCATTTTGTCCCTGAGCCTTTGGTGGCGGCTTCCATAGCGCGGAAATCCGCTCAGTCGGGTTGAATACGAAAGTCGCGCGGCAGGGGAGCAAACCACGCGTCGAATATTGTCTTTGCCTCACCGGTCGCTTCCAGATCGAGCAGCGTCCGATCGACAAAGTCGCGAAACTGCGGCTCGTCTTTTTTCAGCGCGAAGCCCGAAGTGCGCGGCAGTTGATAGTCGCCGATCAACGTAAAATCCGCCGCATGGCCGCTTTTCTGCGCGAACCACAGCACCAGCATCTTGTCCGCGAGAAAGGCATCGACGCGGCCATCGGCGAGCGCAGCGAACGCGGCATCATAGGTGTCGAAAAACACGATTTGCATGGTCGGCACCGCGGCTTTGAGCTTGCCGTCGACGCTCGCCGAGCGAACCAGCGCGAGCTTGCGGCCGGCAAGCTGCGTGATGTGTTGGATGGCGCTTGCCTTGCGCACCAGGATCATGTGCGGCGAATCCAGATAGGCGTAGCTGAAATCGACATCGTTGGCGCGCTTCTTCGACCGCGTCATGCCGACGGCGACCAGATCGACGCGGTCCTGCTGCAGCGCGGAGATGCGATCTGCATTGATGATGGAGATTTTCGCCACGGCGACGCCGAGGCGCTTGGCGACTCGGCCGGCGAGGTCGACGTCGTAACCGACGACGCCGTTGGCGCCGTCGCGGTAGGAAAATGGCGGCGAAGTTTCAGTAACGCCGACAAGGAGTTTGCCGCGCGCCTTGATGGCATCGAGCTTGCCGGCCGAAGCTGTGGCGGCCAGTGCGATGGGCAGCAGCAGGCCTGCCATGAGCGATAGAACCAGCGTGGCGGCCGTTCGCGGCATCGCCCCCTCCGTTGTTGCGGCACCATCATAATGCACGGCCGGAAGGTTGGGAAAAGCACGTCGCGCACCGTGCTAAGGTCGCACCCTGCGCAAGGCGGAGCGGGAGAACATGGCAGTGCGGCGTACGGCGTTGGTGACCGGTGCAACCTACGGGGTGGGTGCGGCGACCGCACTGGCGCTGGCGCGCGATGGTTTCGATCTCGCCATCACGGCGACAACGATAGAACACCTCGCTGCAACAATGCAGGCGCTCGCCGGCACAGCCGCGCGGGTGGTGCCGGTTGCGCTCGACTTGCGCGATCAGCCAAGCCTTCCGGCAAGGACCGGCGAGATTGTCGCCGCGCTCGGCGGGCTCGATCTCCTGGTCAACAATGCGGGCGCCAATCTGCGCAAGGACGCGGTCGATGTCACCGAGGCCGAGTGGGACGCGCTGATGGACGTCAATCTGCGCGGCACATTCTTTCTCACCCAACAGGTTGGCCGGGCCATGATTTCCGCCGGCCGGGGAGGGTGCATCATCAACATTGCTTCGACCTACGCGCTGGTCGGTGCGCCGGAGCGTTCGGTCTATGGCATCTCGAAGGCGGCT
The DNA here is from genome assembly GCA_036511795.1 of Xanthobacteraceae bacterium. Classification (GTDB taxonomy): domain Bacteria; phylum Pseudomonadota; class Alphaproteobacteria; order Rhizobiales; family Xanthobacteraceae; genus BOG-931. The sequence continues at coordinate 68,001 of DATCBO010000145.1, forward strand.
TTGGTCGGCATGACCCGCATGCTGGCGGTGGAATGGGCGGCAAGCAAAATTCGCGTCAATGCCATTGCGCCGGGACGGCTGGTGACGCCATCACCGTCGCGCGCCGGCAAGGGAGCGGATCCAGCCTATATGGAAGCAATGCTCAAGCGCATTCCGCTGCGCCGGCAGGCAAGCGTCGAGGAAGTCGCCGCAACCGTCGCTTATCTCGCTAGCGATGCCGCGGCTTCAATGACCGGGCAGCTTATGGTGCTCGACGGCGGGCTGACGGTGACATAGCCATTGTGGCCGCTCGCCGACATGATCGACCTTTAGCCCCAGATCCGCGCCACGTTGGCGATGAACGGACGCGGCAACGAGGAAGCAGATAAATCCGTAAACAGGCTTGAAGGGCCGTGCCACGCCGTCTCGACCGTCGAGGCTCACACTGAACCATGTTCCGGTGGCCCAAAGCAGGTACCACAAACCGCGATAGGCGACTGGGAACGGGCGAGGTCCGCGGCGGTCGCTCGAAATCAGCGATGGAATTCACCAGCCACGCGGCTCTTGCGTGAGTGTCGGCAGAGCCTCGATTTGCGCCGCAAGCTTTTTCGCCGCCTCGGCAGTGAGCGGCAGCAGCGGCGGGCGCAACTCGCCACAATCGCGGCCCATGGCACGTGCCGCCGCTTTGAGCGCGGCGACGCCGCCGGCTTTGAGGATTTGGCGCAACGCTGCGACGTCCTCCTGCAATGCGCGCGCCTCGGAGAAATTCTGCGCGCGGCACAGATCGAACATGCGGCGGATGAGCGTCGGGGCTACGACCGCGAGCGGCGCGAACATCCCGCGCGCGCCGATCGCTGCCGCCGAGACGAGCAGCTCGTTGCCCGCCAGAAGCGCGAAATCCGGCCGCACCCGCGCGGCGTCGGTCAACAGCTCGATCATGAATTGCCAATCGAGGCTCGAATCCACGACACCACAGAAATTCGGCCGCTGCTCGATCAGCTTGACGGCGAGAGCGGCGTTGATCTTGCTGCCGGCCATGTCTTCGGGCGCATTGAACACGAAGAACGGGATATCGACGGCCGCTCCGATCTGGACAAAATGCTGCAAAATCATCGCCGGCGGCGGCGTCCAGTAATAGGGCGTGGTGGCGATGACCGCGGCCGCGCCGGCATCCTGGGCGGTGCGCGCGAGCGCTGCCGCAATCCCGGTGCCGGCATCGCTGACGTGGGCGACGACCGGTGCGCGTTTGCCGGCGCAATCGACCGCGAACTTGATCAGCGCGCGACGTTCCTCATCGGTGAGGCTGGCGGACTCGCCGACGTGCATGGGCACCGCCAGCGCCTGCGCGCCGTGGCGCAGGTGAAATTCGATCATCCAGCCGTATTGTTCGAAGTCGATCTGCCGGTCGGCGGCGAACGGCGTCAGCGGCGTATGAACGAGACCCAGCTCGATCGGCATTGTTCAATCCTGATCTTCATTGTCATTGCGAGGAGGCCCTAAGGGCCGACGAAGCAATCCAGGGGCCGCTTGTGATGAGCGAGCTGCTCTGGATTGCTTCGCCATCGCTCGCAATGACGAACGTTGCATTCACCAGCCGTGCGGCTCGGTGTCGATGATGCCGAGCTCTTCAAGCTGGGCGCGGATATAGGCTTGGCGCTCGGGTGTCGCGGTCGGCAGCGGCGCGCGCGTCGGGCCGACCGGACGGCCCATGATGACCATGCCGCCCTTGAGCGAGGAGGGATACTGATCCTTGAACAAGTGCCACAGCCGCGTCATCTTGAATTGCAGCTCGCGCGCCTTGGCCCATTCGCCCGCCACGCAGCTGTCGAACAGCTCGTTGCACAAATTCGGGCAGATCGAACCGGCCGCCGAATACGAGCCGACGCCGCCGAGCGGCACCGACGGCAGCAGAAACTCAACGCCGGTCACCATCGCAAAGTTCGGCCGCAACGCCAGCACTGCGCGCGAAATCTCCAGGAATTTTTCGCTGTTGAAGCTCGCTTCCTTGACGCCGACGAAGTTCGGCAATTTCTCGATCAGCCGCGCCATCAGATCGCCGGTGATTTCAACGCCGTTGAGATAGCTCGGCGAGTTGTACGATAGCACCGGCAGGTCGATCGAACCGCATAGCCGCATGAAATAGGCCTCGATCGCCTCCAATGTCGGCGCCCAGAAATATGGCGTGATTGCCAGAACGCCGTCGGCGCCGATGTCCTGCGCGTGGCGCGCCAGCGCCATCGTGTCCTCGACCGCGAGTGCGCTGACATGGACGGTCACCGGCACGCGACCGGCCACGACCTTGACGGCGGCCTCGGCGAACAGCTTGCGTTCGGGGATGGTCAGGTTGAGTGACTCGCCCTTGTGGTGCGGCCAGGAAATCGCCGGCGCGCCGGAGCGGACGTGGAACTCGAGCACCTTCTCGAAGGTCGGCAAGTCGAGCGAGAAATCGTCGTTGAGTGGCGTGATCGGGCTTTGCATGACGCCGCGGAATTTGTTCGGCATGGTCGCTGCAGCCGGCATCTTGCACGTTCCCTAGAATTGCGGCGGTTCGCCGAAATACGCCTGGCGAATGACCTCGGCAAGGTCGGCTTTCGCGACCGGCCGCGGATGGTCGACCTTGATCTTGCTGACCACGTCCACGGCCTTGGCGAGATCGTCCTCGCGCAGCCCAAGGCCCTTCAGTCCGGTCGGAAGGCCGACACGCACATTGAGATCGTAAAGGCCGCGCGCGGCGTCCGGTGCGCCGAGCGCGCGCTTGATGCGCATCATCGCCTCGGGTGCGGCGGCGGCATTAAAGCCGATGGCGTAGGGCGTGGCGACCGCGTGGGTATGGGCGTGGTCGAGATCGAACCATTGCCGCACGCGCTGGGCGATAGCGTGCTCGAGCCCGACCTCGGCGCGGAAATTGGCCGCAAGCCACGCGCCGTAGGCGAGATCGGTGCGCGCGGCGAGATCGCGCGGGTTCTGTACGACGCGTGGCAGGCTCGACCCGATGAGGCGAACGGCCTCCTCGGCCATGGTTTGCACCACCGGATTGGTGTCGGGCCCGTAAAGGCTTTCGACCGCATGCGCCATTGCGTTCATGCCGCTTGCCGCCGTCATGCGCACCGGCAGGTCGAGGGCGAGTTCAGGATCGTAGATCGCGGTCGCCGGCAGCGCGGCGCGGTCCTCACCGCTGACCTGCTTGTCGGCGATGCCGATGCGCCATCGCGGCGCCATCTCGGAGCCCGAATAGGTGGTCACGATGGCGATGTAGGGCAGCTTGGTGGCGACCGCCGCGGCTTTGGCAAGCCCGATCGGCGAACCGCCGCCGATCACCACGAAGCCGTCGGCCTTGTGCCGGGCGATATCGGCGACGACGCGCTCGAAAGCCTCGCGCGGCATGTTCGGGGCCGAGGCATCGCACAACGCGGCGCAACGGTCGGCGACGGAGGCCGTGGCGCGGCGCGCGGCGTCGGCTCGCGAAGGTGAGCACAGCACGACAAGGCGCGACATCTTATGAAAGTCGGCTTCGGCGCGCAGCGCGCCAACGGCGCCTGGGCCAAACACAATACGGATCGGGTCGGACTGGTAGGTGAAGCGCGAATTCATCGGGGCGGGGTTCGGCAATGATTGAGCACGTGGCGGGAGCGCCACTGCGCAGCGTGAAGGACGGCGCCTTCATTATTCCTTTTGCCGAAGGGAAGCGAGCACCGATTGCCGCGTGTGGCCGGCGCGCCGGCGTCAGACCCGCAGCCTGCTAAGCGTGCGGCCAGTGCCGGTCGTGGAACCAGTTGCGGTAACCGGTCATCTTGGCATGCTGCGCCGACGGTGCGTGCCGCTTGCAGGTCGAGGCCTCATCGCTGCCGGGCTTGGCGCCCCAGCGGAATTCAGCGCAATCGTTGGGATTGTACGCCATCTCCAGATCAGCCCCGCGATCGATCACGTCTTTGAGCGAAAGTGTCCATTGCGAGCCGTCGCTGCGGGTATATGAAAACTTGTGTGTCGCGAGCTCCGAGGCGAGCTGGGTGTCCAACTCGCTCTTGACCTCGGCCGCGCTCTTGCCGGCCGGCATTGCATAATGCTCTGCGCGCCGTGCGACGTGATCGGGAAAGCCGCGCACCACATCGATGGCGATCAACAGCCGGAAATCGCGCGCCGGCGTCGAGTAATCTTCCCATGCGCCGGTCGTTTCGAAGATCGACGGACCGGATGGCATGGCAATTTCGCCACGCGCTTTCTCCAGATATTTTCGCCCGTTTTCGATTGAGGTGACTCGCGTCTTCACCTGCTCGTCGAGGTTGGCGATCGCGTTCTCCATCGCGCGCGCAGGATCGACCGGCTCGGGCGACATCACGTCGTCCATGCGGTCGTAAAAATCGCGGGCGCTGATCTGCGATTCCTCCAGCGAAAAATCGCCGTATTGAGAATCCTTGGCGATTTCCGCATTGGTCAATCGCCGCAGGGCGCCGTTCTTTTCGCGCGCGATTGGCCGAAAGTGCTTGAAGCCAGAGGTGCCGAGCGAGGGCTCGTGCGCGAACAGGAAATTGCCCTGCCAGAAACGTTTCCGCGTGACCGTTCCATCGGGCTCGGCGTCGACCGCGAGGAACACCCCCGGCCCGCCATTTGCCTCCGGCACGCGCTTGACCAGGATCAGCACGTGCCCATAGGGATCGGCGTAGACGGTGCCGGGCCGTAATGAGCCCTGGGTCAGCGGAATTGTGTAGAAATCCGTTTTCTCGTCCGTTGCGGCCACGCGGACCGCTCCGGTCTGCACGACGTCGGCGACCTCGGGCAGATAGTGACGGAACGCGGCTGCGAGCCCCATGTTCTTGAGCGCCAGATGCTTCGGCGCCGAATGCTTCGGGCTTGCCGGCGCGGCGGCGGGCGGCGATGTCGCGTCTGCCGGCGCAAATATCTGCTGGAACAAGCCGGGCGGCTTCGACGCGGCGGGGGTGGCCGGCGCGACGTTTTCTGCGGGAGTCTGTTCGGGCGCGGGCGCCGGACGCGTCACTTCGGGGTGTTCGGTAGTGAACCACTGATAGCATTTTGGCGGCGCGCCGCCGGAGCCGCGCGAGCAGTTCGAATAGCCAAACGGCAGGCCCATCTTGAACGAGAAATAGGCGCGGAGAAAGTAGACGAAGTCGGCGCAGTCAGGACGAAGCCCCGTCAACACGTTGTCTTCGCCAAGACCCAGGTAGTTGAACAAAAGATTACGCGAGTTGTCGTGCAGCGGCCCGTCCCAGGTCTTCCACGACAGCTCCTGGTCGAGAGGCCCGTTAAACAGTTTTGCGATCCAAGCTGAAAACAGATTTTCCGTCGCGCGATTCCATGAGTTGCGCACCGGCCACAGGCTGCCTCCCGATGCGCGCAGTCCCTCAGGCTTGCGCGCGCTAACGGCGATGTCGCGGGTCACGCTGGCGCAGCCAGCCGTCTCATGGTCGAGCGCCAGTGTCGCGTGCCAAGTCCCGACGGCCGGTGAGGCAACTTCGGCATACCAGTAAGAGGGCGGGCCGCCCGCGTTGGCGCGCGATTTTGCCGCCACGGTTCCGTCGGGCGCGATCAGCGACAGTTCGCCATCGAGCGGCTTCTCGGATGCCAGCAGCACGCGCAGCGGCACACCCTTCCATGGCTCAAATGGCGCCGGCAGGATCGCAATCTGTAACGCGTCCTCGCATTTGGCGGCGGCGGCTTGGGTTGGCGCCGCCTGGGCGTGCGCGGCCGGCGCCGCGCAGGCGGCGGCCACGAAGCCGCCGGCAACCAGCAGCCAAGCCCCTGTGGCGGTGGAAAGTAGACGTCCCTGAAGCACGTGAAGGCCCTCGTTCCCCGTCTGAGCCGTAGTTTGCAAGGCCGTAGTTTGCAAGTAATGCCAGAGCTTTGGCTGAATCAAGGCAACTGGGGATAGTGCACTCTAAGGCCTCGCCGTCATCGCCGCCACTTCATTGGCCTTCGCGGTGCAGGCCGAGAGCGGCACTGCGGGGCAGGGTGGTCCGACATGTCGGCTGACAGGTGCCGCCGGCGGCGGTAATCTGGCGAGCAAAAGGGAGACGCCGCCGTGAATTATTCGATCGAGTTCGAGTCAGTCCGCAACAGCGTGACCGAGCAGGAGTGGCAGGCGAGACTCGATCTCGCCGCCTGCTACCGGCTGGTGGACGCTTACGGCATGACCGATCTCATCTACAACCATATCACGGCGCGGATTTCCGGCACCGAGCATCTTCTGATCAATCTCTATGGCCTGCTCTACAAGGAGATCACGGCGTCGAGCCTGGTCAAGATCGATGTCGAAGGCAAAATCGTCTGGAAGCCCGAAACCGACTACGGGATCAATGTTTCGGGCTACGTCATCCACGGCGCCATCCACAAGGCGCGGCCGGACGTGGCCTGCGTGCTGCACACCCACACCCGCGCCGGCATGGCGGTGTCGGCGATGACCTGCGGGCTGCTGCCGCTGTCGCAGACCTCGATCCGTTTCGTCGATCACATCGGCTACCACGACTATGAAGGGCCGGCGATCGATCTCGACGAGCGCGAGCGCCTGGTGCGCGATCTCGGACTGCACGACGCCATGGTGATGCGCAATCACGGCCTGCTGACCTGCGGGGCGACGGTGCAGCAGGCATTCAACACCATGTATCAGCTCGAATTGTCGTGCCGCTCGCAGGTCGACGCCATGGCGGCGCGCACCGAGCTGAACGTGCCGGGCGAAAACGTGCTCGCCCACACCGCACATCTCTACCAGCCCGGCGCGCGGCGGCCTTACGGCGTGCTGGAATGGCCGGCGATGCTGCGGCTGTTGGCGGCGGAGCAGAAAAATTCCGGCTATCCGCCGTATTGGCACTGAACGTCATCAGCCGCGCTCCGGCGGCGCAGCATCGATTGCGGCGCTCCGCCAGGGGCCGTTATGGGCGAAGTGCCAACAAAAAATCAGACGTCCGATGCAGGCAACGATCTTGCATACTGCATTTCGCATAATCACGATGCGGCAACTGCCGCAAAGGAGTCATCATGCTGGAGACGGTTCATCACACGCCCGGTCGATGGCAGCGCAGGGAAGCGTTGCGGATTTTGGCAGTGTCCGCCATCGCGCTGCCTGCCGCCGCCGGAGCGGCTTTCGCCGAGGAGGGAACGAAGACCACCGAAGGCGGCGCCTGGCTGCTCGGCGATAATCTGAGCATCGCAGCGCTGCTGTACAATCAGGGTGCGCCGAATGACTCGGTCGATCGCTTCCTGTCCAAGGCGAAGAAGATCGCCGGTATCTTCAGCCTCACGATCAAGCCGTTCCCGGCCAAGGCCGGCAGCTCGGCGTCGTCCAGCGCCGATATGCTGCATTATCTGATTGCGGGCGACGGCGCCGCTCTCGGTGGGGCGCTGACGCGAAAATACGACGAGGGCCACGGCGCTCTGTTCGAGGTCGCGGTCAAGTCGAACCTCCTCATTCTCCTCTATGCGCCGGGCGACAGTCTCGGCCGCTCGATCGCCGACGTGATCAAGTCGCGGCTTACTGCGATCCATTTGCCGGAAAACCTATGGAGCAATGTCGTGACCCTGGTGAACAGCAAGGGCGCGGTGGACGCCGTGAAGCAGGCGGTGTTCAAGATGCACAAGGATGTTGCCGACTATTTCATTCCCGGCAGCGGGTAGGCTTTCACGCCGGCGCGAGCGTATTTGCGAGGACTTTCTCCGCCCGTTCGATCACGGCTTCGACCGGCAGCAGCTCCATGCAGGCGTGGGCGTGCATGCAGCTCTTGAGCCGCCGCAGGTAGCACGGCGCGCAGGGCAGGGCGGCGCGCGCCACCGCATTGTCGCGGCCATAAGGCCCGGCCCAGACCTCGTCGCTCGGGCCGAACAGCGCGACGACCGGCCGGCCGAGCGCGACCGCGAGATGCATCGGTCCGGAATCGTGGGCAATGCAGATCGAGGCGCGGCTGATCAGGGCGGCGAGTTCGCTCAAGCTCGTCTCGCCGCTGAGGTCGATAGCACCCGGCGCAAGGCGCGCGATGGCTTCGCCGACCGCGCGCTCGCGCGGCGCGCCGACCAGCAATACCGCATGGCCGCGCGCCATGAAATGGCGCGCGATCGCGGCGGATTTCTCGTCCGGCCAGCGTTTGGTCTGCCAGTTGCCGCGTGGCGCGATCACCGCGAGCGGCGCATCGCCGGCGCCGCGCTCGCGCAGCAGCGTGGCGACACGGTCGTGCGCAGCTTGTGGAATCCGGAACGAAAAATCGGTCGGTCCCGGATCAAAACCGAGCAGATTGCCGACGCTCTGGTAGTGGTCGACGACATGCAGGTCGAGCGTCGGCAGCGGGATGTGGTGAGTGTAGAACAGCCATGCGCCTTCACGCGCCCCGTGCCAGGCGTGCTTGCGGAAATCGTCGGTCACTTTTCGCGAATGCGCCCAGACCTCGGAACGCTCCTTGTCGAAGCCGATGCGCACCGGGGCGCTGAAGAACGCCAGGAGAGCCGTGCGCGATTGGCAATGCAGGTCGATCGCGAGGTCGTAGCCGGTCGACCGCAGCTTCCTCGCGAGCCGCGCGTAGTTTGTCAGCGCGGACCAGGCCCATGGCGGCGCGCTGGTGTCACGCTCGAAATCGATTACGCTGTCGAGCGCCGGATGGTTGCGTAACAGCTCGCCGATGGCGGGTGTCACCAGCCAGTCGATCTGCGCATTCGGGTAGCGGCGGCGCAGTTTGTTGAGCACCGGCAGCGTATGCACCACATCGCCGACAGCCGACAGCTTGATCAGCAGGATTTTGCGAAACTCGCGGCGGCGAAGTTCGTCAAGAGACAGTTTCATCGCCTGTCTAAGCGCGGCCGGGCAGGATCATCTGCAGCACGCGCTTGAACGAGGCCGAGGTATGGTGGCGCAGCATTGCGATCTGCCGGTTACCGGCTGATGTGAGCCAATTGAACTGGATGACGCGGCGCTCGCCGGAAAACGATTCATGGCCGTGCCAGGAATTGTTGCTGCGCTTGAATGCCAACAGCGTGCCCGCGACCGGCGGCACCTCGACGATGATGTCGCTGAGATCGCGGGCGGAGCGCAGGAGCCGCAGCCGGCCGCCGGCCTTCTCCCAGTTCTCATTCATGTAGATCAGGACAGTGATGATCTTGGTCTTGGAATCGGTGTGGATCTTGCCGTCGCCGGCGTCGCAGCGCCCGCGCACCGTGGTGATGGTCGGCCGGTTGGTGAGATCGAGCTTGAACTTTTCCTCAAAAGCCTCGCGGAACTCATCGCTTTCGAGTTCGTCGAGCATGGTCTGGAACGCCGGTCCGAAGGTCACCTGGTCGGTCGGAAAACTCCCCGGTGAGGAGATCTTCGGATAGTCGGCATTGATGGCGGCAAGCCCCACCGCACTGACGAAGCCCGGCACCACCAGATGGGCGAACGGCTCGCTTACCAAAGGAGTCGCGCGCAACGCCTCAAGCCTCAGATATTCCGCCATAATTTCTCGCCCGCGGTCGCGAAAGAAGCCGACACTAGCATCGGCGCCACGCCGGGTAAATCAATCGCCGTCTTCGGCTCGCTGGCGCTCTGTTTCAACCGGCGACCCTGCGCGGAGAAAATCGCACTCTCGCGCCGTGGCTGGTAGAATTCGATTTGAGCGGCCTCCTGATTCTGTTGGCTATGGTGGTCGGTGTTTCCATTGGGCACACGATCGTGCTGATCCGCGATGTTCTGGCAGCTCAATCGTGTCCGGATGCAGTGAGAACCCTTATCGCTGTTCGGTGGCCTTCCATGACGTTTCGGATACGGGTGTGTCGAGCGCCTTTCTGACAAATTCGACGGAATCGACTGCTGCCCCGAGTTGAATGCGAAACTTGTCAATCGCCTCATTCATCGGTGTCGGCAGGTCCCCCCACCAGTCAATAACGTGACTCATGGCTTCTTCGACGGTTGCTATCATTTGATCGATGGCGACATCGCGGTAGGTCTTCGCCATGCTTTTGCCTCTCTCTTTATCGCCCCCGCGCTTGTTGGATCGCCTGCCACACCCGTTGCGGGGTGGCCGGCATTTCGATGTGGCGGACGCCGAGTTCCGACAGCGCATCGACGACGGCGTTGATGACCACCGCGAGCGCCGGCACCGTGCCGCCTTCGCCGGCCGGGCGGATGCCGAGCGGGTGGGTTGTTGAAGGCACCTCGGAGAGTTCTGTCGTGTAGGGCAGCAGGTCCGAGGCGCGCGGCATGGCGTAGTCCATGAACGAGCCGGCGAGCATCTGGCCGCTCTCGGGGTCGTAACAGGCGTGTTCCATCAGCGCCTGGCCGACGCCTTGGGCGATGCCGCCGTGGACCTGGCCATGGATGATCAGCGGATTGATCGCGCGGCCGACATCGTCGACCGCGGCGTAGTTGACGAGCTTGACGCCGCCCGTATCCGGGTCGACTTCAACCTCGCAAACCTGACAGCCATAAGGAAAGCTCGCCTCGGCGACGGTCTTGTCGCATTCGGCCGCGAGCGGACCTTGCAGATCGGCCGGCAGATCGCGGCGCTCGGCGGCCGCCCGCGCCACGTCGAACAGGCCGACCGAATGGTTGGTGCCTTTCACGGTGAAACGGCCACCCTTGAATTCAATGTCGGCCGCGCTCGTCTCCAACAGATGCTCGGCGATCTTCGTCGCCTTCTCGATGATGTCGTCGGACGATTTTTTGATCACGATCGAGCCGAGCCGCATGCCGCGGCCGGAATGGGCGCCGCCGCCGACCGTGACGCGATCGGTGTCGCCGGCAATGACGCGGACCGCTTCGATCGGGACGCCGAGCCATTCGGTGACAAGCTGCGCGAAGCTCGTCTCATGGCCCTGGCCCTGCGAGGTAACGCCGATTACGAGTTCGACCACGCCTTCGGGCTTGACGAGGATCTCGGCCTTTTCGCGCGGCACGCCGGTGGAAATGTCGACGTTATTGGCGACGCCGATGCCGCGGCATTTGCCGCGCTTTTTGGCCTCGGCGCGGCGCTTCTTGAAACCATCCCAGTCGCCGAGCTTGAGCGCCATCTCCATGGCGGCGCCGTAGTCGCCGCTATCATATTCCATGCCGAACGGATTCTTGTACGGCATCTCTTTGGACTTGACGAGATTGCGTCGGCGCAGCGCGACACGATCGAGGCCGCACTCGCGCGCGGCGAGATCGATCAGCCGCTCCATGACGAAGATGACTTCGGGACGGCCGGCGCTGCGATAGGGGCGGGTGGGGGATGTGTTGGAGAGCGTGGCGCGGGCGCGAAAATGCGCCGCCGGCATGCGATAGATGCTCGACATCATCTGCACGCCTTTTTGCACCATCGAGTAGTTCGTGGTGTGGCCGCCAAGATTGCCGAGGTTGGAGCCGCGCATGGCGAGAAAATTACCTTTGGCATCGAGCGCCAGTTCGGCCTCGACCGCGAGATCGCGCGCCTGGTAGTCGGACAGAAACGACTCGTGGCGTTCGATGATCCATTTCACAGGGCGCCCGAGCTTCCTGGCCGCCCACGCCACCAGCGCGAATTCGGCATAGATCATGCCGCGGGTGCCGAAATTGCCGCCGACGTCACCCATCAGGACATGCACCTTGTCGGACGGCACGCCGAGCATGGTGGCGAGATCGTCCTTGAGCCGCACCGCGCCGCCATTGCCGGCATAGAGCGTGTAGCGGCCGCTCGCCGGATCGAACGCCGCGAGTGCGGCGCGCGGCTCCATTGGCACGCCGGTGACGCGGCGCACCCAGGTTTCGAAGCGCGTGACGTGCGCGGCGCGCGCGAACGCCGCCTCGGTTGCCGCCGCATCGCCGAGGCCGGCGTCGAAACAGACATTGGAGCGCGCAGCCTCGTGCACGCGTGGTGCATCCTGCCGCGCCGCTCCGCGGGTCTCGACGACGGCCGGCAGCACGTCGTAATCGATCTCGATAGCCTCAGCGCCGTCCTTGGCGGCGTTCACCGTTTCGGCGACGACCATCGCGATCGCCTCGCCAACGAAGCGAACCTTATCGGTCGGCAAAGGAAAGTGCGGCGCGGTGAAGGTTTCCGGCGGGTTCAGTTGGATTTCCGCCGGATGCTGCGACCACACTTTGTGCGGAATAGGCTTGAGCCCGTCGGCGACGAAATCGGCGCCGGTCAGTACGGCGAGCACGCCGGGCGTCTGCGCGGCCTTGTCCTTTTTGATGCCGCGGATGCGGGCGTGGGCATGCGGTGAGCGCAGCATCACCGCGTAGGCTTGGCCGGGCAGGTTTTCGTCCGCCGTGTAGCGGCCGCCGCCGCGCACCAGCCTTAAATCTTCGCGCCGGCGCACGGGCGCGCCAATGCCTGAGCCGTTCGCGGGTAAATCCATGCGGCGTCAGTATATCAGTTCGATGGAGTGGTACAGCCATCGGCGAGGCCGCAGTCAGGGCGGCCTCGCCGATGCTCCATGTGCAGCCGGCTTCACTTCACCGTCTGTGCCCGCTGCTGCGCACGAGGATGACCGGAGTGGAGGGCATGCCGGTCGGTTTGTGGTGGACGGGATGAAAAACGATTGGCTGGCGGTGAATCGGGATCGGGTGAAACACGATTGGCGGCGCACTGACCGGCTTGGGTGACGTGGGATGATTGCTGACAGGTGACGGATGGGTGCCGTTGGGTGCCGGAGTTTTGGTCACCGGATTGCCGGGGGCGGCTGCGACGGGTGTCTTGGTGATCGGGGCTGTGACGGGTGCCTGGCCGACCTTGCCGGTGTCCGGCGATACCACGACGCATTCTCCGTTCACGTCCGGACACCAGATCACGCCGCCACCGTCGAGCGTGAGCACGAACGAGCCGTTGGGGCCGGGAGTGATGGTGCAATCGTCGCGATCTATGCACATCTGGGCTGCGGTGCGTCCGTCGGTGGCGTGAGCCGGCGCGAGCATCGCTGCTGAAGTGAAGCCGAAGGCCAGCGTCAGCGCGAGTGTGCGAGGAAGGATGTTGGTCGACATGATCGTCTCCTGTGTTGGGTCGTTCCAAGATGATCAGGAGGGTAGGGCGGCGCCGCCGGTGGCGGTGTGCTGGCCATCACAAAAAGGGCGATTGTCGAGAACCCGGCTATCGTGCACTTCACCGCCAACGTGCGCCTTGGCTAGGCGCGAACGGCCGTGTCTATTATGGGTTCCGGTTCAAGTTTGGAGAGACAGATGGCGTCGAGCTGCAGGATCGCGATTGTCGGCGGCGGTCTCGCCGGATTGGCGGCGGCGCAATCGCTCAAGACCTTCGGGATCAACACGGAGGTGTTCGAGGCGGCTCCGGCGCTGGGCGAGATCGGCGCCGCGGTCAACATCAGTCCGCAGGCCGTCAAGGCAGTGCAGGCGATCGGTCTTGCCGACGAGATTGCCGCCGTCGGCACCGCGTCGCCCGGCATCTACACCCGCAACATGCAGACCGGCGAGTTCCTCGAATTCCACGATCGCCACAAGGCCGGGCAGAAATTTGGCGCGCCGTATTTCACCTTTCATCGCGCCGACCTGCTTGATGCGCTCGCGACCGGGCTCGATCGCAACGCCATTCATCTTGGGCACCGCCTGGCGGGGCTGGAGGAGCAAAGCGATCGGGTCGTGCTGGCGTTCGAAAATGGCGCGCGCGTCGAAGCCGAATTCGTCATTGGCGCCGACGGCGTGCGCTCGGCGATCCGTCATGCGTTGTACGGCGCCGACAACCCGACCTATACGGGCCAGATGGTGTGGCGCGCATTGCTCAACAGCGCCGATGTGCCGTTCGAGGCCATTGAGCCGACCGGCCATGTGCAGTGGGTCGGGCCGGGGTGCCATCTGCTGGCCTATTACATCCGCGGCAAGAAGATGGTGAACATCGTCACCCAGGAAGACACCGACAAATGGGTCGAGGAGGGCTGGTCGACCCGCGGCGATTCCGCCGAGATGCGGCTGAGCTTCCCCAACCCCGAGCCGCGCCTAAAACTGCTGTTGAGCGTCGTGACCGAATGCTCGAAATGGGGCCTGTTCACGCGACCGCTGACGCGCAACTGGGGCCGCGGCCGCATTCAGCTTATCGGCGACGCCGCCCATGCCATGCTGCCCAACGCAGGGCAGGGCGCCGGCCAGGCTTTCGAGGATTCCTACATCCTCGGCCGCTGGCTCCAAGCCTGCCCCGATCCGATTGAGGCATTCGCTAATTTCCGCCGCGTTCGCATCCCCCGCGTCCACGGCGTGCAACGGCTGTCGCTCGCCAACGCGCGCTTTAAGCACATGCGCGACAGCGCCGTGCAGAAAGAATCGATCGCCACCGGCAAGACCAGCGTCCACGGTAACGCCGACTGGGTCTATGGCTACGACCCCATTGGCGCGTGGGACAAAGAGCCGATCGTCCCGACGGCCTACGCAGCGTGACGCACAGTCAGTGCGCCCCCTCGATCTTGACGCCGGCGTCCTGGACGATCTGCTTCCAGCGCGGAATCTCCTTGCGCAGGAAAACGGCGAATTGTTCCGGTGTGCTGCCGATCGGGTCGATACCGATCGCTGAAATCTTTGCCGCGAATTCCGGGTCTTTGAGGGTGCGGCCGATTTCTCCGTTCAGCTTCTGCACGACGGCCTCGGGCGTGCCCTTGGGTGCGACGGCGCCGATCCAGGCCGTGATATTGAATCCCGGCAATCCCGACTCGTTCAGCGTCGGAATGTCGGGCGCGATATGAGCGCGACGCAAACCGGTCTGGCCAAGCGCGTTCAGACGATGGTCGCCGACCTGCGGCATGGCCGGCACGATATCGCTGAACACGAGCTGCACCTCGCCCGACATCGCCGCCATCAGGCTCGGCACGCCGCCCCGGTACGGGACGTGCGTGATCGACACGCCGGCGAGTTTATTGAAGGTGGCGAGCGACAAATGCCCGGTCGAGCCGTTGCCGGATGTTCCGGCGTTGAGTTTGCCGGGCTCGCTCTTGGCGAGTGCGATCAAGTCATTGACGTTCTTGACCGCCAGTTTCGGGTTCGCCGCGAGGATCAGCGAGTTCTCGCCGGCCAGAATCACCGGATCGAAATCCCGCAGCGGATCGTAGCCAAGGTTCGGATAGAGCGCGACATTGGTCGTGAGCGGCGAATTCGTCGATAGCAGCAGCGTGTAGCCGTCGGCAGGGGCCTTGGCGACCACATCGGCGCCGAGGCTGCCGCCGGCGCCGGGACGATTGATGATCACAACGGGCTGTCCCCAAGCGGCGGTAATCTTCTGCCCGAGTGCGCGTGCGAGAAGATCTACCGTTCCGCCGGGCGTATTAGGCACGACGATCTGGATCGGGTGATCGGGATATTCGGCAAGCGCGGGAGTGGCGCCGGCAAGCAGAAGTGCGGCGAAGAGAACTCTCAGATAGTGCATGTTCCTGTCTCTCGTTCGCGGCGCATTGTCGGGATTGAATTAATGCGGAGTCCTCTTGAGCGGCGTGTCGTGATTGCTAGTGCGCGGTATCTGCCGGCAGCCATTACGTCCGCGCTGCCGCGCCAAATTCAATGGCGCCCCGCGAACCGGCCGCGGTCGTGCGGTCGCAGAAAGTCCACGGTCGGGCCGGCCGGGATGATGCCGTTGGCGCCCACCGGTCCGGCCTTGCTGTAAACGCCGCGCTTCATGCCGGCGATGTCGCAGACGCCGGCGATGCCGGGCGTCTGGTACAGTTCGCGCAGATAGTTTGACAGGTTCGGATACTCGGTGAGTCGGCGCAGGTTGCACTTGTAGCCGACGTAGTAACACGGATCGAAGCGCACCAGGCTTGGGAACAGTCGCCAGTCCGCCTCGGTTTCGGTGTCGCCGCACAGGTAGCGCTGCTGCGACAGCTTCGCTTCCAGGCCATCCAGTGTCTCGAACAGCAACTTGACCGAACCGTCATAGGCCTCCTGCGAGATCGAGTAGCCGCAGCCGTTGACCGCATTGTTGACACCCTTGAGCACCACCGCGTTGCTGGCGTCGATCCGCGGCCGCAACGGTTCGGGATAAAAGTCCGGTGTCGGCTCGGCGATGCCGGCAAACGCGGTGTTGAAGATGCGAATGATTTCCGACGACTCGTTATTGACGACTCGGCGGGTCGCGGCGTCCCACAAGGTCGGCACGGTCACCCGCGTCGTGCAGCCCGGATCGGCGATGGTATAAAGCTCGTGCAAGTAGCGCACCCGACGGTCGCTGCCGGGCACGATGTGGCCCTGCTCGCCGAACGACCAGCCCTGGCCGCCCGGTTCCTGAAAAGTATTGGTGAGCGTCACGAACGGTTCGAGTTTCTTCAGCGTGCGCATCAGTGTGGTGCGATGCGCCCACGGGCAGGCGACCGAACAATACAGATGATAACGGCCGGGCTCGGCGGGAAATTCAGCGTCGGCGTCAGCGCCGATACGGTCGCGGAAAACCGAGTCGCGCTTGAAATACAGTCCCTTGTCGTCGTGGTTGATGAGGATGTTCTCAGTCCGCCACTGTCCGTCGACGAGTTGCCCCATTCGTTCTTCCCCTCACGCGATCCGCGGTGCGCCGGTCGCCGATGTCCGGTGGGCGGTTGCGCCGCTTCTTTATCGTGTATGCTCGCACATGTGAAACACGAGCCGCAACACAGCCTCCTGCCATGGTTTTGGGCGATGCCAGGGTTTTGGACGATGTCATGGTTTGGGGCGATACCATGTCTGGGCTTGTGTATGGTCGCAGCCGCGCTCTCGCCGGCACAGGCCCAGGACGTGCGGGGGATGCAGATCTGCACCGTCGAGAAGCAGATGGAGCGCCGCACTTCCTGCCTGCAGGCGAATGTCGAATTTCTGCAGCAGGCGTTGTTCAAACTGAATCGCGAGACACAAGCCAAGTTTGACAGCGAGGACCGGGCTCTCGCGACCGCGCGGACCGAGATTGCGGTGATGCAATCTGTGATCAAAAAGCTCGAAGGCGAACTGGCAAAGCTGCAGGCCAAGGCCAATCCCGCGGGCAAGAAGTAGGCCGCGGAGCAACCCATCTTAAATCGGCCGCGGCAGCGTGCCGATCTCCCCATTTGATGGCTGGATTGCCGGCTGAGCGGAAGCAACGCCGGCCAATCTCACCGCCCGTCACTTCGGGGTGGCCTCAGCGGCGAATGCTGCCGTCCACTTTGCGATGTCTGCCTTGATATAATCGGCAAACTCCTTCGGCGTGCCGCCAACCACGTCGGTGCCTTGCTTCTTCAGCGTGGCCGCGACTTGCGCGACCTTCAAGGCATCGTCGGCAGAGGCGGCGAGCTTGTCCACCACCGCCGTCGGGGTGCCCTTCGGCGCCAACAGGCCGATCCAGATGCCGGCATCGTAGCCGGGCATGCCCGCCTCAGCGAGCGTCGGCACGTCCGGCATGATGGCGGCGCGCTTTTGCTGAGCTACGGCAAGAGCCTTGAGTCGCCCGGCCGCTACGTACGGCGCCATCGTCACGGCAACGCCGAACATCAGCTTGATCCGCCCAGCGAGCAGATCGACGACCGACTGGTTGCTGCCGCCTTGATAGGGAACGATGACGATGTTGGCGCCGACGGTCTGGTTGAACAATTCGGCCGCCATCTGACCGGCCGTGCCAACGCCGGAGGATCCGAACGTCAGGCTTTCGGGTTTGCTCTTGGCCAGTGCGATCAGCTCTTTCAGGTTTTTGGCGGGCACCGAAGGATGCGCCACCAACACATTGGGGACGACGCCGAGCAGCGCAATCGGCGCAAGATCGTTGCCGAGATTGAACGCCGTATGCATCTGCACGGGGTTGAGCGTGTTGGCGATGGTCGCCATGAATAGCGTATAGCCATCGGCCGGCGCGCGTGCGACGGACTCCGCCGCACTCATGCTGCTGTTGCCGGGGCGGTTTTCGACGACGACGGCTTGGCCGAGCTTTGCCTCCATTTGCTTGCCGATAAGGCGCGCAAGCACATCCGCGGCCGAACCCGGACCGAAGCCGACGATGATCTTGATCGGCTGCGTCGGATAGTTCTGCGCATGGGCGGGAGCGCCGCACCCGGCGAAGACGGGCGCGAGGCCGGCACAAAGCGCTGCAAGTTTAAGAAGACGTCTGAGCATGGACCAGGTTTCCGCTGCTGAATTGCTGAGTCGGCAGATTGTCGACAGGATGAGGATCGAGAAGGTTCCGACCTAACTTGTTTTCGGCGACCAGCGATATGCTTTGGCTGTCGCCCCGCCCATCAGCATCGCGCGTTCGCTGTCGCTCAGCCGGTCGGTCAGGCGGAACGGCTCGACACCCTGCGCGTAATTGACCACCGCGAAGGCGCGGGTCCAGTCGGTGCCCCACAGGCAGCGGTCGAAACCCCAGGCATCGAAAATGCGGGCCAGCGGATCCCAGATGTCGGCGAACGGATACGGTTGTTGCGACAGCGTGCAGGCGCCGCTCACCTTGATGACCGCGTTCTTTCGTTTGGCCAGTTCCAGAACCTTTGGCAGGTCGGCCCATGGCTCCTGCGGCGCCGGCGGTGTGCGGGGCTGCAGGATGCCAATGTGGTCGATGATGAAGCGGGTGTTGGGATGACGGTCGACCAGCGTCGTGCCCGCATCGAGGTTACCCCAGAACAGGACGTTGACCGGCAAGTCCTGCTGGGCAGCCGCGCGGGCGATGCGGTCGAGTCCCGGATCGGTCGGGCTGCGGTCGCGGCCCGGCTCTTTGGTCAGCATGATGCGGACGCCGACCGCACCCGGCGTCTTTTTCCATTCAGCGACCACATCGGCCACCGCTGCATTGTCGGGATCGACCGGCTTGACGATCCCGAACCGGTCTGGGTGAGCCCGTTGCACCTCAACCGCATAGCTCGCGTCGTAGCGGTACATGGAAAAAGCGGAGATGAAGATCGCGCCGTCGACGCCAACCTTGTCCATCGCTGCGCACATCTCGTCGCCCGTCACGTGGTCGGGCCAGTTCGGCACGCTGTGCCAAGGCCGCTTTGGCGTGTTCGCCTCGTAGGCGTGAACCTGTGAATCGATGATCATCGGGCGGGCTCCTCCATTGCTTCTGTGGTCTATGCGAGTGCCCTATCGCAACAGGTTGGGCCCGCCGAGTCCAGGACCCCCGTTCTGATTACGCAACGGTGGACCGGCGCATCCTATCCGCGTTAGCTTCGCGGAAAGCAAAACGCAGAAGCCCAAGGGGGGAAACGATGAGCGAGGCAATCATCGACGTCAGCGCAGTGTTGGACCGCCAGAAGATCACCGGCTTCAATATCGGCCTCGTCATCCTGGCCTTCCTGGTCATGATGACCGACGGCTACGACCTTGGCGCCGCGGCTTTCGCCGGACCCGGACTCATCAAGGAATGGGGTCTGCGCGGCCCCGAGCTCGGCGTGCTGCTCTCAAGTTCGCTCGCCGCCGGCTTCTTCGGGCCGCCGCTTCTCGGCTATCTCGCCGACCGTTTCGGCAGGAAGCGCGTCATCGTCTGCGGCGCCTATGCGTTCGGCCTGTTCACGCTGGCCGCGGTCGCGACCTCCTCGCTCAACCAGCTCGTTCTCACGCGCATCCTGACCGGCATTGCACTTGCGGGCACGCTGCCGATCGTGGTGGCGCTGATCAACGAATTCGCGCCGAAACGGGCGCGGGCCACCATGGTCGTCCTGATGTTCACGGGGGTGACGTTTGGCGGCGGGTTGCCGGGCCTGATCGCGGCGAAATTCATGGCCACCCATGGCTGGCGCATCCTGTTCTGGGTCGGCGGCATCGCGCCGCTCGTGATTGCGACCGTGCTTCTCGTGGCACTTCCGGAATCGGTGAAATACCTGACGTTGCACCCGGCGCGCCGCGATGAGCTGATTGCACTGCTCAAACGTATCGATCCGTCGCTGTCGATCGGTGCCGGCACGCGGTTTGTCATCTCGAGCGAGCAGAACAAGGCGCGCTTTTCCTTCGGCGCGCTGCTGGCAGGCCCGCTCGCCGTGCTCACGCCGCTCTATTGGCTGTCAAACCTCGCCGCCCTGATGGTGTTTTACTTCATCAATCAGTGGATGCCGACGGTGCTGTCGCATTCCGGCGTCAGCATCGAGCAGGCCGCGATCGCCACCACGCTGTTCCAGTTCGGCGGCACGCTGGCGGGCCTGTTGTCGATGCGCATTCTCGACCGCTACGGCTTTCTGCCGGTACCGATCCTGTTCGCCTGCGCCATCCCGATCGTGATCTCGATCGGCATACCGGGCCTGTCTTCCATGACACTGATCGCGCTCGTTGCCTGTGCCGGGTTCTGCCTGCTCGGACTGCAGTTCGGCAATATCGCGACCGAGGCCAACATCTATCCGACCTACATCCGCTCGTGGGGCATCGCCTCGAATTTCGCGATTGCCCGCATCGGCGGCGCGCTCGGGCCGCTGCTCGGCGGCAAGGCGTTCGGCGCGGGCCTGCCGGCGCAGCAGATTTTTGCCATCGCGGCCGCGCCGCTTGCGATTGGTCTGGTCGCGGCCCTGTTCATTCTGCCGCGCTATCGTGCGCAGTTGCAGCGCCAGCAAAGCGAAGCCGAGGCTGCGGGGCTGGCGGGGCAGGGCGCAGTATAGGGCCTCGGCGTCCGCCAAGATTGCCACGCACATCACGAAGTTCTGGGACGCGGAGCCGATCAAACTGAAATTTCGGCGGCCTTGACCGTCGCCGGATGCTACGTTCCGTTCACCGATATCGGCGCGGCCGTAATGAAAATGCTGGCGGATACACGCGGCATCAAGATCAACGACGCGGACAAGCGCGAGCTCCCGGAAAAATTCTCCACAATGCCCCCGCATCCTGAGGTCCCGGCAGCTTTGCGCAAGCTGCGCAATGCAGGCTTTCGGCTGTTCACGCTCACCGACAACCTGCTTGAGGTTCAGACGCGCCAGCTTGAACATGGCGACATCGCCAGCCTGTTCGAGCGGCGGTTCAGCGCTGACGGCGTCAAGCATCACAAGCCGTCGCGACAGGCTTATGCCTACGTCGAGGAAGAGCTTGGGGTGAAGCCCTCGCAGTTCTGCCTGATCGCCTGCCCCACCTGGGACACTCTCGGCGCTGTCGCGGCCGGCTGGGAAGCGGCGCTGATCAGGCGCACCGGCAACGATCTGCTGGGCGTCGGACCCCAGCCACAGATCGTCGGCGAAGACCTCGATGACGTGGCCGATCAGCTCATCGTCCGTCACCGGCAAGCGGCCTGATCGGTGCGCTGCAGGCGTGCCAATGGCCGTCATCGTGCCCGTTTCATGATCGAGTGAGTGAGGCGCGCACCGACGCCGTCGAAGCCGGTTGACCAGCGGTGCGGCCGTTTTTACGGGCAGATGAACCCTCGCGGCACCAGCCGCGTTGTTCTGTCGGCGGCATCGCCGTGGTAGTGCGGAGTCGAGTGACAATGGCAGGCAAGCGCAAGATTTCGTTGGTGCTCGCGGATGTGGACGGCACGCTCGTCACCGAAGAGAAGATCCTGACGGAGCGGGCGCGCGACGCCGTGAAGGCGCTGCGCCGCGCGGGTATTCTCTTCGCCATAACCAGCGGCCGGCCGCCTCTCGGCATGGCCATGCTGTTTGATGCGCTCGACATCGGAACGCCGATTGCCGGCTTCAACGGCGGGCTTTTTGTCGATCGCCATCTCACCATCCTGGAGCAAAAGACGGTGCCGTCCGACGTTGCGGGCGAGGCAATCGATCTGATGCAAGGACGCGGGCTCGATACCTGGGTGTATAGCGGCAATGATTGGCTGATCACCAACGCTTCGGCGCCGCATGTCGCTCGTGAGGCCTGGACCGTCAAATTTCAGCCGAAGGTCGTGTCCGATATCCGCGAGCACTTGCAGCAGGTCGCCAAAATCGTCGGCATAAGCGATGATCTCGACAAGGTGCGCCGCTGCGAAGCCGACGCGCAGGCTGCGTTTGGCCAGCGTGCGACCGCCAATCGGTCGCAACCCTATTACCTCGACGTCACCAACAAGGACGCGAACAAAGGCGCTGTGGTGGAATATCTAGCGTCGCACCTCGGCGTGCCGGCGGAGGAGATCGCCACAATCGGCGATCAACCAAACGACGTGCTGATGTTCAAGCGCTCTGGGTTCAGCATCGCCATGGGAAACGCCTCGGACGAGGTCAAGGCGCAAGCCGCGGCCGTCACGGTTTCCTACAATGATGAAGGTTTTGCCAAGGCGATGGAGCCCTTCATCCTCGGTTCAGGGAGGCAATAGCTCATGAGCGGGGCAATCGAGCGCGTTGAAATATTGGCGGATCCGCGCGCGCTGGCGCATCACGTCGCGGAATGGATGACGCAGGCGGCGCAGGCGGCGCGCGGTCCGTTCCGCATCTCGCTCTCAGGCGGTTCGACACCGAAGACGCTCTATGAACTCCTCGCCTCGGATGAATTTAGAACCCGTTTCCCCTGGTCAAAGGTTTCCTGGTACTGGGGCGATGAGCGTTTCGTCCCGTACGAACATCCCGACAGCAATTATCGGATGGCCCGCGAAGCCATGCTTTCCAAAGCTCCGGTACCTTCGCAAAACGTCCATCCGATCCCGACCGATGGCCGTCCCGAGGACGCGGCGCGCCGTTATGCGCGAACATTGCAGGATGCTTACGGCGCGGCGAAGCTCGACCCGCAACGGCCGCTCTTCGATATCACCCTGCTGGGGATTGGGACCGATGGGCATACCGCATCGCTGCTTCCCGGAGACCCTGTTCTGGAAGAGCGCGAGCGCTGGGTGGCTGCCGTCTCGCATGGGCGGCCCGAGGTGCGGATTACGATGACTTACCCGGCGATCGACAGCAGCCGGCGCGTCGCGTTCCTCGTGGCTGGCGCGGAAAAAGCCGAGATATTCGGCGCGATACGCGCTGGCAACAGTCGGGTGCCAGCGGCGTGCGTCCGACCGGTTGGTGAGTTGTTCTGGTTTGTCGATCGGGCGGCGGCCGGCGCAGAGAACGCGCCCGATCGCACGGGAACGCAGACCCGATAAGGATTGCAGCAGATTCCGCAGTCGACGCCGCACGTGTCAGTTTGCGCGCGCGAATGCCGTCGTCCGCCCTTGCGGACCTTTTGGATCGTCGCGACCGACTCTGGGGGCGTTCGTAGGCGTGGGAATCATCTTCACGGGGCGTGCAATCCTTGGAATCCGAAATTATCAGCTCTCGCCCTTTTTCCACGGCATATTGAAACCGGAACTTTGTCATATAATGGCATCGTAACGACGGCATCGGGATTGATCTTGCAATGGTGCGGGTCGAAGCCGCCGACAGACGGGTGTTCTAAGTGCCCTTTGTGATGCTCCTCCTGGCGATGTTTGCCGCTTGCGTTGCGATCCCGCGGCAGGCAGCGCTTCTCCGCCTGACGTCATCGAAGCCGCCAAGAAGATCGTCGCGCAATGCGCGCGGCGGGCCTTGGCCTTGTACGGCTTTTCGCCGTCAATATAGATTGTCACCGGCGGCGGCTGCAGCGGCTACACGCCGAACGATCGGGACTGGGCATCCATTGCCAACGAGGGGGCTTCTATGGCGCAACGAAAGGATTTACGGCGTATCGGTGTGCTTCTCCCATCGTCAAGCTCGGTGCAGGAGCGGGATATCGGCAGAGCGTTGCCGGAAGACATTACCCTGCACGTGGCGCGGATGCGGTTGAACAACGTCGATGCGGACTCGACTCTGCGCGTTGTCCAGGAAATCGAAATCGAGAGTCAAAAACTTGCCGATGTCGACGTCGACGTGATCATTTTCCCGGCGACCGCCCCCTCGTCGCGCAACGGTCCCGGATACGACCAGGAACTGATCAAGCGAATCAGCGCGGCAAGCGGCAAGCCGGCCACCACGGCCTCAACCGCGCTGCTTGAGGCGTTGCGGACGCTGTCTATCAAACAAATCGTACTGGGTGCGCCTTGGAGCGCATCGATTAACCAGACCGTGACGGCGTTTCTTGAAGCGAACGGCGTCAAAGTCCTCGCGCAGGAGGGGCTGGGATTCGTCCGTAATCTCGAGATCGGCCTCCTCGATCCGGAAACCGCCCTCGACATTGGGCGCCGCGTGAACAGGCCGGAGGCCGACGCGGTCATGTTGGCCTGTGGCAATTGGAGTACGTTCGCCATCATCGACCAGCTGGAGCACGATCTGGGAAAACCGGTCCTGACGACCAACCAAGTCAGCCTGTGGCATGCTCTCAAGATCATGGGCACGAGGCCGCTTGACGACGGGCCTGGTGTGTTACTGCGCCAGCATCTGGTCCAAGCCGCGTGATATGGAGGCCGTTACGATGAAACTTCTCCGACGCAGATTTCTTGGTCTGGCAGCCGGTGTCGCGGCGCTCCCGATAGCCTCGCGCGTTGCGTTTGCGCTCGATTATCCGACACGGCCGCTGCGCATTCTCATCGGTTTTGGCGCCGGCAAGGTGGAGTGATTCCCGTCGATCCGCGACATTTCACTCCTGGAGAAAAGTTCGATGGGGAAAGTGCGCCGCATTGCCATCGTTGGAGCGGGCCTCGGAGGATTGGCAACGGCCATCGCGCTGCGCCGGCAGGGTTTTGAAGCGCAAGTCTACGAACAGGCGTCTGAACTCGCCGAGTTTGGGGCCGGCATCAATATCAGTCCCAACTCCGTCAGGTTCTTCGACGCCGTCGGGCTCGCTGAAAAGCTTCACGCCGTCGCGTCCGAACCGGCGGGACTGAGCTGGCGTGATTGGAGCGAGAACGAGATTCGCTACAGTCTGCCATTTGGCGATTTCAAAAGGCGCTACGGCGCCGAATACTACGTCGTCCATCGCAGCGACCTGCATCGTTTCCTGTCGGAGGCGGTGCCGCAAGCGAGCATCCACCTCGGCAAGCGTTGCGCGAGGGTCGAGTCCCGCAATGGCGTCGCCGGCATATCGTTCGTCGACGGCACCGGTGCCGAAGCCGATGTTGTGGTCGGTTGCGACGGAATCCGGTCGACAGTTCGCGCCTGCATTTTCGGCGGCGAAGGCCCGCACTACGCCGGAACGATGTGCTGGCGCGCGCTGGCGCCCAGCGATGCGCTGCCGAAGGATTATCACGATCGCTATGTGAACCAATGGTCGGGCGAGGGCGGATTCGTTATTAGCTACTACGTCCGGCAAGGCAGCTTCATCAATTTCGTGGCGGTGCGACAGCAGCCCGGCTGGACCGAGCCGTCCTGGTCCGTGCCGAGCAACGTCGATGAAATGTTGGCGGCGTTTCCCAACGTGGGCGTGAAGTTGCGCACGATGATGGCGGCAGCTACATCCTGCTCGAAATGGGGGCAGTTCACCGGAGAGCACGCTCCGCGCTGGACCAAGGGCCGCGTAACTCTGCTGGGCGATTCCGCGCACGCCATGCTCGCGACTTTCGGGCAGGGCGCCAATATGGCTTTCGAGGACGCCTACGTGCTGGCGCGCTGGCTCCATGCGAGCGCCGACGACCCGGATGCCGCGCTCGCCGGCTACGAAGCGGTGCGCAAACCGCGGGCGACGCGGATCCAGCAGCTATCGCGCACCGAAGTCCACTTCAAGAAGGTGCATTCGAATTGGGACCGCATGCGCCGTGAATTCGCTTTCGTGACGCGGCATGGTTCTACGACAAGCGGGGTCTATCGTTGGATCTTCGGCTACGACCCGGTAACGCAATGGCGGGGCGCATAAGTCCGCCGCCCGCGCAACCTTCCGCCTCGCAACAATAAAAGGCCCCTGTTAAGCGCCGCGATGTGAACAAAGAGTCTGCGATCCGACGACCGGCCAGTTCACAGCGTCTTTTGTTTGTCGCCGCATTCGCTGCACGTGTAGGGCACTCGGACCTGTCCCGGCGCTGCCAGGACACGATTGGGCGCCCCGCACTTCCCGCATCTGGCTTCGATGCGGGTCTGGCCCTGCTTGATGGTGACGGTTTTCCGCTCCAGTGCTTCTTTCACCAGACGTTCGGTTTCGTCGCGCATCGCTTGTTTTGACATTTTGCACTTTCTCGCATTCTGCAGGGAGTGTCCTACATGCGGTCGCGGGCCTCCGCAACGGACTTCTTGGGGCTCGGTCATCGGTATCGTGCCGTCCGAGTTCCAAATCGGGGAACGCTACCGCGGTGCCTTTCCCGCCGTGTAGCGCGCTTGCGCTGCGTCGATGGCGGTTTGCACCAGCGCGCGGTTTTCGTCCTTGTTCGGGGCGTTGCGGTCGTAGCTCGCCTGACGCAGGAAATTGCTGCGGTTGAGTTTAGGCCGTACTTCCTCGGCGATCAGCTGCAGGCTCCGTTGCGTCGCCTGCCAGTTGGCCCAGTCCTGAGCAAACACCAGCACGCCGCCAAATCCGCCGGTGATCTCCAGCATGTGCTCGATCTTCGCAACCGCATCGTCGGGCGTGCCGATGATGGCGCGTTCGTTGTCCACCATCCAACTCGCCGGGTCGGCAAGCCCGCGCGGCGGCGGGTTCGGCGCCGGCACGATGTCGTTGGCGTAACCGATCCACTTCTCGATGCCGTAGGCCACATCCTTGCGCGCTTGTTCGCGGCTTTCCGCCAGATGAATCTGCAGTGAAAATTGCCAGCGCGAGCGATCGGCGGCGTGGCCGTGCCGGGCGCAGGTCTCCTCATAGATTTTCCAGTTCCCAAGGTGATGCTTGAGTGAAGCATCGTCGACGCCGGTCAAGACAAGAAGACTGGCGCCGTGGCGTCCGGCCGCAAGCGCGCCCGCCGGCGAGCGGATCGCGGCGACCGCAAGCTCCATCGTCGGCTTTGAATAGCAGCCGACCGACAGGCGCGCCTCGTTGAGTTCGAACCATGCGGTTTTTTTGCTTACGGTCTCGCCGCGCAGCAGCGCGACGATGCAATCGAGCGCCTCATCCATGCGCGGGCGTGAATCGACGGGCGCAATGCCGAACATCCGGCCGTCGGACGGCAGCGCGCCCGGCCCGACGCCAAACATGACGCGGCCGCGTGTCATGTGATCGAGCTGCGCCATGGTTTCGGCCACCACGAACGGGTGATGGTAGGGCAGGGATTTGACGCCGGTGCCGAGCCGGATGTGCTTGGTGCGCTCCGCCGCCGCCGCAATGAAGACTTCGGGCGCGGCGATGATCTCGAAGCCGCCGGAATGATGCTCGCCGATCCAGGCCTCGTCGAAGCCGAGCTGGTCGAGATACGTCACAAGCTGCAAGTCGCGCTCGATCGCATAAGTGGGATCGAGATCGGGCGCATGGAACGGCCCCATGAACATGCCAAAGCGCAGCGCGCGGCGGGGCGTTGCGGCGGTTTCCGAGTTGCTCATGTTTTCGTCCTTCGCGGACCGGCAGCCGTTACTCCGTCGGCGCCAGTTTGGCTTCGCTCGCCACCTTGCCCCACAGCGCGCGTTCGCTGGCGAAGAATTTGGCTGCATCGGCCCGGCTCGTCGGCGAAAGATCCATGCCGAGCGCCTTGGTCCTGTCGATGAACGCAGGCTCGTTCATGCAGTCGACCACGTCGCGGTTGATCTTGTCGGCAAGCGCATCGGGCGTCTTCGGCGGTGCGACGAGGCCAAAGAATGTCACCGCGCGATAGCCGGGCACGCCTGCTTCGGACAATGTCGGCACGTCAGGCAGACCGGGGACGCGCTTGGTCGAGCCGACGGCGACAATTTTTTCCTTGCCGGCTTTGTGCAGCGGCAGCGAGGTCGCCAGCATGTCGAACATCATGTTGACGTTGCCGCCGAGCACGTCGGCGACGGCGGGGCTCAGGCCCTTGTAGGGTACCTGCAGCAGTTTGACCTTGGCGAGCATCTCGAACTCGATGGTGGCGAACTGGCCGAGCGAGCCGATGCCCGGCGTCGCTGAGGTGAGCGCGCCCGGCTTGGCCTTGGCGTCGGCGATCAGCTGCGCGACATCGGACGCATCAAAACGCGGGCTCACCACCAGCACGTAGGGCGAGGTCGCCACCACGGCGATCGGCGTCCATTTGGCCACGTCGTAGCGCATGGACTTATACATAAAGACATTGGTGGCCAGCGGGCCGGGTGAGGCGAACAACAGCGTGTAGCCATCCGGCGCTGCGCGGTAGACCTCTTCAGCCCCAACGTTGCCGCCGGCGCCGCCGACATTCTCCACGATGACCGATTGCTTCCACTTTTCGCCGAGCCGCTGCGCCAAGACGCGCGCCAACAGATCGGTACCGCCGCCGGGCGGGTAGGGGACGATCATCTTCACGGTGCGGGTGGGAAAGGCGGATTGCGCGTGGCTCGAGCCCGATACCGGCACGAGGATCAGCGTTGCTATGAGCAAGCCGATGGCAGATTGGACGCCTCGCATCGTCGATACTCCGAAAAATCCGGCTCGCGCGCCGCATCGATCACTGCTGCGTTTTGATGCGGCAGGTCAAGCCCCTTGCGGGCTTTGGGGCACGTCGGATTTTGGGGGCACGAACGCTGGACGATATTGGGCCTATACGACGACGGGGCCGTCGCCGGCATCGTTTTGATATGGTGTTGGCTGGTCCGCTTAACCTTCGACCAGTGCCGAGGTTTCCGGGACGAGCGAGGCCTCGTGATGCAAAGCCGCCGTGACAGCCAGAGCTTCGAGGATTCTTCGAATGAGGTCTCCGCCCACGGCATCTCTGATTTCCTGCAGAGGAATGCCGGCCGCGGTCGCGTCGTGCCTGCATTGTAGTGCCAGCCGCACCGAGGCGGCGAGCCTTTCGACGGCGGGTAACGGTGCTATGTGCTTGCCCAACCATTCGTTCAAGAAGTGGCGCGCTCGATCACTCATTTTACTCTCCACGCAACGCTAGCAACACACACACTCAAGAGGAAACTCGGAGACAGCGGCCAAATTGGGGAGGCGCAGGCCGAACCAACGGTGACGCGATGCCGTGTTCGGTGCCTGGATGCGCAATCCCTCGCCGGTGCGGACTGCGTTCGCACAGTTGCGCGACGCGAGCGCCACCAATAACGCCGGAGCGACATTGAGTTGCCACAGTGACCGGCGACGTTCCCGCTGGGACGGGGACTTTCGCAAGAGCTTGATTCGATTGCGCTGCGCGGCGTTACGTGGCGGGGGACGGCCATGCTTGCTGTGGCTGATTATCGGCGATTTGCGGACGAGTGCAGACGACTTGCGGCGGCGCTGACGAAGCTGGCCGACAAGCGCGCCATGGAGCTCATGGCAAACGGTTGGGACAAGACCGCGGACCAATGCGTGGCAAAGCTGGTCAGCGATCTGGTCGAGGCGATGTGTGAGCCGCGACAGCCGACGCCTGTGCCGTAGTCGCGCACTGAGCTGCTGCGGGCGGGGATGGCTCGGTCGCCCGGGCACGCCGGATTGCGCTGCCACTGCTGACAAGCCCGCACCGCGGATGTAGACAGGTTGAAAACCCGGTGGAGGATTTGCGTGCTCGCCCGCGACGAGACAATCGACACAACACCCTCGCCCGACTATGTGGCCCGCGCCCGCGCGCTGGTGCCCGCGATCGAGGCCGCGGCAAGTCGCATCGAGGCCGAGCGGCGCATCGTGCCGGATGTCGTGGCGGCGCTGCACGAAGCCGGCATCTTTCACATGCTGTTGCCGCCCTCGCTCGGCGGCGGTGGCGCCGACATTGTGGCGTTCAACGAGGTGATCCAGACGATCGCGGCGGCTGACGCCAGCACCGGCTGGTGCGTCGGTCAGCAGGTCGCCTCGACACAAGCCGCGGGCTATGTCGATCCGAAGATCGCCCGCGAGATTTTTGGCCCGCCGCACGGCGCGGTCGCCTGGGGTCCGCCGGCGGGCGCCAAGGCGGTGGTTGCCGACGGCGGCTACCGCGTCACGGGGCGCTGGCGGTTCGCCAGCGGCAGCGGCCATTGCGCGTGGATCGGCGGCCACTCGGCGGTGATCGAGCGCGACGGCAAACCGCGGCTCGACGACAAGGGGCGGCCGGTCATGCGCACCATGCTGTTCCGCAACGAGCGGGCGAAATGGACCGACATCTGGCACACGGTCGGGCTGCGCGGCACCGGCAGCAACCAATACGAAGTGAGCGATCTGTTCGTGCCGGACGCATATTCGACGTGGCGCGACGAGCAGGCCGACCGCACCAATAACGGATCGCTCTATGACATCCCGCTGCTGACGCTCTACGGCATCGGCTTTTCCGGCGTGGGCTTGGGCCTGGCGCAGGGCAGTCTTGATGCCTTCATGGCGCTCGCCAACAGCAAGACCGGACGCGCCGGCCGCGGCGTCATGCGCGATAATCCAATCATCCAGTCCGACGTCGCCAAGGTCGCCGGCGGGCTTCATGCGGCGCGCGCGTTCCTGCGCGACATGCTGGCGGAAATCTGGGAGGCAGTGAACAAGGACGGCGCCACCCTCGACCAGCGTGCGCGACTGCGGCTCGCCATCACCGGGGCGCTCGACCAATCGGTGCGAACCGTCGACTTTGCCTACACCGCCGCCGCCACGAGCGCGATCTTCACCGGCAGTCCGTTCGAGCGCCGCTTCCGCGACATGCACACGGTCACTGCCCAGGGCCAGGCGCACATGTCGAATTTCGAATCCGCCGGCCAGGCGTTGTTCGGCATCGAGCCGATGCAGCGGCTTTAGGAGCGGACGGCATGAAGCTTTCGCGCAGGTAGCAACGACGTGCCGCCCGAAGTGCCGCCCGAAGTGCTGGAGCCGAGCGGCAGCACCCAATGGTGGGGGGGGGAATATCGGCTTCGGCTGGATTTGGGAATACGATCCCGTCGCTTCCTGGGATAAAGTGCCGGTGGTGCCGGCTATCGAGTGAGTTTGCACGGTCGCGCGATCGATCTCTCGACCGGCGGGCCGATAAGGTCCACAAAACGGAAAATGCGATGATCAAAGCCAGACGCTTCAGCCACGTTACTTTCGAGACGCCGGATCTCGATCGGCAGATCGCCTATTTCACCGAGATCAACGGTCTTGCGCTCGCGGATCGGGTGAACGGGCGCGCGTATCTCGCGACCAAGCACGGCGATCTCGCGGTGACGCTCGAGGCCGGCGCGCAGGCGCGCTGCGCGCGGCTCGCCTTTCAGGTGGCGCCGGAAACCGAGTTTGACGACATCCGCAAGGGCATCGAAGCGGAAGGATTGCGCGCCGAGACGCGGAACGATTCCGTGCCCGGCGTTGCGCAGATGCTGTCATTCGAAGACCCCAAGGGCACGGTGTGCGAGGTGTTTGCCGCGCAGACGCCGATCGGCGAGCCGCGGGCAGTCGCCGGCATCGGGCCGATCAAGCTCGGACATCTGGCCTTCGTGGTCCCCGAACCGAAGCCTTTGGCCGATTTCTACAGCCGGGTGCTTGGCTTGCGTGTGTCGGACTGGATCCAGGACTGGTTCGTGTTCATGCGCTGCGGACCCGATCACCACACCATCAATTTCGTTAAGGGCAAGCGCACGCAGATGCACCATGTCGCCTTTGAGCTGAAAGACTGGGCGCAGGTGCAGGTCGCCTGCGACTTCCTTGGCAACAAAAAAATCCCGATCATCTGGGGCCCTGGCCGGCACGGCCCCGGCCACAACATCTACACGTATCATCGCAATCCCGACGATCAGATCATCGAAATGTTCACCGAGCTGGACAAGATGCTGGACGAAGACCTCGGCTATTTCGAGCCGCGGCCGTGGCATCGCGATCATCCCCAGGTGCCGAAGGTCTGGAAATCGTTTCCCACCGATATTTGGGGATCGCCGCCATCCGCGGAGTATGCGCGGCAGCGCGATTGATATCCGAGCACAATGATCAAGAAACATCCTGTCATGCTGCGCAAGGAGGACGCATCGCTGCTGTCCGGCCGCGGTCGCTATGCCGATGACCTGCCGGTGCCGGTCGGCACCTTGCACGCCCACGTCATCCGCTCGCCGCACGCCCATGCCGACATCGTGCGCATCGAGACGCAGGCAGCGCTCGCCCATGACGGCGTGTGGGCGGTCATCACCGGCGAGGATGTACGAAAGCTGTCCGATCCGTTTCTGACCGCGGTCAAGGTCGCGGCGCCCCAATGGGCGCTCGCGATCGAGCGCGTGCGTTATGTCGGCGAAGCCGTTGCCCTCGTTGTGGCGGAGACGCGCTACATCGCCGAGGACGCCGCCGAGTTGGTCAAAATCGAGTATGCGCAGCTCGCCGCCGCGATCGATCCGGAAGCGGCATGTGAGAGTTCGGCGCCGCTGGTTCACGCCGAGGCCAAGACCAACGAAGTCTCGGTGCGCGAATTCTCCTACGGCAACACCAAGACGGCATTTGCTGCTGCCGACCGCGTCATCGCCATGACGACGACGTTTCCGCGGCTGTCGTTCACGCCGATCGAGTGCTACGTCGTCGTCGCCCAGCACAATGCGGCCGAGAACAGCTATGACGTGCTGGCGAATTTTCAGGGGCCGTTCTCGATCCATCCGGTGATGGCGCGTTCGCTGCGCGTGTCCGGGCCAAAGATGCGGCTGCGCATCCCGCCGGATTCCGGCGGCAGTTTCGGCATCAAGCTGTCGGTGTTTCCTTACGTCGTGCTGATGGGGCTCGCCGCCAAAATTACGGGCCGGCCGGTGAAATGGGTCGAGGACCGCATCGAGCATCTGGTCGCCGCGAGCTGCGGCCCGAACCGCGTCACCAAGCTCGAAGCGGCGGTGGCCGAAGACGGCCGCATCCTCGGGCTGCGCCTCGATCAGCTCGAAGACTACGGCGCATTCCTGCGCGCGCCGATGCCGGGTCCGCTCTACCGCATGCAGGGCTCGGTCACTGGCGCCTATGACATCGCCAATGTCGACGTAAAAAACCGCGTCGTGCTGACCAACAAGATGCCGTCGAGCCTCATTCGCGGCTTCGGCGGACCGCAGCTTTATCTGGCGTTAGAGCGGCTGACGCAGCGCATCGCGGTCGAGCTGCATCTCGATCCGCTCGATGTCATCCGGCGCAATCTCATTCCGGCGCAGAAATTCCCGTACCGCACCGCGGCTGGCGCGCTCTACGATTCCGGCGATTATCTGCGCGCCGTCGAAATCGCCGCCGGCGACGGCCGCATCGAGGAGCTCAAGCGCCGCCGCGATACGGCGCGTGCCGCGGGCCGCATCTACGGCATCGGTTTCTCGGCCATCGTCGAGCCGGCGATGTCGAACATGGGCTATCTCTCCACCGTGATGACGGCGGCCGCGCGCGACCGCGCCGGCCCGAAGAATGGCGCGGTATCGATGGCGACCGTGAACATCGATCCGCTCGGCGCCGTCACCGTCACCGCCGATGTCACCGTACAGGGCCAGAGCCACGAGACGGTGCTGGCGCAGATCGTGTCCGAGCAACTCGGCCTTTCGCCTGACGATGTCGAAGTGGTCCTCGAACTCGACACCGCCAAGGACCAGTGGTCGATCGCGGCCGGCACCTATTCGAGCCGTTTCGCCTCCGGCACCGCGGTCGCCGCCCACATGGCCGCGGTGCAGATGCGCGACAAGCTGAAATGCATCGGCGCCAAGCAGCTCAACGTTCTGCCTGACGATGTCGAGCTTGCGGGCGGAAATATTCGCAGCCGCTCCAATCCCGACAACGCGCTGCCATTCGGCCGCGTCGCCGGCACCTCGCACTGGTCGCCGGTGATGCTGCCTGAGGCTATGGCGCCGGCCTTGTCCGAAACCGGCGTGTGGACGCCGCCCGAGCTTGAGCCGCCGACGCACGACGACCGGATCAATACCTCGTTCACCTACGGCTTCGTGTTCGATATGTGCGGCGTCGAGATCGATCCGGTGACCTATCAGGTGCGCGTCGACCGTTACGTGTCGATGCACGACGCCGGCCGTATCCTCAACGAAACGATCGCCGACGGACAGATCCGCGGCGCCTTCGCACAAGGGGTGGCGGCCGCGCTCTATGAGGAGTTTTCATATAGCGAGGAAGGCGCGTTCTTGTCCGGCACGTTCGCCGACTATCTGGTGCCGACGGTGAGTGAAATTCCCGAGGTCGAAATCCTGCATTATGAATCGCCGTCGCCATTCACCCCGCTCGGCGCCAAGGGGCTGGCCGAAGGCAATTGCATGTCGACGCCCGTCTGCATCGCCAACGCCATCGCCGACGCGCTCGGCGTCGCCGACGTAACCTTGCCGGCGACTCCGCGCCGCATCCATGCGTTGCTGGAAGGCGGCAAATGAATTCACATCGTCATTGCGAGGCAAAAGGGCGTTCACGCCCGTCTTTGACGGGCTATGGCGACGAAGCAATCCAGAGCAGCTTCGACGCATTGCACGCCGCCCTGGATTGCTTCGCTTCGCTCGCAATGACGAGGGCGCTCCAATGAAACCGCGTCCTTTCGAATACGCCCGGCCCGATACGGTCGACGAAGTGCTGGAATTGCTCGCCGAATACGGCGACGACGCCCGGATTCTCGCCGGCGGCCAGTCGCTTATTCCGATGCTCAATCTGCGGCTGATCGAGGCCAGCGTGCTGATCGACATTTCACGGCTTGCTGCGCTTGGCGGCATCGCCGACTGCGGCGACATGATCGAGATCGGCGCCGCCGTGACGCAGAACACGCTGATGGCCTGGCCGCAGCTCAAACAAAAGCTGCCGCTGTTAGCCACGGCGCTGCCGTTCGTCGGTCACTTCCAGACCCGCAACAAGGGCACCGTCTGCGGCTCCATCGCCCATGCCGATCCGAGTTCGGAGCTGCCGCTGTCGCTCGCGGTGCTCGGCGGCACGGTGGTGCTGCGTTCGCAAAAGGGCGGCGAGCGTGTCGTTGCCGCCGAAGCGTTTCAGCAGGACATGCTGAGCACGGCGCGCGGCGCCGAGGAATTGATCACGGCCGTGCGTTTTCCGGTCATCGAGGGCAAGGGCGTGGCCTTCAACGAGGTCGCGCGCCGGCATGGCGACTTCGCCATGATCGCGGTCGCGGCGATTGCCGACGAGCGCGGCGCCGTGCGGCTCGGAGTAGGGGGCATGACCGGTCGGCCGATGGTGCGCGCGCTTAACGGCGATGTCACAAAATCTATCGGCGCGTGGGCGGACGAACTCGAAGGCTACGAGGACCTGCACGCCAGCGCCGCGATGCGGCGCGATATTTTCAAAAATCTGGCGCCGCGCGTCGTCGAGGAGGCTCGCCGATGCGCCGCCTGAAACGCGATCAGAAGGTGCGCGTCGCGCTGACGCTCAATGGCCGAAAGCTCTCCGCCGAAGCGGAGCCTCGCATGCTGCTCACCGACTTCCTGCGCCATGCGCTCGGCGCCACGGGCACCCATGTGGGCTGCGAGCACGGCGTGTGCGGCTCCTGCACCGTGCTGATCGACGGCGTGGCGCAGCGCTCCTGCCTGACGCTCGCCGTACAGGCCGAAGGCCGCGACGTGCGCACCGTGGAGTCGCTCGCCGCCGCCGACGGCACGCTCAACGCGCTGCAAACCGCGTTCCGCAACAATCACGCTCTGCAATGCGGCTTCTGCACGCCCGGCATATTGATGTCGTTCACCGACTTTCTGGCGCGCAATCCGCACCCGACCGAGGGCGAAATCCGCGAGGTTCTGTCCGGCCACCTCTGCCGCTGCACCGGCTACGCCAACATCGTCGCGGCGATCAAGGACGTGGCGGGGCAGGGTGACCAATAACGCCGTCATTGCGAGGAGCGATAGCGACGACGCAATCCAGGCGGCCTCGGAGCCGTCGCAAGCGGCTCTGGATTGCTTCGCTTGCAATGACGATTTTGATCCGTTTGGACTTCCCCGGTTTGCGGGGCAGGACTAAGAAATGTGATCCGGCCGCCCGGGGGCCGCTCGGAGCGGAAGCATGAAAGACATCATCGACAAGCTCGAAGGCCGCCGCGAGGCGGCGCGGCTCGGCGGCGGCAAGGCGCGCATCGAGGCGCAGCACAAGCGCGGCAAGCTCACGGCCCGCGAGCGCGTCGAACTCCTCATGGACAAGAATTCGTTCGAGGAACTCGACATGTTCGTCGAGCACCGGTCGGGCGACTTCGGCATGGAGAAGCAGAAGATCGCGGGCGACGGTGTCGTCACCGGCTACGGTACGGTGAACGGCCGCACCGTGTTCGTGTTCGCCAAGGATTTCACGGTGTTCGGCGGCTCGCTGTCCGAGACGCACGCGCAGAAGATCATCAAGATCCAGGACATGGCGATGCGCGCCCGCGCGCCGATCATAGGCCTGTTCGATGCCGGCGGCGCCCGCATCCAGGAAGGCGTCGCCTCGCTCGGCGGCTACGGCGAGGTGTTCAAGCGCAACGTGCTGGCCTCGGGTGTCATCCCGCAGATTTCGGTGATCATGGGCCCGTGCGCCGGCGGCGATGTCTATTCGCCGGCCATGACCGATTTCATCTTCATGGTGCGCGACACGAGCTACATGTTCGTCACCGGGCCCGACGTGGTCAAAACCGTGACCAACGAGATCGTCACCGCCGAAGAACTCGGCGGCGCCTCGGTGCACGCGACCAAAAGCTCGATCGCCGACGGCGCTTACGACAACGACCTCGAATGCCTGTTGCAGATGCGCCGGCTGATCGACTTTCTGCCGGCGAGTTTTTCGTCGGGCGTGCCCGAATGGCCGTCGCTCGACAAGGTCGAGCGCGAGGAGGCCTCGCTCGATACGCTGGTGCCCGACAACCCGAACAAGCCCTACGACATCAAGGAACTCATCCTCAAAGTCGTCGACGAGGGCGATTTCTTCGAGCTCTCGGAAACCTACGCCCGCAACATCGTCATCGGCCTCGGCCGCATCGCCGGCCGCAGCGTCGGCTTCGTCGCCAATCAGCCGATGGTTCTGGCCGGCGTGCTCGACAGCGACGCCAGCCGCAAGGCCGCGCGCTTCGTACGCTTCTGCGACGCCTTCAACATTCCGATCGTCACCTTCGTCGACGTGCCGGGATTTCTGCCCGGCACCGCGCAGGAATATGGCGGCCTGATCAAACACGGTGCAAAACTTCTGTTCGCGTATTCGCAGGCCACCGTGCCGCTCGTTACCGTGATCACAAGAAAGGCGTTTGGCGGCGCCTATGACGTGATGGCGTCAAAACACATCGGCGGCGACCTCAACTACGCTTGGCCGACCGCGCAGATCGCGGTGATGGGCGCCAAAGGCGCGGTCGAAATCATCTTCCGCGCCGACATCGGCGACCCGGAAAAAATCGCCGCGCGCACCAGGGAATATGAGGAGCGCTTTTTGTCGCCTTTCATCGCCGCCGAGCGCGGCTACATCGACGACGTCATCATGCCGCACGCGACGCGCCCGCGCATCGCCCGCGCACTGGCAATGCTGCGCGGCAAGATGGTGGAGATGCCGGGGCGGAAGCATGATAATCTTCCAGTATAGGTTGTCACATGTTTTTTCGCACGCTATATGGTCATAGATGGGCAAGACGGTACAGATTGATGACGACGTGATGCGGGCGGCGGAGCGCTTGGCAGCCGAACGCGGCACCTCGCCTGGAGAGGTGATCTCCGAACTAGCGCGCCGTGAACTAACACGCCCGCCGCCGGGGCCGTTAGTCGAGTGCAACGGCTTTTACGTGCTGCCATCGCGAGGCGAGGTCGTGACTTCGGCCTTGGTCAAGCGCCTTCTTGAGCGCGCCGATCTCGAGGACGCGGGTCTGCCCGTCAAGGATTGACGATGCGGGCTCTGTTCGATGTCAACCTTCTCATCGCGGTCATCGATGGAGGCCACGAGCATCATCGAAAAGCTCATGAGTGGTGGTCAGCCAACATTTCAGACGGATGGGCGACGTGCCCTCTAACCGAAAACGGCATGGTGCGTGTCATGTCGCAGTCGGGCTACAAGACGCCGATTTCGACCACTTTCGCCGTCGATCTTTTAGCCGAGCAAATCAATAAAACCGACCACGTTTTCTGGCCGGACGACCTCTCATTGCGCGACAACGAATGGATTGATCCTGATCGAATCCTCGGGCCAAGTCAGATTACTGACGCTTATTTGCTGGCGCTGGCGGTAAAGCACGGCGGCCGCCTCGTCACCTTCGACCGTGGCATCACCTTGCCCGCCGTGCATGGTGCCGAGCCGCGGCATCTGTTGGTGATATGATGCGCGCGGCGCGTGGCTACATCGACGACGTGCTCATGCCGCGCGCCGCCCGCGCCATGTTGTGCGGCAAGGCCGTCGAGATGCCGGGAAGGAAGCGCGGAGGGCGGATTAGCGAAGCGTAATCCGCCGCCTTGGCGAGGATGGCGGAATATGCTGCGCTAATCCGCCCTGCGTGGTGTTGACCTTCTCCTCACCCGCCCCATACCATCCCCGCAAAACACGGAGTGAAACACCCAATGGCGCAGGTGGTGGCGGCGTTCGGCTCGTCGCATTCGACGATGCTGGTGTCTTCGGTCGAGCACTGGCAGGAGATGTTCGACCGGGTCGATCGACGGGCGCCGATCAACGATTTCGACGGCGTGCCGCGCACGTTCGATGAATTGCTGAAAGCTCTGCCGGCGGATGCCGCGGCAAAAGTCGCGGCGGGTGCGCACGCCGAGCGGCATCGGGCCACCATGGAGGCCATGGACCGGCTCGAGCGCGATCTCGACGCATCCGGCGTCGATGTCCTGGTGATCATCGGCGACGACCAGCGCGAACTATTCAAGGATGCGTTTCGCCCGGCGATCGCCATCTATTACGGCGACACCATTCGCAACGCCGCCGCCCCGGCCGAACCCACCGCGGACTGGTATCTGCAGGACCAGCGCAAGCGGATGGAGGACAAGGAGGATCGGCACTACCCGTGCCATCCGGCGCTCGCGACCGCACTGATCGAGGGCCTGGTGGCGCGCGATTTCGACATCACGGCGATGAAGGCGCTGACCGGCGAGCAGTTCGAGGGCCACGCCTATTCGTTCATCCATCGCCGCTTCATGCCGAAGCGGCCGATCCCGATCGTGCCGGTGATCCTGAACACCTATTATCCGCCCAATCAGCCGAGCCCACGGCGCTGCTTCGAACTCGGCGCGGCAATCCGCGAGTTGATCGAAGCATTTCCTGAAAATATTCGCGTCGGCATTCTGGCCTCGGGTGGGCTCAGCCACTTCCTCGTCAACGAGGAGCTTGACCACATAGTCGTGAAGGCTTTGGAGCAGAAAGACTACAAGACGCTCAAGGTGCTCCCGCTCAACAAGCTTGTGAGCGGTTCATCCGAGATCAGAAACTGGGTGGCGACCGCGGGCGCCGTGCAGCACCTGAACCTGGACTGGATCACCTATGTGCCGGGCTACAGATCGCAGGCGCTGACCGGCGTGGGCCTGTGCTTCGCTTACTGGCGTTGAGTGACTGCGGCCCGGATTTCGCTTCGCTCAATCCGGGTTACAATGAACCACGAATAAAAAATAGCGGGGGGATCCAATGCGCACCTGCGCCATCTGGTTGTCTGCTGTCATCGCGCTGTTCGCGCACAACGCCGCGGCGCAAGACTATCCGGCCCGCCCGGTCAAGCTGATCATCCCGTTCGCGGCCGGCGCCGGCACCGATCTGACGGGCCGCATCGTCGCGCAGGAACTCGGCAAGCGCCTGCACCTGCAATTCGTCGTCGAAAACAAACAGGGCGCGGCGGCGCTGCTCGGCACCGATTTCGTCGCCAAGTCCGCGCCGGACGGCTACACGCTGCTGTGGACCGTGTCCGACGGCCTCTCGGTGCTGCCGGCCGTCAAGTCGCTGCCCTACAAGGTGCCGGACGATTTCGCCTTCATCGGCAGCATCGCCCAGCAGCCCTATACGGTTTCGGTTTCGAGCCAATCGGCCTTCAAGACCTTCGCTGATCTTGTCACGGCCGCGAAAAGCCATCCCGGTCGCTTGAATTACGGCAGCGCCGGGCTCGGCAGCGCGCCGCATCTGACCATGGCGATGATCGCCGCTGGGGCCGGCATCCAGATGGTCCACGTTCCATTCGCGGGCCTTGGCCCGGCCACCAATGCGCTGGTGGCCGGCACGGTCGATGTCGGCCTGGTCATTCCGGTGCAGGCCAAGCAGCTCATCGATGCCGGCAGCATTCGGGCGCTGGCGACCACCGGCGAGAAACGCTCCCGTGTGCTGCCTGACGTGCCGACGCTCGCCGAAGTCGGTGTGAAGGGGACCGCCGTGATCACCTATGGCCTGCTGGCGCCGGCGAAAACGGACAAGCAGATCGTCGATCGCTTGAGACGCACGCTTGGCGACATGATGAGCGACAAGGCATTCACCGATCGCCTTTACGCCATGGGCTTCGAAATCCGGCCGCTGAGGAAAAGTGGCGCGCCGTCGCAAAGGCGGGCAACATCAAGATCGAGAAATAACAGGC
Source organism: Xanthobacteraceae bacterium (assembly GCA_036511795.1). GTDB lineage: Bacteria > Pseudomonadota > Alphaproteobacteria > Rhizobiales > Xanthobacteraceae > BOG-931. Next base: position 108,002 of record DATCBO010000145.1, read on the forward strand.
GGAGTTGCCGCAGCAATCGTTGGGCTACAGCGACAGCACTTCGATTCCCGTCAAGGCCTTGGCCGCGCTCAGCAGCCTTCGATCTGCCGTAACAAGTGCACAGCGCTCGCGTTGCGCCAGCGCCAGATAGAAACAATCGTAGATCGGATGGCGCAGTCGAGTGGCGAGTTCGAGGGCGTTGTCCGCGAGTTCTGCCAAAAAGAATATGCGCGCGTAATGTGCGATAGCGACCTTGAGCGCGTTGCTCGCCAACGACGGTGTAACGTCGCCGCGCAGGACGGCGCGCCAGAGCGCGTTGCCAATTTCAGCGTGAACGAGGGAAGGAGCAATCAGGTCCCGATTGCTATCCCTCAGCGCAACCGCGCGTTCGGTCTCCGGCTCGTCCAGGACCCATTTGACGGCGACGCTTGCATCGACGATGAGGGTCATCGGTCAGCGAGTGTCACGGTCTTCGCGAATACCGGGAGTGGAGTCGGGGAGTTCGTGGCCAACGCGGCGGCGGATACTCTCGCGCAACCGATCGGCTTCCGCCCAAATTTCCGCCTTGCTGGGCTGCGCCGCCGCGCGCAGCGCCTCACGGGCGAGGTCATTGACCGATTTTCCCGCGTCCTTGGCCATTTTCTTCAGCCGCGCGACAATGGCTGCGTCAATGTTGCGAACCAGAATATCGGCCATAATGGGGCTCCTTGATATCATAATGATATCACTTGGAAGACGAAATTTCAATGATGCCGATTGCCATCGAACCTAGGCTTTTGTTCCTAAAATTGGATTTTATTCTTGACAATGTCTCCTATTAAGATACTATCATTTGCGTTGAATCTCGCTCAGTGCAGGACGCCTTCGGCCGAGGGTAGACCCGAAAGCGGAGCGAGTGCGGTGCCTGCGGGCGGGCTTACCACCCGTTCTCGGCCGGCATCGGGCATCAGCCTGCCGGCATTATGACCGGCGCGTGAGGTGCTCACTGGATGGGGACAGGCATTGGCTTGGTTTTCCGGCGCGGGTAACACTCGTGGAGACGCGCACGATCTTCGCCCCGGTTGGCGATCCATGGGATCGAGCGCTCCGGACTGTCCCTGAAAGCATGGCCTGACGCTGAGCCTTGGGGACCAGCTGTCTCCCTGGCGAGAACCGCGGCAGGACGCCGACAGG
>DATCBO010000146.1:0-45204 GCA_036511795.1 Xanthobacteraceae bacterium
CATGACGCGTATCCGGATGACTCGTACCCGTATTGACATCAATCGCCGCCGCCTTCTCGCCGGCGCCGCCGCAACCGCCGCGACTATTGCGGCGCCCGCCATCGTGCGCGCTGCCGGCGGCCCGCTCAAAGTCGGGGTGATCCTGCCGCGGTCCGGCTTTGAGGCCGGCATCGGCCAGGACTGCCAGCGCGGCGTCGATATCACCGCGCCGATCCTCAAATCGCTCGGGCTGCCGGAACTGACGATCATGAACGGCGACACCGAGTCCAACGTCAACACCGCCCGCGAACATGCCGAAAAGCTGGTCAGCGACGGTGCGCAACTTTTGATCGGCGCCTTCGATTCCGGGCAGACCACCGCCGTCGCCCAGGTCGCCGAGCAGAAAGGCATCCCGCTGGTGATCAACGTCGGCAGTGACCCCCAGATCACCGAGCAGGGCTACAAGTTCGTGGTGCGAAATTTCCCGACCGTGCCGATGCTGCTCAAGGATGAGTACGCCGAGCAATTGGAGGTTTTCCAAATTGCCGGCGTCACGCCCAAGACCGCGGTATTCATGCACGTCAACGATCTGTTCGGCACCGGGATGGCCAAGGGTATCCACGGAACGAAGCCGCCATACACGATCGTTGAGGAAATCTCCTACGATCCCGGGGCGCGCGATCTCTCGGTCGAGGTGACGAAGGCAAAGGCCGCCAATGCAGAGATTATGCTCGTGGTCGGCCGCCTGAACGATGCGATGCTGCTGACGCGCGAGATGGTCAAGCAGCGCTGGACGCCGAACGCAATCCTGAGCTGGGGGCCGGGCTGGTACGAAAACCAATACACCAAGACGCTGGGCAAGCTTTCGGACGGCCCGATCAGTCTGGTGCCGTGGTACGATCCGAACAAGAAGATGACCAAAACGCTCCAGGATGCGTTCGCCAAGAAATTCCCGGACCTCAACATCAACACCAATCACGTGTACACGTTCGAGGCCCTGCTGATCGCCGCGGACGCCTATAAGCGCGCCGGTTCGGCGGACCCCAAGGCATTGGCTGCCGCGCTGCACGCCACCCATATCACCGACAACGTCAGCATCGGACCCGGCATCATGTTCGACGCCAAGGGGCAGAATATCGGATTGAAATGCGGCGCGGTGCAGAACCGCGGCGGCAAGCAGGTGACGGTGGCGCCCAAAGAGGCGGCCAATGCCAAGCTGGAATGGCCGATGAAGTCCTATCAGAGCCGGACGTAACGCGTGCCCGGTCCTGAGCGGTGTCGCTAGCCGTCTATCTGAACGTTATCGTCGCCGGAATTCTGACCGGGTTGGTCTACGGCCTGATGGCGCTGGGCCTGTCGGTCATTTTCGGCGTGGTGCGCATCGTCAATTTCGCCCATGGCGAGATGATGTCGATCGCGATGTATATCGCGGTCGTGCTGTTTGCCGCGTTTCATCTCGACCCGCTGATCATGCTGGTGCCGATCGCAGCGGTGATGTTCGTGTTCGGTTACCTGCTGCAGCTGAGCTTGATCAATCCGTTCATCACTCGTCCGGAGCACAGCCAGTTCCTGCTGGTGGTGGCGATCGCGCTCATCATCGTCAACACGCTGCTGATCATCTTCGGCCCGGACGCCCAGACCATCCAGACATCCTACGCCTACGATAGTTTCCTGATCGGACCGGTGATTATCGACGCGTCCAAGGCGTATGCGGCCGCCGCCGCAATCGTGGTGACGGTCGCGCTGTTTGCGTTCTTTCGTTTCACGCTGTTCGGCAAGGCCATCCGCGCCTGCGCCGACAACTATACGGGCGCGCTGGTGGTCGGGCTCGATGTGAAGCGCTTCTACGCGCTCACCTTCGGCATCGGCGCGGCGTGCGTCGGCGCGGCCGGCACCATGATGTCGCTGATCACCGATGTCACCCCGATGCTCGGGCCGGCCTACACGCTGCTCGCCTTCGTCATCGTCATCACCGGCGGGCTGGGCTCGATGGCGGGCGCGCTGATTGGCGGCGTGCTGATCGGGCTGACGGAGGCGATCGCTGGCCTCCTCTTCACACCTTCGGCCAAGAGCATGTTCTCGTTCGGCATTCTGGTCCTGGTGCTGCTGTTGCGGCCGCAGGGCATTCTCGGCAAGAGGGCGGCATGATCGGGCGGGCGGCATGATCGCGCGGCTCGCCGACGGCGCGTCGCGGCGCGCGCTCGGACTGCTCGCCGCGGTGTTCGCGGCGCTCGCGATCGCGCCGTTTGTGGTCAACGATTATCTGCTCACCGTGATGATCGTCGCGCTCTACCTCGCCTATACGGGGCAGGCGTGGAACATCATGATGGGCTTTGCCGGCCAGCTTTCACTCGGCAATGCGATCTATGCGGGGCTGGGAGCCTACGTGGCTGCGGTGCTGTTCACCCGCTACGGCGTGGCGCCGTGGCTCGGCCTTCTGGTGGCGATTCCGGTCACGGCGGCGTGTGCGGCGGTCATCGGCTTTCTCGCTTTCCGCTTCGGCGTCGCCGGCGTCTATTTCGCCATCCTGACTATTGCGTTCGCCGAGTTTGCCCGCGTCGGCTTCGATCATCTTGATTTCGTCCATGCGTCGGCGGGCCTGTTTCTGCCGGTCACGCAATACACCCACGACGATCTGTGGCGGCTGCGCGGCAATCCGACCATGTTCTATTACGTGATACTGGCCGCGACGGCGGTCGCGTTTCTGCTGTCGCGGGCTTTGCTCAAGAGCCGTATCGGCTATTTCTGGCTCGCCATTCGCGAGGACGAGCAGGCGGCGCGCGCCGCCGGCATCGATACGTTCCGCTACAAGATGTTTGCGCTGATGATCTCGGCCGCGGTGACGTCGTTTGCCGGCGTGTTCTACGCCTTCTTCTACAACAACCTGTTCCCCGAACAGGTCTTCAACATCACGCAGTCGATCGAGATGATTCTCGGTCCGATCATCGGCGGCGTCGGCACGCTGTTCGGGCCGGTGCTGGGCGCGTTTGTGCTGACCGGAATGGCGGAGTCCGTGACATCGATCATGGCTGCGCTCGGTTTCGATCTGCCCGGCGCCAAGCAGGTGTTCTACGGCATTTGTCTGCTGCTGGTCGTGGTGGCGCTGCCGGAGGGCATCTGGCCGCCGCTGGCGCGGCGGCTTGGTATCGATAGGCTTGGCATTAATAAGGCTGGCATCGATAAGGACCGGCGATGACGGCGCTGCTTTCGCTCGATCGCCTCAGCAAACGCTTCCGCGGTCTGGTCGCCGTCGATGGCGTAAGCTTCGCGGTGCCCGAGGGCGCGATCTTTGCGGTGATTGGTCCGAACGGCGCCGGTAAGACGACGCTGTTCAATATGATCGCGGGTGCGATAGCGCCTGACTCCGGCACGGTCAGCTTTGCGGGCGAGGATATCACCGGACTCGCGCCGGACGCGGTGTGCCGCCGCGGCATTGCCCGCACGTTCCAGCTCGTGCGCCCGTTCCCGGCGCTGAGCCTCGAGGACAACGTCATTGTCGGCGCGTTGCTGCGCCGCACCGATGTCGATGCGGCGCGGGTTAAGGCGCGGGAGCTGCTGCGCCGCTTCGATCTGTTCGACCGCCGCCATCAGCCGGCGTCATCTTTGACGCTGCCGGATCGCAAGCGCCTCGAAGTCATGCGCGCGCTTGCCACGGAGCCGAAGCTTTTGCTGCTCGACGAAGTGGTTGCCGGCTTGCGGCCGACCGAAGTCGACCGGCTGGTCACCGTGCTGCGCGAACTCAATCGCGACATCGGGCTGACGATCCTGCTCATCGAGCATGTGATGCGCGCCGTGATGGCGCTCGCCTCGCGCGTGGTGGTGCTCGATCACGGCACTGCCATCGCCGAGGGCGAGCCGCACGAGGTGGTGCGCGATCCGGCGGTGGTGCAGTCCTATCTGGGCCAATCTGAAGTCGACATTCGGGTCGTGTGATGCTGCGCGTGGAAGATCTCGACGTATTCTACGGCGATGCGCAGGCGCTGGATGGCGTATCGCTCGACATCGAGCAGGGCGCAATCGTCGCCATTGTTGGCGCCAACGGCGCCGGCAAGACCTCCCTCATTCGCGCCATCGCCGGCATGCTGCGGCCGGCGCGCGGCCGCATCATGTTCGGGGAGACCAACATTACCGGCTGGCCGACCCATCGGGTTTGCAATCTCGGCATCGGGCAGGTGGCGGAGGGCCGGCAGATTTTTCCAACGCTGACCGTGGCCGAAAATCTCGACATGGGGGCGCTATTGCCGCGCGCGCGCACACGACGCGACGACAATCGCAGGCGCGTGCTGGCGATGTTTCCGGTATTGGCCGAACGCGAGAAGCAGGCGGCCGGAACGCTGTCCGGCGGCGAGCAGCAGATGCTGGCGATCGGGCGCTGCCTGATGGGGGCGCCGGAGCTGATCATGTTCGACGAGCCGTCGCTCGGGCTGGCACCGGCCGTGGTTCACGCGGTGCTCGGCACCGTTCGCGATCTCAATCGCGATGGGCTCACATGCCTGTTGGTCGAGCAGAACGTCGCGCAATCGCTGAAACTCGCCAGCCGCGCCTATGTGCTGGAAAACGGCCGCATCACATTGACCGGCAGCGGCAGCGAATTGCTCGCCGACGATCGCGTGCGCAGCGCGTATCTGGGGATTTAAATCTGTCATTGCGAGCGAAGCGAAGCAATCCAGGGGCGGAGCCACCGACCCTGGATTGCTTCGTCGCCCCTGCGGGGCCGATCGCAATACGCGCTGAATATCAGCTAGCGCGCAGACTGCGCTCCATCATCAGGCCGAGCGCCGTCAGGCGCGCGCCGAGCGGCGCCAACGGAAAGGCGCGGCGCAGGCGGCCCAACACTTCGGCCGCGCTCGGCACGTCGTATTCGGCAAGCGCAGCCGCCATGGCCTGCGCCATATCGGCCTCGGCGCGTCCCGTCAGGGCGGCAGGGGCCACAGTCACGTCGCCGAGCGGGGAGGGGGGTTGCACGCGCATGACGCGTCGGGCGTTCATGATGAGCTCCAGTGCCGAGGGTGGCCGTTAACGTCAGTGCGTACTAACGCGCAAGAAACCACGGAGTTCCTCGCCGGTGTCTCACTGAGTGTTCTCACTGGGTGCGTGTGCTATAGGCGCAGCATTGCATTGATGTGAATGGGCCTCGCAGGCCCGTGTATAAAGGAGAGTATGTCATGTGTATTTTGCGTCAGCCCGGTTTTCGGAATGACGCTGAGGTAATTTACAGCTCCGGGCTATCTTTCACCGCTGGCCGGCAGTGATTCTCTTTGGCACTTAGGGGAATCGCTGGCGGCGCCGATGTTAACGGCTGAGCGGGACCGCCGGTGGTGCAGACTTTCGTCGACTTCGCCGACTTGCTGGCCGCGACGGCGCTGCTCGCCGTCCTTCTGACTTTACCGGGAGCAGCCTTCGCCAATTGGACCGGTTGGCTCGGCGCCAAGGACGTCATGCCGCCTCGCGGCTGGGGCATCGCACTCCTATTCTCTTTCGCGGTTTTGCCCGTCTCACTCAGTCTCGTTGCCCGCTTCGCGGGTCTCGACGCAGCCGTGGCCGTCCAACTCGTCCTTGCAGCCGCCGGCATTCCTGCGACCAGAAAGATGGGATGGCCACCACTGTGGTCGGTTTTGGGATTGCTCGCCTGTTCGCTCGTCGTCGGTTGGGCGACCATCGACTTCCGCTTCGGCGGAAATCTCTACCAGCCCACCGTCGCTGTCGACATGGTCAAACACGTTGCGACCGTGAATTCGATGGTATCGTGGGGGCTGCCCCTCACCGATCCGTTCGTGAGCCGCGTTCAGCCGGCCGGTTACTATTATTTCTTCTACACGGTCGCCGCTGTCCCGGTCAGGCTGACGATGGGCGTTATCGATGCACGCGCCGCCGTTGGCGCGCTTGCTGTTCTGGACGGCGCCGCGGCGCTGGCGCTCGCCGCGCTGCTCTGGCGAAAGGCCGAGCCGGAATCGCCTTTGTCCAGAAACGTCATTCTGGCCCTTGTCGCGCTGCTGCTCTGCGGCAATCTCGATATCGTTCCTGGCTTTGCGGCGGGCATTGCCAGACACGTTTGGCCGATCGAGATCGAGTGGTGGAATGAACAGATCGCGCCCTGGACACTTTCCCTGATCTGGGTGCCGCATCATATCCTTGCGCTCGTCGCCGGCGTATTTGGACTCATTCTGATTGCCGAACGGCCGGGGATACCTTCTGTAACCGCCGGCGGCTTGGCGTTTGCCTCCTGCGCGGGCGTCTCCGTATGGATTGGCCTTGGCACGGCGCTGGCTGCTGCGTTCTGGCTGGTGTCGCTGATCTGCCGAAAGCGCTATCGGCTGGCGCTGACCCTTGTCGCCGCCGGGTGCCTCGCGGCTGTCCTCCTCGTTCCCGAGACGCTCGACATTCTGCACGGCAGGGCGGATCAGGTCAGTCCGATCGCCCTCACGGTCCGCTCCTTTGGCCCGCTGAAGGCCATCATGTCGCCGGGCTTCGTGCGCGGAGTTCTAAGCTTCCTGCTCTTGCCGGTGAACTATTTCTTTGAGTTCGGCATATTCGCCGTCGGCGCGGTTGTCTATTGGCGCGAGCGGCGAGCGCCGGCGACAACGGAGGCCGCGCGGATTCTTGTTTTTGCCGCCGCCGCGGGTCTGTTGCTCGGGACGTTCGCGCGCTCGACGCTGATTAACAACGACCTCGGCTGGCGCGTCATGCTGCTGCCGCAGCTTGCATTCCTCATCTGGACTGCCGCCGTGATCCGGTCCCACGGCCGCGACGGCCAGTTCAGCCTGGCCGACTTCCGGCGCTGGCCGAGCGCCATGGGCGCGCTGCTCCTGATTGGATATGCCGGCAACGCCTACGAATTAGCCAGCATGCGGGCCTATCCGTTCCTGGCGCCGAATGTCACTCTGGTTCCTGAAACTGTTCTGCATCCCGAACTCGACGCAGAATTGACGTCCGCCTATGGGTGGGCCAACAGCCACGTACCGCGAAGCGCAATCCTGCAGCACAATCCGGTCGCCGCTCCGCGCGTGCTCGACTTCGGATTGTACGGGCGAAATCGCGTAGCGGTCGCTGACAGCGAAGCGGCACTCTATGGTGCGTCGAAATCGGAAGTGGACGCCCGGCTCGCCGCCATCGCACCGATATTCACGGCGCCGTCTGCGGCGGCGCAAGTGCGCGCCCGCGCCGCGGCCGAGGGCATCGACGTTCTCGTCGTATCGTCGGCCGATCCGATCTGGTCCGATGTCCATGGCTGGGTCTGGTCGGCGCCGGTTCTTTTCGCTTCGCCGCATGTGCGGCTGATCGCAACCCGTGATCTCGGTCCGGAGCGTTGACCCATGAAGGCATTCCTTGCAGCAGGCGCCTGGTTCACCGCCGCGGTCGTGCTCGTGGCCGGCTCGGTCGTGGCTTTGTCCTGGATTGGCTTTCTCGATCGGATATCGATCCTGTTCTACCGCGGGCTGGTGCTCATAGTGGTCGGCGAAGTCGTCTGCTTCGCGGTTCTTCTGCTTGCGCGCCGGATATGGCCGATCTGGCACGTGCGTGACGCCGTCTCGGCGTGCGCTTTCGCGGGCGGCATCGCCGTCTGCCTGCTGATCGTGCTGCCGGTCACGATCGACCGTTCCATCTCCGTGTTCATGCTGACCCAGATGGCGGCGCAGCCGGACCACGCCTTTACGCCGTCCGAGTTGCGGAGCCTGTTCGTCGACGTTTACGTGGAGCGTTACGGACAGATCGAGCGGCGGCTCGAGGAGCAGAAAGTCTCGCGCAACGTCGCGCAAACGCGAAACGGCTTCCGGATCACGCCGCAGGGACTGGCTTTTGTTCGGTTTGCGCGAGCCTTGTCGATCGTCTTTCAGACCGATCGGCGTTTCGTCACGCCTGCGGCCGCTCGCGCTGATGCGCGGTAGCCAATTGTCGGCCGAGCCGATTTTCCAACTCCTCAAGGTGTCGATGCACCGCGGTGATCGCTCAAACGGCGATAATGCCCCAACGCTGCCGTCTCCCCGGGCTCATTTTGGAGACAGCGAAATGAATCTGCGGGAGCGTTCCTCGCATGGTGGCTACTGACCTTAGTGGATTCTTTTCCAAACAAGTTGCGCGGCCTCAGCAGGGTTGGCTGTTGTACTCGCTGCCCCGTATTGCAGTTGGTCGCCCTCGAACTCGAACTTCCTTTGTTGGTCAGTTCCTTCCCAATTGGGGAACGAGCTACGCTGAATATGAAGCGTCACTATACGATTGGCCTCATTCACAGTGTAGGTGCCGAAATACGCGACGACGCCGTGCGATATGGCCTCATATTCTTGCTGAGTGCCCACCATCCGATTGTCGGAGGCAAATTTTGGCAGATTGGCGGCCATAACCTGCGTGGCAAAGTGCGTGCCATCGAACACCAGCATGCCTTTGGCGTTCGGACCAAAGGGCTCAACCATGAAGCCATCAAGGCGCCGATAGCGTATCGAGGTGAGCGTCCAAGTCCCTACAATTTGTTGCGTTGCTCGTAATGTCGTAGCGTTGCTCATCGTGCGTCCTTTCAAAACTCTGCTGGATTGGTCAGTCGAGTTTGTGACCCATCGACTCACTCAGGCGAATCCAGCGTTCATCCTCTTTCCGGATGAAGGACGCGGTTTCCCCGGGTGGCTCGCCTCCAGCGATCACGTGAAAGTCGGCAAAACGTTGGGCGACGTCAGGTTGTTTTAACGCTTGGGCGATGGCTTGCTGCAATTTGGCGACGATATTTGCAGGCGTCGTCGGAGGCGCGAGAATGGCAAACCATTCGTTGTCGACATAGCCAGGAATCGTCTCCGATATCGTTGGTATATCCGGCAGCGCCGGGACCCGCTGTTCCGCTGTCACAGCGAGCAGCCGGAGCGCGCCGCTGTTGATATGCGGCCATGCATCGCCCAGGACATCGACCATCATGTCGATGCGGCCTGCCAACAGGTCTTGCATTTCCGGACCGAGGCCTTGGTACGGAACGTGAAGCAGATCGAGTCCGGCCTGCCGCCGCAATTCTTCCATCGCGAGGTGAAGCCCGGTGCCGATACCAGGCGACCCGTAACTAATTTTGCCCGGATTTTGTTTAATAAACGCAACCAGCTCCTTGACGCTGTGTACAGGAAGTCTGGAATTGACCACGAGGACGGGAGGTAATTCCGCCAATATTGTCACTGGTACCAGGCCCGTCGCGTCAACAGAGGGTTTGGGCAAAAAATGCGGACTGATGACGAGCTGTCCGGGCGGTGAAACCAGCAACGTATAGCCATCAGGAGCGGCCTTCAGTACGGCTTCGGTGCCGACGAGGTTGGCGGCGCCCGGCCTATTCTCCACGATCACTGGCTGTGACCACGCGGCCGCGAGTTTGGCGGCAAGAATTCGTGGCAGCGCGTCGATGACCGGGCCTGGCGGCGCCGGCACGATGATCTTCACCGCGCGATCCGGAAATTGCGCCTGCGCGTGTGCGGCGATTGGTACGACAAGTACAAGGCCGGCGAAGAGCACGCGACATATAAGCTTATCCGCCACCATTGCCGCTTCCTTTTCGTGCCTAAGCGTTCGCTGCGGCTTGCATAAGGCAACTTTGTCTGTACGATAATACGCTCTTATCAGGACGGCCTGTTTAGCAGGACAATATAATGCGCGGAGCGCAGTTTGCTGAATTGGCCGCTTTTGCCGCCATTGCCGAGCATCGGAGCTTCGCCAAAGCGGCGATGCATATCGGCGTATCTCGCTCCATGTTGAGCCAAACTCTTCGCACGCTCGAAGAGCGGCTGAGCGTACGCCTGCTCAATCGCACGACGCGCAGCGTATCCGTCACCGACGCGGGCGCACGTCTCCTGGCGCGCATTCGCCCGTCACTTTTTGAATTGAACGCCGCGGTCTCCGAGATTGCGAATCATCGGCAAGACCCGACGGGATTGTTGCGGATTGCCGTGCAGCCGCCGGTCGCAACCCTGCTGATGGAGCCCATTCTCGCGCGCTTCTTGCGTGAATATCCAAGCATCCAATTGGACGTTGCTGTCGTCAAGATGCCGGCAGACATTGTTGCCGAAGGATTCGATGCCGCTATTCGCATTGGTGAGCAGATTGAACGGGACATGATCGCAATGCGGGTCATAGGCGAGTTGCGGTTTTTGGTTGTGGCCTCGCCCGATTACCTGGCGCGTCATCCTCGGCCCAAAACTCCTGGCGATTTGCGTCATCATGACTGTATTCGCAACCGTCTGCCGAACGGGGCAATCTTTGGATGGGACTTTGAAAGGAATGGCAGAGCTCAGCACGTCGCAGTCGGGGGACGTTTGATTGTTAACGACATAGAGCTTTCCATCCGCGCGGTACGGGACGGTCTGGGATTGGCATACCTGTTGTACGACTACGTTGCGGCTGATCTTAAGGCGGGCAAGCTTGTTCCGGTGCTCGAAGACTGGTCGCCGCGGCTATCCGGCTTTTTCCTGTACTATTCAAGCCATCGACAGATGAGCGGACCGCTACAGGCGTTTATCGCGCTCCTAAAAGCCGAAGCCGCCCGCCGCGGTGTTTCCCCGGCGGCGCCGCCAAGCGTGGGCGTCTATCCATCTCACCGCCTCGTGGGAAAGTCACGGCGATAAATGACTGAGGATCATTGCAATACTTAAAGTCGCCTTCGGGCCGGCATCGGCGCGTCCGTGAGGTGGCGCGAAGAGTCCCGCGCTGAAATTTGTTAAGACGGATGCGGCGCGGCGATGAGCGGACTCGCCGGGCTGACTTGAGTGGCGGCAGCGATCGGGCCATTTGCAGCCGGCGGCGCGGCGCTCGGCGCAAAAGACGCCATCGCCTGTGCGAGCTGGGCGTTCGCCGGGGACGATCCAGCTGAAGTATAGGCGGCGATGCCCGCGACCGACCATTCCAGACCGACCTGCCCCATCGGCTCCGCCGATGTGATGGTGTTTTTGCTGATGTCGAAGAGTTCAAATGCGCCGGTATTCGAATTGCGCATCAGCATGTCGGTTTCGTTGGCGTTGCCGGAGAAATCGCCAAAGCCAGCAATCGTCCATTCCAGGCCAACCTGGCCCATGGGGGCGAACGATGTGATGGCGTTGTTGCTGATGTCGTAGACCTCGAATGCGCCGGTGTTCGAATTGCGCATCAGCATGTCGGTCTCGTTGGCGCGGGTCGAGAAATCGCCAAAGCCCGCGATCGTCCATTCCAGCCCGACCTGGCCCATGGGGGCGAATGACGTGATCGTATTGTTGACGATGTCGTAGACCTCGAATGCGCCGGTATTCGAATTGCGCATCAACATGTCGGTCTCGTTGGCGCGGGTCGAGAAATCGCCGAAACCCGCAATCGACCATTCCAGCCCGACCTGGCCCATCGGCCCAGCAAACGTGATGGCGTTGTTGGCGATGTCGTAGACTTCGAATTGTCCGGTATTGCTGTTGCGCATCAGCATGTCGGTCTCGCCGGCGCGAGTCGAGAAATCGCCAAAGCCCGAGACCGTCCATTCCAGGCCGACCTGTCCCACCACAACGTTGCCGGTGATGTTGTTGTTGCTCACATCGTAAAGCGTGAATACCCCGGTCGTCGGGTCGCGCATCAGCAGATCGGCGGTGTCACTGCCGTTAAAGCCGCCGACACCGGCCACCTGCAGCACCGGATTGATCTGGCCGAGCGGGCCGTCGAGCAGGATGGTGTTGCGGCCGATGTCGTAGAACTCATAGGCCCCATCGGAATTGCGCAGCATCATTAGCGTATCGGTACTGCCTGCCGGCGGCGCCGCGTTCGGCGGCGGCGTCACCGTGAAGCTGGTGAAGCTGCCCCACTGGGTACCGTCATTGGCCCGCACCATCAGGGTGTCGCTGCCGTAACCGGTGTCGAAGCTCAGTTGCGCCAGTTGCGCCACGGTCACATCGATGACCTGGTTGGTGGGTTCGACCGTGCCGTTGAACACCCAATGGCCGCTGTCGGTCGTGATGTCCTCGACCTCGTAGCTCGTGATCGTATTGCCGCCGAACGCGGTCCCTGAAAACAGGCTCGATCCCGCAAGCGCCAGGTTCGGGGCCTGCAACTCGTTTGCCGCCGTGACTGTCGGCGCCGTTGTCGGCGCGTGGGCTGCCGCCGTGACCGTGAAGGTGGTGAAGGCGCCGAGGCCCGCGGCGTCCGACGCAGCCACTTCGAGCGTGTCCGATACCGGCGTGCTGGCCGATCCGGCAACGAAGCTCAGCTCGAAGAGTTGCGCCGCCGTCAGTGTGGTGATCTGGCCGTTGGGCAGCACCGCGCCGTTGAGCACCCAGAAGCCCTGCGAGGAGCCGCCGCTCTCGTCTTCCACCTGATAGGTCAGGATCGGGGCGCCGGCGGCGTCGCTGGCACTGAACAATTGCGCTGCCGTGAAGCTCTCGCTGGCGCTGGCGTTGACGCTCGCCGCCACGGCGGTCACCACCGGCGTTGTTGGCACCAACAGCGTGCTCGCGGCGGTGCCCGTGCCGTTGCTCGGAGCGCCGTCGTTGACCGTCCAGCTGATGGTTCGCGAGGTGTCGGTGCCGCCATTGGTGGCGTCACCATTGCTTGGGCTGAAGCTGTAGGTGACCGCATCGAGCGCTGCCTGGTAATCCGCCAGCGTGTCGGAGCCGCTCAGGCTGAGCGTCGAGCCCGTGAACGCGTAGTTGATCGTCCCACCCGTATCCGTGATCGTGCCGCTGGTCTGGCCGCCGATCTCGAGTGTGTCGCCGGCGATAAATCCGGTGCTGATCGTCACCGTGGCGCCGGCGAGATCGCCGCCGCTGTCGGGATCGCTCACCGTGACGCCGGCATCGAGCGTCACCGCTCCGGCCCCGATATAGGTCGCGTTGCCGCCCGCCGTCATCGTGGGCGGCGCATGCACGATGTCAAACGTATCGGTGACGGTCGCCGTGCTGCCGCCATCGTCGACGATCGTCACGGTCGGCATATAGGTGCCTTGGATCGCGTAGGTATGCGTGCCGGCGACGGTAAAGACGCCCCCGCTCTCGGTAATCGTTGCCGACGTAGCCGCCGTGCCGTCGCCCCAGGTGACGGTCGCCGTGAAGTCGCTGACCGACCCATTCGGGTTGGCGTCCGTGAAGGTCGCAACCGGCGCGGTGAGCGAAACGTCCTGCGTGCCGTTCTCCGTGACGCCGCTGCCGGTCAGTGCCGCATCGGTAATCGACGCAGTGCCGGTGATTGTGGTGCTGCTGCCGCCGTCGTCGGTGACCGTCACGGTGATGTTGTCGCTGCCCTCCTCCGCATAAGTATGACTGCCGGCGACCGAGTAGACGCCGCCGCTGTAGCTGACGGTGCCCGGCGAACTTTGCCCGCCGTCGCCCCAGTCGATCGTCGCCGTGAAGTCGCCCGTGTGGTCGCCCGGATTGGCGTCCGTGAAGGTGGCGTTGCTCAGCGCCGCGGAAGCCCCCTCGATGCCGCTCATACTCGCCGCGCTCGATCCGGTCAGCGCCGCATCCGTAATCGACGCGGTGCCGGTGATTGTGGTGTTGCTGCCGCCATCGTCGGTGACCGTTACGGTGACGTTGTCGCTGCCCTCCTCCGCATAAGTATGACTGCCGGCGACCGAGTAGACGCCGCCGCTGTAGCTGATGGTGCCTGGCGAACTTGGCCCGCCGTCGCCCCAGTTGATCGTCGCCGTGAAGTCGCCCGTGTGGTCGCCCGGATTGGCGTCCGTGAAGGTGGCGTTGCTCAGCGCCGCGGAAGCCCCCTCGATGCCGCTCAGACTCGCCGCGCTCGATCCGGTCAGCGCCGCATCGGTGATCGACGCGGCGCCGGTGATTGTGGTGTTGCTGCCGCCGTCGTCGGTGACCGTCACGGCGATGTTGTCGCTGCCCTCCTCCGCATAAGTGTGGCTGCCGGCGACCGAGTAGATACCGGCGCTGTAGCTGACGGTGCCTGACGAACTTGGCCCGCCGTCGCCCCAGTCGATCGTCGCCGTGAAGTCGCCCGTGTGGTCGCCCGGATTGGCGTCCGTGAAGGTGGCGTTGCTCAGCGCCGCGGAAGCCCCCTCGATGCCGCTCAGACTCGCCGCGCTCGATCCGGTCAGCGCCGCATCCGTAACCTGCGCGTTGTCGGTGGCCGTCCCCGAGACACTGTCGGTATCGGTTACCGTCACGGCGATCTGATAGGGAGCTGCCTGTGCCTCGGCGTAGGTGTGTCCTGCGGAATCCACCGCAAAGACGCCGCCACCCTTTGAAACGATCGTCCCGGTCGTATCCAACGCCGTCCCGTCGCCCCAATCGATCGCCGCCGTGAAATTGCCGATCGTCGGGCTCGTGATCTCGGAGTCCGTGAAGGTCACAAGCTGGAGCGGCCCGGTTGAAGTGCCTTCGGTTTCGCCGAAATTCTGTCCGCCCGTGAGGTCTGGACCGAACGTGGCGTTGACATTGGTCATGAACGAATTGCTGTCGTTCGTATTGCCGCCGGCGTCGTCGTTGAATGACCAGGTCAGCTGCCGCGGGCCGCTGTGCGGGCTTGTGGCGTCAAACTCCACATCGCGCAGTGCGCTCTGAAATTGCGCGTCAGTGGTCGTGGAGGTGCCCGTCAGCGTCAGCGCCGTGGTGTCGTTGTTGGAGACCGTGATGGTCGTTCCGGTGATCTTGCCGGTGGTCAGATCGCCGTCCGGGATAATAAGCTCGTCACCGGCCTGCGAGCCGCTGGTGATCGTCACCGTCGCGACTGGAGTCGTACCGATGGTGTTGTCATCGGTAATGGTCAGGCTGGAGTCGGCAGCCACGGCGCCGCTGGTCGCGGTCACGGTCGGCGTCGGGCTGACGATGCCGGCCAGCACCGGCGTCATGTAGACATCGAGCGTTGAGGTGCTGCCGCCGACGCTGGTCTGGCTGTTGGTGTCGCTCACCGACCAGGTAATTGTGCGGGTCGTGTCCGCGCCCGCATTGGTCGGGTCGCCGCTAAACGAATAGGTGATGCTGTCGAGCGCGGTCTGGTATTGCGCCGCGGTGGCGTTGCCGGTGAGCGTCAGCACGCCGCCCGTATACGACTGCTCGCTGATGCTGTTCTGCGTCGTGAAGTTGAGCGTGTCGCCGGTCAGGAAATTGCCGATCGTCACCGTGGCGCCGCTAACGTTGACGCTGTCGGTCAGCGTCAGATTGCTGTCGAGCGGTTTGGCCGCGCCGCCCTGATAATACTGAACCGTAATGCCGGTGCCGCCGATCTGCGGCGCCTGCACCAGGCCGATATCCAGCGTCGAGGTGGTGTCGTCGCCCGGATAGGTGCTGCCGTTGCTCGACGGCTCCGGCTGGTCGTAGGCGATCGTGATCGCGTTGGTGTCGATCACGCCGCCGGACGCGGCGAGGCCGTAGTTCTTGCCGCCAGCGTAGTCGTTGGGCGTGGTGTCGCGGACCGGCGAAGAATTGCCGTAACCCGACGGCAGCGCGTTGATCTGCACGTAATAATTGCCGGCGGCGAGCCCGGTAAAGTCGTAGACGCCGCCCCCGTTGGTCGTCGTCGATTCCAGTGCGGTCGAGCTGCCTTGCACGAACACCGAGAGCGAGACGCCGCTGATGCCGGCGTCGACGCCGTCGAGGGTGCCGTCGCCATTGGCGTCGTTGAAAATCTCGCCTTCCAGGCTCAACGTGTCGAGCGGCACCGTACCGTCGGCGGTGACGGTCGTGAAATCCGAGCCGGTGACGCTTCCCGTATAGGTCGGATTGACGATGAGCTGGTCGCTTTGCGGGTCGACCGTGGCCTGCCAGCTCACGGTAACCGCGTCGTTGCCCGGCAGCGTGCCGATCGACACATTCGAGAGGCTCGGGTCGGTGAAGGCGTTGACCGGCCCGGTGGAGGCGCTCGGAGTCGAAGTAACGTCGCCGCCATGCGGATCGGTCGCGATTGCGACTACTTCGATGTCGGCGTTGGCATCGGTCGAGGCCAGTCGATAGGTCTGACCGGTGGCGCCGGAAATATTCACAAAACCCGAACCGAAGTTCTCCTTCCACTGATAGGTGATGGTGGCGTCGGGGTTGTCGGTGGTCGGCGTGCTGGCGGTGAGAATCTGCCCGACCGTGGCATTACCGCTGATGGTGGGGGTGGACAGCGTCAGATTGTCGGCAACCGCGCCGGTCGCGCCGCTGTCCGCCGTGTCGGTCTGGCCGTCGCTATACGTCGACGTTTCGACGACGCGCAATGTCGCCCCGACGTCGGACTCCTTCAGCGTGTAGGTGGACGAGGTCGCGCTGGAAATATCGACATACTCAATGCCGGAGAACGATTCCTGCCACTGGTAGGTGGCGCTCGCGCCAACGAGGGACGCGGTCAGCGTATCGCCTTCCGTTGCGCTTGCGATGCTGTGGTTGTTATCGCTGATGCTGGGCGTGCTGAAAGTCGCGCCGGGCGGCGGGGCGTCCGGCGGCGCGGTGCCGCCGAATTTGCCATTATTCTCGATCCCAGTCCCGTCGTTCGTCGTTGTGTTGTTGGCCTCGAGGAACGTGGCGACAGCGGTCCCGTCGGTCGCACCGCCGGTGTAACTGACGGTCGGATTGCCGGAGGCATCGTCCGCGGTGAGGAAAATCGTGCCCTGAGACCGCGGACGCAGGCGAATGTCTTGGCTAGCGGCGTCGAGCAAGATATTGTTCTTCTTTGCAGCGCTGGTGCCGCCGATGGTCAGATAGACCGTGTAGTCATCGGTGGCGACGTTGCTGTCGTTCATGCCGATGCCCTGAGCAGGAGTAGTGGTATCGGGGCTCGAGTTCGTTTCGACGTTGCCGGTGATCTGGGCCTCGAAGGTGCCAGTGGAACCACCCGCCGAGCCGCCGCCGGTCTCCAGATCGATGCCGAGGTTGTCCCATTCCGTCACGGTGTTGTTGGTGATGGTCGCGTCGAGCGTGCCGGCGTTGGCGTTGGTTTGGGCACTGTCTTCTTGAAGGATGTTGATGGCGTCGGCCCCCGCACCCGGAGTGCTGACGGTGTTGTGGTTGACGATAAGGTCGAGAACGGCGTTCGCGTCGCCAGAGCCAGTGTTGTTTTCGATGTTCTTGGTGATGACCAGCGCAGAGCCGGTGGAGCCGCTGATGTTGTTGTTCTCGACGTCAAAGGTCGAGGTGCCGTGCGTGCCACCCTGGAGTTGGACCGGGCCCGAGCCGGTGTCGCCGCCCGCGCCGCCGAGATTGTCCGTGACGGTGTTGCTGTCGAACGTGACGTCGGTGGCGACATCGCCGTCACTTGAATTGTAGAAGAAATTGTCGCCGGCGGCGACGCCGGTGAACGAGCTGTTGGTCACCGTGGCGTTGGTGACGTCGCTGTTGCTATCGATGTAGACGTTGTGATTGCCGGTGGTGGCGTTGTTATCGCCGAAGGTATCGTGATCGAGGGTGATGTCGGCGGGGCTGGTGAAAATGTCGAGGTTGTCGTAGTAGCCGCCGCTGATCGTGGAATTGGTGATGACGCCGGCGCCGGTGATGCCGGTTTCAGTGCTTTGCCCGGCATAGACACCGCTGCCGAATACGACGCTGCCCTCGCCGACGGCGCTGCCGTTGGCGCCGTTGACGGTGGTGTGGTCCATGCTGAAATTGGTGACCGACTGGCCATAGATGCCGTCATAGGACAGGCCGTTCAGCTGCATATAGGCGAGTGACACATCGGCGGTGTTGTTGAGATAGATGCCGACGCCATTGGTGACGCCGCCTGTCGTGCCGGTCTTGTCCTCAATGGTGCCACCCGAGCCTGCGGTCGAGCCGTCGCCGGTAATGGTCAGGCCGCCGGACGAACCGGTATTGTCGAGAATAATGCCGTCGTTGCTAGCGCTGCCGCCGGTGCCCGACGAAATCGATTTGAAGGTGATGCCACTCGTGCCAATCGTGGTATTGGTCACGTTCAGCGCGGTTCCAGTGCTGGAACTGACGGTGTTGGCGGTGCCGGTGATGTCGACGGTGCCGCCATGGGTGAACGAGATGCCGGTGCCCGAGCCGGTAGTGACGACGATATTGGACATCGTCGTCGTGCCGGTGCTGCTGCTGCTGTCGTCGATGCCGTCGCCCGAACCGGTGTTGCTGATTGTGATGCCGCTGATGGTATTGTTGTCACCGAGCGTGATCGCGGTACCGGACGACACGGTAAAGGTCGTGCTGCCGCTGCCGGCGCCGATCAGTTTTTCGCCGCTCGCCAACGAAATGTCTGCGCCCGAATAGCTCCCGGCTGCGATGTTGATCGTGTCGCCGACGCCATGGTCAGTGTCCGCGGCGGCGGCGCTGATAGCCTGCTGAATCGTCGCGAATGGATGGGCGGCGGTGCCGTCCTGCGTGCCGCTCGCACCACTGTTCACGTACCAAGTCGGCGGACCGACGGCGATCGTAACCGTCGCCTTGTCAACGCTATTCCCTGCCGCGTCATCGGCCGTGTACTGGAACGACGCCGTGCCGGAAAAGCCGGTAGTCGGCGTGAAAGTGAAGCTGCCGTCGGCGTTGAGCGTGACGGCGCCGTTCGTCGCATTCGTGGCACTGATGGCCGTCAGTGTGCCGCCGTTGAATTCGGTGTCATTGGCAAGGACGCCGCTGGCGGCGTTGAGCGTGAGCGGAGCATTGCCGGTTGCGGAATAAGAATCGTTGACCGCGATCGGCGTGATCAGAACGGAATTCGCCGTCAACCCGCTGAGCGTCTCACTGAACGTCACGCCGGTAGCTGCCGTGCTGGTGGTGTTGGTGATGGTGACCGAGCTGGTGACCGTGTCGCCAGGACTGATGCCTTGATCGCCGTCAGCATCAGTCTTCAGCGTGGTGGCGACCGTCGATGCCTTCACCGTCGTGCCGGCAAGCAATCCCTCATAGTTTGCCATCGCCGAGGATGTGAAGGGGGCGTTGATGGCGGCCGTACCGGCCGAATCGTCGAGCGTCCAGTTTTCGAATAATCCGTTGGTGCCCTGCAACGTCCCGATGTCCTCGGCCGAGGCCGCGACAGTGGCGCCGCCCGCATATTGCGAAAGCTCGGCGATGAATTGTTGCCCCGCCGAGCCGCTCGCCACATCGCAGGCATAGAGCTGGAACGCGCCGCCCGGCGCGAGCGCGGCACCGATCTGCGCCAGCGCGGTGCTGTCGCCCGACAGGTCGCCGGCATCGAGCGTGGTCGATCCGACCTGGATTTGGCCGGCCACGCCGTGGCCGACGATGGAGATCGACGAGAGATTAGTCAGATCGTTCGAAGCGAGCATAGCGGCGATCTGCGCAAGACCGTCGTTCGACGGATCGATGACAAAGGCCTCGACGCCGGGCGCAAGACCGTTGAGCAGGTCCTGGAGATCGGGAACGTTGGAGTCGATGAAAACGACGCTCTGCGGCGTGCCGATATTGGAACTCGTCATACCCCACCTATGGCTGTTGGCAGCGTTGTCGCGATCGGTCGAGCCAGCGCGGCCCCATTGGCTTTTTTTGCCGAATTACCGATCCTCTGTCCCGTCAGAGCGTGGACAGAGCGTGCACGCTAGGCTTGTATCAAACTCAGGGAGCAGTGACAATTAAATCGATATTAACCTTGCGATTTATCGTGAATTAGCAAGGAAACTGTCACAATTCATGTCTTCGGGAGGAAAAAGTTCCACAATCAGCCGTTGCTCTCTTTTCCGCACCCGCTGCAACTGCTAATGCGCCGCAGCACGATCCTTCATCCAACCCGCTAATCCAGTTACGACGCCGCGCCCCTGCAATGCCCTGGTTTGAATATGCGGAACGCCTATCGTATCGCCGGAGCGCAACGATGACGGTTGAACTTGCCCAACTGACGGCGGCCGATTTTGAGCCGCGGCTCGACGATGAGTTTCGCCTTGCGACAGAGGAAGGCGTGATCGCTCTTAAACTCGTCGAAGTCCGCCGACTGGGTCGTGCGCTGCGCGAGGGCGGCGCCTTCGCGCTGACATTCCGATCGCCGCCCGGACCATTCCTGACGCAAGCGATCTATCCGCTGAAAAACACCGCACTCGGCACTGTCGAGCTGTTCTTGGTACCGATGGGGCCGAAGGAGGGCGACAACTGCTACGAGGCGGTGTTTACCTGAATTTCGGCGGTCCAGCGCATCAGGTCGTAAACGCCTTTGTCCTCGGTCGTTTTGAATCCGAGCCGCCGGTAAAGCCGCAGCGCCGGGTTGAATTTTTCGACATAGATTGAAAGTGGCTTATTGGCGCGAGCGGCCTCGTCGATCAGATCGCGCATGACCGCGCCGCCAAGACCTCGACTTCGGTATTCGGGCAGGAGCGCAATGTCGATCACGCTGTATTCGCGGTCGCCGCGATCGAGATAGAGCCGCCCGACAGGCTCGCCGGAGAGCGACACAACGAGCCGGTCGGCGCCGGAATAATTGCGCTCATAGTCCGCATGTTGCGCGCGGAATTGCTGGTTCAAGAACTCCGCTTTTTGATCATCGGACCACGGCAGGGGCGCCAACTCCTCGGTGCGCGTCGAGGCGTAGACTTGATATAAGAACGGCAAATCGCGGTCGGTGAGTGGCCGGAAAGAGAGACCTGCCTCGGTGGCGCGCATCCAACCAAACGAGGCCGGAGCCGAACCGTCGGGCGCGCTCATGCCGAACCGGGCGTCACGTACGCGGCGGGTAAACGCCCTGCAACGCGATACAAAAGTTCAACGCGAGATAGGGCATCATGTTGTTGTGCGGTTGGTTGCCGCCGACGGGCGCGATCGTACTACCCGACATTTGCACATTGTTGGTGGTCTGATAGAGGCCGCCACCGCTAGAGCGCGCGATCGCCGTGCTTGGACTGGGTATGATCGTGTCGGCGGGGTCTTGGGACTCCGCCATGACTTTGTGGTTATGCGAAGGTATTTCCGACTCGAGCAACGTCACCGTGGCCTCGCCGCCCTCTTCGCCGAGATCGTGCAGCGACAGGCCCGGCCCCTGGCCCGGCTGCATCGGCGCCCTTCCTTGCATGTTCGGCAACGCGAAATTGCTCTTGCCGTCGCCGCCGTAGGTCGTTCCAAGCAGCGAGAATAGCGCGGTGTTCTGCGAGATCGGCAAGATCTGTCCATTGCAGAACGCCCATCCCGTGGGCGGGAAGTTGAACGGAAAGATCCGCATCTCGGCAACGAATGGGTTAGTCATGGCCTGGTCCTCACGTTTGACTTGGGAACACGCCGAATAGCGAAATAATGAAGTCGATACACAGATAGGGTTGGAAGTTGGAGTGGGGCTGGCTGCCACCCGTAAACCCGATCGAGTTCGGGCCCATGTTAGCGTCGGGAGACTCGGCGATGTAGGGCTTAACGACGGTGGAAGCGGCAGGAACATTGTTCAGCGGCGTGGCCGCGTTGCCATTTGTCGTCGATGCCAAATAGGGATGCGTGTGGGCGGGAATTTGCGTAGTTGTTAAGGTGACAGTTTCCGCGCCGCCGTTCTGCGCGAGCGTGAAGCCAGCGCCTTGGTGGATCGGCAGTCGCCCGCGCAGATCGGGCAGTGCGAACGTGCTCTGCCCGTCGCCGCCGTAAGTGGTCCCGATCAGATTGAACAGCGTCTCGTATTCGCTGATCGGCAACACTTGACCGGCGGGGAACATCCAACCGGCCGGCGCAAAATTGCCTGCGAACATACGGATCTCGCCGACGTAAGGTGACGACATGGTAGACCCCTGTTCAGTTTTGGCTCGGAAAAATGCCTTGAAGGGCAATGCAGAAGTTGAGCGTCAGATACGGCTGCATGTTGTTGTGCGCCTGACTGCCGCCGGAGGGGGTAACGGTTGAGGGGAGGATAGAGGTCAAGCTCGCCGGCGAATGGTAGACGTTGTTCGCACCGCCGAAATAGTTGTTGACGGGACTGGGAAGGCCGTTCGTATTGACGGACGACGCGTTGGCGGCGTGGATGTGCCCCGGAATCTCGGCAATGGACAGCGTATGAGCCTGCTCGCCGCCCCGTTCGCCGAGGGTCATACCGTTTCCCATATGGGTCGGCGTCCGCCCCTGCAAATTCGGCAGTCCGAAATTGACCCTGCCGTCGCCGCCATAGGTCGTGCCGAGCAGGGAAAATAATGCCTGGTTCTGATTGATCGGCAGCAACTGCCCGTTGCAGAGCGCCCATCCTTTGGGCGCAAATCCGAAGGACATGATCTTGATTTCCGAGAGAAATGGCGTCGCCATCCTGCGTCCTCCCTACGATGCGTGCTCGAAGCCGTCGCTGCTCCACTCAGGAAAAACAGATTTCGAGCGCCGCACCGCCGATTTGCGTGACGTGAAGATCGTGGCGGCCGATGGCCTGGTGCGAGACCGGCACGATGTCGGACGGCACATGACCGTGCCGCGGCGCGCTGAAGGTCAGTGCGAATTGCTGGCGAAATGGCACCCTGCTCGCTGGTCCGCGGCGAACCTCGGTGAGCGTCGCTGCCTCGCCGGCGACTGAAAACGTTTGTCCGACCAGCGGCTCGAAATGCGTCGCCGCCAGGTCAGCCAAGCTTTGCCTTGCCGCGGCGGAGCCGAGCGAATGCTGACCTGTCGCGTCCGCTGTCGATGCAATTGCTTTTGCCGAGGCTGCGGCGGGCAACGATGTCGCCAACACTGCTCCTGACGCCGGCGTTGCAGCGATGAGCCGGATTGCATCGCGGCGGCTGACGGCGGCGAAGCCAATCTTATCTGTCACGGTCGCCTCCTGAATGGTCGCCCTGAGTCCAGCAGACAACCTGCACTATAGACCGGTACCAGGGGGAATACAACCATGTCGGGCAAGCCGCCGCTGCAAACGGCATGATTGCCCTAACGCAAGACTGGCTGATGACGCACCAATAACAATTCGGCGCGCGACGGACTCTGCTTCCACTGCCGAGCAGACGCTTGCCGGGAATAATCTTACCGCTTCGGCTCGGCGCTGATCGCGCGCAACTTGCTTGCGGAGATCGCTTCGGTGGCCTCGTCAAGCACGATGCGCTCGACAGTGTAGCCGACGTCACGGCCGTAGAAGACGTTGGTGATGTTGGGCAGCGGCACGACCACGAAGCGTCCGGCATGGAGTGAGAGCGCGGCTTCGATGCGCTGCTTCACGGCGAAAAATGACAGCGGATTTTTCGCATCGATGCCGTGCGTATCGCGCACCGCGATGCAGACCTGGCCGACGCGCCGCAGGCCCTCCTCGATCAGCCGCTGATGGCCGCCGTGAAACGGCTGGTAGCGGCCGACAAACAGCGCCGTCGGCTTCTGCGGGTCGAACGCCGGCCGCAGCCGCGTCAGCGCCTGCTCCGCCCAGTAGTGCGGCGAGCCGTCCGCCGGAATCCGAAGATCGAAATGATCCGGATGAATGAACATCCGGTTGGTGTCCTCGAACCGGCCGGTGTCGATACGGTCCAGCCACACGGTGAAGGCGTCGCCAAAAGCCTGGCGCGTGTCCGGCGTCGGACAAATGAAATCCGCGATCGCCGTGCCGCCCGCCTCGACGACCCGATCGCACATCCAGCCCATGCGGCGCGCGTGCTCGACGCGATCCTGATGGTTGAAGCCGAGATCGCGCGACAGGTTGGCGCGCACAGCGTCGGCATTGAACACCACCGCATTAAGGAGCGGCGCCAGCGCGTTGGCCAGCGTGGTCTTGCCCGCACCCGGCAGGCCCATGATGAGAATTTTTCGATGCACGTGTGCCCTCTCGCTGCGGCGGCCCGCAGCCATATTCCGATCTCGAAAGCGAGGCAAATTGGCGAGGCAAGCCGGCCGGCGCCGGACAGTAGAATTAAAAATGGCGGCCCGGTCCGTGCCTGCGCGTCGCGCGGCGCGGCGACTGCGGCCTGACAGACGGCGCGTAAACGTTATTCCGTGCGCAGGTGCCGCCGCTGCCCTGCGCGGTCGCCATGCATTGTTCGCGACTGGAGAAGCCGCAATTGGTGCCGCCGCCGTCATGAAAATTCGAGCACCACGGATAGTTCTGTCCGAGCGCGGGCGGTGTCATGGCGAGACAGGCAGCGCAGATGCCGAATACAATGGATAATGGCTTCATCGCTGACTCCGGAAAGGCGCCCTGCTCCGCTATGAACGCCGGCGGCCGGTGTGTTATTCCGCATCGCAGGATCCAAATCGGGAGGTGACGATGGCCGAAATAAAAGTGCCGTATCAGGTCGGCGGCAGGCAGTTCGAAGGCATGATCGTTTGCGACGACAGCGGCACGGCCAAACGTCCGGCAATTTTCATGCAGCCCGACTGGAAGGGCGTTTGCGGCGACACGATAGGCCAGGCGCGCAGCGTCGCCGGCAAGGACTATGTCGTGCTGATGGCCGACATGTTCGGCGCGGGCTACGGCGCAAAACAGAAAACCGTCGATGACCTGCGCGCCGGCATGCTCGCCGTGCACAAGGACTTGCCGTTTACGCTGAACTGCGGAAGCGCCGCCTACGATGCACTGATGTCCGAGGCCGGCAAGCTCGGCATCATCGATTCCGGCAGGAAGGCCGCGATCGGTTATTGCGCGGGCGGCGGCTATGCGCTTGAGCAGGCGCGTGCCGGGGCGGATTTCAAGGGAGTGGTGGTTTTCCACGTCACCAATCCAAACCCGGTCGTCTCCGATACGCCCTGCAATATCAAGGGCCGCGTGCTGGCGATCCACGGCCGCGCCGATCCGGTGACGCCGAAGCCGATGATGGACGCGCTCGAAGACGAGTTGACCAAAGCCAAGGTCGATTGGCAGGTGATGATGTTCGGGCCGCCGGCCGTGCATTCATTCTGCGATCCGACCGCCAAGGGCCCGGGGACGCAATACGACGAAAAACTCTGCCGCAAAGCCTACATGCTGATGCGCGACTTTTTCATCGAGACGCTGTGAACGCACTCTGGCGCACAGAGCTGAAATAGAGCGGGGCTGAAATAGAGCGAGGCCGGCCCTGTTCGGGCCGGCCTCCTGTTCCCAACTATAGTGGTTCGTTCTTCTGACGCCGGGAACGGCTTTCGTCCGGCTCTACTTAGCCTTCATGGCGTGGTGGTGCATCATGTGATGATGATGATGGTGGTGATGACGCCACCACCAATGACGGTGCCAGCGCCAATGATGGTGCCAGCCCCAGTGACGGTGCCACGTCCAGTCGTTGTTCCAGTTCCAGTGGCTATTCCAGTTCCAGTCGTTATTCCAGTTCAAGTTATTGTGCCAGCCCCAATGGCGGTGCCATGCCCAGTGGTGATGCCGGTAGTGATGCCAAGCCCACCAACGGTGATACCGCATGTGGTGATGCATGGCGTGATGCTTGTGCATCATCGGCTTGGCCGCCATCGGCTTGGCCGCCATCGGCTTCTCTTTCGGGGCCATTTTGGCCGCCGGAGCCGGTGCAGGCGTGGGCGTTGTTCCACCACCGGTCGGCTGTGCAGCAGCCGGAGCGGCGATGAGTACCGTCGCGAACAAAGCGGCGGCAAGAATCCTCAGCATACATTTCTCCTTATTGGCGTTGCTCAAGGCGCTTTTCTTTACAGACGCGCTTTCACAGCATGGCTGCTACTGTATCGCTGGTGAACGCCAGATGAAGCGCGCTCGCGCCCGTCGTTCATCTTGATGAATGCGCCGTTAGGCAGTCACCATGCTGCAGTGCAACCTAATTCAATCCAGATGCACACCTGCCTCGGTGATGACAGCCTTCCAGAGCCTGACCTGATCGCCGAGCTCATTGATGAAGTCCTGCGGGCTCAGCACGTGCGTCTGCATGCCGAGCTTGGCGACGGCTCCCCCGACCTCGGGCGACCGCAACCGCGCGTCTTCGGCGGCGACCAGTTTGAGGATCACGTCAGCCGGCGTACTCGCTGGCGCCATCAGACCGAACAGGACTTCGCCCGGAAACCCGCCCAGGCCGGCTTCGCGGAAGGTTTGAACGTCCGGAAGCTCGGGCCAGCGCGCGGTGCTGGAGACCGCAAGGGCGCGCAATTTGCCGGCTTTGATCAACGGCAACAGCACGGATTTGGCGCTGGCTGTCACCTGAATCTGGTTGGCGATCGCATCCGAGAGCGCCGGTGGCGCGCCCTTGTACGGCACGAACAGCATGTCGGCTCCCATGTGCGCGCGAAAATACATGAGCGCGAGATGGGTCACGATCCCGACCGTGGCGCCGGATGTCAGCTTGCCCGGATGCTCCTTGGCATAGACCACGAGTTCTTTGAGCGAATGCACCGGCAGCGAGGGATTAACCACGATCGCGATCGAGTCGGAGACCAGCGATGCGACCGGCGCGAGCTCTTTGACCGGATCGTAGTCGAGCTTATAGAGCGCCGGCGTGATCGCGTACTCGTTTGAGCTGCCGAGCAACAGCGTATAGCCATCGGCCGCGGCGCGGGTGACATCCTTGGTCGCAAGCCTGCCGCCGGCGCCTGGAAGATCTTCGATGATGACGCTTCCGCCGAGTTCGGCCCCAAGGCCCTCCGTAGTGACTCGCGCGACGGTATCGGCCTGGCCGCCGGTCGGATATGGCACGACGATGCGGATCGGGTGAACGGGATAGTCCTGCGCACGGACCGATCCATGCGCAGCCACCGCCACGACGGCCAGCACGACCGCAAGGCATCTTGTCACGTCGTGCCCTCCCCGCTCGCTTCGGCAATAATCCAAACATGGTAGTCGGGATCGACGGCCTCGACCGGCAGCACCAATATGGCAGGTGTGGCGTAGGAGTGCATTTGCTTTACGGCGCCCCGCACCGGTTCGGCCAGTTCCGCACGCGTCTTTATGATCATCACCACCTCGTCGCCGCGGTCGATTTTGCCCTGCCACCAGTAAAATGAGATCATGCCCGGCAAAATATTGACGCAGGCGCACAGCCGGCGTTCTACCAGCTTCCGGCCGGCTTGCTCTGCCTCGACAACGGACGGATAGGTCGTATAGACGAAAACCGCGCGTTCCATGCTTGCCCCTCGCGCCGTCCCGGCGCCGCTCGCAGCCGCAAAGACCGAGCCGAAGACTTAAACCGATGCCCCCTCGCCCGTCCGCAACACGCTACAAGCGCATCGCCTTCGTCGCCAGCGCGGTGCCGGAAGCGCAGCGGGCGCGCCGGCAACTGGCGCAGCGCTACGGCGATTCGAGGCCCGAGACCGCCGACGTGATCGTGGCGCTCGGCGGCGACGGCCTGATGCTTTCGACCCTGCAACGCTTCATGAATTCCGGCAAGCCGATCTACGGCATGCACCGCGGCACCGTCGGCTTTCTCATGAACGAGTTTTCGGAAACGCGCCTCAACGAACGGCTCACCGCCGCGCATGTCACGGTCATCCACCCGCTGCTGATGCGCGCACGCGACGCCGCCGGCCGGGTGCACCGCCACCACGCCATCAACGAAGTCTCGGTTTTCCGACAAACCTATCAGGCGGCGCGGCTGCGCGTTCTGATCGACGGCAAAGAACGGCTGCCGCAACTCGTCGCCGACGGCGTCCTGCTGGCGACGCCCGCCGGGTCGACCGCCTATAACTTCTCGGTGCAGGGTCCGATCATCCCGATCGATGCGCCACTGCTTGCGCTGACGCCGATAAGTCCGTTCCGGCCCCGCCGCTTTCGCGGCGCGCTGTTGCCGGATCGGGCACGGGTGACCATCGAGGTGCTCGAAATCGAAAAGCGTCCGGTCGCGGCCGTCGCCGACCACAACGAAGTGCGCTCGATCCGCACCGTCGAGATCTGCATGGATCACGCGATCTCGATGGATCTTCTGTTCGACCCCGGACACAGCCTTGACGAGCGCATCATCAGCGAGCAATTCGGGGTCTAAGCGCGGCCGGCCGCTGGCTGCCGGCGATGCAGGCGTCCCGCCGGGGTGCCGCCTGCCGCCTCATTTCCTAATATTTAAGACCGCATTAACGACGTTTGCTTAGCTTTGACGGATGGTCCGTATTGATTTCAACCGGCTCCGATTTCTTGTCATCGACGATAACGCACATATGCGTCGCATTCTGCGCACGCTGCTGCACGGCTTCGGGACCCGTGAGGTGTACGAGGCCGAGGACGGCGCTACCGGCCTCGAGGCCTTTACCCACTACATGCCGGACATCATTCTCGTGGATTGGGTGATGCCGATTTTCGACGGCCTGGAACTCACGCAGATGATCCGCCAGCCGGGCGCCAACGCCAACCCCTACGTCCCGATCATCATGCTGTCCGGCCATTCCGAGAAAAAACGCATCGTCACTGCGCGTGACGCCGGCGTCACCGAATTTCTCGCCAAACCTATTTCCGCCAAAGCCCTGTACGAACGCATTCTCAACGTGGTTGCCAACCCGCGGCCGTTCATCAAAACGCGGACCTATTTCGGGCCCGATCGGCGCCGCAACGTCAATCCAAACTATGTCGGTCCGGAACGCCGCAAGGAAAGCAAGGCGGAAGTCATCCGGCAACATCCGCTGCTCGAAAAGGCCAAGGTTCTGGGCTGATCCGAGGGAACGACAAACACATGGCCAACCACAAGGATATGACTCCGTCGGTCGCCACTTACGCGGACCACGAAGTGATCACGCCACCGCATCGCCTGCGCCAAGCGGTAAAGGCGGTGCCCGAAGGCGACGACGATCCGATTGCGCGCGCCGATGCGGCGCTGGCGCAGCTATCGAGCGAGTTTGGCGGCTGGATGCTGGCCGAGTGCGAGCGTCTCGAAGCCGCGCGCCAGAACGTTGCCGCACAGGGATTTAACGACAAGACGCACGACGAGCTGTTTCGCGCTGCCCACGACATCCGAGGCGAAGCCGCCACCTTTGGCTATCCGATCCTGGCCGGCCCAGCCGACAGTCTGTGCCGCCTGCTCGAACATACGCCCGAAGATACCCGCATCCCGCTCGCCCTCGTCGACCAGCATGTCGACGCGGTGCGCGCCATCGCCCGCGAATACAGCCGCCCCGGCCTCGCCGAAATGGCAAATGCACTCACGGTGCGGCTACGCGATGTCACCAACGACTTTCTCAGGCGTGAAAACAGTTTCAGGCCGGATTATCTGGCAAACATTTTTGCCCCGCCCATCGCGCCCGGCATGACGGGAAAATAACCTAGCCCGACGCTACGAAGACTCTAGCGATCGAACGGGCTACCTGTCGCGGGCGTCAGTGTCTTATGCCGCGAGCGATTGCGGGTCGGCGCTAAACTCGTCCGCGACGACGTCATCGCAGAACGAGCGCGCCTCCTCGCGTGCCGCTTCGGTGGCAAAGCGGTGCAATAGCGTAATCAGCGGCGCCATCTCGCCAAACTCATCGCGCTCGCAACTGGTGAGTACGCGCTCGACCATACGGCGTTTGAGGCGCGCGGCTCCCGCCGCGTCGCC
The DNA here is from genome assembly GCA_036511795.1 of Xanthobacteraceae bacterium. Taxonomy (GTDB): domain Bacteria; phylum Pseudomonadota; class Alphaproteobacteria; order Rhizobiales; family Xanthobacteraceae; genus BOG-931. The sequence continues at coordinate 29,141 of DATCBO010000146.1, forward strand.
GGTAAATCCGCCCTCGCGCATCGCCTCGACCGCCGCCTTGAAGGCCGGGTAAGTTGAGGCGGGAAGCCCAGCCTTGTCGAAAAGCGCGCGCAGACCGGAGGAGCCGCCGCTATAGATCAGGCCCGAGACGCGCATGACCGGCATGTCGGCGAGTTCGGCCAAGGCCTCCTCGAACATTGCGACATTGCCGGACAGCAGCGCGCGCAAGATCAGCCCTGCCGTCAGCTGGCCGCTCTCGCACAAATGGCGGATGAGCGGACGCACATCGCCGTCCGGCGCTTCCGCCGCCAGCGAGATCGTCGCCTTCTCGCAAGCCTCGCGGGTGACGCGCCGAGCCTGTTCGGCGTCAAGCCAATTGCGGCCAGTGACAAATCCAGCGAGCGTTTCGGACAGCTTGGTGACCAGCGTCAGCCGCGTGGCGGCAGCAAGGTCGTCGCGCTCCAACAGCGGCTCGCGAATGGCGGCCAGATGGCCGAAGCGCTCGACGATACGGTCGATTGAGAACGGCGCGATGTCGGCGCCGGTATTCTCGATGAGAATCAGACAAGCTTCTGCGGTGCCAACTTCAGCGATGGCTGCTGACACGGCGCGTGGCAGTTCGGCGCGGCTGGCGATTGCAGCCTGCACGCTGGGACAGCCGGTCGCGACCGCATCGACCAGATCGGCGTCGACCAGCAACGGCGAAAGCGCGAGCACTGGCGCCGCAATCTGAGGCTGGTCACCGGCCAGCGCGTGCACGACGGCAGGAGGCGCACCCGGGCTCGCCGCCAGCACGTCGGCGAGCGCGCGGCGCACCAACGGGCTCGGATCGTCGAGCAGCATCAGCATGGCACCTTCGGCTGCGGCGGCATCGTCGGCCGAAAGCTCGGAATAAAGGTATGCACGCGCCAGCGCGCTGGTTGCCTCCGCCCGCTCGCCAGCCGGAGCGTTGCGTACCCACTGCAGGAATTGGCGGACAATCATTTTACGCACAGCATCGCTAATTCAGACTACGAAGAGTCTAGCGAGGCTGACTTAATAAACAGTTCACCATAAATCTTTGCAGACGTTGCTGGGATGTTAATGCTGCGGCCGGCGCCCGACGGCACGCAGCCGCGCGGGATTATGATCCGTCCGCAGTATCCTTAAAGAGATCGAGGAAGTTGGCGGCAACGGCCGTGGGCGGCGGTGCAGCGGCACCTGCTGCGGACGATCCCGGCACGCTCCAAAGCGGACCTGTTGCCGGTGCGACGCGGGCAACAGGTCGTGCCGATGCGCTCGGCGCGCCGCTGGTCGCGTCGGCGAACAGGCCGTGAAAAATCTGCGTGTCTTCCCGATTGCGGATTGGCACCGCGGCCGCATACGCGCTGGTAATGCCGGCGGTGTCCGGCACCATCGGCTTCGGGATTGTCCGAGCCTCAGCGGCCGCAAATGGCACCGCCGTCAGCGGAACCGGCACAAGCGACACTGGCGCGGTGATCGGCGCGGAATTCCCAGCCTGCATCATCGGCGCCGCGGGCAGATCCGGCCGCGACCGCGCGACGTCATAGCGGGCGGTGAGTACGTTGCGTACTTGCGCGACGGTTCGTGCAGCGCCGGTCTTGCGGTCGTAGAAGATCGATGGATTGGCCTGCGCTGCATTGCCGAACGCCGTCGCCGCGGTGGCGTTGGGATCGCTTGCGGCTTGTGAAATCAGCCGCGCCGCGCCGCCTGCGCCGAGAAAATGCGCGATGTAAAGTTCACCTTCGCTGGGCTCGCGGCCGAGCTTTTGCGCGAGATAATTCGCATTGGCTTTGGTGAAGGCGCCGGCCATCACCGCGTTGACATCGGGATTGTTACGCAGCTGGAGAATCTGGCTGCGCAGGGCCGGGTCCTTCACCTCGTAGTGCCCCGATGCGGTCCTGCTGATGGCATCCGCATAATGGCCGTAGCCGAGTCCCGGGCCTGCCTGCTTGATCGTACCGAGCCAGGTCTGCTCGACGAATTGGAACAGGCCGCGCGCCGATGACGTCGAGGCGCCGGCGTGCGGATTGAGACCGGACTCAACCTGCGCGGTGGCGAGAAGATAGGAAAAGCTCGTGCCGGTGGCCTGCGACGCTTGACGAATGGCGCCGGTCACCGCCGAGCCCGCGGCCATACTGCCGGGATCGACAAGCATCAAACAACCTCCCCTCCCGACCGCGGCCGACTCCCATCGGCGCTTTCGGGGCACTGCCAATGATTAACGGTTATGGTAAACGGAAGCTTAACACAGCGGAGGTGGAGATGACGCAGCAGGAACCGGTCCGGCACAAGCGCGGCGGGCTTTACTTCGAAGGTTTCGTTCCCGGCGAACTGGTCGAGCACCGCTATACGCGCACAGTCACGCAAATGGACAACATGCTGTTCTCCAACATGACGCTGAACCCGCAGCCGCTGCATATCGACCGGCAATTCTGCGAGCAGGAGACCGAATGGGGCCAGCCGCTGATGAATTCGCTGTTCACTCTGGGTCTGATGATCGGCATTCAAGTCTCTGACATGACGGTCGGAACGACGATCGCCAACCTCGGCATGACCGACGTCAAATTCCCCCACCCGCTGTTCGAGGGCGACACTGTCCACTGCACCACCGAAGTGATCGGCAAACGCGAGTCGAAATCGCGCCCCGGCGCCGGCATCGTCGAATTTCATCATCGCGCCTACAATCAGGACAATAAGCTGGTCGCCGAATGCCATCGGCAGGCGTTCATCCACATGCGACCGAAATAAGAATGCGCTCGTTCCTGTTTGTTCCCGCCGACAGTGCCAGAAAGCTCGACAAGGCCATGGCGAGCGGCGCCGACGCGCTCCTGGTCGATCTGGAAGATTCGATCGCGCTCGACGGCAAGGCGCGCGCCCGGGACAGCGCTGCCGCGTTCGTCAAAAATGCGCTCGCGGCGCGGACGCGACCGTTTCTATGCGTGCGCGTCAACGGACTGCAGACCGGCCTCACCGACGCCGACCTCGACGCGGTCGCGCCCGCGAAGCCTGACGCGATCATGCTGCCGAAGGCCGAAGGCGGCGCCTCAGTGATCCATGCGGCCGCGAAGCTCGCCGTGCGCGAGGCACAGAATGACCTGCCCGACGGGCACATCAAAATTCTTCCGATCGCCACCGAAACCGCCGCATCGCTGTTCGTCGCCGGCACGTTTGCCGGCGCAAGCGAGCGCGTGATCGGACTGACCTGGGGCGCCGAAGACCTTTCCGTCGAACTCGGCGCTCACACTAACCGCGACGCGCGGGGGCAATTCCTCGATCCGTACCGGCTGGCACGGACGCTCTGCCTCGCCGGCGCTGCAGCCGCGCAGGTGCCAGCGATCGACACGGTCTATGTCGACTTCCGCGATGAGCAGGGCTTTCGCCGCGAATGCGAGGATGCGGCACGCGACGGCTTTGTCGGCAAAATGGCTATCCACCCAGCACAGGTGCCGATCATCAATGCGGTCTTCACACCGAGCGCCGAGGCGATCGGCCGCGCCCAAGCGATCGTCGATGCATTTGCCGAGAGTCCGGGTGCCGGCGTGGTCGGCATCGGCGGCGTCATGTACGACCGCCCGCATCTGGCGCGCGCCGAAAGACTGCTGGCGCGCGTAGCATCGACCAAAGAATAGTCCCCCCTACGGTATGCCACTTGCCGACAATAGGCAGTGGATATGGGAGCGGGCAACGCGGGCGAGCCATTGCAAAGCATGGTGCGCTTGCAGCCGCGCGGCCTTCAGCCGGAGCGGGTCGATGCCGCCGACCGGACGCCACTGCGGCTTGCTGGTTGCTTCAGCCATGTTCACCGCCCTCGCACCTCGAATTGATACCCCTTAACAAGGCGAACCGATATTGTCGCCCGAGCAAGCGCGCAGGCGCACCAAAAATGGGGGGCGGGCGTTTATGGCAAACGACGAAAATTGGGTCGATGTCGGTCACGCTGACAACTTTTCCACGACCCCTGTCAAACGCGTCTCGGCCATGAATGTCGAGCTTGCGGTATCCTGCAAAGACGGCGAGTTCGGCGCGATCTCAAACATCTGTAATCACGTCGGCGGTCCGCTCGGCGAAGGGCGGCTTGACGGCGACTACATCGTCTGCCCCTGGCACAATTGGAAATTTCACCGCTGCAGCGGCCTCGGCGAACCTGGCTTTGAGGAAGATCGGATTCCTGCGTTTCCGGTCAAAGTTGAAGATGGCCGCGTGTTCGTCGATCTCGACGGCGCCAGCAAGCGCCAGAAAAAGCCGCACCCGCCGCATCCGCTGGCGCGCGAGGTCAAGCGCGCCGCCGGCCGGCTGCGCATCGCCGGCATTTCGACGACAGCGATGGACGGCGCCAATCCGCGCTTCTCTGGATCGGACCATCTGCTGGATCACGCTTTGAATGCGGCGCGCGATCTCGATGCCGACGCCCGGCTGATCAAGCTGAACGCCCTGAAATTCCGCAACTGCGAAGGCTATTATTCAAAATCCGCGCAAGCCTGCACATGGCCCTGCTCCATCACCCAAATGGACGCGGACGATCAAATGGACCAGGTTTACGAGGCGCTGGTGCATTGGGCCGACGCCATTATCGTCGCGACGCCGATCCGTTGGGGCGCGGCGTCGTCGCTTTATTTCAAGATGGCAGAGCGACTCAACTGCGTGCAAAACGCCGTCACGATCCGCAACCGAGTGCTCATTCGCAACAAGGTCGCCGGATTTATCGTCGTTGGCGGCCAAGACAACATCCAGTCGGTTGCCGGCCAGATGCTGGGCTTCTTCGCGGAGCTTGGCTTCATCTTTCCGCAGTTCCCCTATATCGCCCATTCGCGCGGCTGGTCGCATGAGGACATGGAATGCAACGTTGAGATCGTGCGCGCGTCGAAGGAATTGGCCGAGGGCGCGGCGATGCTGACCAAGCGCTGCATCGATCTGGCGGCTCATCTGATCGCTCGCGACGAAGCGCCGTCTGCAATCGAACGCGGCGGACGAAAGGCGCACGCGATGGCAACCTGAGCCTACGGCTGCTTGTAAACCGCCTTAGGATCAAACACCCGCCCGTCGCGGAATTCGAGCTTCAGCGCGCCGCCCGTTTGCCCGAGCGGTACGGCCCGGTAAAAGCAGGAATGCCGGCCGGTATGGCAAGCGCCCGCCACCTGCTCGACCTTGAGCCAGACCGCATCCTGATCGCAGTCCACGCGCAGCTCGATCACCCGCTGAGTGTGGCCCGAACTCTCGCCCTTGCGCCACAGCGCGCCCCGCGATCGGCTGAAGTACCAAGCCTCCCCGGTTGCGACCGTCTTCGCCAACGCCTCGGCGTTCATGTGCGCAACCATCAGCACGTCGCCTGAAACCGCGTCGGTGGTCACGCAGGTGACGAGCCCGTTGGCGTCGAATTTCGGCGTCAGCCGCAGCCCCTCTTCGAGCTCGGCCACCGGCCCGGGGGATGGAAAAGGCGTATCATTCGTCATGGGCTGAGACATGGTAAGCGCGCTGGACTCGCCCTATACAGTGGTTGCATGGCTCAACGGCGACGTTGCGGACTCTCCCGCCAGCGCGCCAATGACTATATAGTCGTTGCAATGCTCAACGAAGTCTACAATAAGCGAATTATTGAACTTGCCGGCACGATTCCGCGCATCGGGCGGCTCTCCGACCCTGGCGCCAGCGCGACAGCGCATTCGCGCCTATGCGGATCGACCGTAACCGTCGACCTGAAGATGGACGGCGACACGGTCACCGACTTCGCCCACGATGTGAAGGCGTGCGCGCTCGGCCAAGCGTCATCGTCGATCATGGCCCGGCACGTCATCGGCTCGAAGGCCGCGGAGTTGCGGCAGCTCCGTGAAACCGTGCGAAAGATGCTCAAGGAGAACGGCGAACCGCCACGCGACGGCAAGTGGGCCGACATCGCTGTGCTGGAGCCGGTACGCGACTACAAGGCACGGCACGCTTCCACCCTGCTGACATTCGACGCCGTGGTAGATGCCATCGGCCAGATCGAAGCCAAGCGAGCGGCAGACCTGCCCAAGGCCGCGGCGGAGTAGATTGCTCGCCATCGTCAAATCCTGCGGCAACGCCCCTCGCCTGTTGGGGCGCGGCCTCGTCAAACTCTACCGCTACACGCTGTCCGGCTTCATTGGCTTCGAATGCCGGCATCTGCCGACCTGCTCCGAATATGCCGACCAGGCGATCGAGCGCTTCGGCCTTTGGGCCGGCGGCTGGATGACACTGGCGCGGCTGTTGCGCTGTCAGCCCTGGGGCACCTGTGGGCTTGATGTGGTGCCCGGCACGTTGCCGGCAGGCGTGCGCTGGTATCTGCCCTGGCGTTATGGCCGGTGGCGGGGCGTTAACGATCACCCCGCCACCGTCTGATCCGACCGCAGCCGCTTGGTACGCGAACTGGGCTGGGCCAGTCAGCCGCTTATCGCCCAGCCTCGGCGAGTTTCGCGATTTTGTCCGACGCGAGGTTCGAACCGAGCGCCGCAGCTTTTTCGTACCATTTGCGCGCCCTTGCGCTGTCGGCCTCGACGCCGATGGCGCCGAGCCGAGCAATGACCGCGGGATCGAACGTTGAGCCGAACGCCAGCGCGGCCTCGGCATCTCCGGCCTCGGCGGCGCGCCGCAGCAAAAGCCGCGCCGAAGCAACATCGCCGGTCGTCAGCAGGTCCTTGCCGCGTTTGACGAGCATCGCAATCTCGTCGGGCGCGAGCGTCACGGTTTTTGCTGCCGGCCGCGGTGGATCGGCCGCCGGCGCACCTTCGGGCGGTTCTTGCCTTGCTCGCGTCGCTTGCGGCGTTGCCTCGGCGAGGCGCACAGGGACAGCCGCAGGCGCAATGGGTTGTGTGGACACGACAGCTAACGGCGCGATCGGGGTGTGGATATGCACGACCTTGATCGGCGTAGCAGTCATCGCTGGAGCCACCGCGGCACGCACGATCTCGTCACTATGAGGCTTGAAGGGCAGCGACATATTGATAGGCAGCGAGATATTGATGGGCAGCGAGATCGTCAGCCAGGCGACAAGCGCGGCGAGACCGGCCACCGCGCAAAGCCGCAACGCGATCCGATCCAAAGTCGGCCGATCGTCGATTCGCACCGGCGGCTCCGGCGGTTCATCGGGGTCGAGCGCAAGCCGGTGCTGCAAGTCCAGCATCGCCCGATCGCCGTCGAATGACGGCTCGAAATCGTCATCGCTCGGGATTATCGGAGGGATTGCCGCGGCCGGATCGCCCGGCGTGTTGGTGTTGCGCGCCCATGGCGGCGCGTACCTCAAAGCCGCATCGAGGTCTTCTGGATGGTGAACCGGAGAACTCATTTACGCCTCCCCTACTGACCGGCCACGCTCACTGATCGGGAATTGCACTCCCTGCTTACGGGCGCTCGCGCGCCTGCCAATTGAGAAATTGTTGGAACAGGCGATCGCGATCTGCGTCGGTCGCCGCGTTGCCGCCGCCCTGTGCCAGAAATTGATTGAATCGCTGCCGCGTGCCGGCGAGTACCGGCTTCGCCTGCTCATGCTGCTTGAGCCATTCCGTCGCGGCCGGGAATCTGTTCCAGCCCGGCAAAACGGCCGCGAGATTGGTCTCGCGCCATTTCAGATGATGCGGCGATTTTTGCAGATCGGCCAGCTTCGGAAAGAACCGTCCGACGAATTCGGCGATGCGCCGATAACGATCTGAATCGCGCGGCCAGTTGAAGCAGATCAGCACCGCGCTGACCGCGATGGTGTTGACGTCGTGCCCCTCCTCGACCATGCCCGGATAATCGGTGTGGCTGAGCACGGCGGGCAAGTAGTCGGCTTGCAGCGACTTGGCAAACGCCACTGGCAAAAAGCGCAAACCCTGCTCCGCGCGTAGCTTGCCCATCAGGCCGGTCGGTTTGCCGGCGATCAGGATCGTCGCCGCCAACTCGCCGGTCTTGAGCTTTTGGACGGCGTCGCCCTGCCCCATGTTGACTTCGATCGGATGAACGCCGAGCCGCCGAAAAACATCGCGGCTGGATAATTGGGTGCCGCTGCCGACATCGCTGAAATTGACCTTTTTGCCATCGAGCTGTTCGAGCGAGGCGATGCCGGAATCGGCCCGGACCACGACGTGCATCTCTTCGTTGAACAGTTTGGTGATATAGTCGATCTTGTCGTCGATTTTGCCGATCGTGTTGCTGGCGCGATATTCGTTGAGAATAATCGACTGCGTGATGCCGAGATCGATGCCCTTGAGAAAGCGCACGTCGTTGATGTTCTGGCCGCCGCCCTTGCCGATCACCGGCAAGAGCCGGAAATTATCGCCGTCATCGAGCACGTCCGACAGATCGTAGGCGATCGTCAGATAAGTGGCGTTCGGATTGCCGGAAACGAGGGCGACCGTGTTGGCGTTAAGCCGCTCGCCAAGGCTGCCGAGGCCGGGTTTGTCGGGGATCGGTGCATTGGCGCCGGAGTGGCCGGCAAAGCTTGAGTGAAGGGAAAAGGCTGCGGTCAGCAAGACCGCGACCAGTACGCAAATCACCTGGAATGGCCGAGTAAGCCACCGCAAGCCCCCCCTCATGTCTACTCACCCGTGCGGCGGACCCACACAGTTACGCAACACACACACACGCGCCGCGGATCCGCAACGTTTAGAGACACCACCCTCGCCGCGCCGTCCAAGAGATGCACGCGTTTGATTGCCGTACGCGTACCCAGCGCGGTACCCGTCTTAACCGTCGTTAGATATTGGGGCAGCCGTATGATCGTGGCGGGATGATTCCATGGCTCGCTTGCCGCCACCTGCCGCAATTCCGAACGCACGTTCGAAAAAATTCTGAGGCCACAGTGCAATTGTGGCGCGATCGCGCGCAAGTGCGATGGAATGCGTACACGGCATGGAGCCACTGCTCCGCGCACGATGTCCGCTGCGAACGTAGCGGCCGGCTCTCGACTTTGGTGCGGCCGCTCCCGCGTTTAGCAAACTCCGGGGCCGCCTTGCACGGCAAAAGCGACCTGCTATATCGGTCAAACGCTTACCTGCGTTCGTAGGCAGCGAGTGAGCAACAGGAGTGAATGATGGTCGCCTTGACCTTTCCCGACGGCGCGCGCCGGGACTATCCGCCCCACACCACCGGTCTCGACATAGCCAAAGGCATTTCGCCGTCGCTCGCCAAGCGCACGGTGGCCATGGCGCTTGACGGCAAGCTTGCCGACCTGTCGGACCCGATCGAGCACGACGCCAAGATCGAGTTTGTCACCCGCGACGACCCGCGCGCGCTCGGACTTATCCGCCATGACGCGGCGCATGTGCTCGCCGAAGCCGTGCAGACGCTGTGGCCGGGCACGCAAGTCACCATCGGCCCGGTGCTCGACAACGGCTTCTATTACGACTTTTTTCGCAATCAGCCGTTCACCCCGGAGGACTTCACGGCGATCGAAAAAAAGATGCGTGAAATCATCGCGCGCGACAAGCCATTCACCAAAGACGTGTGGTCGCGCGCCGACGCCAAGCGCGTCTTCGCCGACATGGGTGAGAGTTTCAAGGTCGAGTTGGTCGACGCCATTCCGGAAGATCAGAAGATCAATATCTACAAACAGGGCGACTGGTTCGATCTATGCCGCGGTCCGCACATGACTTCGACCGGCAAGATCGGCAACGCGTTCAAGCTGATGAAGGTCGCAGGCGCCTATTGGCGTGGCGACTCGAACCGCGAGATGCTCTCGCGCATCTACGGGACCGCATTCGCCAAGCAGGACGAACTCGACGCCTATCTGAAGCAGATCGAGGAAGCCGAAAAGCGTGACCATCGCCGGCTCGGCCGCGAGATGGATCTGTTTCACTTCCAGGAAGAAGCACCCGGCTCGGTGTTTTGGCACCCCAAGGGCTGGACCCTGTTCCAGACGCTGGAAAACTACATTCGACGGCGCCAGCAGGCGGCCGGCTATGCCGAGGTCAATGCGCCGCAGCTGATCGATTCATCGCTCTGGGTCGCGTCCGGCCACATGGCGACGTTCCGCGACGCCATGTTCCTGGTGCAGCCGCGCAAGGAGGATGAGCGTACCTTCGTGGTCAAGCCGATGAACTGCCCCGGCCATATCCAGATCTTCAAAAACGGTCTGAAGTCTTACCGCGATCTGCCGTTCAAGATTGCGGAATTCGGCAAAGTGCACCGCTTCGAGCCGTCCGGCGCACTGCACGGGTTGATGCGGGTGCGCGCCTTTACCCAGGACGACGCGCACGTTTTTATTACCGAGGAGCAGATCGCCGAGGAAGTGCTGAAGGTCAACGATCTGATCCTGTCGATCTACACCGATTTCGGCTTCGACGACGTGCGCATCAAATTCTCCGACCGCCCCGAAAATCGCATCGGTGATGACGCGGTGTGGGACAAGGCCGAAGCGGCGTTGAAAAAGGCGCTCGAAGCGTCAAGCCGGCCGTGGACCCTGAACAAGGGTGAAGGCGCCTTCTACGGTCCCAAGCTTGAATACGTGCTGCGCGACGCAATCGGCCGCGACTGGCAATGCGGCACCGTGCAAGTCGACCTCAACATGCCGGGCCGGCTGGGCGCGTTCTACATCGACGAGCATTCCAACAAGGTGACACCGGTGATGCTGCATCGCGCGATGTTTGGCTCGCTGGAGCGCTTCACCGGCATCATGATCGAGCACTATGCCGGCCATTTGCCGCTCTGGCTGTCGCCGCTGCAGGCGGTGATCGCCACCATCACCTCTGACGCCGACGATTACGCCCGCGCGGCGCTCGCCGCGGCACAACGCCTAGGATTGCGCATCGAGGGAGATTTGCGCAACGAAAAGATCAACTACAAAGTCCGCGAGCATTCCTTGGCGAAAGTTCCAGTGCTGCTCGTCGTCGGCAAAAAGGAGGCTGCGGAGCGAACCGTCTCGATCCGCCGCCTCGGCAGCGACAAGCAGCAGACGATGCCGCTCGATGCGGCGCTGGCCGCGCTCGCGCAGGAAGCGGTGCCGCCGGACGTGCAGCGCGTGCAAAAGGCGGCGTAAGCGATCGGATCGATCGCTTCGTTCGCACGAAGGCGACGGGCTTGCGCTGCCCCTCGCCCTCGCACGTAACGACTTGATGGTTTCCGTTGCGTCAGGCCGCGTACTGGCACTGAATGACATTTGGCGTGATCAAAGCTCCCGTCGAAACCGTCGCGCCGCCTTGCACGAGGTTGATGTTGTTTCCGGTCCCACCGCTGACCGTGGTGCCGTTGGTCAATCCGGCGTCGCATGTCGAAAAGAACACCTCGCCGTAGTCCGGCATTTGCGTCAGGACGCCGTTGACCACCGGAGTTTCGACGATCCATTCGGCGCTGTTGCCTGCGAGCTTGGTGCCCGCCGGCGCAGTGATCGTGTAGGACGTCGAGATGCCGCTGGTCTGATTGCCGAAGTAGATCGTAGCGCTGGTCGAGCCGGCACCTCGCGCCGTGCAGATCAGCATTGTCACCAGATCGCCTGGGTTGATGGTCAAGTTGGTGATTTCCACCCAACTCGATGGATACCACTCGTGCCAGGGATAGATGCTTCGCGTGATGGAGCTGCTTAGCGGCGCTACTATCGCAAGCAGCATCCGCAATGGGAGTGATGCAGGTCACACCGGTTTCAGGAGATCGAAATACGCCGCAGGCGCTCGGCGCCCGGGCTTCAGGCCGGCCGGTGCCAAAATTACTGCGCTGACAGTTCGATTTCGCCGTCGACGCCGTTGATCACCTTGAAATCGCGCGCATAAGTGCGGCCTTCATTGCGCGCGATCAGATGATAATCGCCCTCGGCCAGCACGAGGCGGGGAAATGCGCCGATCGATTCCTTGATGACGTCGCCGTCGGGCGTCGACACCGTCCACTGCGTATTGGCCAGCGCCTCGCCGCCGTGCTGGTTGACGAGCTTGAGCGTGATGACCGCTGCGCGGTGCGTCACCGTGACATCGGTGAGCTTGCCCGGCTGCACCTGGACATCGGAACGCACCACCGAGTTCACGTCGCCATAGGTCGAGACGACGTAATAGGTGCCCTCGGGCAAAAACACGACATCGCCGGTCACCACGTTCTGCGCGATCGGCCGGCGTTGCGCGGTATCGAACTGACTGCCCGGGTAGACATCGAAACTGATCTGGCTCGGCGGAATGTGCACGTCGTTGACCCGGCCTTGCAGACGTACGCCACCGGCTGGGATGTCGAGCACGTCGCGGACAGTCTCGGCGCGCAGCCGCACCGCCTTTGCCGCACTGGCAAGGCCGAAGCTCGCATCCACGACATAATCGCCCGGCGGCAACACAAAGGTCGCGGTGGCCGTCCGATCTTCCTTCACCAGGCGAAACGTGCCGTTGGCATCCGGATTGGCCGTATAGACCCGCCAGATCAGGCCCCCGCTGATCAAGGGCGAATTGGGCCCGTAACGCGCGGTCACCATGAGCGCGACGCGTCCGGCTGGCACCACCGCCGGATTAGCCTGGGCAAGCGGCGCCGCCGGGCGCCCAGACGGTGCAGGAAATTCAATGCTGGTGCCGGGCGAACCCGGTCCCGGCGCGAACTGGACGGGCGCGGTCGATTGTGGCGCCAATAACCCCTGCGCGCCGGCCGAAAGCGGCACGCACAAAGCGCTGAGCGCCGCCGCAACGATGGCGCAGCGCAAAATAAGACGTAAGCCCCGTCCCGACATCCGACTTTTTTCGATATTAATCGCGGCAATTTCAAGCCGGGACCGGCGTCTCGCACGCGTCTTCACCGTATCGCCGTTTTGCGGCTTGTCCGGGCGTACCGAGCGTCCGATCATCTCGGCGCGCAAAGGCGTTGGGAGCCATTTCGGTCAGATCGCGTTATGTAACTACATCCAAGGGACACAGGTGACTACGGTAGATCTCGCGACAGCACCGGTTGACCCGCAAGCCGCGCGCCCCTCGATCGGATTGGTGCTCGGCAGCGGCGCAGCGCGCGGTTTCGCCCATATCGGCGTACTGCAGGTGTTGATGGCGCATGGCATTGTGCCTGACATCGTCGTCGGAACGTCGATGGGCGCGTTGGTCGGCGGCTGCTATGCCACCAATCACCTCGACGAACTTGAAGGCTGGGCACGATCGCTGACGATGCGGCGCATTCTCGGCTATCTCGATGTGCGCCTCGGCGGCTCCGGTCTGATTAGCGGCGGACGACTCGCCAGTTATCTGCACGACTCCATCGGCAGCACTTTGATCGAGGATCTGCCGATGCGGTTTGCGGCCATTGCGACCGAAGTCGGCACCGGGCACGAAATTTGGCTGACGCGGGGCTCGCTCGCATTGGCGCTTCGCGCCTCCTATGCGCTGCCCGGCATTTTTCCGCCGGTCCAGGTCGGCCGGCGCTGGCTGGTCGACGGCGCGCTGGTCAACCCCGTTGCGGTTTCGACCGCTCGCGCGTTCGGCGCACGCGTGGTCATCGCGGTCAATCTCGACGCCGACCGCTTCGGCCGTGGCGCCACGATCGCCAGCCATGGCGCCGATCCGGGAGATGGCGAACCCGCCGATGAGACGGGCAATGCGTTCAAAGGCTTCGCCCGTCTGCGAAACATGTTTGGCGCCGAGCGTGCTCTGAAGCGTGAGATGATCGGCAATACTGCCCGGCCGAGCTTTTCAACTGTGATGGTCGAATCATTCAATATTATGCAGGACCGCCTCACCCGCATGCGGCTTGCCGGTGACCCACCCGACGTGCACATCACGCCGCGCATCGGCCACATCGGCTGGCTCGACTTTCATCGTGCCGCCGAAGCAATTGAGGTCGGCCGCTCCGCCGCCGAGAAGGCACTGGATTCGATCTCTGAAATGGTCGCTGCGCTACGCTGAACGCCGGCGCGGTGCGGGTTCTGAACCGCCGCACAAGCAGATTCGTTCACTGGGACGGCGAAATGCGCGCGCAGGTCGTCTGGCAGGCCAGCTGTTGACTCGAACAGTTACTCAGGCATGACCCGCTGGCCGTGGTGTTGCCGCCGGACGTGCTGCTCGACGAGGATGGCGCCACGCAGGATGATTGGCAGGTCGCCGCCTGAGAATTGCAGGCCATCATGCAACCGGTTGTGGTCGAACTTTGCGCCAGCCGCATCGATTTTCCGCCGGCGGCAGCAAGTGGGCTCGCGGCGGACGCAGCGATGGTCAATGCCGTCAGAAGAATAAGGAAACCCCGCACATTTATCTCCACTGTTGCACGCGCGCGAGGCAGCATAACGCACTCACCGCGGCGGCGAAATGCGCCAAACCGTATGCGCACTGCACCGCGGTGGGTTTCAGATGAGGGCGGGCGCGCCCCTGAATGAGGCGCCGCGCTCTGCGGGGCTTTTGCGCTATGCGGTGAGGATATAGTCGCGCATGGCCGCGGATTCGCGCTCCATCTCCTGGAGCCGGTGCTTGACCACGTCGCCGATCGAAACGATCCCGACCAGCCGGCCTTGCTCGACGACCGGGACATGGCGGAACTTGCCCTTGGTCATACGCTCCATGATGCTGCCGATCGTCTCGCTCTCGTTGCAGGTCTCAACCTGGCGGGTCATCGTCCGACTGACCGGTTCGTCGAGCGCAGCGGCCCCGCGCCCCGCCAATGCCCGCACGATGTCGCGCTCTGAGATGATGCCAACAAGATGCCGATCGGCGCCAAGGATGAGCACCGTCCCGATGCGCTTCTCGGCAAGCAGCTTTGCCACTGCTGCCAAGCTGGCGCCCGGCTCAATGGTAACGACCTCACGGCCTTTCTCACCCAAAATAATGCTGACAGTCATGATCGCCTCCCTTGCTTTCACTGTTTGTTCCGCGGGCGCATGACCAGCGGCGGTGAAAGGCTTCATTGCTAATGTCAGGGTCGGCGCCGAGTTCCGTCCGGCGGGGCTGCATTATGCTTTGCAGTGCAGCAACGAGCCTGGCGGCGGGCATTACGCTCGATCGACGCCTACTCTTGCGGCAATGTTCAGCCCCGAATGCGGCGTTTGCGTGGTGCAAGCTGCCGTTAAGTCACCTCGGGCGGCGGTTCGGTATCCAATTTCTTACCGTGGCGAGCGACAGGATCGAACGCGGTGAACAGCAGCAATCCGGCGAAGAAGCCACCTATATGGGCTTGCCACGCAATCTGCTGCCCGGGTTCGGCTGCAAAAGATACGGCACCGAGTCCGAACAATGCGTTCAGCCCCATCCAGACGCCAAGGAACATCAGAAAGCGCACGTCGCGCAGCACGGCAGTCAGCTGGGCAGCCGGCACCCGATAAGCTTCGTCGTCGCGGGCGCCGTCCCGCCAGGTTTCGAGCGGACCGCGCGCCTGAAAGATAAACCGCATGGCAGCTGCCATGGCCCCAGATACCGCCGCCGAAGCGCCGATCATCGGCGCGGCTGAGCCGGGAGAACTGACAAGCTGCGCCAGCGCCCCCGCCGCCGCGGTGACCAGCATGAACAGGACATAGCGCAGCGCCCCAAAACGCCGGGCGAGCGCGGTGCCGAACGGAATAAGCCAAGCAAGATTGAGCCCGATATGAAAAATATCGGCGTGCAGGAACGCGTAGGTGAAGAACGTCCACAGATCGGCGCCAAAGCCGCCCGGAAACTGGGCGCTGACGGCGGGGTCAGTGCCGTAGCGCGCCGGAATAAACGCAAAGGTGAGGACGAACCGCTCGTCCTCCGCGCCACTCAAGGCAAACATCCGGAACAGGTGCACGCCGACCAGGGCGGCCACAGTCGCAAGCACAACCCGGGGAATGTTGAGGATCGGCTCTGACGATTTTGGCTCTGCAGGTTCGGTCACGAGTGGTCCGATTCCCGTCCGGTTTCGGAGGATGTTTTGCGAATCCTAAGATCGGAGAACCACCAGTGACTGTAAGTCCCAGTGGGACCTTGGGATTTGCACCCTGCCCCAGAGGCTCGCGGCTTGATGGATAGCGATCCGCTCCAACGGCGGCGTCCTTGCCGCAGATAGACCGCCGCAAACGCGGCGACAAGCGGGCGCACGGCATTACGGCGAGAAAAACAAAAGGTTACTGCCCAGGTTGGCTGGATAGCTCACGAAAGGCGTAGGGATTTTGCCAAGTTTGAGGGCTCGCTGGTCACGGCGTCGATGATGTTCCAGCTCTGCTTCTTTGCGGTCGAGAAAAAGGAGCGGATGACCGCGAA
>DATCBO010000147.1:0-13456 GCA_036511795.1 Xanthobacteraceae bacterium
GCGGCCCTAAATCCTCTGCTCTTGCTCAAATTGCTGTTCACGAGCCAGCCACTTTCCATCCAGGTTCATCCGGACGACGCGTTTGCGCATTCGATTGGTCTGCCAAACGGCAAAACCGAGGCTTGGTACGTTTTAAGTGCCGTTCCTGATGCCAAGGTGGCCCTCGGTCTTAGTCAACGCCTGACGTCGCAGCAATTGCGCGCGGCCATTGACAATGGTTCGATCTCCGATCTGATCGCTTGGCGCAGAGTGTCGGCAAGCGACACCATTTTAGTGCCTGCCGGGACGATTCATACGATCGGCGCCGGTCTCATTATTGCAGAACTCCAACAACGGAGCGACGCGACGTTCCGTCTGTTCGATCACGGTAGTGAGCGCGAACTTCACATCGACAAAGCCATTGTAGTGGCCGACCCAGGGCCGGCTGATTTTCAAGTGCAGCAGAACCAGCTTACCGTCGAGCGGAGGCTTCTCGTTTCCAACCCGCATTTCGTATTCGAGCGGATCGATCTCGCTCCGAATACCTCTTGGCGCTTGGATGCGGATCGAGAAACTTGGCTCCTCGTGATCGACGGCAGCGCTCTCGCCGGATCGTTCGAGGTCGCCATGGGCGATGCCCTATTCGCGCAATCGGACCATGTCGACATTCACCTTGGAACCGCCAGCATGGTGGGCCTCGTGGCATACACGGGCGGCGGCCCGATCCCACACTTGCTACGGCGTCTCACACAGCAGGGCTCAATCGATGTCGAACAGCCAAGGGAAATGCAAATAGCCCCTTCTCTCACTCACGCCAAGGCTGCCCCAAATAACGGCCACCTGGAAACGATTAAATGAAAGTACTTCAGCGTGTGGCCTTCGTCGGCAACTATCTTCCGCGTCGCTGCGGCATCGCTACATTCACCCAAGATCTTCACCAGGCAGTCTCGACCGCTCGGCCGGACCTTGAGACTTGCGTCGTCGCCATGACGGATTCGGACCGCACCTATGACTACCCTCCGGCGGTGCGTTTCGAGATTCACGATGAAACGATCGGTGATTATATCAAGGCGGCCGAGTTCTTAAACAGCACTGGAGTCGACGTCGTTTCTCTTCAACACGAATATGGAATTTTTGGCGGCAATGCTGGCGGCAACATCATCGAGCTCCTATCGCGACTCGAAATGCCAATTGTCACGACACTGCACACGGTGCTCGCCAAGCCGACTGCCATCCAGCGTGACGTAATGCGTCGGATCATCGACATTTCGGCGAAAATGGTCGTGATGTCGAAAAAAGGCCACGAATTCCTCCGTTCGGTTCATGACGTACCGATTCGCAAGATTGAAGTCATACCCCATGGAATACCGGATTTCCCGTTCCTCGAACCACATCACGCCAAGGCCAAATTCGATTTCACCGGTAACATGGTCATCCTGACCTTTGGCCTCCTGTCACCAAACAAAGGCATCGAGACCATGCTCGACGCCATGCCGGGAATCATAAAATCCTGCCCGAATGCCGTCTATGTTATTCTTGGTGCTACTCATCCAAAACTTGTGCGGGAACAGGGCGAGGCCTACCGCGACAGCCTGACGGCGCGCGTGCGGGACCTCGGCATCGAAGACCATGTTGTTTTTTTCAACCAGTTCGTGGACCAGGCCACGTTGCTGAATTTCATTTCGATGTGCGACGTATATGCGACTCCCTATCTCAACGAGGCGCAGATGACATCGGGCACGCTCGCGTACAGTTTTGGATTAGGAAAGGCGGTCGTATCGACACCCTACTGGCACGCCAAGGAGCTTCTGAGCGACGGGTGCGGTATTCTGGTTCCGTTCGGTGATATCAAAACTTTGAGCGCCGAAATTGCTGGTCTGTTGACGAACGACCTCCGCCGGCATGCCATGGGCGAACGTGCGTACGCGGCAAGCCGATCGATGACGTGGATGCAAGCGGCTAAGCGCTATGTTTCCGTCTTCGAGACTCAGAGCGAGAATGCCCGGCCTGGGATATTGCTTTCCATTGATGCGATCGTGTCTGGAAGAAACGAGGACGTCGTACCGAAGATTCAGATCGGGCATTTCCTTTCGCTCTGCGACAATACGGGCATGCTCCAACATGCCGCCTATTCAGTTCCTGATCGCTCCCACGGCTACTGTGCTGACGATAACGCCCGCGCGCTGCTGTTCTCAAGCTTGCTTACGAATTTTGGCGAAGTGCAATTATCAAAATCAATTACCGCACGCTTTGCCGCATTCATCCAGCATGCTTGGAACCCGGGCACTCGTCGGTTTCGAAATTTCATGAGCTACGACCGCCGATGGCTGGAAGAGCAGGGCTCGGAAGATAGTCACGGCAGGACACTCTGGGCATTGGCAGAATGCGCAAGGAAGGACCTTGACCCGTCCCGCCGCAGATGGGCCGCAGCGCTGTTCAAGATCGCACTTCCCGTCGTCGAGGAATTCTCGTCGCCACGGGCCTGGGCGTTCTCGCTCCTGGGTTTGGATGCCTATTGCGCACTGGCCGGTGGCGACATTCTTGCCAACCGTCTCCGCAGACTGTTGGCCGACAGGTTGATATCCCTGATTTCCGTAACGGAAACCAAAGATTGGACCTGGTTTGAAGACGCACTTGCGTACGACAATGCCCGGCTTCCCCAGGCGCTGATCCAAACCGGATTGACGACCCACACACCTCCGTATGTCGAGGTTGGTTTCCGGTCGCTCCGTTGGCTGAATTCGCTTCAGACCGCCTCATCGGGGTATTTTAGACCGGTGGGGACCAAGAGCTTCGGCAGACTCCGCGAGAAGCCGGAAGCGTTCGATCAGCAGCCAGTCGAGGCGTCGGCAACAATTTCCGCTTGCCTTGCCGCGTGGCAGGTTGATGGAAGCAAGGAGTGGGCGACAGAGGCGTTGCGCGCGTTCCAATGGTTTCTGGGCGAAAACGACCTGCAGACGGCACTGATCGATCCGGAAACGGGCGGTTGCTCGGATGGCCTTCACCCGGATCGACCCAATGAGAACAAGGGTGCAGAATCGGTGCTATCTTATCTTCTCGGTCTTGTGGAGATTCGCCGGCTCAAGCGTATGATTGCGATGGACCGAACGATACCCGCACCCAAGTTCGTAGGCGGCGACGTAAATCGCGCGATCCCACCTCGAACAGCCCCAGGGAGCCTTTTTGTCTCAATTCCGATTCATAAATCGCCAGAGCTTGTATCTGCGCCCCGACCCGGCAAGGGTTCTCGTCAGACCCTTTAAGCCGGCAACTGAACCCCGAGACCTCAATCCCACCGATAAGATTCGAGCCAACCATATCGTTGACAGGGTACTTCGGCTCGATGGCGAAGCTGCCACACAACAACTAAACGACGTGTTCGAAGCTTTCGAAGGCCGCCACAGAAACCTGATCGATATCTTCGAGGCGCGCGCGGCGGATATGGAAGACGCCCTGGAGCCGCATTCCGAGCTCGATAAGACCCAACGCCGCTTAATTGGTGCATATTTTCTGAGCGAATACTCATTCGAGGCGTCGGCCTTGTTCAACCCAAGTATTGTCCGACACCCCGACCAGACCGGCGCGCCGGAAAATGGCTGTCGGTTCATCTTGAGTCTGCGCGCCGTCGGCGAGGGGCATATTTCGTCGCTGACATTCCGGTCCGGCACCATAGCCGCCGACGGAAGCGTAGCCGTCGATCCCACCGCGCGTCTCGCAGCGGTCCCAAAGATCCAAAGCTGGATATCAACGCCAAATGGCGATGACGTCGAAGTGACATTTCGAGATGACGAAGAGCTGAGCGAACGCATTATTTTTCCGATCACAAACTCTCAAGCGAACGGCATTGAAGACGCCCGATTCGTAGAATTCATTGACGATGCAAGAAGAACATTCTACGCGACCTACACGGCGTATAGCGGCAGAGCGATTCGGTCTGAGCTGATCGAAACGACGGATTTTCGATCATTCCGGATGACGTCCCTTGGCGGATCGGCTGCGCGCAATAAGGGAATGGCTCTGTTTCCACGTAAAATCGATGGCCGGTATGCGATGATCGGCCGGCAGGATAATGAGAACCTCTATTTGATCTATTCCGACGACCTTTACACGTGGGACGGCGGTCAATGTATCCTTCAGCCCGAGTATCCGTGGGAATTCGTTCAGATTGGGACGTGCGGCTCACCCATCGAGCTGGACGATTGCTGGCTACTGCTGACACACGGCGTGGGTCCGGTCAGGAAATATTCCATCGGAGCGGCCCTTCTGGACAAAAAGGATCCGTCGAAGGTTCTCGCACGCTCCCGCGAGCCGCTCGTTCGTCCTGAGTCCACCGAACGCGAAGGTTATGTGCCCAATGTTGTCTATACATGCGGCGCAATGCGCCACAATGATCGGATCATCTTGCCTTACGCGGTATCGGACACCTTCTCCAATTTCGCGACGATAAAGATTGCTGCTCTAATGCAAGCCGTCGTGAGTTAGTGGCTGGTTCACTGTGGGTGCCCGTGTGCACTGGCTTGTGCTTCGTACCATTGGCTCATCATCCGACCGAATCAAATTCGGCACACCGGAAGTAGTCGGATTTGAGCACAGATGCCGGTCGTTGGTGGCGATGAGCATTAGGCGGCCCGCCGTCGAGTGCGAGCAACGAGGAAAGGGTTTAAAATGGCCGGCGATGACGACGACTATGGTGATGCATTTAAGAAAGCGAAGCTTGAACACGACCAACACCTGGAAGCCCCGACGGAGGCCAAGCGTTTGCAGGCGGAAGCTGATGCAGACATCGCTGTATTGAGCAATGTGCTGCTGCCCCAATTACAGGCTGTTGCTCAGAAATTGCACCCGCTCGGCGGCAAAGTGGAAATTCGGCAGTACGGCCGCACGGGAAAAGCCTTACGGCCCACGTCGGTTGCTTTCCGCATAACGGATCAGCAGGATCAGCAAGATCAGTCGGGTCATGGAAAGAGCCATCAAAGTCGCGCCTATTTGATCGTCCCGCGCGAAGGGACGGTCACTATCACCTGCGGCGACGGCTTCGACGTGACAGGCCAGCCGAAACAACCCAAGAATGTAAGCGAGGAGATCGGTATCCGGCGACGCGATGACGTTACGATCGAGAATATCAAAAAGCTAATCATGCGTGCGATCGAGGAATACCGAAACGATCGCGATCGCGCGGCGCGCGGATAACAACGATCACCTGAAATAATGTAAAAAGCCGCCGTCGCAACGGCGAGGCGCTCGCCGACGCCGCTGCGTGGCTGAAAATGGGGGACGACGGGTAAGCCGACGTACTGGGAAGCGCCCGCCGGCCTTCAGCTGACTATTGCCGGGATGCGACGCTATCTGGAGTCGCCAAAATATCGGCTAAACAATTGATTTTATTAGATGGTGGGCCCGGGAGGACTCGAACCTCCAACCAAGCGGTTATGAGCCGCTAGCTCTGACCATTGAGCTACGGGCCCGTCCGGCGGCGGCCGCACCGCGAACGCTGCCGCTTTCGCTTACCACATTACACGGCCGGCGCGAACGCCGTGCGCCGGCCGGACGATGGAGTCTCGATCTCAGGCCGAAAATATGCGCTATGTACCGCCTCATACCATTGTCGGGCAGGGAACCGCTCATGACTGCACTCATCGGCCGCGGCCTCATATCGGTGCGTTTCGCCGCGGCCCTTGGCCTTGCTGCGGCCGCCGCACTGGCGAGCCCGCCGCGCGCCGCGTTCGCTGCCGACTGGTCACAGGCGCATAGCGACCTGCGCGCCGACCCCCGCGTGCTGTTTGGCGCACTGCCCAACGGCATGCGTTACGCGATCATGCGCAACGAGACCCCCAAGGGCGCGGTGTCGATGTGGCTCAACGTCGCCGATGGCTCGCTGCAGGAGAACGATGCGCAGCAAGGGCTCGCGCATTTTCTCGAGCACATGGCGTTCCGCGGCTCCAAAAACGTGCCGGAGAAAGAGGTGTGGTCCTCGCTGCAGCGGCTGGGACTCGCCATTGGCGCCGACGCCAACGCCTCCACGGGCTTCACCCAGACGCTCTATAAATTCAATTTTCCGCGCAACGATACGGAATCGATCGATGGCGGATTGTTGCGCCTGCGCGACATTGCGGGCGCGCTGACATTGTCGCAAGCCGCGATGGACGCCGAACGCGGCGTCATCCTGTCCGAAGAACGCCTGCGCGACACTCCGGATTACCGAGCCGGCAAGAAACGCCTCGCCTTCCTTTTCCCGCACAGCCGCCTGAACCAGCGTTTTCCCATCGGATCGACCGATATCATCAAACACGCCCCGGTGTCGCTGATCCGCGACTTCTATAACGCCTATTATCGGCCCGAGCGCTCCACCGTCATTGTCGTCGGCGATATCGACGCCAAGGCGATGGAGGCCAAAATCGTCAAGATGTTCTCGGACTGGAAGCCATCCGGGCCCGCCGGCGCGGAACCTGCCCCTGCCGACGTTAACCGGCGCGGCGCCGAAGCCGCCCTCTACGCCGAAGCCGGAGTTGCTCCTTCGCTCAGTCTCACCTGGGTGCTCAAAATCGAACCCGACAGCGTCGCACGTGAGCGCAATGACCTGACCAGGCTGCTGGCGTTGTCGATCCTCAGCGACCGGCTTAATACGCTCGCGAGCGGCCCCCAGAGTCCGTTCGTCGCCGCGCGATCGAATTTCGCACCGCTCGACGGAGCAACCACCTGGTCGGTGGCGGCGGCCATCCGTCCACAGGCTTGGCATGCCGCGCTGGACGGGGCGGTGCGTGAACTGCGCCGCATGACCGAATTCGGCGTCACCGCCGACGAGTTTGCGCGTGCGAAGGACCGTCTGCACGCCCTCTTTCAACAGGCAGCCGCCACGGCCGCCACGGATTCGAACAACGCCAACGCGGCACAGATTGCTTCAGACGTCGCTATCAACGACGTCTTCGTCGGCCCGGCCGACACGCTGTCATTGATCGATCAGGCGTTCAATTCGCTCAGCCTCGACGGCATGAACGCCGCAATTCGCACCCTCATGGGCGACGGCGGCCCACTGGTCTTTTTGTCGAGCCCGGCGCCGGTCGACGGCGGTGAAGCTGCCGTGGCGGCCGCTTTGACCGCAGCCGAAAAGGCGCCGCTGACGCGACCCGTCGAGCAGGCGAAAGTCACGTGGCCCTACACCGATTTCGGACCTGCCGGAAAAGTGGTGGAGCGCAAATCGATCGCGGATCTGGACACGACCGCGCTGCGCTTTGCCAACGGCGTGCGGCTCGCCGTCAAGCCGACGACGTTCAAGGCCGGCGAAGTCGGGGTCAATGTCCGGATCGGCGACGGTTACGCTGACCTGCCGGCCGGTCGAGCGAGCCCTACCTGGATCGTTGACGGGCAGAGACTGCTTCTGTTGGGGACGAAGGCGCTCAGCTTTGACGATATCTCCAGGGCGCTCGCGGGCAATTTCATCCAACTGAAATCGCAATTCGCCGCCGACGGCGTGACGCTGCAAGGCCACGGGCCGCCGTCCGAGCTTGCCACCTTGATGCAGGTGCTCACCGCCTATGTGAGCGCGCCGGGCTGGCGCGCCGACGGCATCGAGCGTGCGCGCGCTGACGAAACCAGCGATCTGGAATCCTTGACGTCGTCGCCGATGGGCGTCCTCCAGCGGGATATCCGCTGTTCGCTGGTCAGTGGCGATCCGCGCCTGTGTTCGCCATCCCTGGCCGACGTGGCGCACTCCGGACCGGACGCGATCAAGGCCCTGCTGGCGCCGACGCTCGCGTCAGCGCCCATCGAGGTGACGATTGTCGGCGACGTGAAGCTCGACGATGCGGTGGCCGCGGTTGCCAAGACGTTCGGTGCATTGCCGGCGCGCGCCAACGAGACCGCGATCAAGACGATTGCGCTTCAGTTCCCGGCCGGCAACGCCAAGCCGGCCGAACTTCATCATGAGGGCCGCGCCGACCAGGGATTCGCCGTCGTAGCGTGGCCCGCCACCGACGCCTTCGACCTGAAAAACTACAACGCGCTGCGTCTCCTCAAATCGATTCTGGGAACGCGCATGATGGATCAACTTCGCATCCAGGACGGCGTCACCTACTCGCCGGCATCTATCCTTTCAGGATCGACCGTTGCACCTGGCTACGGCATCCTGCTCGTCGGCACCGAACTGCCACCCGCCAAAATGCCGGTGTTTTTCAAAACGATCGGCGACATCGCCGCCGATCTGCAGAGGCATCCAATTT
Source organism: Xanthobacteraceae bacterium (assembly GCA_036511795.1). GTDB lineage: Bacteria > Pseudomonadota > Alphaproteobacteria > Rhizobiales > Xanthobacteraceae > BOG-931. The sequence goes on from DATCBO010000147.1 coordinate 8,196, forward strand.
CCGCGGATGAACTGGAACGCGCGCGCAAGCCGCTCATCGAAAGTCTGATCGCCACTCGCCGGACCAACGATTACTGGCTCGGCGCGTTGACCGGCACGCAACAAGACCCTCGCCAACTCGAAATCATTCGCGACACGCTGCCGATCCTGACGAAGGTCAGCGCGCCCGACATACAGGCCGCGGCCGAAACCTATTTATCGGCCGCAAAGGCGTGGAAGCTCGCCATCACGCCTGCGATCAAATCAGGGCCGGCTTCAGCAACTTCGCATTGAACGCGCCGGACTGACTGAACGAAAACGCGAAAGTTGCCGCGGTGCAGCCCTGCCGACTGTGGCAATTCAGCAATAAATGCGTCTTGCGTTTATCAATTGCCTGCCTCAATGATCGCCGATCCGATGTTTTGACGGCGAATTTTTGGGGGGACACAAGTGTTTTTTTCCAGCTTTCCCTGGACTACGGACATGCGCGCACTGCCCGGTTTTGCACTCCCCTCAACGCGACTTCGCGGCAGAGCTAACCGGATCGGGTTTAGCTTCACACTGGCCGCGATTGCGCTGCTGGCAGCGATGCTTCCGTTCGGCTTGGCGCGAGCGCAGGCGCCGGGCGCCGTTCTGCAATCCGGCAATGCCGTGGTCACAGGTTTTTCCGGCGCGCCGCAACCCGCGCAAGTCACGCAGGGGGTCGATCCCGGCGATCAGACCTTCATCGATCCCAATGGCCCCTCGGTCCGCGTTTTCAATCTGCAAGCGCCGGGCGCACCGCCCCAGGCGCAAGTGCTGGCGACGCCAAATCCGTTCACCGTCACAGCCGGACAAGTCGGGCAGGTTTTCGGCGTCGCACTCGACAACGCCAATCCGCCGAACATCTATGTTGCCGCAACGTCCGCCTACGGATTGCCGATCGTCGCGCAGGGACAGTCCGGCGCACTCGTGCGGATCCATCAAGGCGGGATCGGCGCGGCTTTCATGGCCGGGTTGTTCGGGCCGGACGCACAGGGTGGCGGGCCGGGCTCGATCTGGCGCATCGATGGCGCGAGCGGCGCCGTCAGCTTGTTCGCCAATGTCGCGCTTAACGGCGCGCCGAACAATGGGCCGGCGCTTGGCGGGCTCGCGTTCGATCCATCCTCCAGCACATTATTTGTTGCCGATCGCCAGACCGGCATGATCCATCGCTTCAATCTCTCCGGACAGGAAGTCGCGCTTTACGATCACGGCGTGCAGGGCCGCCAGGCCGCGGGCTTGGCGCCGGTCGCTTATGATCCGAGTCAAGCAGTACCGATCAGCAGCCCGCAATTCAGCAGCGATAAGCCGGAGACGTGGGGCTACGCGGCGCCGGGGCGGCGCGTCTTCGGCCTCGCGGTGCACAACGGCCGACTGTACTACGCGGTCGCCGATCAGCTTCAGATCTGGTCGGTCGGTATCAATCGGGACGGGTCGTTCGGCGTCGACGCGCGCATGGAACTGCAGGCGCCACCGGCCGCCGGTCCAACCGAAATCTCGAAAATCGTATTCGACGGCAAAGGCAACATGCTGCTGGCCGAGCGCGCCGCGCCGACCGGCGACTATGAGCTGGTGTCGCTCGCGCAAGCCGGGATCGGCCGCGTGTTGCGCTATGCGCCCGTGCCGGCCGCACCGGGAATGCCGCCAGGGTGGCAAGCCGTTCCCGACCAATATGCAATCGGCTTTCCCGGAGCGATGGCCAACTCCAACGGCGGCATCGCGATCGGCTACGCCTACAGCGCCAATGGACAGGTCAACCGCAGCGCTTGCGGCGGCTTTCTTTGGTCCACCGGCGAAGACATGCGCGAGTCGCAGGATGCCAACTTGGCAAAGCTTCTCGCCCCGAGCGGCACGCCGTACCTGAACGGCCTGCAAGGCAATGGGATCGACCTTGTCGCACCGGCGAACGTGCCGCCGATGCAGACCTATTTTGCCGACTACAACGTCCAATACGACAGCCCAGCGATCCGCGGCTATATGGGCGATATCGCCATTCCGATGGCCTGCAGCCAGGCGGCTCAACCGTTCGTGCCGCCGCTCGTTTGCCCGCCCGGATCGTGGTTCAACGCCGGTACCAATGCGTGCATCGTCATCCCTCCGGCTTGCCCAGCGGGCCGGATCACGATTTCGGGCCAATGCTGCCCGCCCGGAGAACTGCCGCAGCTGAACGGCTCCTGCCGGCCGCCGTACCATCCGCCAATTCCGCCCCCGAACCGCTGCGGGCGCGACTATGTGCAATTGCCAAACGGCGCGTGCTGCCTGCGCGAGCAGGCAACGGCGGGCGGGGCTTGCTGTCCATACGGCGAATACCCCGGCGAAGACGGCGCGTGCCACTCTGTTCCTCCGTACTGCCAGCCCGGCCAACTTTACGATCGGCTGCTGCACCGATGCATCGTGCCGGAATGCCCCGCCGGAATGAGGCGAAACCGCGAAGGCTTCTGCGCCTGCCCGGGAGGCGACAGGTTTGACTACGATTCCGGCCGCTGCGTCGCACAGTGTCCGCGTGGAGAGGAGCTTAACCCGTTCACCAACAGATGCTCGCGGCCCGTCGTCTGCCAGAGGGGCTCCGCTATCAACGCCCAAGGCATCTGCGTTCCGATTGCACGTTGTCCGGCCGGGCAAATGCCGGTCGGCCAGAACGGCGCGTGCGTGCCGATCTTGCCGGCGTGCCCGCCCAATCAAGTGCGCAATGCCAACGGCATTTGCTCGCCAGTTCGCCCACCCGAATGCGCCGCTGGCCAGATCCGCAATCCCGCGGGCTTCTGCGTGCCCGCGTCGTGTCCGGCGGGTCAGGTCCGCAATGCCTCGGGCGCATGCGTTGCGCCGATCCCATCCTGTCCGCCCGGGCAGGTGCGCAATGCTTCGGGCGCGTGCACGGCACCGCTCACTCCGTGTCCAGCCGGCCAGAGTCGCGTGAACGGCAAGTGTCTCGCGCAGCCCTGCCCGCAGGGACAGGTCCGCAACGCGGCTGGCGCCTGCATGCGGCCTGCACCGCCGCCGGCATGTCCCACCGGTCAGGTGAGAAACGCAGCCGGCGTCTGCGTAGGGAACCCGCCGGAACGGCCGGTCCCGCCCCCGGCATGTCCAGCCGGCCAGGTGAGAAATGCGGCCGGTGCCTGCGTAGCGAACCCGCCGGAACGGCCGGTCCCGCCGCCGGCGTGTCCTGCCGGTCAGGTGAGAAACGCCGCCGGTGCCTGCGTGGCGAACCCACCGGAACGGCCGGTCCCGCCGCCCGCATGTCCCGCCGGCCAGGTGAGAAATGCCGCCGGTGCCTGTGTGGCGAACCCGCCGCAACGGCCGGTCCCGCCGCCGGCGTGTCCCGCCGGTGAGGTGAGAAATGCCGCCGGTGCCTGTGTGAAGCCAGTGCAGCCTCCACGTCCGGCAGTGCAACCGGCGCGTCCGGAGCCGCCAAAGCCTGCGCCAGTTAAGCCTGAGCCGCCGAAGCTCGCACCGGCTAAGCCCGCGCCAGCCAAGTCTGAACCGCCGAAGCCGGCGCCGGTCAAACCCACGCCAGCTAAGCCTGAACCGCCGAAGCTCGCACCGGCGAAGCCCGCGCCAGCCAAGCCCGCGCCGCCGAAACCGGCACCGAATAAACCTGCGCCGGCTAAACCTGAGCCGCCCAAGCCGGCGCCGCCTAAGCCACAGCCGGGCTGCCCTGCGGGCGAGCATCTGGTGAACGGCAAGTGCGTGAAATGAAGGACGCCTCATCGGCTGCGTTGGCACACTGACGCGAGGCTGGTGAAAGACAAAAGCGATGCCCGGTTCCGTCTTGATCGGAATCGGGCCAAAGGCGCGCTACAGCAGGATGACCTTTTCTTCCAGTCATTCCGCGCCCATCTTCTGAAAGAGCGCGATCACCTTCGAAGACAGGCGAGCACTCTTCTGGGAAGCGCGCTAACCTTGCCGGCTCAGCAAAAACACCGCCTGCTCGCCGAACAGATTCCAGAACCACCACGGCATTTTCAGCCGCATCTGCCGGCCCCAGGCGTTGAGCGCCACGGCCTCGTCCATCTTGGCGCCGACAGCGTGACAGAGGTCGCGAAAATCCTTGATGCTGCAAAAGTGGATATTCGGCGTCTCCCACCAGGCGTAGGGCAGATTGTCGGTGCGCGGCATGTGGCCGCCGAACAAAAGCTGCAGCCGGATATTCCAGTGACCGAAATTCGGAAACGACACGATGGCGCGGCGCCCGATACGCAACATGTGCTCGAGCACGACGCGCGGCTGGCGCGTGGCCTGCAACGTCTGCGACAGGATGACGTAATCGAAAGCGTCATTGGGGTAATCGGCGAGATCGGTATCGGCATCGCCCTGCACCACCGCGAGTCCCTTGGCGACGCATTCGTTGACGCCCTCGCGCGACAGCTCGATGCCGCGGCCGTCGACTCCCCGCGTCTCCAGGAGCCGCAGCAATTCGCCATCGCCGCAGCCAACGTCAAGCACGCGTGCGCCGTGCTCCACCATCGCGGCGACCATCAGCAAATCGACGCGCGAGCCGCCCGGGCCGCGCGCCGCCTCCGCCATCGTCAGATCGTATTTGAGCCGCGACAGCATCGTCAGCCCTTACTTGCCGGCAGGCCGCGCGCCTTGGCGGCGCCTTCCAGAAAACCGCGCACGATGGTGAATAGTTCGGACTCGTCGAGCAAGAACGCGTCGTGTCCCTTGTCGGTCGTGATTTCGGAAAACGAGACGCGCGCGCCGGCGGCGTTGAGCGCACGCACGATGGCCCGCGATTCCCCGGTCGGGAACAGCCAGTCGCTGGTGAACGAGATGACGCAAAACCGCGTCGGTGTATTGCGGAACGCATTGGCGACCGCGCCGTCGTAGTCGGCGGCGAGGTCGAAATAATCCATCGCGCGCGTCAGGTAGAGATAGGAGTTAGCGTCGAAGCGCTCGACGAAGGTGATGCCCTGATGCCGCAGATAAGACTCGACCTGAAAGTCGGCGTCGAACGAAAAGGTCGGATTGTCGCGATTCTGAAAACGGCGGCCGAATTTCCGGTGCAACGCGGCGTCGGACAGATAGGTGATATGCGCGCCCATCCGCGCCACCGCGAGCCCGCGCCGCGGATTGGTGCCATCGGCAAAATAGCGTCCGCCGCGCCATTCCGGATCGGCCATCACCGCCTGCCGGCCGACCTCGTGAAAGGCGATGTTCTGCGCCGAATGGCGCGTCGCGGCGGCGATCGGCAGCGCCGCGAACACCCGTTGCGGATAGCTCGCTGCCCACTGCAAGACCTGCATGCCGCCCATCGAGCCGCCC
>DATCBO010000148.1:0-38221 GCA_036511795.1 Xanthobacteraceae bacterium
CGACTGGCTCTCGGTCACGTTTCTTGTCGCGGTCGGCATGTGCTTCTGGATCGGCTTTGTGGTGCGCACCTACGCGTGGCTCATCATCCTCGGCCACCGCGGTCCGGTGAACGCGTTCTATGCGGCCGCCGGCCTCGGGCCGCCGCCGCAATTGCTGTTCACTTCGTTCGCCACCATTCTGGGCATGACGCATATTCTGCTGCCCTACATGGTGTTCGCGCTCTACGGCGTCATGCGCAAGATCGATCCATCCTATCTGCGCGCGGCCGAAAGCCTCGGCGCCGGCCCGCTGCGCGCGTTCCGCCATGTATTTCTGCCGCTGAGCCTGCCCGGCGTCGTCAACGGCTGCATCCTGGTCTTCACTATTTGTCTCGGCTTCTACATCACGCCGATACTGCTCGGCACGCCGCGCGATATGATGATCTCGCAGCTTATCAACCAGCAGATCGAGGATTTGCTGGCGTGGGGATTTGCCTCGGCGATCGCGACGATGTTGCTCGTGGTCACGCTGGTTCTGCTCGCCATCTATAACCGCTTCGCCGGCCTCGACCGGCTGTGGGGTTAGCGATGATGCGGTACATCCCTCTCGTGCTGGCAACGATCGTCGCGATCTTTCTGATCGCTCCGATCCTGATTATCGTGCCGATGTCGTTCTCGACCGCGATCTCGTTCGAGTTTCCACCACCGGGCTATTGGCTTGGCTACTATGTGCGCTATTTCCACAGCGACGCATGGCTGTCGGCAACCGCGAACTCTTTCATCATCGCCTTCGGTTCGATGGTGCTGACCATGCTGGTGGCGCTGCCGGCCGCGTTCGGCTACGTGCGCTATCGTTTTTTCGGCAAGAACGCGTTCAACCTCATCGTCATGCTGCCGCTGATCGTGCCGGGCGTGGTCAGCGCGCTCGGCTATTACAGCTTCTTGAGCCGAATTCATCTGGTCGGGACGCGCTCCGGCATGATGATCGCCCACAGCGTGCTGTCGGTTCCTGTGGCCTTTCTGGCGATCACCGCCGCGCTCAAGGGCTTCGACCGCAATCTCGAACGAGCCGCCAACAGCGCCGGCGCGGGACCGTTGCGCACCTTCTGGTGGGTGACACTGCCGGTGCTCCGCCCCGGCATCCTGATCGGCGCGCTGTTTGCCTTTTTGCATTCGTTTAACGAGGCCGTGGTGGCGATCTTCATCGCCGGCCGCGACGCCTCGACACTGCCGAAGAAAATGTTCGAGAGCATCCGGCTGGAATCCGATCCGGTGCTCACGGTGGTGTCCACGCTGCTGACGGGAGCCATACTCGCCGGCGTGCTGATTTCGCTTTTCATCCGGCAAAGGACTGCGCATGCGACTTGATCCACTTGTGAGACCTCGCTCGGTTGCCATCGTGGGCGCGACAGATCGCGGCGGCCCCGGCCGCGCGGTGATGGAATCGCTCGGCGCCATCGGCTTCACCGGCGCGGTCTATCCGGTGAACCCGAAATATCCGACCGTGCTCAACACCACGTGCTACCCGAGCCTGACCGATCTGCCGGAAGCGCCGGACGTCGTGGTTTTCTCGATCCGCAATCCGCTGATTCCCGAGCAGATGCGCCTTGCGGTCAAACGTGGCGCGCGTTCTGCCGTGATTTATGACTCAGGCTTTGCCGAACTGGGCCACGACGGCGCCAAGCTGCAGGACGAGATCGCAAGCTTGGCCCGCGAGGCCGGCATGCCGATCTGCGGCCCGAACTGCATGGGCATTCTCAATCCGCCGGCGCGGGTCACGACCTACAAACAGAACATCATGGATCCGGCCGCGATCGTCGGTAACGTCGGCATCGTCTCGCAGAGCGGCTCGGTCTGCATTGGGCTTCTGTCCGACCTGCGCCGCTTCGGCGTCAGTCTCTCGGTCTCGGCCGGCAACGAGGCGGTAACCCGCACCGTCGACTACATCGACTATCTGATCGACGATCCGAACACCAAGGTGATCGCGACTTTCACCGAAACCGTGCGCGAACCGGAGCGCTATGTGGCGGCGCTCGATCGCGCCGCCGATGCCGGCAAGCCGGTGGTGGTCATCAAGGTCGGGCGCACCGAACGCACGCAGCGCGCCATCACCAGTCATACCGGCGGGCTTGCCGGCTCGTCGCGGGTATTTTCCGAACTGCTCCGCGCGCATCGCGCCATCGAGGTCAACGATCTCGACGAAATGACCGAGGTGCTGGCGGTGTGCCAGGGCGAACGCTGGCCGAAGGGACGCGGCATTTCGGTGATTACCGGCTCAGGCGGCCTCGCCGAGCTTATTCTCGATAACGCCACCGCAATCGGCCTCGACATGCCGCCGCTGTCGAAGGACGAGCGCACCGAAGCAGAGCGCGTCATCGGCCGCATCACCGGCGACGGCAATCCGTTCGACGCCTGGGGCAACGGTAACTACGCCGTCAATCTGCCACACGCCATGGCGGTGGTGGACGGCAGCGACCGCATCGACGCGATCTGCTATTGCAGCGACACCTCGAACGATCCGGTGATCGGCCATCCCGGGCGCGTACTGGAAAACGTCAGCATGCTGACGACCGCGGCGCGCAACAGCCAAAAGCAAAAACCTTATTATCTGCTCAGCACCCGTGCGGGCGTCATGAACCGGAGGCAGGTCGACGCCATGCGCCAGGAGGGTCTCGTCGTCATCGGCGGCACGCGTCAGGGTCTCGCCGCGCTGGACCGCATGGGGCGCTGGTCCAAAGGCTTGCAGCCGTCCCGCCCGCGTGTCGCGAAGCCGAACGCGCAAGTGACGGGCGAATTCAAATCCGGACGGCGCATGGTCAACGAATTTGATGCCAAGCGGATGCTCGCAGCGTACGGCATGACGGTCACGCGCGAGGCGCGCGTTACGACACTTGCGGAGGTCGTGCAGGCCGCGCGGAGGATCGGGTATCCGGTGGTACTCAAGGCCGTCTCGGACGAATTTGCGCACAAGACCGAACTCGGGGTCGTCGCGGTCAACCTCAAGAACGAGGACGAGCTGTCGGAGGCCTTCGCGCGCTTGAACGAACGCGTCGCCAAGCTCGACAGCCGCCCGGCCGACGCCGCATTCCTGGTGCAGGAATTCGTCGCCGACGGCATCGAAGTGTTTGCCGGCGTCTCGCGCGATCCGGATTTCGGCCTGTCGCTCGCGTTCGGCACTGGCGGCATCGCCATCGAGGCCATCCGCGATTTCGCGCTACGCTTGCTGCCGCTGCGCGAGGGCGACGCCGAGGCGATGATCGCCGAGACGCGCGGCGCGGCGCTGCTCGGCGCGGTCCGGGGGCGCGAGGCCGCCGACGTCAAAAGCCTCGCCGCCTGCCTCTACGCGCTCGCCGACTTTGCCTGCGATCACGCCGACAGCGTTGCCGAGATCGACCTCAACCCCATCAAGGTGCTTCCCGGGCAACGCGGCTGCATCGTCGTCGACGCCCTCATCGTCACGAGATCGAACGCCGGGACATGAGCGGCTATCTGCGCCTGCGCAATGTCGTGAAATCGTATGACGGCAAATCCAACGCCGTCGACGACATCTCGATCGATGTCGTGCGCGGCGAATTCGTGACCTTTCTCGGCCCGAGCGGGTCGGGCAAGACCACGACGCTGTTGATGATCGCCGGCTTCGAGAACCCGTCGAGCGGCATGATCGAGCTCGATGGCCGCGATCTGGCGCTGAGCAAACCCTACCGGCGCAATATCGGCATGGTGTTTCAGAACTACGCGCTGTTCCCCCACATGACGGCGCGGGAGAACGTGATCTTTCCCCTGCGCATGCGGCATTTTCCCAAGGGCGAGATCGAGCAGCGCGCCGAAAAAATGCTGGCGCTCGTGGGCCTGAGCGCCTTTACACAACGCTATCCGCGCGAATTATCCGGCGGTCAGCAGCAGCGCGTTGCACTGGCGCGCGGCCTTGTCTTCAACCCGGATGTCGTGCTGCTCGACGAACCGCTCGGCGCGCTGGACAAGAACCTGCGCGAGCAGATGCAGGTCGAAATCAAACGCATCCATCGCGAGCTCGGCGTCACCATGATCTATGTGACGCACGACCAGACCGAAGCGATGACGATGTCCGATCGCATCGCGGTGTTCAGCAACGGCCGGCTGGCGCAGATGGGTACCCCGCTCGATGTCTATCACCGCCCGGCGAACCGCTTCGTCGCGGAATTCGTCGGCGACAGCAATTTCTTTGCCGGCACGATCGATCCGGCGCGTCAGGGCGTGGCCGATCTCGCCGGCATCGGCAGGGTACGCATCCCGCCAAACAACACGCTGACCGGCGAGGTCGACATCATGATCCGCCCCGAACGGCTGCAGCCGACCCACATGGTCGATGCGGTCGACGCCAACGAGTTCGAAATGACGATCGGCGACACCATCAATTACGGCGATTCCATCCTGGTCATCGGCACGACCCACGGCGTGCCGATGCGAGCGCGGCTGGTGGGCACCAGGCCCGACGCGCTGCGGCCCGGCGCCGTGCTGCGGCTCGCTTGGGCACCGGCAGATGCGCACGTCCTCGCGCGGGTCTAATGTTTGTTCTAACGTCGGGCTCGATAGCCGATTTCCGCTTTGCCGAACAGCAGACTTCGCCAGGCACCGCGGTCATGTTCGCTAAGCGCAAGATGCACCCATGAAAAGCGAAAAATCAGGTTTTAGAAGAAACCCGTTCAGCCGCTTTATCGGCATTCTCGGGCCCGGTCTCATAACGGGCGCGGCGGACGATGATCCATCCGGCATCGCAACGTACTCGCAGACCGGCGCTCAGTTCGGCTACGGCCAGCTCTGGGTTATCCTTTTCACTTTACCGTTGATGACGGCGATCCAGGAGGCGTGCGCGCGGATCGGCATTGTTACCGGAAAAGGCATCGTCGCAGTCGTCAAGCAACACTACGGCATGCCGATTACAGTCACTGTCGTTCTGCTCGTCCTCGTCGCCAACACGATCAACATTGGAGCGGATATCGGCGCGATGGCGGCGGCAGCGCAGCTTGTGTATCCGATAAATTTTACGCTTGTAACGCTGGGCTTCACAGCATTCATTCTGACCTTGGAGATTTTTACGAGCTACGCCGTTTACGCTCGGATACTCAAATGGCTGACGCTTTCCTTGCTCTCGTACATCGCTACCGTCTTTATTGTCTCCCAGCCGTGGTCGACGATTTTGTGGGCGACTTTCGTTCCGCACGTCGAATTCAGCTTCAGTTTCCTGTTCATTATCACAGGGGTTATCGGCACGACGATATCTCCCTACATGTTCTTTTGGGAGGCGAACCAAGAAGTCGAAGAGGAACGCGAGCGGGGACTGATTCGAGGACAGTCCAAGCCGAAGATAAGTTGGCGCGATATACGCCGCATGCGCATCGACAATTTCGCCGGCATGTTGTCGTCCAACATTGTCAGTTGGTGCATCATTGTGACGACAGGCACCGTGCTGCACGGCAACGGCATCACCAACGTCACAACACCGGCGGACGCGGCAAAGGCACTTGAGCCGCTGGTCCACACGTTTGCCGATGCGGGTTACGTGGCCAAGCTCATTTTCTCCGCCGGGGTGATCGGCCTCGGTTTGTTGGCCGTACCCGTCCTTTCAGGCTCCGCCTCTTATGCCGTCGCCGAAGCCCTCAACTGGAATGCCAGTCTCGCGCAGAAGCTCACGCGTGCGCACGGCTTTTATGGAGTCATAACCATCGCCACGTTGATCGGGCTTATGATCAATTTCGTGGGGATCGATCCAATCCGGGCATTGATCGTAAGCGCGGTGATCAATGGAGTCGTTGCAGTACCGCTCATTCTTGTGATTGCCGGGATAGCCAACAATCCGGAGATAATGGGCGAGTACAGAGGCGGGCGGATATCGAACGCGCTTCTGTGGATCACGTTTATCTGTATGGGAGCCGCGGCTGTCGGGATGATTGCGACCTACCTCTTAGCTTGAATTGGGGAATTTCCGGCAGACCGTTCTAATGAAAAACAGGATTTGACGGCGAAGGTAGCCGTGCTTCAGTGGTCCCGCACGACCGCCCCTCGGAAAATCGGTGGCGCGTTTTCCGGGTCATGCTCTAAGATCGCCATTGTCTGGATCACCAAGTGACGGAGGCTAACCATGGCAAGATGGCGTTTCGACCGCAGGCGGCGAAAGTTCTTGCGCGCGGCCGGGACCGCGGCTGCGCTCGGCCCGCTCCTGATCACCGAGCGAACCATTGCGCAGACGCGCACGGTCTACGTCAACACCTGGGGCGGCAGCTACACGGCGGCGCAGGACGCGGCCTATTTCAAGCCGTTCACGGCGGCGACCGGCATCCAAATCAAAACCGTGACGCCGGTATCCTACGCGCGGGTCAAGGCGCAGGTCGAATCCGGCAACTATGAATTCGACCTGACGTCGATCAATTCGATGCTGGTGCTGCGCGGCGCCCGCGCAAAACTTGTCGAGCCTATCGATTGGACGATCTTCAAAAAGGGCACGCTGCCGGACGATGCCATCGTCGCCGAGGGCTACGGGGTCGCGTTTGCCATTCTCGGCACCAATCTGTGCTACCGCACCGACAAGTTTCCGAACGGCGGCCCGAAATCGTGGGCGGATTTCTGGGACGTGAAGAAATTTCCCGGCCCCCGCTCGCTGTGCCTCAGCGACTCGCCGCGCACCTGCATCTATGCCCTGCTCGCCGACGGCGTGCCGATGGATAAGCTCTATCCGTTAGATTTCGACCGCGCGTTCAAAAAGCTCGACCAGATCAAGCCGCACATCAAGGTGTGGTGGCGCGAGGGCAACCAGTCGCAGCAGCTTCTGCGCGACGGAGAAGTCGACATGATGTCAATGTGGAACGCACGCGGCAGCGAATTGAAGCAGCAGGGCGTTCCAGTCGAAGTCGTCTGGAACGGCGCGGTGCGCAGCCCCAGCACATGGTGCGTCCTCAAGGGTGCGCCGAACCGCAAGCTCGCCTGGGAGTTTATCCAGTTCGTCTCCGGCCCGAAGCCGCAGGCGGAATTCAACACGCGGCTTTATTACGGGCCGACCAATCCGGCCGCCTACGCGCTCATTCCGAAGGATATTGCCGTGCAGTTGCCGACCTATAGCGCCAACGAAGCGGTCTCGGTCAAGGAGGACGACACCTGGGAGGTCGACCGCATTACCAAGCTCGAAGAACGCTTCACGCAGTGGTTGGCATCATAAAATGACCGAACAACTCGTGCTGTACGAAAGCCAGGACAAGATCGGCCTGGTGACGCTCAATCGTCCGCAGAAATTGAACGCATTGAGCCGCGACATGCGCCCCGCCCTGTCGGCGACGCTGCGCCGCGCCGACGAGGATGCAGCAACCAGCGTCGTGGTGCTGCGCGGCGCCGGGCGTGCCTTCTGCGTCGGCTATGATCTTGGCGGATCGGGCGGTGCCGACGAGACCTGGCGCAACGACGCGCTTAAGTTTCACGACCGCCTGAGCGCGAGTCTCGCGATGGAGCTGATGCCCTGGTACATGAAAAAGCCGGTCATCGCCTCGGTGCAAGGCTACGCGCTCGGCGCCGGTTGCGAGATCGCGATGTTCTGCGATCTCACCATCGCGGCCGACGATGCCAAATTCGGCGAGCCGGAATCCCGCCACGCCCAGGCCGGTCCAGGCTTCGTCATGCCCTGGCTGATCGGCTATAAGAAGGCGCGCGAACTGCTTTATTTCGGCGACATGATCGACGCAGAGACCGCGCTCGACCTCGGCATGATCAACCGCATCGTGCCCGCCGCCGAACTTGGCGACGCGACGATCACATACGCCAAACGGCTGGCGCTGGTCGCACCGGAAGCGCTCGCCGCGACCAAGCTTGCGATCAATCGCGGCGCCGACGCGGCCGGCTTCCGCAACGCCATGCAGGCCGGCATCGACGTGGTAGCGCCGCTTTATGCGGCGAAGACCGAGATGGGCGAAAAATTTCGCGCCAAGGCACAAGCCGAGGGCCTTGCCGCCGCGGTCAAATGGCGTCGCAACCAATTTGAAGGCTAGGGTTGCCCGAGAGTGGCTCAAGTTTGGGAGGATGCAATGGAAATCAGTCTGTCGGGTCGCGCCGCCATCGTCACTGGCGGCAGCAAGGGTATTGGCTTTGCGGTGGCGACCCGGTTCGCCGCATCGGGCGCCGATGTCGCTATCGTCGCGCGCGATGCGGGGGCGCTCAAGGAAGCAGCCGCGGCTATTGGGAAATCGACTAATGCTCGCGTCATCGGCGTTCAGGCCGATGTCAGCAAGGCGGCCGACATCCAGCGTGCCTTTGATGAAGTGATGAAGGCCTTCGATAAGGTCGACATCATCGTCAACAACGCCGGAACATCACAGGCGATGCCCTTCGAGAAGCTGACGGACGAGATCCTGCACGACGATCTTGAACTGAAGCTGTTCGGGGCGCTGCGATTGATTCGGCTGGTCGCGCCGCAGATGAAGGGACGGCGCTGGGGCCGCATCATCAACGTGCTCAACATCGGAGCCAAGGCGGCGCGACCCAACAGCATGCCGACGTCGCTATCGCGCGCGGCGGGCATGGCGATGACCAAGGCGCTGTCCCACGAGTTTGCATCGCATAACGTGCTGGTGAATGCCATGCTGGTCGGCATCATCCGCGCCGACCAGCATGTGCAGCGGGCGAAACGAAACAACGTGATGCTCGATGATTACTACAAAGCGCACGACAAGGAGATCCCGATCGGCCGCGTCGGCGAGGCCGAGGAATTCGCCAACCTGGCCTGCTTCCTGGCGTCGGAGCAAGGCGGCTATATCACCGGTACGGCGATCAATGTCGACGGCGGGCGTTCGCCCGTCGTGTGATTCTCAACGGCTGCATCAAGCCGGCTGCAACGTCGCGGCTTCCGCGGCGTCGATCTGGCACGGCTGCGTCACCGGCTCCGGCAGTTCGGCATCGGTGACGTCGTAGCCGACGGCTCGGAGAATGCCTGCCGCAGGGCACATGGCGACGGCGAGCCGCGTGTACGGATTGAGCACCGGCGGGCGAACCCACTCGAAACCGGGCGCGGCCAACGAGCCTTGCCAATCGCACAGCGACTCGCGGCGGGCGCGGCTGTAACCCGCGGCCTCGGCGAACGAGCTGATAAGAAACCGGCGCGTGCCGATGCGCCCTTCCCAGGCGGCGCGTTCCGGCACCCAATCGTTGGCGGCCGAGGTGTTGTCTTCGCGCGTAGTGTAGCCGGTCTCGGTGCGCTCGATAACGCAGCATTCGCCGGCGGCACAGCCGATCAGCGTGAAGATCACCGCGCGCGCAACCGGCACCGTCTCCAGCATACGCCGCGCATCGCGATAGGTGCCGCAGCGTTCGAAAACATGGCGCAAAAGCTGGTCAGGCGGCATGCGACCACGACAGGCCCAGGTCGCAACGCCGTTGAGCGCGAAATCACCAAGCCGCAGCCAGGGATGCGCCGTGCGCCGGCGCATCGGCGCCTGATTGATGGAGGCGGCGAAGCGGAACGGCGCCATCGCGGTCAGCGCGCCGACATAACCCGGCCAGGTGACGCTGAAAAATTCACCCCCAGCTCCGCTCATCCGCGCCACCTCGGCGTGGCGCCCGAGACCTTGAAACGGCCAATCGAGCGTTCGTACCAGCCAAGGCGCCCCGCCCTCTTCGCGCGCCAGCGCCGTGCAGGCCCATTGATAGGAGGCATTGAGCAGCCACACGCCGGGAAAGCCGAGCGTGTCGGCGATCTCTCCGACCTCTTCCACATAGGGCGAACGGGAGCGGGTCAGCCAGCGCCGCGCCGCCCGATCGAGAAGCGGCAGCGCCGGCAGCATCGCACGTGGAAAAAACGCCAGGCACGCATCGCGCAACGCACGCGCCTCGGCGACTTTCTCGCGCGCATGGCGCAGCGGCCCGCCGTCGCGGACATCGATGACCGAAATAGGTGGCAACCGGGCGTGCATGCGGCCACATCGTCGGGCGTCGATTTTCGACGCGAGGCCGACACTACCGCCCAACAATTGCGGCGGATTTAACGGTCGCGCATCTTATCCATCAGCACCTTGTTCTGGCCGCCATCGATCTCGATCATGGTGCCGTTGACGAAAAACGCGAGATCCGAGGCGAGATAGGTGACGAGATTGGCGACCTCGTCGCACTCGGCGATGCGGCCGAGCGGGATGCTCGATGGTGCGAGCTTGTCAGCTTCCTCGAAACTGAGCTTCATGTCGCGCGCCATCGCGTTGACCAGGCCGGTCCAGCGCTCGGTGCGCACCGGGCCCGGATTGACGGCGACGAAGCTGATGTTGTCCTTGCCGTATTGGCTGGCGAGCGACATCGTCAGGTTCTGTCCGGCAGCATTGGCGGCGCCGGGCGCGATCTCCCAGTAGGAGACTTTCACGCCGTCGTTGCCGATCAGGTTCACCACGCGGCCCTTCTTCTGCGCCCGCATGATCGGCAGCACGTGCTTCAGGCACCGCACGTAGCCCATGAACTTCAACTGCAGCGATTGCGCCCAGTCTTCTTCGGTCAGGTGCTCAAGTATGCCGCCCGGCGACGAGCCGGCGTTGTTGACGAGAATGTCGATGCGCCCCAGCGCCTCGTGCGCCTTCTTGACGAAATTCTCTGCATCCGCCGGCTTGGTGAGGTCGGCGGCGATCGGAACAATCTGGCGATTGGTGGCGCGGGAGATTTCCGCGGCGGTCGCGTCGAGCGGTCCCTGACGTCGTGCGCAGATGGCGACGTCGACGCCCTCCTTGGCGAGGGCGTAAGTAATCGCCTTGCCGATGCCTTCGCTCGCGCCGGTGACGAGCGCCTTTTTCCCGATCATCTGCAAGTCCATGACGCCTCTCCGTTGCTGCGCGCAAAACTCAAGACAAAGTGCAGCAAGCGCGACCGGCGAAGTCAACATGCAAGATCGCCGGCCAAGATCGGAAACGCCGGCGCGCTTGATCGGCAGGCAATTGCCGTCCACACTTTCGGTATGACGCTGCCGCGCGACCGCCTGCCCTATTCGTCGCCGTTTACCCGTCCGCCACTCAAGCTGCCGGGCAAGGCGCGCTCTACGACTGGTAGGCCAAGATCGTTCTGCCAGGATGATGGCGCGTCGAGCACAATAATAAGAGGGAAGAAATGGCCAAAAGGGATTTCAGCGTCACACGCAATCTCATCCTCGGCGTCTTGTTGCTTCTGGGTCTCGCGCTCGTCACGTCCGGTCGCGCATCCGCCGAGGAACTCACGACGCAATCGCTATACGGAATCGCCGCCAAGCGGCCGGTATTGCAGGCGGCCTGCCAATATTGTCCGTGGGGCGCGCTCGGCGACGCCGTCAAAAAGGCGATGTCATTCCGCGGCTATGACGTTGCGATCTGTTACGCCTGCTCGGGCGTGGATGGGGCGCGCATCGTCTCCAAGCGCCTCATGCCGCCCGAGGTGAGCGACCGCCAATTCGCGGAAGGCACCGGGTTACAGCCGCAGGCGCCGATAGACTTTGGCGTCACCAACGCCGAATTTGTTCAGCGCGCCTATGCGGGCAAGGGCGGCTACCAGAGAGACGGCCCGTTGACCAATCTGCGGGTCATCGCCCGCATCGAAAGTCCCGCCTATCTGATGATCGCTGCAACGCGCTCATCGGGGATCACCGACCTCCGCCAGATCGCCGAGCGAAAAATACCGGTCCGCATCATGGCGGGCGTCATCAGCAATCTCGGCAGCATCGACGCTGTCCTCAAATTACGGATTCACCAGCAAGGACGTCGTGTCCTGGGGCGGCAAAATCCTCGTCGGCAACGCGCTGTTACGCAATCCAAACTTCGACGTGATCATGGGCATCGGCGTGCTTGCCAATTATCCCGAAGGCGGCATGTGGTACGAAATGACGCAGAAGAAGGACCTCGTTTTCCTGCCGGTGCCCCAACAGTTGCGCGCTCAGTTCGTCAGGGAAAACGGCGGCGTCCTGGTCAACCTGCCGTTTCGCTTTATGCGCGGCGTCGGCGACGAAGCTGTTCCGACGGTCGGATTTTCGGGGATCGACGTCTATGGCCGGGACGACTTGCCGGAGGGGTTTGCTTACGACGTGGCGAAATCGCTCGACGAAAAGCGCGACCTGATCCGCTGGACCAACCAGCCGTTCTCTTACGATCCGATGACGGTGGCGGACGGACGCGGGGTGCCGCTGCATCCCGGCGCTATCGAGTATTACCGGACGCGCGGGTATCCCCTGCATGGCGCAGAGGCGTCAAAGTAAATTTCAGCGGAACAGTTGTTCGACGATTTTGGACGAGCTTTCCGTATAGCTCACGAGCTTTTCCGGGCTGATGAAATTCTCTTGCACGCCGGCGCGCGACGGCACGATCGGGGCGAGTTGCGGCAGCGGGTCGACATCGGCGCGCACCGGCAGATATTCCGACTTGGCGAGAATCTGCTGACCGTCGCGCGACAACAGGAAATCCATCAGCAGCATCGCGGCATAGGGGTGTCGGATTTCCTTTGGCATGACGACGGTCGCGGCGGCGCTGGCGACCGGAGGCAGCAGCACCGCGGTCACCGGCGCTCCCTTGGCGGCGCTGATCAGCGGATGATGAGCGAAGACCTGCAGCGCGATCGGATATTCGCCGGCGATGACGCGGTCGACCAGCGTGCGCGGATTGCCGGCGCCAAAATTGATGAGGTGCTGCTGGCTGAGACGCTTCAGATAATCCAGGGCCTTGGCGTCGCCCCAAGCGAGCCGCAGGTTGGTGACGAACAGCGTCGCACCGATGGACGAGAGTATTGGCCACGCGATCTTGCCCTTCCATTTCGGATCGAGCAGATCGTCGTAGGTCTTCGGCGCGTCCGCCGCCGCAACCAGCTTGGTGTTGTAGGCGATCGAGAAATAGCTCATGCGGGTGGGCGCCCATAGCCCGCGCGGATCGCGCAGCCGCTCCGGAATGCCGTCGATCTGCGGCGACCATGCCGGCTGGGCGATGCCTTCCTGCACCGCCATGTCGCCGATGCCGGTGCCTTCGATGACGTCGCCCGCCGGATTGTGCGCGCGCATCTCGGCGGCGACCTTAGTGGCGATGACTTCGGAATCGGCGCGCCAGAACGTCATCTTGATGAACGGATATATTTGCTCGAACGCTTCCGTCACCGGCCGCAGCGCCTGGTTGACGATCATGCCGGAATAGAAGACGATCGCGCCCTCCTGCTTGGCTCCCGCGATCAGCTTCTGCTCCCGGTCCGGCCCCTTGTAGGTCAGGATACCGTTGGCGGTTTGCGCCGCTGCGGCAGTGGCGAGCAGACTCGTGATGGCGCACGCGGCCGTGAGCGCAAGTGCGCCAGTCCAAAGCGCGGCGAGGCGCATGTCAGGCGCTCTTACGCAGGCTTTGCGTCGCGCCGGCCTTCGGGGTGACGCCGCAGCCGATGGCATCGGAGTGGTACAGCACGCCGTCGACGAGCTTAAGCCCTTCCCAGCGATCCTCTGCGAGGCCATCGAACTCGGTCAACTCCGAGGCGTACCAGATGCCCGGCAGCGCCGCTGCAAGCTGCATGGCGTGCGCCGCGAGCAGCATCGGCCCGACATGGGCGCCCATGCGAAAGCGCACGCCGCCGGCGGCGCAGATTTGTGCCGCGGCGAATGTCTTGCGCAGGCCGCCGAGCTTGGTGATCTTCAGACTGATCGCGTCGACGATGCGTTCGCGCACCAGGATCATCACCTGATCGAGCGAATGGGCCGCTTCGTCAGCCTCGACCGTGATCGGCACCGCCTGCGTCACCGTTTTGAGCCCGATCAGATCGTTGGCGTGAACCGGCTGCTCGGCGAGATCGATGCGGCTTGCCGCCATCGCATTAAGCGCGCGGATCGCGTCCTTGGGTGCGTAGGACTGGTTGGCGTCGATGGTGAGATGCGCGTCCGGGCCGACCTCGGCGCGGATCGCCTCAACGCGCGCGACATCCTCGTCGACCTCGCCATGCACCTTGATCTTGAAATGGCGCACGCCCTTGTCGGCCAGCATGCGCGCGTTCTTGGCCATGTCGGCGGGCGATTTGATCGGCAGAATGCGCAGCGATGGAAATTCGCGCACCGCAGGACCACCGAACAGATCGCAGATCGGCACGCCGAGCCGGCGCGCCAACAGATCGTGCAGCGCGCAATCGATCCCGGACTTGGCCTGGTTGTTGCCGTGCATGGCGTGATCGAGATCGTCGAGGATCGCGGCGATCTGGCGCGAGTCGCGGCCGATCAGGCGCTGGCCCAGCCGGTCGAGCGCGCCCTTCACCGCCTCATGCGGCGCGCCGTAATGGTTCATCGTCGAGGCGTAGCCGTAGCCGACCGTGCCGTCTTCGGCCTGGATGGACACGACCCAACCTTCCGTCGCCGGATTCGCCGCGAGGGCGAATTTCCAGTCCTTGTCCTTCTTCGGGAGAACGGATTCCTCGACGCGCACATCAACGATCTTCATTTGTTTCGCTCCCATTCAAGCCTTTGCTCGTCATTCGTTACTCGGCCGCGGTCGCGGTCTGCCGGATCGGCTCGCGCAGCCCGGCGCGCTCCATGCGCGGCAACAGTTCGTCCCTGATATGGGGGAAGTCGTCGACATAGTTGATCATGCCGAGCGCCGCACCATCGAGGCCGGCACTATTCAGCCGCTTGAATGTCTCGATGGCGTCGTCATAGCTGCCGATGCACGGAAAGCCGGCACCGCTGATCAGGCGCTCTTTCAGCTTGTCTTCATCGGCCTTGAGCCAGGTGTTGATGCGCGAGCCGCGCAGGTTGAAGGCGTAGTTCGCAGCCTCCCAGTCGCCCTGCTCGTGCACGATGTAATGATGGTATTCCTCCGCCTCCTTGCGGGTGCGGCGCACCATCAAATGACAGCTGGCGAAGATGTTGCGCAGCTGCCCGGCCGGCGCGGCGTCGCGGAAATATTTGAGCTTGGTGCGCAGGTCTTCGTCGGTCGGCGGCACCGTCGTGAACAGGCAATCGGCATTGCGCGCGGCGAAATCGCGGCCGGTTTCCGAATTGCCGGCGCTGACCAGGATCGGGCGGCTGCCCCACCACGGCTTGGGTTTGCCGAGCACCGCCTTGAGCTTGTAGTGGTGCCCGTCGAAGTCGAACGGCTTGTCCTCCGACCAGACGCGATTGACGATCGTGAGCCACTCCTCGGCATAGTCGTAGCGGCCGTCGTGATCACCGAGCGCGACGCCCATCATGCCGAACTCGATCGGATTCCAGCCGGAGACGACGTTGAGCCCGAACCGGCCATGACCGATATGGTCGGCGGTCACCATCTGCTTGGCGGCAAACACCGGATTGATGAAGGCGACATGCAGCGTGCCGAACGTGGTGATGTCGTGCGTCGAGGCCAGCAGTCCGCACGCCCAGGCGATCGTCTCAAACGTGGTGCCCTGGGTGTCGCTCTCGCCCTGATAGCCGTGCCAGCGCCCGATCGGCAGCAGGAACTCGAGCCCGGCGTCATCGGCCAATTGCGCGGCCTTGACGTTATTGTCCCACGATGCATCCCAGCGTTCCGGCGCCTTGGTGAGGCTCAGCCCGCCCCGGCAATTCATTCCGAACAGTCCGAGCTTGAACTTATTCTTGTTGTAGATGCGGGTCTCGTCTCGGCTATGCGGCATGGGCAATCCTGGTTTCGTTCATTCAGCACTGGCACTGGCACTGCCGCCGTCACCCCGGCGCTTATGCGGCTCGTTTGCCGTCAGGTTATGCCGATCGGGCGCAGCCGGAAAGGCCCGCGGCGCACGAGCAGACGGGCTATGCCGCAAACTGCTGATTGCGCGTCAGCATGTAGAACACCGAACTGACCACGGTCATCAGCGCGATCCACACCACGCCCATCGCGGCGAGCTCGGTGACCTGGCCGTTCTGCCAGAGTTCGAACAGCGTCACCGCCATGACCTCGGAGCCCGGTCCGACCAGAAGCAGCGGCAGCGCCACGACCTGCACCGACAACAAAAACACCACCAGCCAAGCGCTGACCAGCGACGCCGCGAGCAGCGGTATGACGATGCGGCCGAACAATGCGCCGCGTGACGCACCCGCGATGGTCGCGGCGGCTTCCAAATCCGGATGGATCTGCAGCGCGCCCGTATAGCTGTAGCGCATGCCGAACGGCATATAGCGCACCGCCGACGCGATGATCACCGAGATCAGCGTGCCATAGAGCGGCACGGGCATGTTCACGAACACATCGAGAAAGGCGACGCTGAGAATGAGCGCTGGAAACACCAGCGGCAGCGTGGCGAGTTGATCGAGCAAGGCCGCGCCCGGCACGCGCCGCGCCACGAGCCACGCGCACAGGGCGGTAAACGGCGTCACGATGGTCGCCGTCGCCGCGCCCAGCACCAGCGTGTTGAGGACCGAATCGCGAAAATCGCCCGGCCCGAGCAGCACGCGATAATTATCCAGCGAGGCGCGCGTCAGCGCGCCATAGGTGATGCCGTCGTAGAACGGCTGCAACGACGTGAACGCCAGCATCGCCACCGGAATGATCGTGACGATGAGAAACAGGCCGATCAGGATGGCGGCACTGAGGTAACGCCATGCGCCGAGATCGATCATGCGCGGGCGAAAGCCCTTTCCTGTGATGGTCTGATACTTGTGCGCGTGGCGCGACAGCCGGCTCTGCCACAACAACAGCACCGCAATGATGATGACGAGACAGATCGAATAGGCGCCGGCCTCGCCATAGCTCGGCATGCCGGTCCGGTGCATGGCCTGAAAGATCGTCGTGGTCAGTACGTTGATGTTGCCGGCGAGCCCGACCAAAGCCGGCACCTCGAACGATTCGAACGCGCGCGCGAAAAACAGAAGCGCGAGCGCGGCGAGCGCGGGCGCGGCCATGCGCAAGGTGACGGCGCCGAAGGCGCGCAACGGATTGGCGCCCGCCATAATGGCCGCCTCCTCGAACGACGCATCCATCGAGCGCAAAGCCGCCGACATCAGCAGAAACGTCAGCGGCACGAAGCCGATGCCCTCGATGGCCGCCATGCCGCCCATCGAATAGACGTTGAGCGCCTGCGCGTAGCCCGTCATATGATGTATGGCGTCGTTGACCGGGCCGGCGCGGCCGAGCAGCAGCAGCCACGCCACCACATAGAGAATGTGCGGTACGCCGAGCGAGATGATCGCGCCGAAAAACGCGAGCTTGCGACCCGGTGTGTTGGTCCGCTCCACGATCAGCGCCTGCACGGTGCCGATGACAATGCCGATGACCGAGGAGCCGAAGGCGTAGAGGAGCGTGTTGCCGGCGCTCGACAGAAACAGCCGCTCGGCAAACAGGCCGCGGTAAAACCGCAGCGTGAATGCGCCAAACGAGCCGTCGGGCCGGGTTTCGTGCAGGCTCACATTGAGCAGGAACAACGCCGGTGGCACGATGAGCACGAGCAGGATCGCAGCCAGCACGATGACGAGGGGCGAGACGCGCAGGCGAGAGAGCGCCATTACGCGTGGGATCGCAACGTCAAGACGAGCGAAAACGGACAATCCCGTTGCGCAATCGAGCCGCGCCCTCCCCTGCCCTCCGGCCGATGCGACGGGAGGAACCTTTGGGACTTACTGTGCCGCCGGCCTTTGCGCAATCGTGGCAGGCAGGCCGCCTCGCATGTGGGACGAATGGCCGACCACGCCCCGCCCATCGACGCGGATCAGCCTCGGCGGACATCGCGTCCGCGGGCTGTCATAAATGGTTAATACTGAATGAATTGTCACGACTGCATTTGACCTGATAGCTTGCGGAGTGCTTCCGTCTCCTGGTTGGGTGAGTGGTTCAGTGAGTGAGCGTGCGTTCCATTTTATTTCTGGCCTGCCGCGGGCCGGCTCGACGCTGACCGCAGCAATCCTGCGGCAGAATCCGCGCTTTTACGCGGGAATGTCGAGCCCCATCGCTTCCCTGTTCGATCATCTGATCGCGCAGGTCTCGGCCGGATCCGAACTCTCCACCATGGTCAACGACACGCAGCGCGCGCGGCTTCTGCGCGGCCTGTTCGATAGCTATTACGCCGATCACAAGCGGCCGGTGATTTTCGACACCAATCGCGCCTGGACAGCGCAATTGCCGGCGCTGATGCGGCTGTTCCCCGACGCCAAGATCATCTGCTGCGTGCGCGACGTCGCCTGGGTGATGGATTCGCTGGAACGGCAGTATCGCAATAACGCCTTCGAGCATACCCGGCTGTTCAACAACGCGGCGGAGCGCTCGACCGTCTACACCCGCGTCGAAGCGCTGGCCCATGCCAACCGCCTGGTCGGCTACGCTTGGCACGCGCTGCGCGAAGCCTGCTACTCGGAAAACGCTGAGCGCGTACTGGTGCTGGAATACGATCTGCTGGCGCTCCGCCCGGCGGAGGTGTTCGAACTGATCTATAAGTTTCTGGACGAAAAGCCGTTCAAGCACGATTTCAAGAAGGTCGAATACGACGCGCCTACATTCGACGCTCAGCTCGGCCTCGACGGCCTGCACCGCGTTCATCCGCAGGTGAAGCCGCGACCGCGCAAGACCGTGCTGCCGCCGGACCTGTTCAAGCGTTACGCGCAACTCTCGTTCTGGCGGGATCTCAAAGAATCCAAGGCATTCCGCATCGTGCGCCAGCCGAGCGCGGAAAAGCAGAACGACACCATGCCGCAACCGGTGCAGGCCATCGCGCCGTTAGCCGCACAATGATGCCGTCGTAAACGGCGCAGGGAAGGGCAGTCATGGCAACGATCACAGTCATCAACACCAACGACAGCGGCGCCGGCTCGCTGCGGCAAGCCATCCTCGACGCCAAAGCGGCTGGCGGCAGCAGCACCATCAACTTCGATCCGTTGCTTGCGGGCGATACGCTCAAGCTGACCAGTGGCGAACTCGACATCACCAGCAACATCACCATCGACGGCGGCAACAACAACATTACCGTCGACGCGCAGGGCAACTCGCGCGTGTTCGACGCCGTCCATGGCACCTCGACGATCAACGGGCTGACCATCACCGGCGGGTACGCAGGCAATACGCGCTTCGACGACGGCGGCGCCATTCAAGTTGGGACATCATCTGGTTTCGGAGGTGCCGAGCTTACCATCTCCAATTCGACCATAACTGGCAGCAACGCCGCCTATGGCGGCGGCATCGCCATCAACGAGGGCGATTCGCTGCAGCTGACCAATTCCACGGTGTCCGGCGACAGCGCCCTCTATGTCGGCGGCGGCATCGCCAATCAAGGCGCGCTGACGCTCACCAATTCAACGGTGTCGAACGATAGCGCGGGTTATATCGGCGGCGGCATTGCCAGCGCCGGCGAGCTGACACTCACCAATTCGACTCTGTCGGGCAACCAGATCACCGCCAGTGCCGGCGGCGGCTTGCCGGGGTATGCCAGCTCGAGCGCCGGCGCCGGCCTCTACAACATCGGCGCCGCCGGGTTGTACAATACGACAATCTCCAACAACACCGGCGCTTCTGCCGGCGGCGGCATCGACAACGGCAGCGATCTGACGCTGACCAACGTCACGCTGGCCGACAACAGCGCCACTTACGGCGGCGGCCTGTACAACGCGGCGTGCGGCTGCGGCGACGTGTCGATGTTCGACTCGACCGTCACCGGCAACGAGGCGTCCCAGTCCGGCGGCGGCATCTATAATGCCGCCGGCAGCCTGACACTGACGAACAGCATTGTCGCCGGCAACGGCGCCTCCTCTCAGGGACCGGACCTTGCCGGATTCGGGACGACGAATTACTCGGGCGTCAACCTGTTCTCGCAGTCCGGCATCGGCCGCCCCGGCACCGACATCTACGTCTCGCCGTCCGATCTGTCCCAGGTCTTTGCCGGCACCTTGGCTAACAACGGTGGTGCGGTCCAGACCGTGCTGATCACGCAAGGGGGCGCCGCAGAGGATGCCGGTGACGTCGGCGCGCTGCCGCCCGACAGTGACGATCTCAACAATAACGGCAACACCGCCGAACCGCTGCCGGTCGATGCACGCGGCGATCCGCGCGTGGTTGACGGCACGCTCGACCTCGGCGCCGTCGAGCTTCAGGTGCCGAGGCCGGTGATTTCCAATCCCGACAATGTGATCGCGGTCGCGGGCACCGGACCGATCGCACTCGACATCGCCGCGCCAACGGACAGCGACGGCACGACGCCTATCATCACGCTCAATTCCGTGCCGACCTACGGCACCACTCAATACTTCAACGGCTCGACTTTCGTCACCGCGACGGCCGGTGCGATGCTGACGCCTGCGGAACTCGCCAGCCTTGAATATACGCCGCCGCCAAGCGGCGAATTCGGCGGCGAGACGATTTCCTACACCGCGACCGACAACGGCGCCCCCAAGCAGGGCACCATCGCGGTCACCGTGTTGGTCGACGACACCGGCCCGTCGAATCTCTATTTCTCTTCGTTCGCTGGCCCAGGTAATAGCGGCAATCCCGATCTCTATACGCTCGACTCCAACGGCAATCCGCTTGCCATCCCGCTGAATTCGCCGAACGGCAGCTTTGCCGGCGAGGACGGTGGCTTCTTTCAATTCGCCGGCGGCCTCTATTTCAATGCCAACGGTAGTGCCACCGGCGGAACCGAGGCGCTCTACGAGCTCACGCCCAACGGCACGGTCGCGCCGGTTTCGTCGAACGGCAACAGCTTCGACGGTTTCTTCGATGCCGATTCCGGCGTCAGCGCCAACTTCACCGAATTCGACGGCAGTCTGTATTTTGCGGCGGAGACGAATGCCGGCGGCCAAGTCGTCAAGCTTAACGCCGACGGCACATCGCAGGTCATCTCACCCAATCCCGGTTTTGAAACCTTCGCCGGTCAGAATGGCGGCTTTGTCGAATTCGACGGCGATCTCTACTTCTCAGCAATTACAACAACGACCAATGGGTTCAACCCGGACCTTATCCAGCTCGACCCCAACGGCAACATTACGGAAATAACGACGCGGATCCCGGCAACCGCCCAGTTCGGCAGCAGCGCCGGCGAGGACGGCGGCTTTTACGTCTTCGACAATGCGCTCTACTTCAACGCTACCAGCGACACTCTCGGCGAAACGCTGTTCGAGCTTGCTGCGGGCTCGACGAGGCCAGACCCGGTCGATCCGACCGGGTCGGTCCTAGTTCACCAACCGGTCGGCCAAGATACAAGCAGCGCCTTCCACGAGTTTGATGGCAGCCTTTACTTCAACGAGTTCAGCGTTGCGCTTGGCGACGATACACTGTTCAAGCTTGGCGCCGATGGTACGCTTACGCCACTTACATATTTCAACGGCACAACGAACGAAACACTTGAGGGCGCCGGCGGGTTTGGCGGCTTTGTCGATTTCGCCGGCAGCACCTATTTCGCCGCCACGACGCAAGGTGAGGGCACACAGCTCTTCAAGCTCGATCCGTCGGGCACAATCACTGAAATCACCGACACGAACGCCGGGATCTTCGATCCCGATCTTCCTGGCGGTTTTGTTGTCTTCAGCGATAATCTCTACTTCGACGCCTACAACACGAACGGCGGCGAGAGCCTTTACCAGCTCACGGCCGGTGGCGTCCTGACGACGGTCGATCTCGGTGACGGGTCGGGCCCAACGCAAGCCGGCGTCGACGGCGGATTCCAGATCGTTAACAACAGCCTCTACTTCTCGGCTTATACGCCCAACGGCTACGAACTCGTCAGACTAGGGGCCGACGGTACGGTGCAGGACTTGGGCACCAATTCGACTCCCAACGACAACAGTTTCGATACCGGCGGCGGCTTCCCGGCGAACGCGCTCGGCGCTTTCCCGCAGAACATCATCAACGGCACCGCCGGCAATGACATCCTCGTCGGCAGCACGCCGGACGAGATCATCAATGGCGGACCGGGCAATGACATTCTCGAAGGTCGCGGCGGCAACGATATTCTGACCGGCGGCGACGGCGGCGACACGTTCCAATTCTCGCTCGCTGGGCCGGCCAACGTCGACACCGTGACGGACTATTCGCTCGCTCAGGGCGACGTACTCGACGTCTCGGCGCTGGTCGACGGCAATTTTACCGCCGGAAGCCAGATCGTCGACTTTGTCCGGCTGATCGCGTCCGGCAACGGCAACGACCTCGTCCTTCAAGTCGATCCCAACGGCAGCGCCGACAATCCGCATGCTTGGGAGAATGTCGCGATCCTGGATAACGCGGATGTCGCCGCGGTGAACCAGGTCATAGCCGTTTTTGCCGGCGCCGATCATACGATCACGCAGACGACCGATTTCACCGCGCCGACCGTGCAAAGCGTCGCATTCAGCGCGCCGACCAGCACCGTCGGTCAAGGCGCTCTGGTGACGGTGACCGTCACCATGAACGAGGCGGTTCTGGTCGAGACGGCCTTTGGTTCCCCGACGCTCGGGCTGAACGACGGCGGCGTCGCGACCTTCGATGCCGCCGACTCGACATCGACCGCGCTGGTGTTCGACTACACCGTGCTCGCCGGCCAGAGCACACCCGCGCTGGCAACATCGTCCTCCGGTGTGAGCCTCAACGGCGGCACGATTGAGGATCTGGCTGCCAACGAGGCCGATCTGACCGGCTCTGACAACGTCTCGGCCGTTCCGACGATCATGGTGACAAACGCTCCGCCGACGCCGGTGGTGACCGCGGTGTCGTCGAACATCAACGCCAGCGCCAGCGAGAGCTTCACGGCAGCGCAATTGTTCAGTGCCAGCGACGCCGCCGGCGCCCCGATCCTGACCTATCAGGTGGAAGACGAGAATACGGGCTCCTCGCAGGGCTTCTGGGTGCTCAACGGCGCGGTGCTGCCGAACGGCCACATCACGACGCTAACGGCGGCGCAGCTCTCCGAGCTGAGCTTCGTCGCCGGCTCGGCCAGCACGCCGGTATCGGACACGCTCGAAGTGGCGGCGTCGGACGCCTCGGGCCTCGGCGGCTTCACCACTTTCACGGTTACGGCCGCGGCCCACGCGCCGACGACAGCGCCGACAGTCACGGCGGCAAACGAGCTGCAGGCCCCGAACCTGGCGCTTGCGGGATCGAGCCTGTTTGCAGGGACCGCGTTCGGCGGCAATACGATCACGAGCTACGAGGTCGAGGACATCACGACCGACAGCGGCCATTGGGTGTTCAACGGCACGGTCGAACCCACCAACCAGGTCATCGACGTGACCGTGGCACAACTGGCGCAACTGAGCTTCGACACCGGTTACGGCAGCGACACCCTGATGGTGCGGGCCAATGACGGTGCCCAGTGGGGCAGCGTCACCACCTTCACGGTGACGCCGCCACCGAACGCGGCGTCGCCGGCCGGCACCTCCGCCACGCTGGTGATGCTGCGCAATTCCGATGGCGCCTACGAGTTCTACGACATCGGCCACAACACCATCCTGCTCGACGGCCCACTCGGCCAGATCAATCCGGTGCTGCAGGTGGCTGGCGTCGGCGGCTTTAACGGTGCCGACACCGCCGATCTGCTGATGCGCGACCCGACGACCGGGGTGTTCACGCTCTACGACGTGAGCAACAACAACATTACCGGCAACGTTGTGGTGGGACAAGTCGGCCTGGAATGGACGGTCTCGGGGTTTGGCGATTTCTCGACTCGCGACAACGAGACCGACATGCTGATGCGCAACAGCAATACCGGACAATTCGAAGTCTACGACATCGCCAACAACGCCATCACGTTTGCGGGGCCGATGGGCCAGGTCGGTCTGGAATGGTCGATTGCGGGCTTCGGCGATTTCTCGACCCGCGCCAACGAGACCGACATGCTGATGCGCAACTCGAATACCGGCGCATTCGAGGTCTACGACATCGTCAACAATACGATCACGTCGTTCGCCCCCATGGGCCAGGTCGGGCTGGAATGGACGATCGCGGGCTTTGGCGATTTCTCGACCCGCGCCAATGAGACCGACATGCTGATGCGCAATTCGAATACTGGCGCATTCGAGGTCTACGACATCAGCAACAACACCATCACATCGTTCGCCCCCATGGGGCAGGTCGGGCTGGAATGGACGATTGCGGGCTTTGGCGATTTCTCCGGCAACGCCAACGAAACCGACATGCTGATGCGCAATTCGAATACCGGCGTGTTCGAACTCTACGACATCAACAACAATACCATCGCGCCGGTGACCACCCCGTTCGGTCAGGTTGGCCTCGAATGGTCGATCAGCGGCGTATCGGCCACTCCGGCGGCAGCGCCGCCAACGACGCTGCTCACCCAAGCCATGGCGTCATTCGCACCGGACACCGGCACGCTCACCGCGTCCTCTCCGCTCGAGCAGACCATCGCGCCGGCGGCAATCAGCACCACCCTGCTTACAACCAACCACGCCTAGCGGCCCACTTACTGGAAGAGCTTTTCAAAGAGTTTCTGAGAGCTTTCGGTATAGCGGTTAAGGTCATCCGGGCTGATGAACAGCTCGGGCACGCCCGCGCGTTGCGGGATGACCGAGGCGAGCCCTGCACGCGGCGACACGTCGGCCCGGACCGGGAAATAATCGGCGCCGGCGAGAATCTGCTGGCCCTCCTTGGACAGCACAAAATCCGCGAGCAGCATCGCCGCATATGGATGACGCACGCCTTTCGGGATCACCATGGTGCCCGCGGTGCTCGGCACCGGGTCCATGAGCTGCGAGTCGACCGGCGCGCCTTTGGCTTTGCTGATCAGCGGATGATGAGCAAAGATATTCAGTGCGATCGGGAACTCGCCGGCAATGACGCGGTCGACCAGCGTGCGCGCACTACCCGAGCCGAAATTGATCATCTTCTGCTGCGCAAGCTTGTGGAGATAGGCATCGGCCTTGGCCTCGCCGCGCGCCAGCCGAAGCGCGGTGATGAACAGCGGCGTGCCGCTCGCCGTGTTGACGCGCCAGCTAAGCTTGCCGCGCCAGCGCGGATCGAGCAGATCGTCGTAGCTTTTCGGCTGTGTTCCCGGCGGCACGAGCCGCGTGTTGTAAGCGGCGCTGAAATAGCTGATGCGCGTGTAAGTCCAGCGATTTTGCGGATCGCGGTAACGTTCGGGCAGCTCCGCGACCAGCGGCGTAAAATATGGCTGCGTCAGCCCGGCGCCGACAGCGAGATCGCCAACCCCGGTGCCCTCGGCGATATCGGCGACGACATTGCGGGCGCGCTCTTCGGCGCCGAGCTTGTCGATGATCTCTTCGGTGTCGCCGCGCCAGAACGTCATTTTGATGAACGGATATTTTTTCATGAACGCGTCGGCCAGCGGCCGCAGCGCCTGATTGACGATCATCGCGGAGTAGAACACCACCTGCCCTTCCTTGCGCGCGCCGTCGATAATCGCCTTGTCGCGATCCGGTGCATGGCTGAGCAGAATGTTTTGTGCACGCGCGGTGCCGATGCCGAGCGCTGCAAATACAATTGCAACAACAAAGGCGGCAAACATGATGCACACCGCACCCGCGTGTGCACGGCGATGGGTTACTGGCTCGGTTTGCTTCACGTTCCGGCTTTCAACGGCCGAAATTTCGGAACCGCCACGCCCTCATCGTAGTCGTCAAACGTCACCTGAACCGGCATATCGCAGGCGACCTGCTGCGGCGGCACGCCCACGATGTTGGTGAGAAGCCGCGGTCCCTCGTCCAGTTCGACCAACGCCACCACGTACGGCACCTCCTTGGCAAAGGCGGGATGATAGACGCGGTGGTAGGTAACGAAGCTGAAAACCTTGCCGCGGCCGGACACCGGCATCCAGGTGAAGTTCGACGCCAGACAATGCGGACAGTTTTGCGACGGCGGAAACCAGAATTGGCCGCAGGCGTCGCAGTGCTGAATCTCAAGGCGGTGCTCGCGCGCGGCTTTCCAATAAGGCGTTGACTCCGGCGACGGGCGCGGCGCGGGCTTTTTTGCGGTGTCGGGCATCAGGCACGTCCTAAAATCAGCGTGGAGTGGCAGACCTGATTGCCGCCATGACCGGAAACGAGCGCGATATCGGCGCCGGCGACTTGGCGCTCCGTCGGATAGGTGTGGCGCATCTGGCGCGCGCCTTCGACGACCTGGAGCATGCCCTCGCAGTGCGATTCCGACAGTTGGCCGCCGGAGGTGTTGGTCGGCAGCCGCCCTCCCATGCGCAACGCGCCGGAAGCGACGAACGGGCCGCCCTCGCCTTTCTTGCAGAAGCCGTAATCCTCAAGCTGCGTCAGCACCATGTAGGTAAAGCAATCATAGATCTGCGCCGTGCCGACATCGGCCGGCCCGACGCCCGCCATGCGGTACGCCGATTCGCCGCTGTTCTTCGCCGCCGTGGTCACCATGTTGTCGTCGGCGAACCAGCCGCGCAGATTGTTGAAGCTGCCGAAACCCTTGATCGGTACTGGCGGCTGGCGCAGGTCGCGCGCGCGTTCACGGCTGGTGACGATGACGGCGCCGGCGGCGTCGCTGCGCAAGCTGCAATCCAGCAGTCCGAACGGCTCCACCACCGGCGCGGCTTCGTGGTACTGCGCCATCGTCAGCGGCTTCTTCATCTGCGCATCGGGATTGCGCAAGGCGTGTTCGCGGAACGCGACCGCAATGGCGCCGAACTGGTCGCGCGTCGTGCCGTAAAGGTGCATGTGCCGCGTCGCGCCGAAGGCGTGCGCGGCAACCGCTCCGAAAAAACCGTATTCGGGACCGAACTCGTGCGCGAGCTGGCTGTCGGGCCGCGTCTCGTTGCGCAGATTGGCTTCCTTCGATGAGTGCGTGCGCGACCACGAATCGCGGCCGAAGCCGATGATCACCGTCGACGCCATGCCGGCCTTGATCGCCATGGTGGCGAGCGCCACGCCGAGAATCTGGCTGGCGCCGCCATTGTCGAGCGTGGTGGAGAAACGGGCGTTGATGCCGAGCCGCGCGCCCATCAGCTGGTGATGCGCGTAGCTTTCGTCGGGACCGCGGCAGATGATGCCATCGATGTCGGTGACCTTGACGCCGGCATCGACGATGGCGTTGTGCATCGCCTCGACCAGAAGATCGAGACTCGATACGCCGGGCACCCGGCCCAATCGGCTGTTGCCGGCGCCGACGATAGCGCAAACATCGCGCAGTTCGCGTGATGGTTCGATCATGGTGCTCCTCGTCTCTGGCCGATGCCGCGGCTCTCTCAGTGTTATTTGACGATGCTGCGCAGGCGGTCGGCAACCTCCGGCGGCGCCGAATAGACCCGCTCAAGGAGCGCATTGATTTCGACGCCACTGACCGGATCGATGTGTGCTTTCTGCGTCTGCGCGTCCGCAAGAAATTCCTGATCCTTCATGGTGGCATCGAACGCCGCGCGCAATGCCGCGACCCGGTCGGCCGGCATTTTTGGCGGCAACACGAACGGACGGCCCATGACCTGCTCGGCGAACGCAATCTCGAACAATTGTTTGTCGGCGGGCGTCGCCTCGACCTCGATGGCGGTCGGCACGCCGGGAAACGCCGGGTCGCGCTTCATGCCCATCAGCATGATGACCTTATCGTCGCCCTTCGCGATCCATGGCAGCACGCGCGCGCGGAACGGCGCCGACGAGCCGCCGGAAATATGGGCGTCGACTTCATTGCGCTCGAGCGCCAGAAGGCAGGCCTGCGAGCCCGCATAGCCGCTGATCGGCTTGAGCTTGGTGCCGAGCGTGACATTGAGGAGGCGCGAATACACCGTGGTCGGCGAATTATCGGCAGTCGAACTGACCGTGACCTGACGCGTTTTCAGATCGTCGATCGAGTGCAGCCCGGACTTGGCAGAGAGAATAAAGAGGCCGACCTCCTGCTCGGGCGAGCCGAGCCAGTGAAATTTCCGCGCGTCGAACTGGATGCCGTCGCTGTTGAAACCGTAGAAACGCGCCAGCCCGGTGTTGCGCGACAAGCCGCCGATCACAGTGCCGTCCTGCGCCGCGACATTATAAAGATAGTTCGCCACCCGCAGCCCCTCGGCGCCGACCATGTTGGAGACGACGATATTCGGCTTGCCGGGAATGTGACGCGGCATGTGCTTGGCGAGAAGCCGCGCATACTGATCGTATCCGCCGCCCACCGACGCCGCGGTGTAGAGCGTGACCGTCTTGCCGCGGTAAAAATCCGCCACCGGTTCTGCGCTGGCGCTTGGCGCACCCAACACCACGGCGAATCCCGCAAAGACCACGGAGAATTCCCGCCTCGAGACGCGTACGTTGAGCCCGCTCATGCACCCGCCTTCAACTCTGCCAGAATTTCTTCGGTATGCTCGCCGAGCTCCGGCGACGCCGAGCGGATCTCCGTTGGCGTCCCCGACATGCGCACGCCGTTGCGCACCAGCCCGACCGTACCGAGGCTGCGATGCGGCACGTCCTGGCGCAGCCCGAGGTGCTGGACCTGCGGATCGCTGAATACTTCGTCGAGCGTATTGAGCGGCGCGGCCGGCACGTCCGCGGCCTGCAGCTTGGCGAGCCACGTCGCGCGAATGTCAGTCGCGAAGATCTTGGCGAGTTCGTCGTTCAGAATGTCATAGTGGCGGCCGCGCGTTTCCTTGGTGGCAAAACGCGGATCGGCGATCCACTCGGGCCGGCCCGCGACCTTCGCCAGCGCCTGCCAGAATTTCGTCGGCGTCGACAAGTGTATGACAAATGGTTTGCCGTCGGACCCGACGAACGCATAGACCTGCGCTTGGTGGGTCCGCGTGGCGCGGCTGGGCACTTTGCCGTTCTCGAAAAAGCGCGCGGCGTTCTCGCCGCAGAACGACACCGTGGCTTCCAACAGCGAAGTGTCGACGCGCTGGCCCTTGCCGGTGCGGCCGCGCGCGATCAGCGCCGCCATGATGCCGTTGCACGCGGTGATGCCGGACAGATGGTCCGACAGCGAGATACCCATGGGCCGCGGATGCTGCAGATCGGTGAGAAGACTGAGCAACCCGCTCAGCGACTGGCCGACGGTGTCGTACCCGGGGCGCGACGCATACGGCCCGTCGCTGCCGAAGCCGGTGATCGAGCACCACACCAAGCCGGGACTGTTGCGCGATACCTCGTCGTAACCGAGCCCGAGCCGCTCCATCGTGCCGATGCGAAAGTTCTCGATCAGCACGTCGGCCGTGCGAATAAGCATCCGTGCGGCGGTCACCCCTTCGGCGCTCTTGAGGTCGAGCACGACGCTTTTTTTGTTGCGATTGACCGAGCCGAAGGTCGGGCTGTACTCGACCCGGCCCCAGCCGCGGAACGGATCGCCGCCGTCGGGCGACTCCACCTTGATCACCTCCGCGCCGAAATCGCCAAGCAGCATGCCGGCGTAAGGACCGGAGACATAATTGGCGAATTCAACCACGCGGATGCCGTCGAGCGCCGCAGTCATATGATCGCTGTGTCCCTCGATATGAAGGCGAACACTAACAGGGAAATCCGCGCGGACAACGGGGGTGTCGCGGGCGTCTACTCAGACGCCGATCGACGCGGCGGCCAGCGTGTCCATCTCCATATCGTCGTCGCGCACCGCCCCGATCAGCTCAGCCACCTGCTTGATGCCGCGCTCGTCACACCACGCCGCGAGATCCTCGATGATCGTGATCAGCGCAGTGGGGTTGCGGAACGCCGCATAGCCGACGCCGACCGCGCTGGCGCCGGCGAGCATGTACTCGACCACATCCTCGGCCTTGGTCACGCCACCGATGCCGATGATCGGCACTTTGACCGCCTTGGCGACCTGATAGACCATGCGCAGGATGATCGGCTTGAGCGCCGGCGACACCAGACCGCCGAACTTGTTGCCCAGCGCCGGCCGAAAATTATCGGTGCGGATTTTTAGCGACAGAAACGTGTTGGCGATGACCAGGCAATCCGCGCCGGCGTCCTCGGCCGCTTTGGCGACCGAAACGATGTCGCCGGCGTTGGGCGACAGTTTCACCCACAGCGGCTTGTCGGTCTTTGCGCGGATGGCCTTGATGCAGTCGCGCGTGTAACCCTCGTGCATGGCAAAATTGCCGCCGCTGGAATTGCGCGTTGGACAGGAAATATTCGCCTCGATCACATCGACATCGGGCACGCTCAAATCGTGGGCGAGCGCGGCAAAGTCCTCGATGCTCTCCGATGACACGCTGACGATCAGCGGCGGCTTGAACCTGGCGTATTCGGGCACGATGTGCTCGACGAAATATTCGATGCCTTTGCCGGGCAATCCGATCGACTGAATGATGCCGCCTTCGGTCTCGGCCATGCGCGGCGTCGGATTGCCGAGCCGCGGCTCGCGGCAGATGGTCTTGGCGACAAGGCCGCCGAGCCGGTTGAGATCGATGACGTCGTTATATTCCCACGAAAACGCGCCGGACGCGGGCGTTACCGGATTTTGCAGCGTGACGTCGCCGATCTTGACCGAAAGATCTACCATGCCACCGCCTCCTGCATGTCGAATACAGGTCCATCGCGGCAGACGCGCCTGAGCACACGCTTGCCGTCGACCTCAAAGGTCCGCATGCAAACGTAACAGGCGCCGAACCCGCACACCATGATCTGCTCCATCGCGACCTGGCCGGGGATGTTGTGCTTCTTGCCGGCCCGCTGCATCAATTTGAGTAGCCGGTTGGAACCGCAGGTGAAGAAGGCGTCGGCTTTGTCGGCGGCGATCAAACCCTCGATGATCTTTTCAACATTCTCAACGGCGCTGCTGTTGTCCGAATCGAGCACCGTGATGGTACGTGCGCCGAGCTCCTCGAACAGCTGTTGCGACATCAGCACGCCGGCGCTGCGCGCGCTTAAGATTGCGGTAACGCCGACGCCGTGATCCGCCGCAAGCTGCGCCAGCGGCGCGAGCGTGGCGAGACCGACGCCACGGCCGAGCACCGCAATGTTCTTCCAATCCGGCTGCAGTTTGAATCCGCAACCAAGCGGGCCCGCAAGATTGAAATCGTCGCCGGGGCGAAGCGTGGCGATGCCGCGCGTGCCGCGCCCCTCGACCTTGTAGAGGAATTCGACCTGGCCCTTAGGCCGATTGACGCGATAGACGCTCATCGGCCGGCGCATCCAGACTTCGGCGCCGTCGGGCGACGGGCAGAGCAGATGAAACATCTGCCCCGCATAGGCCTTCAGGGCATGCTCGTGCACATCCAAGATCAGGTGCCGATATTCTTCGTTGACCGGATCGTTCGAAACGACCGTGCCGATGAATTCGCCGACCAGCCGTTGCGGATAGTCGTCCTTGTCGCCGACACGCAGCGCCGAATTGGTGTATTTGCTTTTTGGCTCGGACGACATGGGCCGGGTTTCTGCTCAAAATCGAGCTTGGCCGAAAATTCAGCGGCGGCTGGGCTGTGACAGCTCATAAGTAGGGCGGCGGCTGGTTTGTGTCAATTTTGGCATGGCCGAAAATCCGAACGCCTCCCCAGAAAAGCTGCTCGTCCAAGCACTTCACGGACGATGGCGACCGAACAAAAATGTCATATTTACCCTGCGATTCTGGTAACTTGGCACAAAGATCGGATCATCAGAGGCGTGGAACAGACGGGATTCGAACAGCACGGCCCGGTTTTCGCGGTACGGGATCCTTAGCGTGTTCGCGCCGTGATGTTCCAAAAATGCTACAATGCGTTCCTGGTCGGCATCGTAGCCCTCCATCGCCCAACCGGAAGGCGGCGGCTCGCGGCAGACAGCGAGCCCACCCCGCTCGGGTGTCAGATTGGCAGCCGTTGGCGTGAGCCACAAATTCAAGCTGATCACCGCGTCATCCGCATGGATGTCGACGGCGGAACTTCCTTCGAGTCCTTTGAAGACCCAGGCTTGCGACAGCGGATGTTGCGCCAGCAGACCGGGGAAGGCCTGACGAAGCTCGTCGGCGATCTGCAACACCAGCGGGCAAGCGAGGCCGTCCTCCAGATAGGACGCGACGAAGCCGCCGATATGGCTGAAATCGTGCCAGATAGTGCTTTCAAGCAAATGCCGCCGCAGCGCCGACAGCGCACGCGGCGTGAGCAGATCGTCAAAATAAATGGCGCCGGCCGGGCCGGCACAGAATTGGCGCGTGAGGCCTTCGGCATCTGCGCGATTCGCTACCGCACCGCCGGCGAGTTCCGGCGCATCGGCGATGGCGATGGCGGTATTGTAGTCATCGCCGAGCAGCTCCCGCTGCGGCAGCGAAAGCTCGGTCGGCCGTTCGGGAAAATCCTTCGCCGCCGCCTCGTAAGCGCGAGCCAATGTACCGAAGCGCACGCGGTCGCGACGGCGCTCGGCGAGGTAGCGGAATTGTTCGGCATCGTGCTGCAGTTTGCTGCGTGTCGCAAAGGTCAGAAATTTGGCGTGGCCATCAAGCCGGTCGTCACCGCGTCGCAGTTCGTACGTGCGGGCGAAGTGGTCGAGCGAGCGGCCGCGGTCGCCCCCCTCAAGCCACAAAAAGCCGAGTGCGCGGTGCGCCTCGTAATGCCCGGGATCGAGAGCGGATACACGCTCGAAGCTTTTAATCGCGTCGCCCGTGCGACCGAGTTCCACAAGCGCCGCGCCGCGATTGTAGTGCGCTGCGACATGGCCGTGTTCGCGCGCAATCGCTTCGTCAAACAGCGCGGCCGCGGCGTCGCGGCGGCCCTCGCTCGCCGCGATGACGCCGAGGTTGTTGATGATAGCGGCATGGCCGGGCGAAAGCAAAAGGGCCGCACGATAGCTTGCTTCGGCTTCGCGCAGGCGCCCCGCGCCATGATGCGCGGCTGCAAGCGCGACAAGCTCGCCGAATGTGTTGCTGCTTGCCATGGCCGCTGCCGCCTCCTGCGGGAAGGCCCCGGCGTTAACCACGCCAAAGGACAGCCGCCGACACTAGGTTAATACTTTGTTACCGTCGCTTGCTCACTCAGCCAACGGTTCGTTCGTGCGCAAGCTGACGTTACGACACATAAAGACACCGCGCGCTCTCGCAGCATTGGGGGCATTCTTCGTGCCTGAGCCGCTTGGTGCTTGCCTGGTGCTGGCCGCGGCAGCGTGGTGGCTGTGTCGGAAGCCATTTCCGCCCACGAACGCGACAACGTTGCCGGAGACTTTGGAGACCGACGCGTCCGCCGATGGTTACGGGCGAGCCGCCGTGATTTCGACCGATGCGCTGGGTCAATGAGTGAAGCACCCTGCCGCCGCGAACGGCCGGTTCACTCCGGCTTGATGCCCGCGGCCTTGATCTGCTGGGTCCAATTCGCCGTGTCCTCACGAATGAACTGAGCGAAATGCTCAAGCGTCATGTCGCGGCGTTCCATCGTGTTGACCGTCTAGAGCCTCTGCAGAGCCGGAGTTTCCAAGGCGTGCGCCACGCCGGCGCTGAGCTTGGCGACAATCCCTCCCCGTTCTGTTTTTGGTTGGCTTACGGCACGGTGGCCGGCGGCCGCCGATGGTTGCTGGCCTGCTCGTACGCGTAGGCAAGCTGAATCATCCTGGCGTCCTCATAGGGCCGTCCGAGAAAAGTGATACCGGCCGGCAGATTGTCGCGCGTAAATCCTGCGGGAACAACGATCGACGGCACGAAAATCAGAAACGTATTGAGGTGCGGGGCGCCTTTCTGATCCACGAAGGGCGCGTTCACGCCGTCCTTGATCAATGTCGGCTGATGTTCGACGGCCTTGTGAACGATAGCGTCGAGCCGATGATCGGCCATGACCTTGAGTACATTGGTCATCAACGTCTCACGCGCGCGCAGGTAGTCGAGCTGCCGTTCGTCGGAACTATTGGCAAACCATCGCCGCCGCACGCTGTTGGTGACATCGGCGAATAACGGCGAGGCCATCGCGTCGGCGCGCGTCGGAAACGGCGTCTTGCCGCCCTTGAAATACAATTCATACGCCGTATCATCGTCTTCGACGCTGCGAGTCCGCGTTGCCAGCAGCGCGTTGAGATCGGGAATGACGACGGGATCAACGATTTCGGCGCCGGCCGCGCGCAATTCGCCGATCGTGCGATCGAACACCTCGTCGATTTTCCTGAAATCCTCACTGTCGGGTTCCGATGTGAACCCCATCGGTTCGCGCAGGATGCCGAGGCGAGCGCCCTCAAGCGCGGCGCGATCAAGCCCGGCCGCATAGCTCTCCGCCGCGTGGCCGACGCCATGGCCGGTCACTGGATCGTCGGGGTCATAGCCGACCATGCTGTCCAACAGCTTGGCAAGATCGGTGACGGTGCGCGCCATGGGGCCGAGCGAACCGTTGATGGTGGGCCAGCCGCCATAGACACCGCCGCGGCTGACCAGCCCCATCGTCGGCCGCATACCGGCAACGCCGTTCCAGATTGACGGCCGACGGATCGAGGCAAAGCCCTCCTGCCCGACCGCGACCGCGCAGAAATTGGCGGACACGGCGGCACCCGACCCGCCCGACGAGCCGCCGGCCGTGCGCTGCAGATCATAGACGTTGCGGGTCGAACCAAACAGCGAGCCGTGCGTATCGCCGCCGCCGAGTTCGCCCAAGGTCGCCTTGCCGAGAAAGACCACGCCCGCTTGCTTGAGCTTGGCGGCGACGAAGCAGTCGCGCTCGGGCCTGTAATCCTTGAACAGAACAGAGCCGAGCGTGGTCGGCAGTCCCTTCAAATCGGCCTGATCTTTCATAAGGACGGGAACGCCATGCAGCGGCCCGACAAATCCGCTCTTGCGAAACGCGGCGTCGAGCCGATCGGCCTCCTCTAGTGCAACCGGGTTGAGCGAAATAACGGCGTTGATGGCCGGGCCCTGTTTGTCATAGGCCGCGATCCGATCGAGATACATTTGCACCAACTGACGGGCCGTCAATGTGCCGGCTCTGTAGGCCGCATGGATGTCGCCGATCGTCGCTTCGACGACGCTGAAGGATGGCAGGGGCGATGATTGTGCGGACGACATCGACGCGGTTCCTTGATGTTATTGTATCGTTATTGCGCGGCACTTTACGCCGCACACTCGGCGCCGAGGAACGCTATCCCTCATCGGGAAGCTGAAGAACCTCGTATCGGTGTGTCACACTTCGATTCAGCACCGGATCGCTCAGCTCCATCGCAAACGATCCCGAATAAGACATGGCGCCATGAACCGCGCTGGTGCCGCAGAACATCGCGGTTCCGACCGGGAGCCGGTCGGTGCCGGTATAAAGCGCGATGAGTTCTTCCGGCGCACGCATGCTTGTCACGGAACACTCCTGGTAAAGTCGCGGCTTACCGTCATCGCCCGGCACGTGCGAGCGAAGCATCAATCGGTCCCAGTGCGGTTTGACCTCGAAATAATGCCAAAGCTTCGCACTCACCGGCTTGGCGCACATCTGTTTGGATCGCGTCACATTGACAGTCTCGGCCTGCCGGTCGGTATGGTCGGAGCCAACCCCAACCCATAAGCCGTCATCGAGCGAGTAGAGGACAAACTCCACTTCACCGCTCGATTTGCTCCCGACGGTCTCGATCTGCGGTGCGGTGGTCAGCAGCGAAGCCGCATTGCGATAGAAAATCGGCACGCTCTTTGGCTGCGCGACGCCGATAGCCGCCAGCTCTTCGATATGCGCGTTCAGCGCTGCCGCGTCCCGGCCGGTCCATCCCGCAACCACCAGTTTCCCCACCGTCGCGAGGTCGAGAGTTCGTTCCTTGGGCATCCTTGTTTCCATTCCCATTCACGCGAGAGATATGCCGAACAACTCTCCCTCCGCACACGGTCGCTGTTTCCGAGAAGTGGCGGCCCGGCAGATATGCGAGGTTTCCATAGCTCCAATGATTGAGGGTGTCTAACTGTCCTGTCGGGCCGCTTTGCCGCCGAAGAGCTTCCGGCGACCGTCGAACCCCGGTCAGCAGCCACCATCAACCAGCCTTGCCATCGCGTGGTCATGGTGGCGGCCGAGGATGTCACAGCGGAGCCGCGAAAGATCACGGGCTGCTACCCGGACGACAGCCTCGTGATTCGCATCACCGGCTTTGACAGCCGCACGCGATCATTCCGCACCGAAAGCGTGTGACCACGCCGTCCGCGGTACGTCGATAGCGGCGCGCGACGGCTGCCACCTCAAAGCGCTTCGAACACGATCTCCTGGGCGCCCTGCCACAGCACCCTTTCCCCAAGCGGCCGCAGATTTTCTCTGCCCTCGATGATCGTCAGAAAATGATTGCCTGCCAGTTGACCGAGTTTGCTGGCAAAATGGACTGCACCGTACGCCAGGAGAATTTCGGTCTCGCTGATACCGCCGGGATAGAGAATGATCTCGCCCGGCGCCGGGTAGCTGGTGGGGTTTTCGTATGGCAGGCCGAGGTCGAGAGCACCGAGCGGGATCCAGCAACCTTCGCCGCTCCACCGCACGTGAATGATTCGCTCCTTGTAGGGCAGCATCGAACGAAAACTCGCGCAGGTCTGCGGCGCGCGTTCGGACTCGAAGCGAGCGATGAAGTCGAAGCTGCCTGCTTTAATGCGAATGCGCTCCATGACCGATTTCCTTGAGAACACTTCGCTCTAATCTAAGTTGACCGGAGCGTCGAGCAAGATCCGTGCGGCCAGATCGGCGTCTTCGGTCTCCAGCGGACACACGGCCAACAAAAGTCTGAGATGATGACAGTGACGAGAAGGCAGCGGCGTAACTGTTCGGTGCGCTAAGCCCATAGAGATAAAAAAAGGGCTAATCCTTCAAACCGTAAATCTCACGCGCTGCTTCTCTTGAGATGTAGCCGCGCTGGACATCAACGCGAACACGTTCCTGGTCACGGCATCGGGGATCGCCAAAACCACCCCCTCCTCCGCTATGCACGCGCACTCGATCACCCGCATTAAGCATTACGACGTCTTTTAAGATAGCCTGCGTGGATCCATCGGCGCGCTCAATTACGGCGGCTCCGGATTTGCCTTCGCGGCCACCGTTCAATCCCCAAGCAGGACTCAATGTTCGCTCAATACGAGTCGAAATCCTCGCCGGCGCCAGCATCAGATAACGGCGCTCCAGACCAAGGCCACCCCTAAATTCGCCAGCACCGCCAGAATCCGTGCGCAAGCTGAAGCTTTCAACCATGAAGGGGTAAGTCGCCTCGTGAAGCTCTATCGGTATGAGCCGCGTGTCACCATGACACATAGTTCGGAACGGTCCGGGTCCATCCATGTCATGAAGCGCTCCCCACCCACCGAAGCCGGAGTCATGACATTGCCAGACCTTTCCAGTGCCCGTATGGCGCCC
Source organism: Xanthobacteraceae bacterium (assembly GCA_036511795.1). GTDB lineage: Bacteria > Pseudomonadota > Alphaproteobacteria > Rhizobiales > Xanthobacteraceae > BOG-931. Next base: position 36,961 of record DATCBO010000148.1, read on the forward strand.
GGAATACGCCAGCGTAGAGAACGTTCCGTAATGTGCCGCCGCCACCCGTTCGGGCATCGCAGTACTAAGCGCACGAATGACCAAGTCTATCAGCATTGGGAGAGCCGAATTGTAGGATCCCATCGGCGCAGTCGGACCGGCGCTGACGATAGTCCCCTCGGGTAAAATCAATTTGAGCGGACGGAAAGTGCCTTCATTGGCATCTCCCTCCGGTAGCAGAAGATAACGAAAAGCAAGCCGCGCAACCGTAGAACCTCCGCCGCTGCGCCCGGCGTTCATCGGCGCATTCACCTCACGCGGCAGCGCCGATAGATCGATCGTCATCTCATCGCCGCATACTGTAACCGTGACCTTGCACGGCAACGGGTCCGGGTTCAGACCGTCGTTATCAAGCACCGCCTCTGCAGTGTACGTTCCATCCGGCACAGCAGCTATTGCAGCGCGCGCCTGAGCTTCGGACTGATCCCAGATGACGGAGATCGCTCGACGAAACGTATCGATCCCATAACGGCTGGCGAGTTCGATAACACTATCCCGACCCAACAAACAGCCGCCAATTTGCGAATTGATATCTCCCATCATCTCAAGGGGGAAACGTGTGTTGTGCTCAATCATCCGGTAAATTTCGCGCACCTTCTCACCGCGACTCTGCAGCTTTACCGTACGGAACTGGATCCCTTCCTGAAAAATGTCGGTCGCGAATTTCGAAAGTGAACCGACATCGCGGCCACCGACATCGATCCAATGCATGACAACGACCATAAAGCCCAGCAGGTCGCCTTGTTCAGGCATCCGGATTGGCGTGTACATTGTCACGTTATTGAGATGCTGCCCGATTGTGCCGGCATAGTTTGTTACGATGATATCGCCCTCGTGGAGCTGATCGGGGCCGTATAGCTGGAGGCCGTCCTGGACCGCGGCTCGCATCACATCGGCGACAAATACCGGCATGCCGGCGGTGCATTGACAAATCAGATCGCCATTCGAATCGACAACGCCGACCGCATAGTCCTTATATTCGTAGATGTAAGGGCTGAACGCAGTCCGCGTGATGTTGGTGTCGACCTCATCGGATATGGCGACAAGACGGCGTCGGACGACCTCGACAGTTACCGGGTCTATGCTCGCGGCTGTAGCGATTTCGGGTCGTTCAAGAATGGCAATCAATGTAAATTTCTCCCAAATCCCCGATGCGATATTGATCTCTTGGTCCGACCAGCGTGCTCGATCCGTACTCGACGATTACGGCAGGTCCGCGCCC
>DATCBO010000149.1:0-24253 GCA_036511795.1 Xanthobacteraceae bacterium
CACACACGCCGCGTCGGTCGCCTTCAGCCGTGCCAGCCTCGCTTCCAATTCGACATGGAGCGGGTGATTGCCGGTCACCAATCGCGATGCGCCGGCGCCGGTACCGTAACGTTCCGCCGCGTCGACCGCCGCCTTGATGACCGTAGGGTGCCGGCTAAGATTGAGATAATCGTTGCAGGAAAAGGAAATCAGGCGGCGGCCGGCGCGCTCGACATAGATGCCGTCACGCGCCGTGACGACCGGCGTGCGGCGCAGGCGCACATCGTCCAGGGCCGCAAGCTTGCGGGACGCAAAGTCATCAAGAGAGCGCATCGTGCGGCATGAAAGCGCCTAATGTCGGGTAATACCAGCAAAAACAGGCTGTTCGGGGAAGACGCTGCACCGGATCGCGCAGGCCTCGATCATATCTGGCTACCCTACACCCAGATGAAGACCGCAAGCCCACCGCTCGCCGTCGCCGCGACGCTGGGCAGCCGCATCATGCTCGCCGACGGCCGCGAATTGATTGACGGCGTCGCCTCGTGGTGGACAGCATGCCATGGCTATAATCACCCTCACATCCGGACCGCGGTCGAGCGCCAGCTCAAAACGATGCCGCACGTCATGCTTGGCGGCTTGGTGCACGAGCAGGCGTTGACGCTAGCGCAGCGGCTCGCCGCGCTGGTAGCGCCCACCGACCTCGGCCACGTCTTTTTCAGCGAGTCAGGCTCGGTTGCGGTCGAAGTCGCGCTGAAGATGGCGGTGCAGTATTGGCGCAATCGCGGGGTGTCTGAGCGCACGCGTATTGTTTCCTTCACCGGCGGCTATCATGGCGACACCGCCGGCGCGATGGCGGTCTCCGATCCCGAGGACACCATGCACGCGGCATTCCGCGGGCTGTTGCCGCAGCAGATTACGGTTGATCTGCCGGTTGACGAGGCGAGCGCGAGCGCTTTCGCCACGCTTCTTGCCGAGCGCGGCGACGAGATCGCCGCGCTCATTGTTGAACCGCTGGTGCAAGGCGCGGGCGGCATGCGCTTTCACGGGCCGCAGGTGTTGCGCACGTTGCGCGAGGCCGCCGACCGCTACGACATTCTCCTCATCTTCGACGAGATATTCACCGGCTTCGGGCGCACCGGCTTGTTGTTTGCGTTTCAAGCGGCCGGCGTTGCCCCCGATATCCTGACTATCGGCAAGGCGCTGACCGGCGGCACGCTGCCGCTTGCCGCTACGTTGGCGAGCCAAAAAGTGTTCGATGCCTTCTGGTCGGACGATCCTGGGCATGCGCTCATGCACGGGCCGACTTTCATGGCCAATGCGCTCGCCTGTGCGGCGGCCAATGCCTCGCTCGACCTGTTCGAAACCGAGGCGCGGCTCGATCAGGTGGCCAAAATCTCGGCGGCGCTGACCCGTGATTTGGCCGTCTGCATCGGCGCATCCGGGGTCAGGGACGTTCGGGTGCACGGCGCCATTGGGGTGGTCGAACTCGACCGCATTGATGATCTTAACGCCCTGCGCCAACGGTTTGTAAAAGAAGGAGTTTTTATCCGCCCGTTTGGCTCGGTCATCTACCTCACGCCGGCCTATACCATTGCGCCTGACGAACTTGCGAGGCTCACGGCCGCCATCAATCGCGTGGTCGCAGAATTGGGCGAATAGGCGTCCACCTTCTCGGCGCGGTAGCAATGCTCTGGCTCGGAATGCAGCCGTGGCTGCGACCTTAATGTCGGGACACTTCGCGCCGACGAAACGTTATTATGGCAAACCAAAGAACTGCTTATGTGCTGCCCTGGGCAGCATCGATTTTCACGAGTAGCGACGACATGGGAATCGTGCAAGTGAGCGCACTGCCCGACAGCGTCAGCGTTGCCGGCTCGGCGCCGCGCGCCCAAGATGCGGCGAGCAATTATCTTCATGCCGGCGCGGTATCCATCGCTTATGCGGGCAGTGGCGGCAGCATCGTGCTCGCGATCGACCATATCGATCTTTCAGTCGCGCGCGGCGAGTTTGTTTGTCTGCTCGGCCCGTCGGGCTGTGGCAAGACCACATTGCTGAATGCTGTGGCGGGCTTCCTGCAGGTATCATCGGGTGAACTGACCCTGAACCGGACGCCAATCGATCGGCCGGGTCCGGACCGCGCCATGGTATTTCAGCAGCCGGCGCTCCTGCCCTGGCGGGACGTCCTGCACAACGTCACCTATGGGCTTGAAATGTCGGGCCGGATGCGCGGCCGCGATGCGGTCGCCCGTGCCAATTCACTGCTGAAGCTCGTGGGCTTGGCCGATTTCGCTCGGAGCTTCCCGCACCAGCTTTCGGGCGGAATGCAGCAGCGCGTCAACCTGGCCCGGGCGCTCGCTGTCGAACCAGAGCTGTTGCTGCTCGACGAACCATTCGCCTCGGTGGACGCGCAGACACGCGAAACCCTGCAAGTGGAGCTGCTCGCCATCTGCCGGCGCGCACGGGTGACCGCGCTGTTCGTCACCCACGACATTGGCGAGGCGGTGTTTCTCGCCGACCGGGTTTGCATCTTCAGCCGACGTCCCGGCCGCATCGTTCGCGAGGTGCGTGTGCAACTGCCGAAGCCACGCGACGATGTGCGCTTGGAACCTGAATTTCTCGCCTATGTAAAGGAAGTTGCAGGCGTGCTTGGCTCGGCGGGCAACGGGCAAAGCAGATCGGAAGGTACCCAAACGCCATGACGACTATCATTCTCGACGCGACCGGAGCGCCCAAGCGCCCAGAAACAAGCCTGCTCGCTGTCGTGGGTCCGCGAGCGGAGCGTTTCCTCCTCGGTGCCGGGTTTCTTTTGGTGCTGTTTGTCGGCTGGCAACTGGTCGTCGCGCTTCGCATCGAGCCGCCAATCCTACTGCCGTCGCCCCGGCCGAAGTGATCGGCGCGTTCCTGAACCTCTTTTCCTCGTCCGAGATCTGGGCCGACCTTGCGGCAAGCGGCAAGGAGCTATTGTACGGCTACTCGCTTGCCGCCGTGGTCGGCATAGCGTCAGGGCTCGTGATCGGATGGTATCCACGACTTGGATATTTTTTCGAGCCTTTCATCAGCTTCCTGTACGCCATCCCGCGCGTTGCGCTTGGACCGCTGCTGGTCGTCTGGCTCGGCATCGGCCTGCATTCCAAAGTCGCGCTGGTGTTTCTGATCGCGGTCTTCCCGGTTCTGGTCAATACCAGCAGCGGTGTGCGCAGTCTCGACCAGCATCTCATTCGCATGGCACGCTGCTTCGGCGCGGGTGATCTCAACATCTTTCGTACCATTGCGTTGCCCGGTTCGGTGCCGTTTATCCTCGGCGGCCTGCGGCTTGCGATCGGGCAGGCGCTCATCGGTGTGTTCGTTGCCGAGCTGCTTGGCGCTCAGCATGGCGTCGGCGCGCTGATCCAAAATGCCGGCGAGCAGTTCCAAACCGACCTGGTCTTCGCCGGGCTGCTGATCTTTGCCGCAACCGGCATGCTGCTGACTACGATCCTGCGCGGGCTCGAACGCCGCTTCGATGGGTGGCGCGTATAACCATACCAATGACGAGGGAGGACAAAATGATCTGCTCCAAGCGACCAATCCACGGCCCGACTGTGCTTCTGACCGCCGCACTGGTTACCGGTGCGACCTTCGGCGGCGCGGCCGCTGCGCCGACGCAGCTGACGATGTCCTACAGCCAAAAAACCATCGATTTTCTGCCGGTGTGGATCGCCAGCGACGCGGGCTTTTTCAAGCAGCAGGGCCTCGACGTAACGGTGCGCTATCTGCCCGCACAGGAAGGCATTCCCGCCATCATCAGCGGTCAGGAGCAGATCGTCGGCATCGGTGGCGCCGACGGCGCTTCCGCCGATGCACGGGGAGCGAACATCAAGCTCCTGCTTACGCTAACGCCGATCTACTTTTTCCAGTTGTGGGCGCATCCGCAATACGCCAGCGCCGCCAAGCTAAAGGGGCAACGCGTCGGCATCACAAGCACCACTGGGTCGCTCTACGCCGCGACCTTGCTGACATTGAAGCAGCTTGGGCTTAAGCCGCAGGATGTCGTGCTGACGCCGCTCGGCGGCATCGTCAATGTGAACAGCTCGCTGTTGGCGGGCAGCGTCGCGGCCGCGCTGTCGCACCCACCGGCGTCATACAAATTCAAGAAAGCCGGTCTCGTCGATCTTGTGGACATGACCAAGGACCATATCCCGTCGGTCAATGCCGGCGTGTGGGCGACAGATTCCTACATTCAGTCGCACCGTGACGTGGTGCAGCGGGTGGTAAATGCCATTTCCGCGGCACTCAAGCGGGAGAAGTCCGATCGCGCCTTTGCCGAGGATGAAATGACCAAGTTCCTCGGTATCAAGGACAGGGGCGAGCTCGATTTCACCTATGATTTCTACGTCAAGCAGGTGCTGACGCCGGAGCCGATACCGGAGGCGGCGCAGCTGCAGTCGAATATCGATGCGCTGGCGCCGAGCAATCCGAAGGTGAAGGGGCTCGACCCGAACAAGATCATAGATCAGAGCTTCGCCACGGCCGCCGCCAAGCAAGCCGCTGCGAGCGCTGCGCCAAAGTCCTCTGCCCACTGACGGGTGAAGGCCTGGGTCGCCCGCACGCCGTCCCCGATCAGTAGCCGACGACCGCGCCGTGCAGATCGTACGCTTCGGCACGTTCGATCTTGACCGTCGCAATCTCGCCGACGCGCAGCGGCCGACGGCTTTTGACAAAGACGGTGCCGTCGATTTGCGGGGCATCGCCCTTGGTCCGGCCCTTCGCCTCGGAAGGGCTGACCTCGTCAATGATGACCTGCTCGTTGCGGCCCACCTTACGCTTGAGGCGCCTGTGCGAGATCGCCTGCTGGTGGGCCATCAACCGGTTCCACCGCTCTTCTTTGACGGGTTCCCGTACCGGCGCACCGAGGTCGTTTGCCACCGCGCCGTCGACGGCCTCGTAGCGAAAGCAGCCGACACGGTCGAGCTCGGCCTCGCTGAGCCAGTCGAGCAGAAGCGCAAAATCCTGTTCGGTCTCGCCCGGGAAGCCGACGATGAAGGTCGAGCGGATGGTGAGGTTCGGACAGCCCTCGCGCCATTGGCGGATGCGATCGAGTGTACGTTCCTGCGCGGCCGGTCGGCGCATGCGCTTGAGTACGTCCGGGCTTGCATGCTGGAACGGCACGTCGAGGTACGGCAGCACCTTGCCGTCCGCCATCAGCGGGATCACGTCACCGACGTGCGGATACGGATAGACGTAGTGGAGCCGCACCCAGACGCCGAGTTCGCCGAGTTCGCGCGCCAGGTCGACGAAGCGCGCCCGCACCTCGCGGCCCTTCCACGGGCTTGCCGCGTATTTCACGTCGACCCCATAGGCAGACGTATCTTGCGAGATGACCAGGAGTTCCTTGACGCCGGCGGCGGCCAATCGCTCTGCCTCGCGCAGCACATCAGCAGCAGGCCGCGAAACCAGGTCGCCGCGCAGTTTGGGAATGATGCAGAACGTACAACGATTATTACAACCCTCTGAAATCTTTAGATAAGCGTAATGTCGGGGTGTGAGCTTGACGCCTTCCGGCGGGATCAGATCCGTGTACGGATCGTGCAGCGGCGGCGCGGCGCGGTGCACGGCGTCGAGCACGCTCTCGTATTGCTGCGGCCCGCTAACCGCGAGCACGCCAGGATACACCGCCGTAATCTTTTCCGGCTCAGCGCCCATGCAGCCGGTGACGATGACCTTGCCGTTCTCGGCCATCGCGGTGCCGATGGCCGACAGCGACTCCGCCTGTGCGCTGTCGAGAAAGCCGCAGGTGTTGACGATGGCGAGGTCAGCGCCGGCATGCTCGCGCGACAGTTCATACCCCTCGGCGCGCAGGCGCGTAATGATACGCTCGGAATCAACCAGCGCCTTGGGACAACCGAGCGAGACGAAAGAAATGCGGGCAGGGCGGTTCATGCGGGCATGTCGGGTTTCCGGGACGGCTGCTCGTAGCAGTCTCTGCACGGCTTCGATAGACTTGTACGGTCGACTTTGCGGCAAGCGGCGCGCGATCAATCGCGCGGAGCGCCGCCAAGCGCCAATGTGGGGAGGGTCGCCATGAATTGCACGGTCATTCGCGCTGCCGCGGTTCTGCTGTCGCTCGCTTCGGCCGGTCTGTTCGCCGGCAGCGCACAGGCGGAGATGAAGACCCAATGGGTGGATTATACCCAGGGCGGAACGGCCCTGCAGGGCTATCTCGCCTATGACGATGGCGTCGCCGGCAGGCGGCCCGGCATCCTCCTGTTGCATCGCCGCGACGGCATGTCCGAACTGACGTTGCAAAACGCCCAGATGTACGCCCGGCAGGGCTATGTGGTGTTTGCGGCGGATATTTTCGGCAAAACTGTCCGGCCTAAGACCGTCCCGGAACAGCAGACGCAATCGAAACTATACAGCGACGATCGCCCGCTGATGCGAGCGCGAGCAACGGCCGGACTCGAATTGTTGCGCAACAACCCGATGGTCGACACGTCAAAGATCGCCATTGTCGGCTATTGCTTCGGCGGCGAGGTCGCCATCGAGCTTGCCGAGACCGGAGCGCCGATCCTTGGCAGCGTCACCATCCACGGCTCGTTCCGCGGCTTTCCCGCCGACGCGGCTAAAAACATCAAAGGCAGGGTGCTGATTTTGCACGGCGCCGACGATCCGGTGGCGCCGATGCCCGAAGTCGTTGGGCTCATCGGCCAATTGCGCGCCGCCAAGATCGGCTGGGAGCTTCAGCTTTACAGCGGCACCGCGCACGGTTTCTCGACTCCGAAGGACGCCGCCGAACAGCGCGCAAACGAGCAGTCCAAGGCCGCGACCGCGCGCTTCTTCCGCCAGGTGTTCGGGCTGTGAGGAAGCTCCACAAGGCATCCGCTGCGTGAGGTTGCCCGATCCGCCTCTCCTTGTTGTGAGCGATCGCCGGCAAGCGCGGCCGCCGCTTGCCGCGGTGGTTGCGGCGGTGCTCGGCGCAGGTTGCCGCTGGGTCAGTCTGCGCGAGAAGGATTTGCCCGAGGACGAGCAAATCATTCTGGCGCGGCAATTGCTGCCACGGGTCCGTGCTGCCAGCGCCCGTTTGTTGCTCCACGGCGAGGCGAGGCTCGCCATGCTGGCCGGTACCGACGGTGTGCATCTGCCGTCCGGCAGCAAGCCGGCGGCAGCCCGAGCCCTATTGGGGCCGCAGAAACTGATCGGCGTCTCGATCCACACCGTAACGGAGGCCGAGGCGATCGATCCGGCGCACGTCGACTACGCGCTGGCGGGCCCCGCCTTCGAGACGGCGAGCAAACCCGGTTACGGCCCGGAAATTGGCCGCAAGGGACTTGCCGATATCGTGCGGGCTTCGCGCGTTCCGGTGCTTGCCATCGGCGGCATCAATGCGGCACGCGTCGCCGAAATGATTGCGGCCGGGGCAGCCGGGATCGCCGCCATGGGCGGCGTGATGCGTTCGGCCGATCCGGCCCGCGAGGTCAGCGGGCTCCTTGCCACGCTGACCGGCGCGCTCACTATCCACGCGCCCGATAAGTGCTGACACCTTGATCCGGCGCCCACACGCCGGATGGGAGCTTTCCGGCCTGCCAGAACACGTCGATCGGCATGCCGCCGCGCGGATGAAAGTAGCCGCCGATGCGCAGCCACTTGGGTTTGAGCAGCGCGACAAGCTTCTTGCCGATCGCGACCGTGCATTCCTCATGGAATGCACCATGATTGCGGAAACTGTTCAGATAAAGCTTGAGCGACTTCGACTCCACCAGCCAAGCACGTGGCAGGTAATCGATTACTAGCGTGGCGAAATCCGGCTGATCTGTGACCGGGCACATGACGGTGAATTCGGGGAAGGTGAAGCGGGCGACGTAATTGGTATCGGGATGTGGGTTGGGAACGCGGTCGAGCACGGCCTCGCTGGGCGAGGCAGGCGACGGCGTCGGACGGCCGAGTTGGAGTGAACGCTTTGCCATGACGGTACTCAAACGGACGTGAACTATGCCCGTGCCTTCTTTTTTTCCCTGGAGACAGCGCGTTCGAGGGCTGCGTTGATCCGCGTCTGCCAGCCAGGACCACTCGATCGAAAATATTCCAAAACGTCGGGCGAAATTCGCAACTTGACGGCCTCTTTAGCTCGTTCACCGGCCGGAGGACGACCGCGCCGCACGAGCTTTTCGCCCCGATATACATCCGCCGCTCGAAAGAACTCCCGCGTTAGCATCGGGGCGTCATCGGGATCCTTCCATGTCCTCTTTCCAGAGTTTCCGTTCTTTTGCATAAGCGTACCTTATCGACATAACGTGCCGCGTTTGGTCGCGTGGTGTCCACACCATGACCACCAGGCGACTATCGAGAAAACCGGCAGTAATAAAGCGGTTCTCGCCCGTTCGGCCGCCATGAGTTTGCCGCGTGACGTGAACGTTGCTGAACACCTCAGCAGCCCGGCAAAATCAAGTCCTCGCTCATGCAAGGTCTTAGCCCGCTTCGTCGGTCCAACTCACCTTCAAATGATTTATGTACCCCCAATAATCAAGCGCGGCAAATGATCGACAGAACGCGGACGGTTTCCTCGCGGGGGCGTTCGGCCGGAGGAGCACATGACAACGACCGGGGCGATCCTGTAGAAGCCCACTGCAAGTCCAGCCCGGAGCAAGCATGACTGCCATTGTCGATATCATCGGCCGCGAAATTCTCGACAGTCGCGGCAACCCCACGGTGGAAGTCGATGTTGTGCTGGAAGATGGCTCCCGCGGCCGCGCCGGCGTGCCTTCGGGCGCATCGACCGGCGCCCACGAAGCAGTCGAGCTGCGCGACGGCGACAAGAAGCGCTATCTCGGCAAGGGCGTGCGCAATGCCGTCGAAGCCGTCAACAGCGAGATTTTCGACGCGCTGTCCGGCATGGACGCCGAGGCGCAGGTCAAAATCGACCAGACCATGATTGCGCTTGACGGCACAGCCAACAAAGGCCGGCTCGGTGCTAACGCCATACTCGGTGTGTCTCTTGCGGTCGCCAAGGCGGCGGCGGCGGCCAATAATCTTCCGCTCTACCGCTATGTCGGCGGAACCTCGGCGCGGCTTCTGCCGGTGCCGATGATGAACATCGTCAACGGCGGCGTGCATGCTGACAATCCGATCGACTTCCAGGAATTCATGATCGTACCGTTCGGGTTTGCGTCGTTTGCGGAGGCGCTGCGCGCCGGTTCTGAGATTTTTCATACGCTGCGCGGCGCGCTGAAAGACGCCAGGCACAACACCAATGTCGGCGACGAGGGCGGTTTCGCGCCCAATTTGCCGTCAGCCGAAGCCGCGCTCGATTTTGTCCTCGCGGCGATTGAGAAGGCCGGCTACCGGCCCGGAGAGAACGTCGTCCTCGCGCTTGATCCGGCGGCGAGCGAGTTCTTTGCCGACGGCGCTTATCAGTACAAGGGCGAGGGCAAGACCCGCTCGATCGACCAACAGGTCGATTATCTCGCGGCGCTGGCCAAGCGTTACCCGATCGTCTCGATCGAGGATGGCATGGCCGAGGACGACGAGACTGGCTGGAAGAAGCTGACGCAAAAAATCGGCAAGAGCTGTCAGCTTGTCGGTGACGACATCTTTGTCACCAACGTGGCGCGTCTTAAAGACGGTATTACAAACGGAATCGCCAACTCGATCCTGATCAAGGTCAACCAGATCGGCACGCTGACCGAAACGCTTGCCGCGGTCGAAATGGCGCACAAGGCGGGTTACACTGCCGTCATGTCGCACCGCTCCGGCGAGACCGAGGACGCCACCATCGCCGACCTCGCCGTCGCCACAAATTGCGGGCAGATCAAGACCGGTTCGCTGGCGCGTGCCGACCGCACTGCCAAGTACAATCAGCTTCTGCGCATCGAGGAGCAATTGGGAGCGCAGGCAGCCTTTGCCGGACGGGCAGCCTTCAAGGCCCTGAACTGAACGGTTCCCAGCCGCGCGCTTGTCCGGTGGCGGCGGTCGGAGCTATTACGCCCGCGGTTCGGACGGGGCCGCAACGCGAGGTTTATTCGGATGGACCAGACGGTAGGGTTGGGGGCGGGAAACCGACGGCTTGCCGTCGAACGGCTGCGCAATTTCATCGTCACGTCGATTGACGCATCGCTGCCCAGCGACATGCCGTTTACCCACCTCGTGCTCGACCGCGTTTTTCCTGACGACATTTACGCCGCCATGTTGGCCAACATGCCGGAGACCCAGGACTATCGGCCGATGCACGGCCGCGCCAAGGGCCACGATCTTGCCGACGGCACGCATACGCGGGTGAAGATCGACCTTTATCCCGAATACATCCGCCATCTGCCGCCGCAAAAGCGCGTGGTCTGGGATGTGGTCGGGCGCGCCTTGTGTTCGGCCGCTGTCCGCGATGCCTTCGCGCGACGTCTTGCGCCCGCATTGCAGCGTCGCTTTGGGCCGGCCTACGGCAAGGTGGGGATGTACCCGATCCCGGTCCTGACGCGTGACATTCCTGGCTACCTGATCACGCCGCATCCCGATACGCGGTGGAAGGGCATCACCGTGCAACTCTACTTGCCGCCCGATGATTCGATTACGCATATCGGCACCATCTTCCATCAGCAGCTTGCCGACGGTTCGCTGAAGAAGGCCAAGCAGATGAAGTTTGCCCCGAATACCGGCTATGCCTTTGCGGTAGGGACCGATACTTGGCATTCGGCGGACCGCATCGGTCCGGAAGTGAAGACGCGCGACAGTGTCCTGCTGACTTATTTTGTCGACGCCGGAGTCGTTCGCTTTCTCCGCAATCGCGGCAAGCGGCTCGGCAATTTCGTGCTCAGCGAGATTCGCAACGTCTTGCCATAACCGGCCGCCAGACGGCTCATCTTTCGTTCATTAAATCCCTTTTAAGCGCCGTTTGGGCATGATCGGGGCATGGTCACCCGGAAACGGCTTCGCTCGATCCTCAATGCGCTCGGCCTTTACGTCATGGCGGGGCTGTTGATCGGCTATTTCGGCGTCAATGCCTATGGCGGGAACCACGGACTCAAGGCCAAGCAGGACATCGACCGGCAGACGGCGACGCTCTCGGCCGAACTTGGCATCCTGCAAGCTGAGCACAGGCAATGGGATCGGCGCATCGCGCTGCTCCGTTCCGATAATATCGACCCCGACATGCTGGACGAACGCGCCCGCGCGCTGCTCGACTATGTCGATCCCGGCGACCTCATCATGATGATCAAGCCGGACCAGCCTGCGGCCGACCCGATCGGGCCTTGAACTCCCGCGCCTCATTCCCAAAATTGAGTTTTCCGACAAGGATTTGCGCACAGGTGCCGATCCCCAGGTTAAAGGCCGCCGACTTCCGCAGGGGGGCGAAGTCGGCTATGACATAGCTGCCCGAAATGCTTCGAGGGACACGATGGCCGTTGCCGTAACCAGAGCAGCCGAACAAGGGCTTCAAGACCTCCGGCCCGTCGATTGGGCAAAACAGCACGAGACCGTCGCGGATTTTACCAAGGAACAAGAATTTCACGCGCTGCGGCAGATGCTGCTGATCCGGCGGTTCGAGGAAAAAGCCGGACAGATGTACGGCATGGGCCTGATTGGCGGTTTTTGCCATCTCTACATCGGCCAAGAGGCAGTTGTCGTCGGCATGAAGATGGCGATGGTCGACGGCGATCAGATGATCACCGGCTATCGCGATCATGGTCACATGCTCGCCTGCGGCATGGATCCGAAAGGGGTCATGGCGGAACTCACCGGCCGGCGCGATGGCTATTCCAAGGGCAAGGGCGGCTCGATGCACATGTTCTCGACCGAAAAGAATTTTTTCGGTGGGCACGGCATCGTCGGCGCCCAGGTTCCGATCGGCACCGGCCTCGCCTTCGCCAACAAGTACCGCGGCAATAGCAGCGTATCCCTGACCTGCTTCGGCGACGGCGCCGCCAACCAGGGGCAGGTCTATGAAAGCTTCAACATGGCGGAGCTATGGAAGCTCCCCGTGATCTTCGTCATCGAGAATAACCGCTATGCCATGGGTACGGCGGTGACGCGTTCGTCGGCGCAAACCGATTTCTCCAGACGCGGCGTATCGTTCAACATTCCGGGTAAGCAGGTCGACGGCATGGACGTGCGCGCCGTCATGGCTGCCGCCGAGGAGGCGCTGGCCTGGTGCCGATCCGGCAGGGGGCCGATTATTCTTGAGATGATGACTTACCGCTACCGCGGCCACTCCATGTCCGATCCCGCCAAATATCGGACCAAGGAGGAGGTCGATAAGATGCGCACCGAGCACGACCCGATCGAGCAGGTGCGCAAGCGACTCATCGACCGTAAATGGGCCGCCGAGGACGAATTAAAGAAGTTCGACGCATCGGTGCGCGCCATCGTCAACGAAGCCGCCGAATTTGCTACGCACGATGCCGAGCCAGATCCGAGCGAACTCTATACCGACGTCTACCGCTAAGTTCCCCTTAAAGTCGCAGGCCGGCGCGCATCCGCGTCCCGGCATGACGATCGACGAGTTGCTTCCATGCCAACCCCGATCCTGATGCCCGCTTTGTCGCCAACGATGGAGAAGGGCAACCTCGCCAAATGGCTGAAGAAGGAAGGCGACGCAGTTAAATCCGGCGACGTGATCGCCGAGATCGAAACCGATAAGGCAACCATGGAAGTCGAGGCCGTCGACGAGGGCACGCTGGGCAAGATTCTGGTGCCGGAAGGGACCAGCGACGTCGCGGTCAATACGCCGATCGCGATGATCCTTGGCGAAGGCGAGGACGCCGCCGCACTTAGGAACGGCCAGACCGCGCCAACCGCCGCAACCGCCGCAACCGCGCCTGCACCCGCGCATCAGGAAAAGGCAAGGATCGGAACCGTTGCAGCACCGGCAAGCGCCGCCGCGCCGGAGCCGGAAGTTCCGGAAGGCACAGCGATGGTCACCATGACAATGCGCGAGGCGCTGCGCGACGCCATGGCCGAAGAGATGCGGCGCGATCCTGACGTGTTCGTCATGGGCGAGGAGGTCGCCGAATATCAGGGCGCGTACAAGGTGACGCAGGGGTTGCTGGAAGAGTTCGGTGCGCGCCGCGTCATCGATACGCCGATCACCGAGCATGGTTTTGCCGGCCTCGGCGTCGGCGCGGCGCTTGCGGGTCTCAAGCCCGTCGTCGAATTCATGACCTTCAATTTCGCCATGCAGGCGATGGACCAGCTCATCAACTCGGCGGCCAAGACGCCCTACATGTCCGGCGGCCAAGTCAAGGTGTCGATCGTGTTCCGCGGGCCGAACGGGCCGGCGTCGCGCGTCGCGGCACAGCACAGCCAGGACTATTCGTCCTGGTATTCGCATATTCCGGGCCTGAAGGTGATCGCGCCATCGACCGCTGCCGACGCCAAAGGCCTGCTCAAGGCCGCGATCCGCGATCCCAACCCCGTGATTTTCCTGGAAAACGAAATTCTCTACGGCCATTCCTCGCCGGTGCCGAAGCTCGATGATTACGTACTGCCGATCGGTCGCGCCCGGGTCGTGCGTAGCGGTACCGATGTGACCATTGTCGCCTGGTCGATGGGTATGAATTACGCGCTTAAGGCTGCGGACGAGTTGGCAAAGGAAAACATCTCTGCCGAGGTCATCGATCTGCGCACGCTTAAGCCGATGGACTCCGACACGATCGTCGAGTCGGTAAAGAAGACCGGGCGCCTCGTCACTGTCGAAGAAGGCTGGAAACAGTCCGGCGTCGGTGCCGAGATCGCCGCCCGCGTCATGGCCGAGGCCTTCGACTATCTCGACGCACCGGTGGAGCGTGTATCCGGCAAGGACGTGCCGATGCCGTATGCCGCCAATCTGGAAAAACTGGCGCTGCCTTCGGTCGCCGACGTGGTCGCGGCGGCGAAGGCCGTGTCCTATCGCTGACTCGTACTGGTGATTTAACCTGCCATGCCCATCAACATCCTCATGCCGGCACTGTCGCCCACGATGGAGAAGGGCAACCTTGCCAAGTGGCTGAAAAAGGAAGGCGAGGCGGTCAAGACCGGCGACGTGATCGCCGAGATCGAAACCGACAAGGCGACGATGGAGTATGAGGCCGTCGACGACGGCGTGATGGCTAAGATCGTGGTGCCGGAAGGCACGAGCGACGTGCCGGTCAATCAGTTGATCGCCGTGCTCGCGGAAGAAGGCGAGGATGTAAAGGCTGCCGCCGCGGCAGCGGGGAAAAGTGCTGCCCCGAAGCCGGTGCAAGCCGCCCCCTCACCCCAACCCTCCCCCGCGAGGGGGGAGGGAGTCGCCTCGCAAGCGGCTTCGCCGGCGACTGCCTCTCAAGCCCGCCCCCAAGAGGGAAAATCTGAAGCTCCGACGGCACCTCAGCGAACTGCCTCTCCCCTTGCGGGAGAGGGTAGGGGTGAGGGCCTCCGGACCAACGGCAATGGCGCGCCGGCCGGCGGCACAAACAAGATTTTCTCATCCCCGCTCGCCCGGCGCCTCGCCAAGGACGCCGGCATAGACCTCGGCCGCATCGAAGGCTCCGGACCGCACGGCCGTGTCATTGCCCGCGACGTGGAGGCCGCAAAGTCCGGTCGCGGCCTGCGTGCGCCCGGCGTTGCCGCCAGCACGCCGGCACAGGCCCCGCTAGTCGCCCCGTCGATGTCGGATCAGCAGATCCGCGCGCTGTACGCGGACGGCAGTTACGATTTCGTTCCGCACGATGGCATGCGTCGCACCATCGCGCAGCGGCTGACCGCCTCGGTGCAGACTATCCCGCATTTCTATCTGACGATCGACTGCGACATCGGCAAACTTCTCGACGCCCGCGAGGAGATCAACGCCGGAGCGCCGAAGGACAAGGACGGCAAGCCATCGTACAAGCTCTCAGTCAACGACTTCGTCATCAAGGCGCTGGCGCTCGCGTTGCAACGCGTGCCCGACGCCAATGTGAGCTGGACCGATGGGGGCATGCTCAAGCATAAGCACTCCGATGTCGGCGTCGCGGTCGCCATGCCGAATGGACTGATCACGCCGATCATCCGCGAGGCTGAGACGAAATCGCTGTCGGCCATCTCCAACGAGATGCGCGATTTCGCCGTGCGGGCGCGGGCGCGCAAACTTAAGCCGCACGAGTATCAGGGCGGCACCACTTCGGTGTCGAATCTGGGCATGTACGGCATCAAGGATTTCACCGCTGTCATCAATCCACCGCAGTCGACCATCCTCGCCGTGGGCACCGGCGAAGAGCGCGCTGTGGTGCGCAACGGCAAGATCGAAGCCGCGCACATCATGAGCGTGACGATGTCATGCGACCACCGCTCGGTCGATGGCGCGCTCGGCGCCGTGCTGATCGGCGCCTTTAAGGCGCTGATCGAGAACCCGGTGATGATGCTGGTGTGAGGCCACCGGGGTCGCACCTTGCGGGGCAGCTATGGCAATCGGCGATGTACGGTTTTCAGTTCGGCCGGTCTTCATCGGCTGGATCACTTTGCTCGTGCAGTTGCCGTTGCAATTATTTCTGACATTCTGGGCTGGTACCTTCTTTGGCGGGATGCTCATGGCGACCGGCTTGTTCGATCGTGGATCGAGAGCCCCGCTTTTCTTTTTCGGCGCCGTGGCTTTTGTCGCGATACCCCTCATCGCCTATTTCGGAAAGTGGCTGAACTACAGCCGAACCGAATACCGGTTTTTTGACGATCATCTTGAGTTTGAGGAGGGCTTCTTCTCGATCAACAAGAAGGTTATCAGGTTCCGCGACGTAAGGGAGGTGACGCTGCGCCAAGGCATCCTCCAGCGCATCTATGGCCTCGGCACCATTTATCTCGCCACGCTGGCAACCGGATCTGGCCCGAGTTTTAGGCCGTTCACCGCGCTTGGCTTCGGGAATGTTTCCGGCAGCGGTATCAGCGTTCGTGACATTCGCAATCCCGATCAGACGTTTGACAGTATCCGGCAACTTGTCGACGCGCACCGCGAGTGAATTTCACCATGTTCCGCCAGTTCCCATGGACCAGTTGATCGCCGGCTATCACCGCTTTCGCGCCGGAACGTGGCGCAACGAGCACGTTCGGTTCGAGGAATTGAGCGATCGCGGTCAGCAGCCGCGCGCGCTCATCATCGCCTGCTCCGACAGTCGCACCGACCCGCAGATGGTGTTCGATGCCGTGCCCGGCGAGCTGTTTGTCATCCGCAACATCGCCAACCTGGTGCCACCCTATGGGCCGGATGACCAACCGCACGGCGTGAGTTCTGCGATCGAATACGCAGTGCGGGTCCTGCGCGTGCGCGACATCGTGGTCATGGGGCATGCCATGTGTGGCGGCATCAAAGCGCTGCTCGATGGCACGCCGCCGGAACTGTCCGATTTTGTCGGCCCTTGGGTGCGTATCGCCGAGCCGGCGCGGCAGCGCGCGATGGCCGTCGCGCCGGAACATCGTCACGATTTTTGCGAACACGAATCGGTCCGCCTCGCGCTCGCTAACCTGATGACATTCCCGTGGATCAAAAGCGCGGTCGAAGCCGGCAGCCTGAGCCTGCACGGTGGCTTTTTCGGCATCCGCTCGGGGATTTTCGAACATCTCGATGCCGACGGAGTGTTTCGCCCGGTTCCCGAGCAGCGAAGGTTGCTATAACTGCTGCGCGGCCTCCCATATAGGGGAGGGGCGCGCCTGCGAGGATTGGAATGGCCGACACGGATTTCGACATCATCATCATCGGCTCCGGCCCCGGCGGCTATGTGTGCGCGATCCGCGCCGCGCAGCTCGGCTTCAAGACCGCGATCGTCGAGCGCGAATATCTGGGCGGCATCTGCCTCAACTGGGGCTGCATTCCCACCAAGGCGCTGCTGCGATCGGCGGAGATTTTCCACTACATCCAACACGCCAACGACTATGGCCTGTCCGCCAGCAACGTCAGTTACGACCCGAGCGCCGTGGTGAAGCGCTCGCGCGCAGTGTCGAAACGGCTGAATGACGGCGTCGGCTTTCTGATGCGCAAGAACAAGGTCGCCGTCATCTGGGGCGAGGCGGCGATCGATGCGCCCAGCAAGATCACCGTCAAGGCGGGCCGGGGCGAAGCCCCGAAGGGCGCGCTCGGCGCCGGTGCGTATCAGGCCAAGCACATCATCGTCGCAACCGGCGCGCGGCCGCGCGTGCTGCCCGGTCTTGAGCCCGACAAGAAGCTGGTCTGGACCTATTTCGAGGCGATGGTGCCGGATCGCATGCCGAAAAAGCTGCTCGTCATCGGTTCGGGCGCCATCGGCATCGAGTTTGCATCGTTCTATCGCACGCTCGGCACCGAGGTGACTGTTATCGAAGTCCTGCCGCAGATCCTGCCGGTGGAAGATGCCGAGATCGCGGCCTTCGCACGCAAGAGTTTCGAGAAGCAGGGCATCAAAATCTTCACCGGCGCCAAGGTGACAAAACTCGACAAACAATCGGACAGCGTCACCGCCACCATCGACGACGGCAAAGGCGGCACGCAGACATTGACCGTCGATCGCGTCATTGCCGCGGTCGGCGTCGTCGGCAACATTGAAAACCTCGGCCTGGAGAAACTTGGCGTCAAAACCGAGCGCGGCACGATCATGATCGACGGCGCGTGCAAGACCAACGTGCCGGGCATTTATGCCATCGGCGACGTCGCCGGTCCGCCGCTGCTTGCGCATAAGGCCGAGCATGAGGGCGTTATCTGCGTCGAGGGCATCAAGGGATTGCATCCCCACCCGATGAAAAAGCTGATGATCCCGGGCTGCACCTATTGCACGCCACAGGTCGCCTCTGTCGGGCTGACCGAACAGGCCGCGAAGGGGCAAAAGCTCGACATTCGCGTCGGCCGCTTCCCGTTCGTCGGCAACGGCAAGGCGATCGCGCTCGGTGAGGACCAAGGGATGGTCAAGGTGATCTTCGACAAGAAGACCGGCCAGCTTCTCGGCGCCCACATGGTCGGCGCCGAAGTGACCGAGTTGATCCAGGGCTACGTGGTGGCGATGAACCTCGAGACCACCGAAGAAGAACTGATGCACACCGTGTTCCCGCACCCGACCCTGTCAGAAATGATGAAGGAAGCGGTGCTCGACGCATACGGGCGGGTGCTGAACATCTGACGCGACATTCCGGATTGCCGGGCTGCGGCAAATCCGGAATCCATATTTGCTGAGCTGTGGTTGTGGATTCCGGGCTCGCGGCCTGCGGCCGCGAGCCCGGAATGACGTTAGCCAGCAAAACGGGTAATATGGCCTCGCAAATTCCATCCTTGCCGGAGCAGCGTCATGGCGAAATTCGATAGTATTCTCGGCACGATCGGCCGCACACCTGTCGTCAAGATCAACAAGCTCGCGCCGGCAGGTGTGAACCTTTACGTCAAAATCGAAGCCTTCAATCCGCTCGGCTCGGTGAAGGATCGCTTGGCGCTTGGCGTCATCGAGGCGGCGGAAAAGTCCGGCCAACTCAAGCCGGGCCAGACCGTGATCGAAGCCACCTCGGGTAATACCGGCATCGGTCTGGCAATGGTGTGCGCAGCCAAAGGCTATCCGCTTGTCGTTACCATGGCGGAAAGCTTTTCCGTCGAACGCCGCAAGCTGATGCGATTTCTCGGCGCCAAAGTGGTGCTGACGCCGGCGTCCGAGCGTGCCTTCGGCATGGTGGCGAAGGCGCAAGAACTCGCCAAGAGCCACGGCTGGTTCATGACACGCCAGTTCGAGAACGAGGCCAATCCCGATATCCACGAACGCACCACCGGCCGTGAAATCATCGCCGACTTCGCCGGCGAGCGGCTTGATTACTGGGTTACCGGCTTCGGCACCGGCGGCACGCTCACCGGCGTATCGCGCGTGCTGCGCAAGGAGCGTCCGGAGACGAAGATCATCGTCTGCGAGCCGGCCGATGCGCCGATGCTGACATCGGGAGAGAAGCAGGAGCGCAATGGCGACGGCACGCCGGCAAAGCCTCATCCCGCGTTCAAGCCGCATCCGATGCAGGGCTGGAGTCCCGATTTCATCCCGCTGATCACCTCCGAAGCGGTAGACAAGAAGGCGGTCGATCGCCTGCTGACCATTCCGGGCCCCGAAGCGATGAAATGCTCAAAGGACCTGGCGCAAAAGGAGGGCATCTTTGTCGGCATCACGGCCGGGGCGACCTTCGCTGGAGCCCTGCAAGTCTGCAAGGAATGCGCACCCGGCGCGACGGTGCTGTGCATGCTGCCCGATACCGGCGAGCGCTATCTGTCGACGCCGCTATTCGGCGACATCGGCGCTGACATGAACGATGACGAAGTCAAGATTTCCGACTCGACGCCGAACCACCGCTTGCCGCCGAAGCCCGCCTGAGAGGAGCGCCGCGATCCCGCTCTACGCCGACAGGACGAGACCGGGCGTCGGCTTCACGGCAGCGCTGGCTGGAAACACATCGGCAGCCAGTACGCGTTCGTCGGCGCGCAGATGGTCGCGCAGCAATCCCTTCAGCACTGCGCGCAGGTCGGTCGTCGCCTTGAGGTCACGGCCTTCGTAAAGGTTTGTGGGCTTGAGCCCCGGCCAGTCTGCGATCACGCGGCCGCCCTTGAGCGCGCCCCCGGCGAGCAGCGCCACTGTGCCGGTGCCGTGATCGGTACCGTCGGTGCCGTTGATATGCGCGGTGCGGCCGAATTCGGTGATCAGCACGACCGCCGTTTCGCGCCATGCCGGCCCCATATTGGTTTTGATCGCAACGAGCGCATCGTCGAGCGCGCCGAGCAATTGCGACAGGTGGCCGTGCGCGATGCCCTCGTTGAAATGCGTGTCCCAGCCGTCGAGCGCGAGCGCGCCG
Source organism: Xanthobacteraceae bacterium (assembly GCA_036511795.1). GTDB lineage: Bacteria > Pseudomonadota > Alphaproteobacteria > Rhizobiales > Xanthobacteraceae > BOG-931. The sequence continues at coordinate 19,708 of DATCBO010000149.1, forward strand.
ACGCGAGGTCCGTCCGGCTGCGCCAGGAACTTCGCTGCCGTGCCGGCCACTTCGGCGAAATAAGCGCGGACCTGACCTGGACCCGGGCCGCCCGGCTTGCGCCCCGCCATACCGCCGGCCTGTTCGATGGCAGTGAGCTTGGCGCTGTCTTCAAGCGTATGCGTAAGCTTTGGATCCGATTGCCTGTAAAGCGCCAACAACCGATGCACGGTATCATCGCTCGCCGGCAAAACACGCTGCGGCGACCATGACAACACCGGTGCGGCGCCGCGCGCGATCAACGGCGTCACCGGTCCGACGGCGAAAATTTTGCTGCCCTTCGGATCGACATGGCCGCCAGGAGCGAGACCGGCGAGCGCCCGATTGAGCCACCCAGAATCGCTGGCATTCGGCTTCGTCATGCCGCTTTCCAGCACATCCTGGCCGTCAAAATGCGAGCGCTCGCGGTAAGGGGTGGCCGCGGCGTGGACCATGATCGCTTCGTGATCCAAAAACATACGATGCAGGTTCGGCATTGCCGGATTGAGCGCGAAGAAATTGTCGAGCTTGAGAGCCGCCGTTTTGCCGCCGAGCGTTAGCGCCTCGTCATCGCGTAACGAAACCCAGGACGGGTCGCCGACCGGCGCCACGGTCGCGAGTCCATCGAGCGCGCCGCGCAGTACGATGGTGAGGAAACGAGGATCGCGGCCCTCAGCCTGTGCGGCCTTCGGCAGATAGGCCCAGGCGAACAGCGTTCCGGAGCTCAGCAATACGTCACGGCGGGACGGGGAGTGAGGAAATGTCATGATCAGCTCCGCAGAAATTCGGGTGACATGATGAGCAGCGTCAAGGCTTGGGCGCGGCTCTCGGCGCGCGCAACGGTGTCGCGCGTGTGTGTTGAAGCGAGCGGGCCAAGCGCGCTGTCGAGCATGCCAAGCGGGTCCATCGCCATCGCCAGTCGATTGGCAAATTGGTTCGCCAGATTGAGCCGGTGCGGCACACCGTCAATCCATGCCGCCTCGCGATCGGAGTAACCGTTTGGCGCCGGCGGCCGCCACAGCGCGGCGCCAAGCTGAGCCTGCGCTCCCATCACCTGTCCGATCGGGATGAGAGGGCCGCCGTCGGTGAGCCGCAGCACGCCGACAATCCATTCAGCCGGGGCTTTCAGCTTGGTGCGTTGCAGCGTCCATGATTCATCGGCCGTGATCAGCGTTTCCGCGACGGCTTTGAGATTGCCGTCGCTGTCGTTGAAGGTCTTCTCGAGTTTGGCGACCAACGTTGGCGGCGGCTCGTCGGCGACAAAATGGGCGGCGAGTTCGTGGGCGATGTGGTGCGCGGTCGCCGGGTGGCGCGCCAGATCGGCGAGCACGGCGCGGCCTTGCTGGACGCCGTTCTCAGGGTAGCGCTTGCCCAGCACGATCTGGTCGCCCGGTTCGTGCAGAATCGGGTCGAAGACAAATTCGCCCCCATGAATCGGTTCGAACGGCGGAAACCAAGTCCAGCCGGTGAGCACCTTGGCAAAATTCGTCACGTCGGCCTGCGTGTAGCCGGTACGCACGCCGAGCGTATGCAACTCTAGAGTCTCGCGCGCCAGGTTCTCATTGAGCCCCTTGTCACGATCGATGCCCGCTGTTGAATCAGGCCCCATCGATTGAACATTGTCGAGATAGAACAGCATCGCCGGATGGCTTTCGACCGCCTGCAACATGTCGGCGAAACGGCCGAGCACATGGGGCCGGATGGCCTCGCGCTCGTAGGCACCTGCCATGGCGGGAATCTTGTCGGCGGAAATGCAAAAATGGTTCGACCAGAACCACACCAGCCGTTCAACGAAGCCAATATCGGCGCCGGTGGCGGCATCGAAGCGTGCCTTGGCTTCGTCGAGAATGATCTGTTGCGGCAGTGGCGGCTGGCGCGGCTTACCTTGCTTCTCGGGTTCGACGGCGATCGCCGAAGGAACGCACGGCTCGGGCGTCGGGGGCTGTTTGCAGTCGAACGGATTCGAAGCGCCACCGGCTTCGGCAACTTTCTTGGCCCGCTGGACGAGCTTTTGCTGGGCGCGCCGCTCGGCCTGGAATCGGAACACGGCACGCGATGCCTGCCCGCTTGAAGGCAATGCTGAGGTAATGCGTCCAGCGCCCGGGCGATCAAGCTCCTCAAGAAGCGCGCCGCGCGGGTCGGAAGCGATTGCTGCAATCGAATTGCGCAGCGGCCCGAGGCCAAACCGGTGCAAGGCAAGAGCAGCCGCTTGCGGTCCGCGCACCGTCATGACGTTCTCCTCGACGCCCGTTTCCCAACAGCGAGTTGTCAATTTTATTGTGGCAAAAGTTACGAGTTCCGACGCGGAACTGTCGTAAGTTTTCTTACAAGTTGTTCATCGAATCTCGGCAGGCTCAGCCAAAGCCCGAACCGGTTCGCCTGCTACGATGGCTTGCGACGTAACCGGCCGGCTCGTAAGTATCGGTCGAGGCCGGGAAAGCCTCGCGGAGCCGTTATGGCCGTTCTTATCGATAATCTGCAGCGCACAGCCACGCCGCGCCATCCGGAAAAGGCCCATCGGCCGGATCAGCCGGCTTTGCGCAAGCCAGACTGGATTCGCGTCAAGGCGCCGGTTTCGCCAGGCTACGTCGAGACACAGCGGATTGTGCGCGCCAACGGCTTGCACACGGTATGCGAGGAGGCCGGCTGCCCCAACATCGGCGAGTGCTGGGAGAAGAAGCACGCCACCTTCATGATCATGGGCGATACCTGCACGCGCGCTTGCGCCTTCTGCAACGTCAAGACTGGGTTACCGGGTGCGCTCGACCCGGCCGAGCCTGAGCATGTCGCCGAGGCGACCGAAAAACTCGGGCTGTCGCATGTGGTCGTCACGTCGGTCGATCGCGACGATCTCGCCGACGGCGGTGCGCAACATTTTGCCGATACCATCGGCGCCATCCGCGCGCGCTGCCCGCAGACCACCATCGAAGTGCTGACGCCCGATTTCCTGCGCAAGGACGGCGCGCTCGAGCTGGTGGTCGCGGCCGGGCCGGACGTTTACAATCACAATCTGGAAACCGTGCCGTCGCATTATCTCAATGTCCGTCCGGGCGCGCGCTATTTCCATTCGCTGCGGCTGTTGCAGCGGGTGAAGGAAATAGATCCATCGATGTTCACCAAGTCTGGCATCATGGTGGGACTGGGCGAGGAACGAAATGAAGTGCTGCAGGTGATGGACGACTTGCGCTCGGCCGATGTCGACTTTCTCACCATTGGGCAATATCTGCAGCCGACCCGCAAGCATCACGAGGTCATGCGCTTCGTGCCGCCGGACGAATTCAAGGCGCTGGAGACGATCGCCTATACCAAAGGCTTTCTGATGGTTTCGGCCTCGCCGCTGACGCGCTCCTCGCATCATGCTGGCGAGGACTTCGCGCGTCTCAAGGCCGCGCGCGCCGCGCAAACTTAAAAAAATTATGCCGCAATTCTCCTCGAAGCGCCGCGTCCGTCACGCCGCGTCCGACATGTTCGATCTGGTGGCCGACGTCGAGAAATATCCGCAATTCGTTCCGCTCTGCAGTGCGCTGCGCGTGAAAAGCCGCGCGCAGAAGGACGATGCGGCCGTCGTCGTCGCGGAAATGACGGTGGCCTATAAATTGATCCACCAAACTTTCACCAGCCGCGTCACGCTCGACAGGCCTAACCTCAAAATCCTGGTCGAGTATCTCGATGGCCCGTTCAGCCGCTTGCAGAATCGCTGGACGTTTGCGCCGGCGAGTGAAGACGCTTCCGAAATCGAATTCTTCATCGACTACGAATTCAAGAGCCGTACGCTCGCGATGCTGATGGGCGCGATGTTTGACACCGCGTTCCGCAAATTCGCCAGCGCGTTCGAAAAGCGCGCCGACGAGATTTATGGCCGGAAATCCGCCTGATCGGCGTCAGCTAGCCGTTCATCTGCCAAATCGCGGCATTGAGCGCCGTCGCAAATCCGACCCAGGCCGCGAGTGGCACCAGTGCGAGGCCCGCCATCCAGTCGAGCCGAAGAAACACAATGATCGTGGCGACGATGATCAGAAATTGAGGAATGATATTGATAAGACCTAGCTGCGGACTGTGCTCGGCAAAAAACATCCACGACCACGCTGCGTTCAGCGCAAGCTGCAAAAAAAACAGCGTGAGCGCGACTGAGCGTGTCGGTGCCGAGGGCAGGCGGACCACGCGCCAAATCGCGAAGGCCATCAGCAAATAAAGCGCGCCCCAAACCGGCGCAAATATCCCATTCGGCGGATTGAACGCCGGTTTGGCGAGCCCGGCGTACCAGCCGAGATTGTCGCTGGTCGCAAACTGACCGGCGACTGAGCTCGCCAGCACGGCAATCACCGCCAGCGCGCTCATATCGAGCTTGAGCCGCAGTTTTTCGTCTTGCATCGATTGGCTTTCCGCCGCCTCTCGCGGCTATTTCGCGTCCGCCAGATTCTTGAGCATCAATAGCGCCTGCAGCACCGACTTACGCCGCACGCCGATGCGGCCGAGATCGCCGTAGCGCTTTTCCGCGTGCGCGAGCGCACCGCTGCGCGAAGCGGCG
>DATCBO010000150.1:0-85846 GCA_036511795.1 Xanthobacteraceae bacterium
GTGCTGGCGCCGGTGGCACTTCCGCTCGTCATCGATCCGGAGCACAAGCCGTTCGTCATCCTGGTGGTCGGCGTCAACGGTTCCGGCAAGACCACGACCATCGGCAAGCTTGCCGAAAAATTCCGTGCCGAGGGGCGAACCGTCATGATGGCCGCGGCCGATACGTTCCGCGCTGCCGCGATCGATCAACTGAAAATCTGGGCGACGCGAACCGGCGCTGCGTTCATTGCGCGCGAGGCCGGCGCCGATGCGGCCGGTTTGGTGTTCGACGCGATCGTTGCGGCTAAACAGCAAGGCAGTGACGTCCTGCTGGTCGACACCGCCGGCCGGCTGCAGAACCGTAGCGAGCTGATGAACGAGCTGGAAAAGGTGCTGCGCGTCATCAAGAAGGCCGAACCCTCGGCGCCGCACGCCGTATTGCTTGTGCTTGACGCCACGGTCGGGCAGAACGCGCTGTCGCAGGTCGAGATCTTTCAGAAGACGGCAGGCGTCAACGGCCTGGTGATGACCAAGCTCGACGGCACCGCGCGCGGCGGTATCCTGGTGGCGCTGGCCGAGAAGTTCAAACTGCCGGTGCATTTCATCGGGGTCGGCGAGAATGTCGAGGATCTGGCGCCATTTTCCGCGCGCGATTTCGCCCGCGCCATTGCCGGACTCGAGGCAGCGAGCGACGCATGACAAAAGCCAACGCTGACGCTATGTGAGTCGGAATGGAATCGACGTCAAAGCCGCAGCTCAATCCGTTGCTCAGGATCTTGCTCGATCTTGGGCCCCTCGTTCTGTTCTTTTTCGCTAATTCGCGTTACGGCATCTTTGCTGCGACCGCGACCTTCATGGTGGCCGTGCTGGGCGCGCTCGCCGTTTCCTATGCGTTGACGCGGCATCTGCCGATCATGCCGGTGGTGACCGCCATCGTTGTCGTTGTGTTCGGCGGCCTCACCCTCATTCTGCACGACGCCACCTTCATCAAGGTCAAGCCGACCATCATCTACGCCCTGTTCGGCGCCGTGCTGCTCGGCGGTCTGTTTTTCAACAAGCCGCTGCTTGGCGTGGTGTTTGATTCGCTGTTCCAGCTAACCGAGGAAGGCTGGCGCAGACTCACCTGGCGCTGGGCGATTTATTTCTTCGTGCTCGCCGTGCTCAACGAGATCGTGTGGCGCAATTTTTCGACCGACGTCTGGGTCGATTTCAAGGTGTTCGGCGTGACGCCGCTCACCTTCGTGTTTGCCGCGCTGCAGACGCCGCTGCTCAAGCGCTACACGGTGGAACCGGCCGAGGCCGGAGACTGACGGCTACGACTTTGCCGCCAGCGCCTTTTCGATCTGCGGCTTAAGCATCGTTGCGAAATTATCCGGCGTGATCGGGCCGACCAGCTTGTAGGCGATGCGTGCGTCGCGGCCGACGACGAACGTTTCCGGCACACCGTAGACGCCCCAGTCGATCGCCGAACGGCCGCTGACGTCGGCGCCGGCCGCGGCGAACGGATCGCCATAGCGGCCGAGAAAACGCCGCGCGTTGCCGGCGTCATCCTTGTAGTTGATGCCGACCAGCCGGAAGCGCTTGTCCTGCGCCAGTTGCATGAGCACCGGCGCTTCGTCATGGCAGGGGATGCACCACGACGCCCATACGTTGATCACCGTGACGGCGCCCTTGAAGCTCGCCGGATCGAGCCCCGGCACGGCTTGCCCGTCATGCTCCAGTCCGGCGATCGGCGGCAGGGCCGTATCGGGCGCCGGATGGCCGATCAACGCCGAGGGCAGGACCGACGGATCGCCCGAGCGCAGCCCGACGTAGAACAACACCGCCATTGTCAGAAACACCGCGAGCGGCGCCAGCACGGCGACTCGCCGCCAGCCGGCTTTGGCGATGTCGCTAGGGGCTGCGGTCACGCCTGCTCTCCCGCCTGCTCTCCCGCCTGCTCCATGGTCTGTTCCTTGGTCTGTTCCTTGGTCTGTTCCTTGGTTTGGTCTTTGGGCCGGCTCGCAGCGCCGGAGGAGCGGCGCGTGACGCCGCGCATTTCAAGTTCGGCCAGCGCCCGGCGCTGCGCCCGGAAATCGAGCATCACCCAGCCGATCAAGACGACGATTACTGCGGCCGCCGCCGCGTAGGAGCCGACGATGAACGGCATATGGTCCATATGCTCCATCGTTAGTTCGCGGCGCTTGCCTGCATCAGCCGCAGCGTGCGCACGCGGCGGCGCAGAATTTCGTTGCGCATCGCGGCGAGATGCAGCGTCAGGAACAACAGCGTGAAACCGACCGCCGTGATCAGGAGCGGCACCAGCATGGTCGGATAGATGGTCGAGCCGCCGAGGCGAAATACGGACGCGCCTTGATGCAGCGTGTTCCACCAATCGACGGAGAACTTGATGATCGGCAGATCGATGGCGCCAACCAGCGTGAGGATCGCGACCGCGCGCGCGGCACGCGAGGGGTCTTCGACCGTGCGCCACAGCGCGATGACGCCGAGATAGAGCAGAAGCAGGACCAGTTCGGAGGTGAGTCGCGCGTCCCAGACCCAATAGGTGCCCCATTCCGGCCTGCCCCACAGCGAACCGGTCACAAGGCAGAGCAGCGTAAAGCCAGCCCCGATCGGCGCCGCGGCTTTGGCGGCGACATCGGCGAGCGGATGACGCCAGACCAGCGTGCCAAGCGCCGCGACCGTCATCACGCCCCAGCCCAGCATTCCGAGCCAGGCCGAGGGGACGTGGAGGTACATGATTTTGATGGTGTCGCCCTGCTGATAATCGTTCGGCGCATTCATCGCCTGCTTAAGCCCGAACGCCAGTACGATCACCGTCGCGCCGGCGAGCCACGGAATGGCGCGATTGGCGAAGGCGAGGAAGCGCGACGGATTGGCGAGGTCGAGTGGGTTCATGAGCTCAAACTTTTAGGCTGGCCGCTACCTACTGCAGCCGCGCGTGGCAATACAATGATCCGCGGCTTGGGCGATTTCAAATTTGCATGACGTAAGAGAGCAATGGGACATTGCCGTTCCGTCGCCTATTCGATTTCTTGCCGCAGCGCGGCCGCTGCGGCGAACGGGCCGATGACAAGGCTTGCCAGCGATAGTGCACACAAGAACGTGAACGGCGTGCCGAACAGGCCCGGCCCGCCCGATCCCGCGTTTACGGCGCCCACGCCGAAGATCAGGACCGGGACCGTGAGCGGCAGGACCAGAACGGGGAGCAGCAGCCCGCCGCGGCGCAGGGCCACCGCAATCGCGGCGCCGATCAGCCCGATGAAGGTCAGGGCCGGCGTGCCGGCCAACAGCGTCAACACCAGCGCGCCCTGCGCCTGGCCGTCCAGATTGAGCATGAGCCCGATGAGCGGTGCGGCGATGATCAACGGCAGGCCGGTGGTGAGCCAATGCGCCAGTCCCTTGACCAGAACGATCAGTTCGAGCGGCGCGCGGCTCATGAGCAGCAGATCGAGCGAGCCGTCCTCGTGGTCGGCGGCGAACAGTCCGTCGAGCGCCAGCAAGCTTGCCAGCAATGCGGCGAGCCAGAGGATGGCCGGTCCGATCCGCTTGAGCAATGCCAGATCGGGTCCAACCGCAAAGGGCATGATGACGACCACGACCAGGAAAAACATCACGCCCATCAGCGCGCCGCCACCGACCCGTATGGCGATTCGCACATCGCGGATGAGGAGTGCGGCAAGCTCGCTCACAGCAGCACTCCCTGACCCTCCGCCACAACGGGCGAGGGAACAGGTTGGTCGAGCCGCAACTCCTCGGTCGTGCCCATGCCGAGCGGCCCGTGGGTCGCCGCAAGGATGAGGCCACCCTCGGCAAGATGCGCGCGCATGAAGCCGATGAGGCGCTCCTGCGCAGCGGCATCGAGCGTGCTCATCGGTTCGTCCAAAAGCCAAATGGGCCGCTTCACCGCCAAGAGCCGGGCGATCGAGAGCCGCCGGCGCTGGCCAGCCGAAAGGTAGGCGGCCGGTAGGTCGGCCAGGGCATCGAGACCGACGGCCTCCAGCGGGGCATCGAGGGTGATGCAGTTTTGCCCGAAAAAGCCGGCCCAGAAGCGCAGATTTTCGCCGACAGACAGCGAGGGCTTCAGCGCATCCTGGTGGCCGAGATAATGGGCCTGTTCGGCGATGGTCAGTTCGGCATCGCCGCCGTCCAGCGTGAGTTTGCCGTCAGCCAGTCGCACCAGCCCCGCAACGGTCCGCAACAGGGACGATTTGCCGGCGCCGTTGCGGCCCGTAATGGCTAAAAGTTCACCAGCGGCCACAGTGAAGCTGATGCCGGCGAAGACATCGCGGCCGCCGCGGTGGCAGGCGAGATTCGCAGCGGAAAGCCGCATGAAGGCGTCCTTGGCGCGGCCGGACGGCCGCAACTGTGTGGATATAGCGGCTATTCGTTGCCGATCTGGCACAATTCTGGAAAAGACCTTATAAGCCGGTCGCGGATCGCGGGTTGCCACTTCGCCCGCCGCGTCCCAGTCGCCGTCGGTCCGTTGGCGTCCGTTCCGGCAAATATGCTTCCCGACTTGCCCCGGTGCCCTGCCGGCGAGGATAGGAAATAAAACATGGCTTCGCTCGATAGCTTCAAATGTTTGCGGCCGCTCAAAGTCGGCTCCAAGACCTATGCCTATTACAGCCTGCCCGCCGCGGAGCGGAACGGCCTTAAAGGCATTTCAAGGCTGCCGTTTTCGCTCAAGGTTCTGCTGGAAAACCTGCTGCGTAACGAGGACGGCCGCTCGGTCGCCAAGGAGGACATCCAGGCGGTCGCGCAATGGCTCAAGACCAAGACATCGGACCGCGAGATCGCATTCCGTCCGGCGCGCGTGCTGATGCAGGATTTCACCGGCGTTCCGGCCGTGGTCGACCTCGCCGCCATGCGCGACGCCATGGAGCATCTCGGCGGCGACCCAAAGAAGATCAATCCGCTGGTGCCGGTCGATCTCGTGATCGATCACTCGGTGGCGGTGAACTTCTTCGGTCATCGGGACTCGTTTAAGAAAAACGTCGAAGAGGAATACAAGCAGAACCAGGAGCGCTACCGCTTCCTGAAATGGGCGCAGAACTCGTTCGAGGATTTCCGTGTGGTGCCGCCCGGCACCGGCATCTGCCATCAGGTCAATCTCGAATATCTGTCGCGCACGGTGTGGAGCGCGAAGGCCAAGATCGAGTTCGCCGACAAGGACAAGACCGTGGCGACCGAGCTTGCCTATCCGGACACGCTCGTCGGCACCGATTCGCACACCACGATGGTCAACGGCCTGTCGGTGCTTGGCTGGGGCGTCGGCGGCATCGAGGCCGAAGCCGCCATGCTCGGCCAGCCCTATTCGATGGTGCTGCCGGAAGTGATCGGCGTACGACTGAACGGCAAGCTCAAGGAAGGCATCACGGCGACCGATCTGGTCCTTACCGTGACGCAGATGCTGCGCAAGCGCGGCGTCGTCGGAAAATTTGTCGAATATTTCGGGCCCGGGCTCGCGTCGCTGTCTATCGCCGACCGCGCCACGATCGGCAACATGTCGCCCGAATACGGCGCGACCTGCGGCTTCTTCCCGATCGACGACGACACGCTGCACTATCTGCGCGACACCGGACGCCCGGCCGACCTGCTCGCTCTCGTTCAGGCCTACGCCAAGGCGCAGGGCATGTATCGCACCAAGAACACGCCCGACCCGGTGTTCACCGAGGTGCTCAAGCTCGAACTGGGCTCGATCGAGCCGTCGCTCGCCGGGCCGAAGCGTCCGCAGGACCGCATTGCGCTCAAGGAAGTCAAAAGCGGCTTCACGCAATCGATGGACAAGGAATTCAGCAAGTCAGCCGAAATGAGCAAGCGCGTTTCGGTCGAAGGCCGCGATTTCACGCTCGGTCACGGCGATGTCGTCATCGCGGCGATTACCTCGTGCACCAACACCTCGAATCCGAGTGTGATGATGGCCGCCGGCCTGCTCGCCAAGAAGGCGGTCGAGAAGGGCCTCACGGTGAAGCCGTGGGTGAAGACCTCGCTCGCGCCGGGCTCGAAGGTGGTCGAGGAATATTACGAGAAATCGGGACTACAGAAATATCTCGATCAGCTCGGCTTTAATCTGGTCGGCTTCGGCTGCACCACCTGCATCGGCAATTCGGGGCCGCTGCCCGAGGAAATCTCCGAAGCCGTCAACAAAAACGACCTGGTGGCGGCCGCGGTGCTGTCCGGCAATCGCAACTTTGAAGGCCGCGTCAATGCCGACGTGCGCGCCAATTATCTGGCGTCGCCGCCGCTCGTCGTCGCCTACGCGATCGCCGGTTCGATGCAGATCGACATCGCCAAGACTCCGCTCGGCACCGACCAGAAGGGCCGCAAGGTCTATCTGCGCGATATCTGGCCGACGAGCAAAGAGATCGCTGCCGTGATCCGCAAGAGCATCAACAAGCAGATGTTCACCAAGAAATACGGCGATGTGTTCAAGGGCGAGGCCAATTGGCGCAAGATCTCCGTCAAGGGCGGATTGACCTTCAAGTGGGACGACCGGTCCACCTACGTGCAGAACCCGCCGTATTTCGAAGACATGCCGAAGCGCAGCCAGCCGATCGAGGACATCGTCGACGGGCGTATCCTCGGCCTGTTCCTCGACTCGATCACCACCGACCACATTTCGCCGGCCGGTTCGATCAAGGAAGACAGCCCTGCGGGCGAGTATCTGCGCGACCATCAGGTGCGGCCGCGCGACTTCAATCAATACGGCACGCGCCGCGGCAATCACCAGGTGATGATGCGCGGTACTTTCGCCAACATTCGCATCAAAAATCAGATGCTGCCCGGCGTCGAAGGCGGCTACACGATTCACTATCCGTCGAAAGAGCGGATGACGATGTACGACGCGGCGATGCGCTACAAGTCCGAGAACGTGCCGCTGGTCGTGTTTGCCGGCAAGGAATACGGCACCGGCTCGTCGCGCGACTGGGCCGCCAAGGGCGCGATCCTGCTCGGTGTGCGCGCCGTGGTCGCGCAATCGTTCGAGCGCATCCATCGCTCAAATCTTGTCGGCATGGGTGTGGTGCCTCTGGTATTCGAGGAGGGCACCTCGTGGCAGACGCTCGGGCTCAAGGGTGACGAGCAGGTCACGATCCGCGGCCTGCACGGCGATCTCAAGCCCCATCAGAAGCTTTACGCCGAGATCGTCGCCGCCGACGGCGGCCTCAAGCGCGTCCCGCTGATCTGCCGGATCGATACGGTGGACGAACTCGACTACTACAAGAATGGCGGCATTCTGCAGTACGTGCTGCGTCAGCTCGCGGCTTGATCGGTCGGCCGGTTTTTTGCGGCGCGGCAGCCCCAATTTGGGCCAGCCTCACCGCGAATTGAGTGGCAGGTGAGGCCGGCAGGCGGTATCAATCCCACGTCGCGTCACGATACCGTCATGCGGGTCTGGATTTGGGCTAGGGCCTTGAGTTTGGCCTGCGTCCAGGTCGCAGGCCTTGGTTTTGGTTCTGGGGCTTGCGGGGTGGAGTTCGGAATGCTGTGTCGCCGCCTCGCGTCGGCATCCCTCGTTGCCGGTATCTTGATCGCAAGCTCAGGCTTTGCCTGTGCGGCGCCGCGGGCGCTGCTCGAACTGTTCACCAGCCAAGGCTGCTCGTCTTGTCCGCCCGCCGATAAGCTGCTGGGCGAGTTGGCCAAGGATCCGTCGCTCATCGCGCTCAGCCTGCCGATCGATATCTGGGATTATCTCGGCTGGAAGGACACGCTGGCGCTTCCCGGACATACGGCGCGGCAGCGCGCCTACGCGGAGATCCGCGGCGACCGGCAGGTCTACACGCCGCAACTTGTCGTCAACGGCGGTGTGCACGTGGTGGGCAGTGATCGCGCCGCCATCGAGCATGCCATCGCCGAGACCGATCGCAATCCGAAAGTCATGTCGCTCGCCGTGCTGGCGGCGATCGCGGGCAACGAATTGTCCGTCACCGTAAGGGGTGCGCCGGGCAAGCAGACCCAAGGCGAGGTGTGGCTGTGCCCGCTCGCCCGCGCCATCTCGGTTGTGGTCGGCCGCGGCGAGAACCGTGGTCACACGCTGGTCTATCACAATGTCGTGCGCGCCTGGCGCAAGCTCGGGGATTTTGCCGGCGCCGATGCGAACTGGAGCGTGCCGCTTGACAAGATCGAGAATGGCAAGATCGATGCTGCCGCCGTCATCGTGCAAGAGGGCACGCGCCAAAAGCCAGGTATCGTGCTGGGCGCCGCCTACACGATACTTACTCATCAGGCGGCGGCCGACGGCGCGCAAACCAGCAGCCGCCACTGACTGCGCCCCGTTTCGGCGTCGCTCTCTTAGCTTTTCGCAAGAAAATTTTTCCCAAAAAAAAGGCCGGCGTCACGCCGGCCGAGATTAGGGGATTGAACCGTACGCGTTGACTAAACTCTGGCCCGGTCCGTCCGCATTTCGGGGGGCTGGGGGGCTGAGGAATCCGAAACACGAAGCGGGCCGGGCCGTGAGGCAACGGTCCTCTGTTTCGCAAGCCAGCGCGGCGTGTGCTGGGCCGAATTAGGGCGCCATTATGATTCGCCTAACGAAGCCGTGATTGAGGCCGGCCAAGTTGCCGCAGGCCGGTATTCCGGTCTGTAGTTCGTTGCAAAGCCTTCCAGATTGCACCCGGAGTTTGCGGCATCCCGGCCTCTTGCGGCCGTGCCGGCAAGGCGCGATCATGACTGTTCCGAGACACTTCGAATGTCTAAGACAATTCCAATGTCCAAGACACTGCTCCAATGTCCGAGACACTGCCAATGTCCAAGACACTGTCACGATGGCCAAATGAAACAGGAGGCGCCGCATGAACATCGGCGAAACCGACCCGAGCGCGATAGGGGGCCCCCATCGCGCCGAGCGCGATGGGGCGCCCCGGCGCGGGGGTGAATTCCGCGCAACCGTCCCCGCCACCAAGGTCACTTTCAGCCGGCGCGAGCTAGACCGAATTCTCAGCCTCTATGGCCGCAAAGTCGCGGCCGGCGAGTGGCGCGATTACGCAATCGATTTTCTGAGGGACCGGGCGGTCTTTTCCGTATTTCGCCACGCCTGCGAGGTTCCGATCTACCGCATCGAAAAAAATCCGCGGCTTGAACGCCGCCAGGGCGCCTACAGCGTCATCTCCGCGACCGGCCTGATTTTGCGGCGCGGCCAGGAACTCGACCGCGTGCTCGGCGCGCTCGACCGTTCGGTGCGGTTGGTCGCGGTCTGACCGCTACGGCGGCACCGTATCGCTGCTGCCCAGCGGGCGCTGCATCAGCACGGTATCGAGCCAGCGGCCGTGCTTGAAGCCGACCGCGCGCAGCGTGCCGATATGGGCAAAGCCGGCTCTGGCGTGCACCGCGATTGAGGGCGTCTGTGCCGAATCGCCAATCACCGCGATCATCTGCCGAAAGCCGCCCCGTTCCGCTTCGGCGATGAGCCGCATCAGCAACGCCGACCCGATGCCCTGACGGTAGAATTCCGGCGCCACGTAGATCGAATCCTCGACGCTCCAGTGATAGGCCGGCCGCGCGCGGTAAATGCCCGCGTAGGCGTAGCCCGCAATGGTCCCGCCGCGTTCTGCGACCAGATAGGGGTAGCCGTTGTTCGCCAGCGCCGCATGCCGGCGCACCATCTCGGCTTCGTCGGGCGGCTCGATCTCGAACGTCGCGGTGCCGTGCTCGACGGCGAAAGCATAGATGCGCGTGACCGCCGCCAAATCGGCCGCTGCTGCCGGCCGGATCAGGACGCTGTGGCGCGCTGCCGTCGTCTCGTTCATGATGCTGGCTACTACTGCGGCCCACGAAATTCTGCAAAGGTACAACCCCGCAATTGACTTCGGCCGCGCGCCGGTGTCGTGAGCCGGAAAGGCCGTTCTTTTGAATCCCCGGCAGAAGGATAGTCCGCCGCAGCGATCACGCGGTCTCGTTATCGCCATGCTCGGCACCGCGCAGACTTTGGCTTGGGCGTCGAGCTATTATTTGCCCGCCATTCTCGCCGGCCCGATTGCTGCGGGCATCGGAGTGCCGTCCACCTGGGTGTTCGGGGCATTTTCCGGTGCGCTGTTGATTGCTGCATTCGCCGGCCCCGCGGTTGGGCGCCTCATTGACCGGCGCGGCGGACGCGGCGTGCTGGCGTTCTCGAATATTGTGCTGGCATGCGGCCTGGTCGCGCTCGCGGTGACGCATGGCGTGGTGATGCTGTGTGTCGCCTGGGCTGTGCTTGGTGTCGGTATGGCGCTTGGGCTCTATGACGCCGGCTTTGCGGCGCTGACGGCGCTTTACGGTACCGGTGCGCGCGGCCCCATCACCGGGATCACGCTCTTGGCTGGTTTCGCCTCGACCGTGAGCTGGCCGCTGTCGACGTTCCTGAACGATACGCTCGGCTGGCGCGAAACCCTGCTGGTCTGGGCCGCGCTCAACGTCGTCATCGGCCTGCCGCTCAATCTGCTGCTACCGGTCCCGGCCCATGTGGCGCATCCGGCGGCTTGCAGCACACGACAAAGGATCGGCTGGAAGCCCTATCGGGAGATGTTCCTGCTTGCGTTCGTGTTTGCGGCGGCCTGGTTCGTTACCGGCGCGATGGCGGCGCATCTACCCGAACTGCTCGAGCGCGCCGGCGCGACGCCATTCGCGGCGATTGCGGCTGCGGCGTTGGTCGGGCCGGCGCAGGTTGCGGCGCGGCTTGTCGAGTTTCTGCTCTTGCGCCGCAGTCATCCGCTGGTCTCTGCCCGTTTCGCCGCAGCGCTGCATCCGCTGGGCGCTGCCGTGCTGATACTGGTCGGACCAGCAGGGGCGACCGCGTTTGCCGTGCTCTATGGCGCCGGCAACGGCCTGTTGACGATTGCGCGCGGCACGGTGCCGCTTGCCGTATTCGGCCCGGACGGCTACGGCGAGCGCACAGGGCTCCTTGGCGCGCCGGCGCGAGCCGCGCAGGCGTTTGCGCCGCTCTTGTTCGGCCTTCTGCTCGGCGCCATGGGGGTTTCGGTGGTTTATGTTTCAGCGGCGCTGTGTCTTGCGGCGCTTGCGGCGTTGCTGTGTTTGCGCGCGCGGCCGGGGCAGAGCCGCGTCTGAGCGAGCAACGCGCGCCGGCAAACAAAAACCCCCCGGGCTGCGAAGCCCGGGGGGGTGAACGTTTGAACCAGGTCGGCGCGCTTAGCGGCGATTGCCCATGAAGCGCAGCATGAACAGGAACAGATTGATGAAGTCGAGATAGAGCGACAGGGCGCCCATCACCGCCTTGCGGCCGGCGACGGTGCCGTCGTCCATCGCGCTATACATCTCCTTGATCCGCTGCGTGTCCCACGCGGTCAATCCGGCGAAGATCAGCACGCCGATCGCCGAGATCGCGAAGGCCAGACCTTGGCTGCCGAGGAACACGTTGACCAGCATCGCCAGGATCAAGCCGAACAGTCCCATGATCAGGAACGAGCCGATCGGCGAAAGATCGCGCTGCGTCGTGTAACCGTACAGGCTCAGCGCGCCGAACGAGGCGGCCGAGATGAAGAAAGTACGGGAAATCGACGACATCGTGTATTGCAGGAATATCGACGACAGCATCAGCCCGAGCAGGCCGGCATAGACCATGAACAGCAACAGCGCGGTGCTGGGCTGCAGCCGGTTGATGCGGAAGCTCATGAAAAACACCAGCCCAAGCGTACCGAGCAGCAGGATGATGGCCAGCGGCCCGCTGAAGATGGCTTGGCCAAAACTGGTCAGGCCGGTGACTTGCCTGCCGGCGACCTGAATGGCGTCGCCGCCAGCCGCCTGATAGGTCAGCCATGACACGACGCCGGTGAGCGCGACGCCGCTCGCCATGTAATTGTAGACGCGGATCATGTAGGCACGCAGACCCGCATCGATCGCGACCTGAGCCGTGCCGAAGCCGGACCGGGCGGCGAGATTCCGATCGAAATCGGACATGTGAATACCCCTAGGTTGGCCCGGCATGGCCGGGCTTTGGCGTCCGGCGGCTATGCGCCGTATACGCAGACTGGAATCTAGTGCGAAAGCCTCGTCCGCGCCAGATGCGTAGCTGCCGAAATTGGCAGCGTTACGAACTCTTCATGCGGCCTGGGGCCGCGCCCGGCGCCTAAAGATTCCTTAACACCTCCGCGGGCTTGCGGCCCAGCGCCGCAAAAGTGCCGGCCAGGCCGAGAAGGAGTGTGACGAATAGCGCAACGGCCGCCGCCTCCCCCGCCGGCGCCGCCGCGAAGGCGAACGGAAAGTCCATCAGCCAGGTCACAATCAGGCCCGCGGCGAGCGTGCCGATGCCGACGCCGACCACGACCGCGGCGAGGCCCACGAGGCAATATTCGACCGCATAGGCCGCAAGCAGCCGTCCGCGGGTGGCGCCGAACGTTTTCAGCACGACCGCGTCGTAGATGCGGAAACGCTGGCTGGCGGCTAGCCCGCCGCCGAGCACCAGCGCTGCGGCCAACAGCGTCACCGCGCTCGCGGCCCGCAGCGCCAGCACGAGATTGCCGATCAGCGCATCGAGCGTATCGAGCGCGTCCTTGACGCCGATGGCGGTGACTGTCGGGAAGGCGCTGGCGAGCGCCTTGACCAATGCCGCCTCCTCGGCCGCGGTGCCGCCGTCCGCGAAGGTCAGCGTCGCGATGTCGGTGTGCGGCGCGCCAGCAAATGCGCCAGGCGAAAACACCAGGACAAAATTGATGCCGAGATTTTCCCAGTCGACCGCGCGCAGATTGGCGATGCGCGCCGTGATGTTGCGGCCGAGCACGTTGACGGTGATCGTCTCGCCGATTTTCAGGTCGAGGTCGTGTGCCGTTTTGCTCTCCAGCGAGACCAGCGTCTCGCCGGAGTAATTCGCGCTCCACCATTGACCGGCAACCACGCGCGAACCGGCCGGAACCGCGGTCGCATAGGTGATGCCGCGATCGCCGCGCAGCACCCAGCGTGAGCCCGCTCCCGGCTTGAGATCGTCGGCCTTAACGCCGTTCGCCGATACGATGCGGCCGCGCAGCATCGGCACGCGTTCGAGCGTGGCGTTTGGTGCGTGCGTGCGCACGAACGCGTCGAACGGCTCGGCGGCTGCTGCCGGGATGTCGAGTAAGAAGAATGACGGTGCCTTGGCGGGCAGCGCGGCGGTGAACTCGCGATGCAGATTGGCGTCGATCTCGATCACGGTGGTGAGCAGTGCGAGGCCAAGCCCGAATGAGACCATGACGGTCGGTGTCAGCGCGCCCGGCCGGTGGATGTTGGCGATCGCGAGCCGCAACGTGGTCGAGCGCAGCCGCGGCAGGCGGCGGGCGATGGTCATCGCCAGCAGTGCGGCCGCCCGCAGCACGAGCAGAATGGCCGCCGCGGACGCTATGAAGATCGCGGCGATGCGGTGCTGCGAGGTGGTGAGGACGGCAAGTCCCGCGAAGGCGGCAATGACCGCGGCCGTGGCGATGGCGTAACGCAGACGCGGCCAGGACCGTTCGGTGGCGATCTGGTCGCGAAACAGCATCGAGACTGAAATGTCGTGGGCGCGGCCCAACGGCCACAACGCAAAGGCAAGCGCCGTCAAAAGCCCGTAGCCAAACGACAGCGCCAGCACCGCCGGATGCAGTGACGGCTCGACGGGCAGCGGGACAATCATCTTCAGCCAGGAGGCAACACCGAATGGCAAAGCCGCGCCAACAGCCGCCCCGATAGCGGCGGCGAATGCCGCCACCAGCACGATCTCGGTGCAGTAGATTGCGAATACGTTGGCGCCACTGGCGCCGAGCGCCTTCATCGTGCCGATGGCGTCGCGCTTGCGATTAAGATGCGCGGTGACCGCGTTGGCGACGCCGACGCCGCCGACCAGCAAGGTTGCCAGGGCGACCAGCGTGAGAAATTCGCTGACGCGCTCGACGTTGCGTTCGAGCTGCGGCGTAGCCTTGTCGCGCGTGCGGATTTCCCAGCCGGCGTCGGGGAATTGGGTCTGCGCCTGTTTGTCGAGCGCCGCCACCGCGCGATCACTTGTGCCGGCCGGCAGCCGCAGCCGGTATCGCCAGCGCACCAGGCTGCCCGGCTGGACGAGCCCGCTGGCGCGCAAGGCGGCGTCGCTCACCAGCACGCGCGGCCCAAAGCCGATACCGTCCGAGAGCTTATCCGGATCGGTGATCAGCGCGGCGCGCAGCTCGATCGTCGCACTGCCGATGGTGATGCGGTCGCCGGGCTTCAGATTGAGGCGCGCGAGCAGAGCCGGGTCGGCGGCGGCGCCAAACGCGCCGTCTTTTTCAACAAACAGCGCCGGCAGCGCCAAATTGGGGTCGGTCACCACCGATCCGAATAGCGGATAGGCGCCATCGACCGCCTTCAATTCCACCAGCGTCATCTGTCCGCTGGCCGTGCGCGCCATGGCGCGGAGCGTGGCGGCCGCCGACACCGTGCCGTGCGTGTCGAGGAAAGCGCGCTCGGCATCGCTCGCCTGCCGCTGAATGAGCGAAAACGCGAGGTCGCCGCCGAGCGTCATCTGTCCGGCATTGGCAATGCCGTCGGTGAGGTTCGCGGCGACTGAGCCGACGCCGGAGATCGCCGCAACGCCGAGCGCAATGCAGGCGACGAATACGGCAAAACCGCGCAGGCCACCGCGCAAATCCCGCCACGCGAAACGCAGCGCCGTGAAGCGGCTCGGCCGTGGTGCACGCGTCGGAGCGAGCATCAGGCCGCCTTGGGTGCGAAAACGGGCTTGGGGGCAAAACGCGCCAGCAGAAAGTGTACCGGCGCAAATGCGAGCAGCGGCAAACCCACGATCAATCCGGCGAGCCAAACATAGGCCGGCACCCACGTCTGCGCGGCGTGATCATTCGGTCCCCACACGTAGTTGATGTTGACCGGTGTGAGGCCGGGATTTGGCGTTGGCGGCGGCATGAAAAAGAAACAGATCAGCAGCAGCACCGCGGCCAGCGCCGTCCATAACCAGAAGGCGCGCCGATCGTAGCCAACTCGCCAGACCAGAAAGAGCAGCAGCAGCGGCAGCCAGCCGTGAAACAATGACAACAAACGCAACCACAGCGGAAACGCCGGGTCGAACATGTAGCCGGTCATGTCGATGAGGTTAAAACCCGCAAGGCGTGCCGAGAAATCCGCAAGCCACACGACCTGCGGCACCAATATGCCGACGCAGCTCATCGAGATCAGCAGCGGGCTCTCGATCCACACACCAATGAACGTGAGAAAGAGCGCGACATCGCAGAAATATAAAAAATTGGTCGGCCCGTAATTGTACCAGTAGGCCGGCACATGTACCGCCATATAGGGGGTGAAGATCACTTTGAGCGCCAGCGGAATGTGCGAGGCGGGCTGCGTCATGATCCACCGGCCGCGCCAACGCGGCTCGCGATCTGCCCCGAATGCATGTGCAGCACCCGGTCGCAGCGCGCCGCGAGGTCGGTATCGTGGGTGACCAGCACGAGCGTCGTGCCGCGCTCGCGATGGCCGCGAAACAGAAGCTCTATGATTTCGTGCCCTGTCGCCTCGTCGAGGTTTCCGGTCGGCTCGTCGGCAACGACGATCGTCGGATTTGGCGCCAGCGCGCGGGCGATGGCGACGCGCTGCTGCTCGCCGCCCGACAGCTCCGCCGGATAGTGGGTGACCCGCGCGGCGAGTCCGACCGCGGCAAGCTCGCGCTCGGCGCGTGCGTGGGCGTCGCGCACCCCGGCGAGTTCAAGCGGTACGGCGACGTTCTCCAGCGCCGTCATGGTCGGGATCAGATGAAACGCCTGGAACACGATGCCGACATGGCTGCCGCGAAAGCGCGCCAGGCCGTCCTCGTCGAGCTTGCCCAGGTCCTGGCCGGCGACCATGACGGAGCCGGCATCCGGGCGCTCCAGTCCGGTCATCACCATTAGCAGCGTCGATTTGCCCGACCCGGACGGTCCAAGCAGAGCCACGGCCTCGCCGTTTGCTATATGGAGCCCAATATCGTGAAGGATATGCACGCGGGCGGCGCCGCGGCCGAGCGCAAGATTGACGCCGCGCAACGTGACTGCGTCGCCCGCAATGGAAGGCCCGGAAATGTCGTTCATGCTGCGGCGCGGCCCAAAGAATCCACGATCAATCATCTCACCATCAAAGCGCCTCCGATCATATGGGTGGCAGGGCGTAGCCTGCCAGATCGCAATTATGGCGGGGTTGGGCGTCAGCCTCGCCATGGCGGCAGGAGCGGCGGCAGGCGCGGGGGCACGCGCGCAGCCGGCGGCGACAAGTGTGCCGGTGAAAATCGTGGCGCTTGGCGATTCGCTCACGGCCGGATACGGCCTTGCCGACAAGAACGGCTTCGTGCCGCAGCTGCAGGCGGCGCTCACCGCCAAGGGCATCGCCGCCGAACTGGCCAATGCCGGCGTCTCCGGCGATACCTCATCGGATGGGTTTGCCCGGCTCGACTGGTCGGTGCCACAGGGCACCGCTGCGATCATCGTCGAACTTGGCGCCAACGACATGTTGCGCGGCATCAAGCCGCAGATCACGCACGATGCGCTCGATGCGATTCTGAAGCAGCTCAGCGCGCGTCACGTCGCTGTGTTATTATGCGGAATGCGCGCGGCGCCCAATCTCGGCGCCGATTATGGCAAGGCGTTCGACGCCATCTATCCCGACCTCGCCGCAAAGTATGGCGCGCTGCTCTATCCGTTCTTTCTCGACGGTGTCGCCGGCAATCTGAAACTGACGCAGCCCGACGGCATGCATCCCAATCCCGACGGTGTTGGAATTATTGTCGCGCGTATCTTACCCAAAGTGGAGGAACTGGTCGCGCGCGCCCGTGCGCTTCCGCCATCGTGAGGGTTGCGTGGTGCGCGTGATGATCCCATTGTAAGTCATTGCGATTTGGGCTCGTCCAAGTTGGCGCTCATGTAGTCGAATTGTCATGCCCCGCTTGTTCACCGGTCTTGAGATTCCCTCAATCGTAGCCCAATCGCTGGCGATCATGCGCGGCGGCCTGCCCGGGGCGCGCTGGATCGATCCGGAAAATTATCACATCACGCTGCGCTTCATCGGCGATATCGACGATGCGCTGGCGCGCGAAATCACCGGCCTGCTCAATCGGGTGCAGCGCGACGCCTTCGACCTTCAGCTTGACGGGCTTTTGTCGTTCGGCGGCCGCAAGCCGCGCGCGCTGGTCGCGCCCGTCAAGCCGGTGCCGCAACTGATGGAGTTGCAGGCCGAGCAGGAGCGGCTGTTGCAACGAATGGGGCTTGAGGCTGAGGGCCGCAAATACACGCCGCATGTGACGCTGGCGCGGCTGCGCGACGCTTCGAACCATCAGGTCGCCGAATATCTGGCGGCGCGCGGCCATTACCGCTCGACGTCGTTTCGCGTGTCGCGCTTCGTGCTGTTCTCCTCGCGCGCTTCGGTTGGCGGCGGTCCTTATGTGATCGAGGCCGATTATCCGTTCGGGCGCGCTCATGCGGCGATCGACGAGGAATGGGCGCACGAAGCTGAATCGGGCTGGCGCTGAGCAGCCTGGACGAGAGCGGAATACTTCAGTTCAGCGCGGGATTCCGCTCTCGTTGTTCGATTGAATGGTGTTGATCAAATATCGGCGTCGCGAGACGCTCCATCAATAATCACTGTCACGCTCGCAGCATCCGTGATTGCATTTCGAACATCGCCGTTGCCAGGCCGTGACCGTCGGTCGCCCATTCCCGCATCAAAGACAACGCCGTCGGCCGCGACGATTCTACTTCCCCGATGACACTGCCGAAATCGAACGACAATTCGGCGTCGAATTTGCGCGCGAGCTGCTGCATGCGCAGGTTCTCGGCGAGGCACGCCATGTGCAACAGCCGAAAGCCGCGGTTGCGTGCCGCGAGCAAGGTGCGTGACAGCAGCGCCGAGCCGACACCGTGACTCTGCCAGGGCTTTTCCACGCTCAACGCGGCTTCGGCTTGGTTCGGCGCGCGCGCGCCGAACGGCCGTAGTTCGGCGGCCGCGCGCAGCACACCGCCGATGAAACAGCCGTGCATGATGGCATCGAGCGTCAGCGACCGGTCGGCGTAATTGGCGACGTAAGTATCGGAAACCGCGCCGCCGAACCGGCTGCGCCGGCTTGGCGGATCGAGACGGAGCAGATGCTCGCGGTATTGGTCGGTCTCGCCGATCCACAATTTGCGGATCACGGCGCCTTCCGGAAGAACTTCCAGCATTTCTAAGGTCTCCTGACGTTGTCGTCGCGTGAGACCCCCCTCGTCGCGTCCTCCCAGACGAAAGCGCTGGCAATGGCCGGCGCATCGACTCGAACTATCAATGTTGGGGTGGCGTTAAAGTATGGCAAGCTGAAGTTTTAGGCGGCATACGCGCATTCCGCATCCGCATGGCTCACACACTTTGAACACGGTTCGGCAACGCAGACTTGCACGTACACTTGCACATAGGCTTGCGCATCGTGTGACAACGCCGTTATGCGTTTATCTCCTGCCATCTTTGATCCACAACCGTTAACCGTAATAATTCTGTCAGCGCATGGCGAGCTCCATCACGGCGCAATATGAGGCGGGTGTCGCCGCGCAGCTGGTCGAGCGCGATGCCGCACAACTCGACATCGTCGTGCGGCTGGAGCGCCTCGAAGCGCGTATCGTCGAGCATCGTCTGGCGCGCAAGTCCTCGTCGCTCGGTTGGCTGTTTGGAAAGAGCACAGGCACGCTGCCGCCGATCAAGGGCCTCTACATTTACGGCGAGGTCGGCCGCGGCAAGACCATGCTGATGGATTTGTTCTTTCAGGCGAGCCCGGCGGTGCGCAAGCGCCGCGCTCATTTTCACGAATTCATGCTCGACGTGCATGAGCGCATATTCGCACTGCGTCAGCAAATGAAACTCGGCGAACATGCGGGCGAGGATCCGATCCGGCTCGTGGCGATGCAGCTCATGCAGGAAGCATGGCTGCTGTGCTTCGACGAATTTCACGTCACCGACATTGCGGACGCAATGATTCTCGGCCGCCTGTTTGCGGTCATGTTCGAGCGCGGCCTGGTCGTGGTCGCCACTTCGAACGTGCCGCCGGCAGATTTGTACAGGGACGGGCTCAACCGGGCCCTGTTCGTGCCGTTCATCCGCATGCTGGAACAGCGCATGGACGTGGTGCGGCTTGATGCCCGAATGGATTTTCGCCTGGAAAAGCTCGCCGGTATGCCGGTGTGGTACGTGCCGGCCGATGCCAAAGCCGACGCCGCGCTCGATGACGTGTGGCGGCGGATGACCGGCGGACGGAACGGCGCGTTGCAAGACCTGCCGCTGAAGGGCCGCTTCGTCCACGTGCCTCGTGCGGCGCGCGGCGTGGCGCGTTTTTCATTTCACGATCTATGCGAGCAGCCGCTCGCCGCTGCCGATTATCTGCGCATCGCGCACGAGTATCACACCGTCATTCTCGACCACATTCCGGTGATGAGTTTCGATACGCGCAATGCCGCTAAGCGCTTCATCATCTTGATCGACACACTCTATGACATGAACGTAAAGCTGATCGCCTCGGCCGACGCCGAGCCGGATGCGCTCTATCTCGCCGACCAGGGCTATGAAGCCCAGGAATTCAAACGCACCGCCTCCCGCTTGATTGAGATGCGGTCGCAATCCTACCTGGCGCAGCCCCATGGCGCCGCCCATTCGCTGGGGGTTGGCTCGTCGGCCGGTATTGTCGAGACCTGACGGCGCAGGCCGCCTTTCGCGGCTCGCGAGCGAGGCCCACGGGTGTGCTTGAACGGCCTTGCCGAAAGGTTTAAGCACCGCCGCAGTCCTTTCCTGCTTTGTCCATCGAGGAAAATTGTCGCATGGCGCGAAACAAGATTGCACTGATCGGTGCGGGTCAGATCGGCGGGACGCTGGCGCTGCTGATCGGGTTGAAAGAGCTCGGCGATGTCGTCCTGTTCGATGTCATGGAGGGTGTGCCGCAGGGCAAGGCGCTCGATCTCGTCCAAGCCTCGCCGGTCGAGGGTTTCGACGCCCGCATGGTCGGCGCCAATTCCTACGAGGCGATCGAGGGCGCGTCGGTATGCATCGTCACCGCGGGCGTGGCGCGCAAGCCCGGCATGAGCCGCGACGATCTGCTCGGCATCAATCTCAAGGTCATGGAGCAGGTCGGCGCCGGCATCAAGAAATACGCGCCCAACGCCTTCATCATCTGCATCACCAATCCGCTCGATGCCATGGTGTGGGCGCTGCAGAAATGCTGCGGGTTGCCCAAGCACATGGTGGTCGGCATGGCGGGCGTGCTCGATTCGGCTCGCTTTCGGTATTTCCTCGCCGATGAATTCAACGTGTCGGTTGAGGACGTCACCGCGTTCGTACTCGGCGGCCACGGCGACACCATGGTTCCGTTGGTCCGCTACTCGGCCATCGCCGGTATCCCGCTGCCCGATCTCGTCAAGATGGGCTGGACCAGCGCGGCACGCATCGACGAAATCGTCGACCGTACGCGCAACGGTGGCGGCGAGATTGTGAGCCTGCTCAAGACCGGCTCGGCCTTCTACGCGCCGGCCGCGTCCGCCATTTCGATGGCCGAGAGCTACCTGCGCGATAAGAAGCGCGTGTTGCCAGCGGCGGCGTGGCTCAACGGCGAATACGGTATCAAGGACCTTTACGTCGGCGTGCCGATCGTCATCGGTGCGAAAGGTGTGGAGCGTATTGTCGAGATCGAGCTCAACAGCGCCGAGCGCGGCATGTTCGAGAAATCGGTACAGTCCGTGCAAGGGCTGGTCGACGCCTGCAAGAAGATCGCCCCGGATCTGGGGAAGTAATTTAATTCGTCATCCTGAGGTGGCCGCGCGCCAGCGCGGCCCTCGAAGGGTGACAGCCCGGGCACCTCGGCCGCATCCTTCGAGGCTCGCTCCGCTCGCACCTCAGGATGACGGACCACACGGTCGGGCTCTTTCCATGAACATCCACGAATACCAGGCCAAAGCGGTGCTGCGTGAATTTGGCGTGCCGACGCCGCGCGGGATTGCGGCGTTTTCCGTCGAGGAAGCCGAAAAGGCCGCCAAGGAGCTCGGCGGGCCCGTTTGGGTCGTGAAGGCGCAGATTCACGCCGGCGGCCGCGGCAAGGCCGGCGGCGTCAAGGTCGTCAAGTCGATCGACGACGTGAAGCGCGAAGCGGCGCGGCTTCTCGGCTCGACCTTGGTGACGCATCAGACCGGGCCGCACGGCAAGCAGGTCCGCCGGCTTTACATCGAGGACGGTTCCGCCATCGATCGCGAGTATTATCTGTCGGCGCTGATCGACCGCGCCACGTCGCGCGTGGCGTTCGTCGCCTCGACCGAAGGCGGCATGGAGATCGAAGAAGTCGCACACACCCATCCGGAAAAAATCCTGAGTTTTTCGATCGATCCGGCGACCGGATTCATGCCATACCATGCGCGCCGTGTCGCGCAGGCCCTCGGTTTGAACGCCGATCTCACCAAACAGGCCGGAAGCGTGCTGCCGAAGCTTTATGCGGCGTTTCTCGCCAAGGACATGAGTCTGCTCGAGATCAATCCACTGGTCGTCACCAAATCCGGCCAACTGATCTGTCTCGATGCCAAGATCGGCTTCGACGACAGCGCGCTCTATCGCCACCCCGACATCGCGGCGCTGCGCGATCTGCACGAAGAGGACGAGAAGGAGATCGAAGCGTCGAAATACGATCTCAATTACGTGGCGCTCGACGGCACCATCGGCTGCATGGTCAACGGCGCCGGCCTCGCCATGGCGACCATGGACATCATCAAGCTCTATGGCATGGCGCCGGCCAACTTCCTCGATGTCGGCGGCAGCGCCACCAAGGAAAAAGTCGCGGCCGCGTTCAAGATCATCACGTCCGATCACAACGTCAAAGGCATCCTGGTCAACATCTTCGGCGGCATCATGAAGTGCGATGTCATCGCCGAGGGCGTGGTTGCGGCGGTCAGAGACGTGGGCCTGCGGGTGCCGCTGGTTGTTCGCCTCGAAGGCACCAATGTCGCGCTCGGCAAGGAAATCATCGCCAAATCGAATCTCAACGTCACCTCGGGCGACGATCTCGACGACGCGGCGCAGAAGATCGTCCAAGCGGTGAAAGAGGCGGCGTGATGTCCATCCTGATCGACAAGAACACCAAGGTTATCTGCCAGGGTTTCACCGGCAAGAACGGTACATTCCATTCGGAGCAGGCGATCGCCTACGGCACCAAGATGGTTGGCGGGACCTCGCCGGGTAAAGGCGGCGCCACCCATCTCGGCCTGCCGGTGTTCGATACGGTGGCCGAGGCGAAGGAAAAAACCGGCTGCGACGCCAGCGTCATCTACGTGCCGCCGCCCGGCGCGGCGGATGCGATCTGCGAGGCGATCGATGCCGAAATTCCGCTCATCATCTGCATCACCGAAGGCATTCCCGTGCTCGACATGGTCAAGGTCAAGCGCGCGCTGTCCGCCTCGAAATCGCGGCTGATCGGACCAAACTGCCCCGGCGTCATGACAGCAGGCGAATGCAAGATCGGCATCATGCCGGGCAACATCTTCCGCCCCGGCAAGGTCGGCATCGTCTCGCGGTCGGGCACGCTGACTTACGAGGCGGTATTTCAGACCACCCAGGAAGGTCTCGGTCAGACCACCGCCGTCGGCATCGGCGGCGATCCGGTCAAGGGCACCGACTTTATCGAGGTGCTGGAGATGCTGTTGGCCGACAAGGCGACCGAGGCGATCGTTATGATCGGTGAGATCGGCGGCGCCTCGGAGGAGGATGCGGCTGTGTTCCTCACGGACGAGGCCAAACGCGGCCGCAAAAAGCCGATGGTCGGCTTTATCGCCGGGCGCACCGCACCGCCTGGCCGCCGCATGGGGCATGCCGGCGCCATCATCGCCGGCGGCAAAGGCGACGCCGAATCGAAGATCGCCGCCATGGAGGCGGCCGGGATCAAGGTGTCGCCCTCGCCGGCGCGCTTGGGGAAAACCCTTACGGAGGTCTGGAAGGGCTGATTCAGCCGCTTCTGTCTTTTGGCTGCCGCATCCAGCCCTTACATAGAGTACAAGAGAAGCCGCCTGCGCCGGGCCGGGCCGATTCGGGTTTTTGCAAACGCGTTGGTCAGGATTTCCTGGTTTTCTCTCGTCGCGCGCTGTCCCACCTCCTGGGGCGCGGTCGCCGGCCTAGATTTGCGCAAGGAATGCCAATGTCACGTCAGGATGCGAACGCAGCTTTCGCCACCAGCTCATTTCTTTACGGCGGCAATGCCACCTACATCGACGATCTTTACGCGCGTTACGAGGCCGATCCGCAGGCGGTCGACGCACAATGGCAGTCGTTCTTTGCCGGCCTGAAAGACGCGCCGCGCGATATTGCTGAAAATGCCCGTGGCCCGTCCTGGCAGCGGCGTGGCTGGCCGCCGCTGCCAAGCGGCGAATTGATCGGCGCGCTCGATGGCGATTGGGCCGAGGCCGGCAAGACGGCCAGCGCCAAGATCAAAGCGCAGGCGCAGGCACG
Organism: Xanthobacteraceae bacterium; assembly: GCA_036511795.1. Lineage (GTDB taxonomy): Bacteria > Pseudomonadota > Alphaproteobacteria > Rhizobiales > Xanthobacteraceae > BOG-931. The sequence continues at coordinate 23,362 of DATCBO010000150.1, forward strand.
CGGTGTCGACCTGTCCGCCCCAGAGGTCGAACGCGCGACCCGGGACTCGATCCGGGCCCTGATGCTGATCCGCGCCTATCGGGCGCGCGGCCATTTCTACGCCAAGCTCGATCCGCTCGGCCTCGAACCGCCAAAGAGCGAAGAGGAGCTTGAGCCCCGCTCTTACGGCTTCGGCGAGGCCGATTTCGACCGCCGCATCTTCCTCGACAACGTTCTGGGCCTTGAATTCGGCACCATCCGCCAGATTATCGCGATCCTGCGGCGCACCTATTGCCAGACACTCGGCGTCGAATTTTTGCATCTCTCCGACGGTACCCAGAAGCGCTGGATACAGGAGCGCATCGAAGGGCCCGACAAGGAGATCACGTTCACCCGCGAGGGCAAGCGCGCCATCCTCAACAAACTGGTCGAGGCCGAAGGTTTCGAGAAATTCAGCGATCTGAAATTCACCGGCACCAAGCGCTTCGGGCTCGATGGCGCCGAAGCGATGATTCCGGCGCTCGAGCAGATCATCAAGCGCGGCGGCGCGCTCGGTGTGCGCGAAATCATCATCGGCATGCCGCACCGCGGCCGTCTCAACGTTTTGGCGCAGGTCATGGCCAAGCCGCACCGCGCCATTTTCCACGAATTCAAGGGCGGTTCGTCATTGCCCAATGAAATCGAGGGCTCGGGCGACGTCAAATACCATCTCGGCGCGTCGTCGGATCGCGAATTTGACAGCAATAATGTACATCTGTCGCTCACCGCCAATCCGTCGCATCTGGAGATCGTCGACCCGGTCGTGCTCGGCAAGGTGCGCGCCAAGCAGGATCAGCATGGCGCCACGCCGGAAGACCGCACCATGGTGATGCCGCTTCTGATCCATGGCGACGCATCGTTCGCCGGCCAGGGCGTGATCGCGGAATGCTTCGGCCTTTCCGGCCTGCGCGGCCACCGCACCGGCGGCTCGGTGCATTTCATCGTCAACAACCAGATCGGCTTCACCACAAATCCGCGCTACTCTCGCTCGTCGCCGTATCCGTCCGACGTCGCCAAGATGATCGAGGCGCCGATCTTCCACGTCAACGGCGACGATCCGGAAGCCGTCGTCTTCGCCGCCAAGATCGCGACCGAGTTCCGGCAGAAATTTCAGAAGCCGGTCGTCATCGACATGTTCTGCTATCGGCGTCATGGCCACAACGAGGGCGACGAGCCGTCCTTCACGCAGCCGCTGATGTACAAGGCCATCGCGGCGCATCCGACGACGCTGGAAATCTACGGCAAGAAGCTCACCGAGGAAGGTGTCGTTACCGGCGGTGACGTCGAGCAGATGAAAGCTGAGTGGCGCGCCAAGCTCGACACCGAGCTTGAGTCGGCACAGAGCTATCGCGCCAACAAAGCCGACTGGCTCGACGGCCGCTGGGCCGGTTTTAAGAGCGTGCACGACGCCGACGATCCGCGCCGCGGCCATACCGGGGTCGAATTGGCGACGCTGAAGGATATCGGCGAGAAGATCACGACGCTGCCGTCCGGCTTCCACCGGCACAAGACGCTGGGCCGGTTCATGGAGCACCGGCGCAAATCGATCGAGACCGGCGCCGGCATCGACTGGGCGACCGGCGAGGCGCTTGCCTTCTGCTCGCTGTTGCTCGAAGGCCATCGCGTGCGGCTTTCCGGCCAGGATTCGGAACGCGGAACGTTCTCGCAACGGCATTCCGTGTTGACCGACCAGGAGACTGAGGAGCGCTACACGCCGTTCAACAATCTGGGCAACGGCCAGGCGCGCTACGAAGTCATCAATTCGATGCTGTCGGAAGAGGCGGTGCTCGGCTTCGAATACGGCTACTCGCTCGCCGAGCCGAACGCACTGACCCTGTGGGAAGCCCAGTTCGGCGACTTCGCCAACGGCGCGCAGGTGATCTTCGATCAGTTCATTTCCTCGGGCGAGCGCAAGTGGCTGCGCATGTCGGGCCTGGTCTGTCTGCTGCCGCACGGCTACGAAGGGCAGGGGCCGGAGCACTCCTCGGCGCGGCTCGAGCGGTTTCTGCAGATGTGCGCCGAAGACAACATGCAGGTGGCGAACTGCACTACGCCGGCAAACTATTTCCACATCCTGCGCCGGCAGTTGAATCGCGACTTCCGCAAGCCGCTGATCCTGATGACGCCGAAATCGCTGCTGCGCCACCGCCGCGCCGTGTCCCGGCTCGACGAGATGGGGCCGGCGACCACGTTCCACCGGCTGCTTTGGGATGATGCGCAGTACCCCCTGCCTGACCATCCCGCGCAAGCGGGCGAGGGTAGGGTCGAGGCGATCAAGCTTGCGCCCGACGACAAGATCCGCCGCGTCGTGCTCTCGACCGGCAAGGTGTATTACGACCTCTACGACGAGCGTGAGAAACGCGGCATCGACGACATCTATCTGCTGCGCATCGAGCAGCTCTATCCGTTCCCCACCAAGGCGCTGATGGCGGAGCTGTCGCGCTTCAAAAACGCCGAGATGGTGTGGTGCCAGGAAGAGCCGCGCAACATGGGCGCGTGGGTCTTCGTCGACATTTTCCTGCAATGGGTGCTCAACCAGATCGAGGCGAAACACCGCCGCGCGCGCTACACCGGCCGCCCGGCCTCCGCCTCGACCGCGGTCGGGCAGATGTCGCTACATCTGGCGCAGCTCAAGCAGTTTTTGGACGACGCGTTGAAATAATTGCTGCGCCGTCATGCTCGGCCTTGTGCCGGGCATCCACGTCCTGACGGCGTAACCGAATCCAAAGGCGTGGATGGCCCGGACAGGCCCGGCCATGACGAAGAGGATATCATGGCTGAAATCCGCGTTCCCACCCTCGGCGAATCGGTCACCGAAGCCACCATCGGCAAGTGGTTCAAGAAGCCGGGCGATGCGGTTGCGGTCGACGAGCCGTTGGTGGAGCTCGAAACCGACAAGGTGACGCTCGAAGTGCCGGCGCCGGCGGCGGGCGTGCTCGGCGATATCGCGGCGAAAGACGGCGACACCGTTGCGGTCGGTGCGCTGCTTGGCCAAATCAAGGAAGGCGCCGGCGCCGCGGCCGCCGCCAAGACCGAAACCAAGACCGATATCAAGGCACCGCCGAAAGCGGCGGCGCCCGCTTCGCAGCCGGCGGCTGCACCGAAGTCCGCATCTGCCAAGGCGCCGCCTGCCGACGCGCCGCTCGCTCCGTCAGTCCGCAAGCTCTCGGCCGAGTCTGGAACGGACGCGACGACGGTGCCCGGCACCGGCAAGGACGGCCGCGTTACCAAGGGTGACATGCTCGCCGCCATCGAGCGCGCCGCCGCGCAGCCGATGCCTGTCGCGGCGCCCGCCGCCGCCGTTGCGGTGCGCGCACCGACCCCGCCCGATGATGCGGCTCGCGAGGAGCGCGTGCGCATGACGCGGCTGCGCCAGACGATCGCGCGCCGGCTCAAGGAGGCGCAGAACACCGCCGCCATGCTTACGACCTTCAATGAGGTCGACATGGGTCACGTTATGGCGCTGCGCACCCAGTATCGCGATCTGTTCGAGAAGAAGCACGGCGTCAAGCTCGGCTTCATGGGTTTCTTCGTGCGCGCCTGCGTCCAGGCGCTCAAGGAAATCCCGGCGGTCAATGCCGAGATCGACGCTGCCGACATCGTCTACAAGAACTACTATCACCTCGGTATCGCTGTCGGCACCGAGCGTGGCCTCGTGGTGCCGGTGGTGCGCGATTGCGATCAAAAATCGCTCGCCGAGATCGAAAAGACCATTGCCGATTTCGGCCGTCGCGCCCGCGACGGCGCGCTCTCCATCGAAGAGATGCAGGGCGGCACTTTCACCATCACCAACGGCGGCATCTATGGATCACTGATGTCGACGCCGATCCTCAACGCGCCGCAGTCCGGCATCCTCGGCATGCACAAGATCCAGGAGCGGCCGATGGTGGTCGGCGGCAAGATCGAGGCGCGGCCGATGATGTATCTCGCCCTGTCGTACGATCACCGCATCGTCGACGGCCGCGAGGCGGTGACGTTTCTGGTGCGCGTCAAGGAATGTCTGGAGGAGCCGGCACGGCTGGTGCTGGATTTGTGATAGCTCGGCAGGCCCCCTGCCGTATCGCCGCGGATCGGGAAGCGATCGTACAATGTCAATTATCGGCGATGTCGATGCGGCAAAATTGTATATGTACCCGAACGATCATCGGCCTCCTCACTTCCACATTTTGTTCGCGGAATACCGTGCGGTGATTGACATTCAAACGATGAAGTTGACCGGAGGCGATTTGCCAAAGGCAAAGCTTAGAGCGATTATGAAATGGGCTAAGCCGCGCCGAGCCAAACTTATGGAGGCGTGGAACTTGACGCAGCAGAATTTCGTTCCTGAGAAGATTCGATGAAAAAGCTTCCCAGAATTGTCTCTGCTGAGCCCGTCATCCATGGTGTACTCAAGCTTGTCTTTGACGACGGGTACGAAGGCGTGGTCGACATCAGGCCGCTCATTGCCAGGGGACGAATTTTTTCTTGGCTCCAAAAGGACAGGAATTTTCGCAAAGTAAAGATCGAAGATTACGGACATCATGTTTTCTGGACTAATGACAAAGGCCAAGAGATCGATTTGGGGGCAGACTCGTTAAGACGTGACGCCGAGAAGCAGGCCGAACTGCATCGGCTTATCGCAATCTGATTCGAGTGAGGAGCATGCCCTACGACCTCATCGTCATCGGTACCGGCCCCGGCGGCTATGTGTGCGCCATTCGCGCGGCACAGCTTGGGCTCAAGACCGCCGTGGTGGAGAAGTGCGCCACGTTCGGTGGCACGTGTCTCAATGTTGGCTGCATCCCTTCGAAGGCGATGCTGCATGCCTCCGAGTTGTACGAGGAGTCCGGGCACAGCTTCGCGCAGATGGGCATCAAGATCGATAAGCTGAGCATCGATCTTGCGGCGCTGCTCAAATACAAGCAGGGCAACGTCGAGAGCAACGTCAAGGGCGTCGATTTTCTGTTCAAGAAGAACAAGATCGAGGCCTTCCACGGTGCGGGCCGCATCGCCGCGCCCGGCAAGGTCGAGGTCAAGGCGGCCGACGGCAAAACCCAGACGCTCGAGACCAAAAACATCGTCATCGCCACGGGCTCGGATGTGGCGCGGCTTCCCGGCATCGACATCGATGAGAAACGCGTCGTGTCCTCGACCGGCGCGCTCGATCTGGCCACGGTGCCGCAGAAGCTGCTCGTGGTCGGCGCCGGCATCATCGGCATGGAGCTCGGCTCGGTGTGGCGCCGGCTCGGCGCCGAGGTCACCGTCGTCGAGTTTTTGGATCACATTCTGCCCGGTCTCGACAGCGAGATCGCGCGCCAGTTTCAGCGCATCCAGCAGCGCCAGGGCATCGCTTTCAAACTGTCGTCGAAGGTCACCAGCGTCGACACGTCCGGAAAGTCGCTCAAGGTGAAGGTCGAGCCGGTCGACGGCGGCGCCGCCGAGACAATCGACGCCGACGTGGTCCTGGTCGCGATCGGCCGCGTGCCGTACACCGAAGGGCTGGGTCTCGAAGCTGCCGGTGTTAAGAAAGACAACCGCGGTCGCGTCGTCATCGATCGGCATTTTGCCACCAGCGTGGCCGGCATCTATGCGATCGGCGACGCGGTCGCCGGCCCGATGTTGGCGCACAAGGCCGAGGAGGAGGGCGTCGCGGTCGCCGAAATCTTGGCCGGTCAGGCGGGTCACGTGAATTACGACGTGATCCCGAACGTGGTCTACACGGTCCCCGAAATCGCCAGCGTCGGCAAAACCGAGGAAGAACTCAAAGCCGCCGGCGTCGCCTATCAGACCGGAAAATTCCCGTTCTCCGCCAATGCGCGTGCCCGCGCCAATCTGGCCACCGACGGCTTCGTCAAAATCCTCGCCGACGCCAAGAGCGATCGCGTGCTCGGCGTGCACATTCTCGGGCCCGATGCCGAAACCATGATCGCCGAGGCCGCTATCGCCATGGAGTTTGGCGCCTCGTCCGAGGACCTCGCCCGCACCTGTCACGCCCACCCGACCTTGAGCGAGGCGATGAAGGAAGCGGCGCTGGCGGTCGACAAGCGCGCCATCAATATGTGAATGTCGTCATTGCGAGCGCAGCGAAGCAATCCAGCCGCCTCGCAGCTGGCTGGATTGCTTCGTCGCTTCGCTCCTCGCTATGACGCGAGTGTTGGGGTAACGAAGGCGCCATGGTCGACGCCATCACCACGCAAGTCGTGCGCAACCGCATCTCCAGCCTGATGCAGGAGATGCACTACCATTTCTACCGTTCCGGCTATTCCACCATCATTCGCGAGTCGCGCGATTTTTCCTGCGTCATCCTCGATTGCCGCGGCGGCCTGATGGTGGCGCCGCCGATGTTCTTCCACGCGCCGGTCTATCGGCACCTCGTCGGCAAGATACTGCAGCGCTACCCCAACGACGTTCACCCGGGCGACATGTTCGTCTGCAACCACCCCTACGAGGGCGGCCTGCCGCACGTTTCCGACATGGCGTTCGTGGCGCCGATCCTCTCGGGCGGGACGCTGGTCGGCTTCGCCGGCTCGATCGCCCATAAGGCCGATGTCGGCGGCACCAATCCGGGCTCGACCTCGGCCAATGCCACCGAAATTTTTCAGGAAGGCCTGCTGCTGCCGCCGGTGAAGATATCTTCGCGCGGCGTTTTCAGCGAGGACCTGGAGCGGCTCATCCTCGCCAACAGCCGCCAGCCCGAACTGGTGCGCGGCGACATGCATGCCCAGATGGCGGCGACACAGATGGGCGCCGACCGCATCCTCAAAACCTGCGAGCAGTTCGGCGTAGCGGCGGTGATGGAGTCGTTCGCGGCGCTGCTGCACGGCGCGGCTGAGGAATTGCGCGCCGCGATCCGGGCGCTGCCGGACGGCGTAGCCAGTGCTGAAGGTTTTATGGACAATGACGGCGTCGAGCTCGACCGGCCCGTGCGCTTTGCCGTCACGGTGCGCGTCAAGAACGGCGAGATTGAATTCGATCTCACCAACAGCGACCGGCAGGCGCGGGGACCGGTCAATCTGCGCCCGTCGATGGTGGAGGCCTGCGTGTTCTACTGCCTGATCGGCGCGCTCGATCCAAAACTCAATTTCAACGACGGCATGCGCGAGGTAGTGCGGTTCACATACGCGCCCAACACCGTCACCAATGCGAGCGCGCCGGCGCCTGTCTCTTCGTATCAGGCCGCCAATCTGAAACTCACCGACGTGATCCTGCAGGCGCTGGCGCCATTCCGTCCGGAGCGCGCCGTGGCCAATGGCGGTTCGAGCGGCGCCATGCTGATCTCTTGGAAGGACGGCGGTCGCCCGGGGCAGCCGTCGTTGCAATACGAAATTCTTGGCTCGGCCTATGGCGGCGGCAACGGCAACGACGGCTGCTCGGCGGTCGCGACCCATACCAGCAACCTGCACATCACGCCGATCGAGATTTTGGAAACCGAATTTCCCTGCCGCATCGTCGAGTTCGATCTGGTGAAGGATTCCTGCGGCGCCGGCGAATATCGCGGTGGGCTCGCGTTCCGCCGCATCTACGAATTGCTGCAGGACGCGACCGTGGTGCGCCGCTACGACCGCGCCAAATTCCCGCCGAACGGAGTTGCGGGCGGCGAGCCCGGCAGCCGCAGTCGCTTCGTCATTCATCTTGGCGCCGATAACGAGCAGGAAACGCCGGCGTCTGGACGCTATGAACTGCGCGCCGGCGAGCGGTTTCTGCTGCAGGCCGCAGGCGGCGGCGGTTACGGCGATCCGCGAAAGCGCGACCCGGCGGTGCTCAAGCGCGACATCGCCGAAGGCTACATTTCGGCCGAGGCGGCCGCGCGGGACTATGGAAGCAAGTGAGGCCTCGTCATTGCGAGCGAAGCGAAGCAACCCAGTGTTACCTTCGTGTTACGAGTAAAGTGCTGGATTGCTTCGTCGCTTCGCTCCTCGCAATGACGACGCATTGTGGAAACAGCGTCATCTGGAGTTGAACATGGCGGAAAACAAAAAAGATCGCGTGGGCATCGTCGGCGCCGGGCGCATGGGGCTCTCCATGCTCAAACACCTTGTCAAAAAAGGCTACACCGTCACTGTCTGCGACATCAGCCAGAAGCAGCGCGAGGCGGCTCGTGCTGCAGGCGCCGCGATTGTCAAAACGCCGGCGGAAGTCGGCAAGGCAAGCGATATTGTGATCCTCGGCGTCGGCTACGATGACGAAGTCAACGATGTCGTGTTCGGCAACGACGGTCTGCTTGCAGCGATGGCGCCGGGCTCGATCATTGCGGTGTCATCGACCACGAAGCCCGACACGGTGAAGGCCGTGGCCGCGCGCGTTGCGCAAAAAGGCGTCGAGGTGCTCGACGCGCCGATCTGCCGCGGCCGTTTCGCTGCCGATTCGGGGACGCTGCTCGCACTGGTCGGTGGCAAGCCCGATGTGGTCGCGCGCGCCCGGCCGGTCTACGGCACGTTTGCCTCCGACATCGTGCATCTCGGCGATGTCGGCCACGGCCAAGTCGGCAAGACCATGAACAATCTTCTGCTCTGGGTGAATGCCGTTGGTCTGCTCGAAGCCGGGCGTCTTGCCGAGACCACCGGCATCGATCTGGTCAAGCTGCGCGAAGCGCTGATGATGAGCTCGGGAGCGTCGGATGCGCTCAAAGAGTGGGACATGATCTCCTTCACCTGGGCGCTGAAGGACATGCAGATCGTCGCCGACATGACCGACAAGGCCGGGCTGTCGCTGCCGATCACCGGCGCCATCAAGGAACTCGTCAAGGAGGCGCGCCGCGTCAAGGCGAGCAATCCGCCCGATTGGACCGGCAAAAAGCCGGTCAAATACGGATAAGATTCCGAGTAAGTCTCCTGGTCGAACGGTGCCCGCAATATCGATTACAAAACGGCAATCATTCGATGAAAACTTCATGACCAAAAACTAATCAGACGTTGAGTTAACTTTCATCGTTGCCGCAGATTTCCGCCGCAATGTGACTGGCATGTGGTGTGCATGGCGAAGTCAGACCAAACCGGAGACACCACATGCCAATGCGGGGCGAGCTTCCACCTGTTTCGACACGTGCCTTTACGCAGCGTCCATCGGCCTTGGCGAAGGTGTGGCCGCGTATCGTTGCGGTCCTCGGCAACGGCGATTTGCAGGCTGTTGTCCTATTCTGCGCGATCGGACTGCTGCTGACGTTCAACGTCGTCACTCGTTTTCCTGATTTCGGCGCGCAGGCCGCTGCTCTCTCCGTGTTTCCCTGATCCGCCGTCGCGCCTGTGGATCGCTCACGACAAATCCATGGCCGAGACGCCGCCGTCGACGAACAGGTTGGCGCCCCAGACGAATGACGAGTCGTCGCTGACCAGAAACAGTACGGCCTTGGCGGCTTCCTCGGGCTGCCCGGGCCGCTTTGCCATGTTGGGGACCGGGCGGGCCGGATCGAATTCGTCTCTGCCGACCGGTGAGCCGATCTTGTTCGGCACGATGGCGTTGACGCGAATCTTGTGCGGAGCGAGCTGCACCGCCATGGCGCGGGTCAGATTGGCGACGCCGCCCTTGGCGGCCGAATAGGCGAGCGCGCGGCTCCGCCCGGTAAAGCCCGAGGTCGAACCGATATTGACGATGCGGCCGCCGCCCTGGGCGGCCATCTGCTTGCCGACCTGCTGCGCCATGAGAAACTGGCTCTTCAGCGTCACCGACAGCACGCGGTCCCATTCTTCCTCGGTGATGTCGAAGATGTGCTTGTTGTCCGAAATGGCGACGTTGTTGACCAGGATGTCGATGCGGCCGTAGCGGGCAACGACGGCCTTGACCAGCGCCGCCACGTCGGCGCCTTTCGAGACGTCGGCGGCGAACAGCGTGGCGTCGCCGCCCGCGGCCCTGATCGCGCTGGCGACGGTCTCGCCGCGGCTCTTGTCCAGGTCGACGATGGCGACTTTGGCGCCCTCGGTGGCGAACAGCTTGGCGATTTCCTCGCCGATATTGCGGCCAGCGCCGGTCACGATCGCCACCTGATCCTTGAGTTTCATCCTTGGAAATCCTTGTTTTCTGGCCACATCGTCAGGCCGCGGGCGCCGCCGATCGATCCGGGGCGCGGCACGATAGGCGTTCGGCCCCGGCCCTTCAATGCACGCTAAACGTTTGTATATATTCGCGAATATGATTCGAAGCGGCGGCCGGGTCGCGAATTGCGGCGGTCCCGTCTAGACTGTGTGCGACCGGGCGCCGCAGCCATGCGTGCGGCAACGAAACGGCGGGAGAGAGATGTTCAAATCCCTGATGACGCGGCGCAAGTTTGCGCCCCTGTTCTTCTGCCAATTCTTTGCCGCGTTCGGCGACAATTTCCTCAAGGCGGCGTTGAGCTTCCTGGTTGCGGCGCAAATCACCGGCGGTAAATCCGGAGCCTTGATCACCCTCGCCGGCGCGGTGTTCATCGCGCCATTCTTCTTCCTGTCGGGGCTCGGCGGCGAATTGGCCGACCGCTACGACAAGGCGCTGATGGCGCAGCGTATCAAATTCGTCGAGATGGGCGCCGCAGCGCTCGCCGTCATCGGCTTTGCCTTTCATTCGGTCATTTTGCTGTTCGTCGCCTTGTTCCTGTTCGGAACGCTCGGCTCGCTGTTCGGCCCGGTCAAATACGGCATTCTGCCCGATCATCTGGCGCGCTCCGAATTGCCCGGCGGCAACGCGCTGATCGAAGGCGGAACGTTCCTCGCCATTCTGATCGGTACCATCGTCGCCGGCATCGCGGCCAACGGCGAGAGCAATCCGATTCATTTCGCCTGGCTGATGGTGCTGACCGCGCTGGCAAGTTGGCTCGCCAGCCTGCTGATTCCGCCAACCGGCGAGGGTGCGCCCAATCTTGTGGTGAATCGCAACATCCTCGCTTCGACCTGGGACCTCATCAAGGAATTGCGCGCTGATGCGCGGCTGTGGTGGGGCGCGATCGTCGTGAGCTGGTTCTGGCTCGTGGGCGCCTTGGTGCTGTCGTTGCTCTTGCCGCTTGGCCACATCAACATCCACGGCACCGACGGTGTGATTACGGTGTTCCTGACCGTCTTCTCGGTGGCTGTCGCAGTCGGATCCGGCCTTGCCGCCTGGCTCGCTGCCGGCCGCATCGTCATTCTGCCAACCCTGGTCGGGGCCGTGCTGATCGGGCTGTTCGCGCTCGATCTCGGCTGGATGGCGTACAGCTTCGCTGCGCCACCGGCGCTGCTCGGCATCGAAGGTTTCTTTGCAGCGCCGCACAGCATCCGCATCGTCGTCGATCTTGGCGGGCTGGCCATCGGCGGCGGCCTGTTTGTCGTGCCGACATTCGCCGCCGTGCAGGCGTGGGCCGGCGCCGATCACCGCGCCCGCGTCGTCGCCGGCGTCAACGTACTCAACGCCGCCTTCATGGTCGTTGGCGCGATCGTCCAGGGCATTCTTCAGGCGCTCGGGCTCGGCGTGCCGATCCTGTTCGTGATGATCGGCGTCGCCAACCTCCTGGTCGCGATCGCCATCGGCCGCACCATGCCGGCCAACTGGATGACCGATTTCCTCTCCATCGTGTTCCGCGCCTTCTACCATCTCGAAGTGAAGGGCGGCGAGAACATCGCCAAGGCTGGCCCCAACGCCATTATCGCGCTCAACCACGTCAGCTTCCTCGATCCGCCGCTGGCGACGTCGCTGCTTCCCAGGCCGCCGGTCTTCGCCATCGATGTCGCGATGTCGCGACACTGGTGGATCCAGCCGTTCCTCAAGTTCGTGCGCACCATGGCGCTCGATCCGCTCAAGCCGTTCTCGCTGCGCACGATCATCAACGCGGTGCGTGACGATGGCGATATGCTGGTGATCTTTCCCGAAGGCCGCATCACCGTCACCGGCAGCCTGATGAAGATCTACGACGGCGCCGGGATGATCGCCGACAAGTCGGAGGCGATGCTGGTGCCCGTGCATATCGCCGGGCCGGAGGCCACCATCTTCAGCCGGCTCACAAAATCGCAGGTGCGGCGCCGGCTGTTTCCAAAGATAACCGTCACCGTGCTTGAACCGCGGCGGCTGAAGCTCGACGAGGCGCTGAAGGGCCGCTGGCGGCGGCAGGCAGCTGGCGCAGCGCTGTACGACATCATGTCAGACCTGATGTTCCGCGCCGCGCCGACCAACCAGACCGTGGTCGAAGCGCTGGTCGAAGCCGCCAAGACCCACGGCAAGAAGTGGCTGGCGATCGAAGACCCGGTGTCGGGCCAGATGACGCACAAGCGGCTCTTGCAGGCGGTCGCTATTCTGGGCGCCAAGCTGATGCCGCTGGCGCTTGAAGGGCGCCCGCTCGGCGTGATGCTGCCGACCTCGAATGGCGGGGTCGTGACCATGTTGGCGGTGATGTCGGCCGGACGCGTGCCGGCGATGATCAATTTCAGCGCCGGCGCCGCCAATATTCTGGGCGCCTGCCGCGCCGCCGAGATCGACACGATTCTGACGTCGCGCGTCTTCGTGGAAAAGGGCCGGCTCGACCACGTCATCGCGCAGCTCGAAAAGCAGGTGCACGTCATCTATCTGGAAGACATCCGCCCCACGATTACCACGCTCGACAAGCTGCGCGGTGCGCTGCATTGGAAGAAGCCGTTGGTCGCGCGCAAGCCCGACGATTGGGCGGTGATCCTGTTCACCTCCGGCACCGAGGGGCTGCCCAAAGGCGTCGTGCTGTCGCACCGCAATATTCTGACCAACGTGGCGCAATGCGCCGCGCGCATCGATTTCGGCCGCGAGGACAAGGTTTTCAATGCGCTGCCAATCTTCCACTCGTTCGGTCTGACCGGCGGCGTCTTGCTGCCGCTCGTCTCGGGCGTTCCGATCTATCTCTACCCGTCGCCGTTGCATTATCGCACCGTGCCGGAACTGGTTTACGGCGTGTGCGCCACTGTGCTGTTCGGCACCGACACGTTCCTCAACGGCTATGCGCGCATGGCCAATCCGTACGATTTCCGCTCGCTGCGCTACGTGGTCGCCGGCGCCGAGCCGGTGCGCGAATCGACGCGCAACATCTATCTGGAAAAATTCGGACTGCGCGTGCTCGAGGGCTACGGGCTCACCGAGACATCGCCGGTGCTGGCGCTCAATACCCCAATGTTCAACAAGTTCGGCACCGTCGGCCGGCTTCTGCCAGGCATGGAGGCGAAGCTCGAGCACGTTGACGGCGTGGAGGAAGGCGGCCGGCTCTACGTGCGCGGGCCGAACGTGATGCTCGGTTACCTGCGTGCCGACAAGCCGGGGATGCTCGAACCGCCGCACGACGGCTGGCACGACAGCGGCGATATTGTCACGATCGACGCACAGGGCTTTATCAGCATCAAGGGCCGCGCCAAGCGATTCGCCAAGGTCGGCGGTGAAATGGTCTCGCTGGCTGCGGTCGAGATGCTGGCCGGCGACCTGTGGCCGGACAGCGTGTCGGCAGTCGCGGCGGTACCCGACGCGCGCAAGGGCGAACGGCTTATCCTCGTCACCGACAAGCACGGCGCCACGCGCGGCGACTTCCAGGTCTTTGCGCGCAGCAAACATGCTTCCGAGCTGATGCTACCGTCAGAAGTCATCGTGCTCGACAAGCTGCCGCTGCTCGGCTCCGGCAAGGTCGATCACCTGACGCTCGCCAAATTCGTGCGCGAGCAGGCGGAAGCAAAAGCCGCGGCGGCGGAGTGATCGTCAGATCAAGGCGTGGCGACGGGCCCTTGCGTATCGAGCGCTGATGCGGGTGACGCCGCAGCAGCAGCGGCGATGCCTTGTCTCATGTGTCGCAGCCGGCTGAGCAGTAAGAGACAGCAGCCGAAGCATAGCAGCGGCCCGATCGCGGTGACGTAAAAAAACACCGACGCCGACATGCCAAGCTTTGTCAGCAGGCTGCCGATCAGCGGTCCAGTGACCGAGCCGATGCGGCCAATGCCAAGCGCGTAGCCGACGCCGTTAGCGCGCAAAGCCGTGGGATAGATCAGCCCGGCGCCGGCATTAAGCCCATTCTGCATGCCGACGATGGCCCATCCGGAAAAGAACGCCATTGTCAGCAGCACGGCGTCAGAAGTCCCGGGCGTGCCCGCGAAAACCAATACGGGAACTCCTATCGCAAACATGATCGCCAGGACTTTCAGCCCGAACCGATCGATCAAAAGTCCGATGCACAAGCCGCCGACGGTGCCGCCGAGCTGATAGAGCGAGCCGGCGAAACTGCCCTGGGCAACGCTGTGCCCGCTGGTCTGCACGATCATCGGCAGCCACGCGTTCATCAGGTTGTTGGCCATCAGGTTGAGAACGAAGATCAGCCACACCAGCACGGTCACCGGCGCCCAGCCGTCGCGAAACAGTCCAACCGGCGAGCCGCGTGTCGTCGCGCTGCCTTCGTCGCGGTCGAGCACGAAGCGCGTACCCGGTGCGATGGAGACGGTGGGGTCGAACTTGTGAGCCAGCCGGGTGACCGCCTCATCGCGGCCGCCGCGCAGCACCATGAATTTGATCGAGTCCGGAAGGACGAACAGCATGCAGAGCCCGATCACGAACGGCACGACGCCGCCGACGACGAAAATCACCGGCCAGCCATAGGTCGGCATCAGCGTCACGCCGACCAGGCCCGGCACGGCGGCGCCAAGCGAGATGCCCATCGCAATGACGACAAGCACGGTGGCCCGCAGCCGCTTCGGCGTGAATTCGGCGGAGAGCGCGATCACGTTTGGCAGCACACCGCCAAGACCGAGGCCGCTGAGAAAGCGCAACCACAACAGCTCCTGCAAATCGGTCGCAAACGCGCAGGCAAAGGTTGTCACGCCGATGAACAGCAAGGCCGAAATAATCGCGAGCCGGCGGCCAAAGCGGTCGCCGAGCCAGCCGAAAAAGGGTGCGCCGACGAAGAAACCCACGAGGCTCGCGCTGAACACCGGGCCGAGTGCGGCGCGGCTGATGTTCCATTGCTTGATCAAAGCAGGGCCGGCGATGCTCGCATTCAACAAGTCGAAGCCGTCAGCCATCATGGCCAGGAGGCACCACAGGATCAGCCAGAAGTGGAATGGCCGCAGCCGCGCGTTATCGACCAGACGGCTGATGTTGAGTTCGTTCATCGTTTCCTCGCCTTCATGGGGCGGGCCTGTTCGGGCGGCCCATTATCCGCGTTTGTTATTTGCCTGAATGATACACGGCCGTCACCCGCGCGGCTCCGCCAATCCCGAAACCCTGATGGCCGGGTTTTGCGCCGACTGTTCGGGCGAATGAAAAGCCCGGCCGGCATTGCTGCCGGCCGGGCAAGTCAGGGAGGATATGCCCGTTAGGGGACCTAAGGGCGAACCGAGCTTGCCACTGTCGCGCCGATTCATCGGTGATGCGCGTCACAGCGCAGCGCCGGCCGGCCGGGAATCGTCACGGTGCCGATGCGCGGGCGCTATTCCGAGCCGGCGAGGCCGGCGTGTTCCACCACCTTGCCCCAGCGCCCGATCTCGGATTTCACGAATGCCTGCAGCTTCGGTACCGGCGGCGAGTCGATCGGGATGACGCCGAAAACGACCAGTTTCTGCTGCGTGTCCGGCGCCGCCACGATGGCCTTGAGATCGGCATGCAGCGTGTCGACGATCGCTGGCGGCGTCGCGGCGGGAGCGACCAGCATCAGCCAGGCCACCGCATCGAATCCAGGCACGCCATTGTCGGCGATCGGCGGCACGTCCGGCAGGACGGCGACGCGCGTCGTCGACGACACGCCGAGTGCCCGCACCGTGCCGGCCTTGATCAGCGGCGCCGCCGGTGCAACGTCGGACATCAGGATCGGCACGCGTCCGGCGACGACATCGACGATGGCCTGCGCGGTGCCCTTGTAGGGAATGTGCACCATCTTGGTGCCGGTCATGGTCTGCAGCAGTTCCATGTAGAGGTGCGGCGGCCCGCCGACGCCGCTCGATCCGAACTCCAATTGTCCCGGCTTTTCCTTCGCGAGCTTGACCAGGTCGCCGGCCGTGTGCACCGGCAGTGAAGGGTTCACGATCAGGACAAACGGCACGCTCGCCACCAGCGCGATCGGCACAAAGTCGGTCGCTGGATTGTAGGGCAAAGCCTTGTGCAGCGTGACCTGAATGGCAAGCTGCGTGCTGCTGCCGGCCAAGATCGTGTAGCCGTCCGGCGCCGCCTTGGCGACGGAGTTGGCAGCGATCACCCCGCCCGCGCCCAGCCGGTTCTCGACGATGAAGCTTTTTCCCGTCCGCTCCGCAAGCTTCTGCGCCAACAGCCGCGCCACCACGTCGAGGCCACCGCCCGCCGCGTAAGGCACGACGACCGTCACCGGGCGCGTCGGATAATTCCCGTTGTCCGCGGCGCGGGCGCCGATCGGCGCCAGCAACGGCGGTAGGGCGGCCAGAAATGTGCGCCGCGTCAGACCGTGCATTGTTATTATTCCTCGGGTTCAGAACGCGTTGCCGTACTGCTCCTTGAGCAGATCGAGCCGGCGCAGCGCGTCGCGGTCGCTGACCAGGAACAGTGTCGCGTTCTCGTTCGCCCGATGCGTGATCCAGTTGCCGTGCGGCAGGCTGAACACGTCGTGTGCGTTCCAGGTCACGGTATCTTCGCCGACGCGTGTCGCGCCGCTGCCTTCGCACACCAGGCACACCGCGTTCGCCGTGGTGCGGAAGCGGATCGTCTCGCTGCCCTTGTCGATCTGCATCAGGTAGCAATCCATCAGCGGCATGGTCGAGCCGCCGGTGAGCGGATTGACGTAGCGCACCCGCCGCGCGCCGTCCTTGCCGTGAGGCGCCGCGCGCACCGCCTCGCGCGCTGTCGCCCACGGATAGCGGAACACCGGCGAGAACGCGGGCGTCTCGCCGCCGAGTTCGGGCACGATATTGGCAAACGCGTAGGCGGAATCGTCGGCCGCCGCCGGAACGTCGTGCGCGGGGCCCGGTTCGAAGACGTCGGTGCCGAGATAGCGGTGCAGCGGCGCGTCGAGCGCGTCGAGCCAGATGATCGGCGCACTGCCGCGATGCACGTGCTCGTGCCAGGTCCAGCCCGGCGTGATGACCAGATCGCCTTCCGCCATCGGGCAGTCCTTGCCATCGACGATGGTGGAGGCGCCGCTGCCCTCGATCACGAAGCGCAGCGCATTCATGGTGTGGCGGTGCGGCCGCGCCCGTTCGCCGGGCAATAGGATTTGCAGCGCGGTGGTCAGGTTGGTGGCGGTGGCGCCGCTCTCGCCGGCGCTGTCGGTCAGTGTCAGCACGCGCCGCTCCACGGCGGCGGGCGTCGCGACCCTCATGGCGTCGTCGACCAGGGGACGTATGTTTTTCCATTGCCAATGGATCGGCGCGGGGCCGCCGTCGCGGACTCTGTGCGCGGCCGCGTTTTCCCACAGTGGATGCAAATTGGCGGCGCGCCAGGCGGCGCGGATATCCTCATAGGAACGTTCACCCGGCGATGGCTTCGTTGGCGTTTCGATCACACTCATGGCATGTTCTCCGCAAGGCTGTTGCAGGCACTATAGCAAAAGGCCGACGCTGCGACAGACTGCGCCGCATTGGCGGCCTAGCGAGCCGCCGGCCGCCGGTGTATCGTTCTCGCGCCGGTCGAAAGTTCACAAGAACGCGCGGCAACAAAAATAAAGTGCGACGCGGGAGGCGCTGCCGCTTTCTCACTACGATCTCATCGCGCCTGATCGTCTCGCGTTATCGCAATAACGCCGCAGCGGAAAGTTCGCCATGCGGCACGCTCAAGGGAGGAGCCGTCATGACGAGTAAAGACACGGTGCCGTTCGGCGCCACGGCCGGGTCGCACCGAAAGCAAAACGCGGCGCCGCGACGCTGGCGCGCCGCGGCGATGGTGAGCGCCGCCCTGCTGATGCTCGGCGTATCGGGGCTCGCAGTGCGGGCGGCCGACCCGATCAAGGTCGGCATTCTGCTGTCGTTGTCGGGCAATTTTGCCGAGAACGGCCAGCAGACCTTGACCGGCCTGAAAATGTATTTTGACAAGGTGGGCAATACGGCAGGCGGCCGTCCGCTCCAGCTGATCGTCGAGGATACCCAGAGCAGGCCCGACACCGCTGTAACCAAGGCCCGCAAGCTGGTGCAGAGCGACGGTGTGTCGGTGCTGACCGGCATCGTCAGCTCCGGCGAGGCGCTCGCCGTAAACGCCTATTCGCGCGACAGCAAAACGCCGCTGGTGTTGTCCGGCGACGCCGGCGTCGACGAACTGACCATGCCTGGCCCGCTGCAAAATCCGTACATGGTGCGGATCACGCAGAACGGCCGCTCGGTCGCGTCCGCGGCGGCCGAGTGGGCCTACAAGAAGGGCTGGCGCAAAGTCGTGACGATCGGCTCGGATTATGCCGGCGGCATCGACACCAATTTCTCCTTCGCGCAGGCCTTCTGCAAATTCGGCGGCAAAGTGATTCAGGCCGAATGGCCGCCGGTCGGCAGCGCCGATTTCGGTCCCTACCTCACCAACCTCGATCGCAGCGCCGATGCCGTGGTGGTGTTCGAGCCCGGCGCCGACGGCTTGCGGCTGGCGCGGCAATATTCGGAATTCGGCCTCAAAGACAAACTACCGATCATGGACATCTATGCCGGGATGGTGTTCGAATCGAACCTGCCGCAACTCGGCGATGCGACGGTCGGCATGTATTCGAGCCTGTTTTACACGCCGATGCTCAAGTCGCCCGAAAACCAAGCTTTCGTTGCCGAATTCCAGAAGCGAATGCATGCGCTGCCGAATAACGAGGGCCCGAACGGCTATGTGGGCGCGCACGCCATCGTCGACGCGATCGATGCGCTTCATGGCGATATCTCCGACAAGATGAAGTTCATGGCGGCGCTGCGGGCGATCAAGTTCGATTCGCCGAAAGGACCGATCTCGCTCGATAAATACGGTCAGGTGATTCAGACCCAGTATATCCGCCAGGTTCAGATGGTGGACGGCAAGCCCTCGAATGTGCCGATTGCTTCTTATCCCAACGTCGATCAGTTCTGGCCCTTTACTCTGGCAGAGTTGCAATCGTTCAAATACGGCTACAAGGAATCCAAGGACTCACTGACCGATTGCACGCACCTGTTGGCCAAGAAGTAGGCGAGGTTCGGGCGGGAACGGGTCTAGATGACCTGGGTCATTCATATCCTCAACGGCGTCGCGTTCGGCATGCTGCTGTTCCTGCTGGCCGCCGGCCTGTCGCTGATCTACGGACTGATGAAGATCCTCAACCTGACGCACGGCTCGTTCTATCTGGTCGGTGGTTATATCGGGCTGACGGTGATGCAGGTCACCGGCAGCTTTGTGCTCGCCCTCATCGCCGCGGTGTTAGCCGTCGCGCTCCTGGGCGCCGTCATCGAGCGGTTTTTCCTGCGCCGCTTTCATCTTGATGAATTGCCGCAGACGCTCGTGACTTTCGGCTTTCTGTTCATCTTCTCCGACCTGTCACTGTGGATCTGGGGCGGCAACCCGTTGATGCTTAATGTGCCCCACATCTTCCAGGGCTCGCTGCCAATGGGTTACTACGCCTATCCGTATTACCGGTTGTTTCTGATCGCGGTCGGCCTTCTTGTCGCCGGCGGATTGTGGTGGTTTCAGGAACGCACCCGGCTCGGCACCATGCTGCGCGCCGGTGTCGACGACGCCGAGATCGCGCGTGCTCTCGGCATCAATGTCTCGCTGTTGTTCACGCTGGTCTTCGCCGTCGGTGCGGGGCTGGCGGCGCTTGCCGGCGTGCTCGCCGGGCCCGTGCTCAGCCTCTATCCGGGCGCCGATTTCGAAGTGCTGATTTTTGCCTTCGTCGTTGTGGTGATCGGTGGACTCGGCAGCCTGCGCGGCGCGCTCGCCGGTGCGCTCCTGGTCGGCATCCTCGACGATTTCGGCAAGGCGTTCTTTCCGCAGTTCGCGCTGTTCACCGTGTTCGTGCCGATGGCCGTCATTCTGGTGATGCGGCCGACCGGCCTGTTCGGCCGCCAATGACGACGCGGCTGGGGTCCATCGCCGTCGCGGTTGCGGCTTTGGGTCTGCTCGTCGCGCTGCCCGCGTTCGCGCGCGAATACAGCGTGGCGCTTGCCACCAAGATGCTGATCTTCGCGCTGTTCGCCATGAGCCTCGATTTGCTGCTCGGCTATACCGGGCTCGCTTCACTCGGGCATGCCGCGTATTTCGGCGTCGCCGCCTACACGGTCGCGCTGCTGGTGGTGCGCGCCGGCGTCAGCAGCGGGCTCGCCTTTCCGGCGGCGCTCGCGGCCGCCGCGGTCACCGGAGCCGTATTCGCGCCGCTCGCGTTGCGCGCCCGCGGCAGCTATTTTCTGATGATCACTTTCGCGCTGTCCCAAGTGGTGTGGAGTGTCGCGTTCGGCTGGCGAACGCTGACCAACGGCGACGACGGCATGCCCGACGTCGTGCGCCCCAATTTCGGCTTTTCGCTCGATAACACGGCATCGTTCTATTATTTCACCCTGGCGGTCGTGGGCGTCGCCACGGTGGTCCTCGTCGCCATCGTCAGATCGCCGTTCGGCCGCGCGCTGCGCGGCATACGCGAGAGCGAGTCGCGCATGCAGGCGCTCGGCTTCGACGTGTGGCGCTATCAGTATGTGGCGTTCGTGTTGTCGGCGGCGTTCGCGGGCGTCGCCGGCGCGCTTTACGCCTATTACAATCGCTTCGTCGGCCCCGAATATCTCTACGTTATCCAGTCGGCCGAGGCGTTGATCATGGTAATCCTGGGCGGCGCTGGAACGCTGATCGGTCCGGCGATCGGCGCCGGACTGATCGTGTTTCTGGAAGACTTTATCAGCTCCCTGACGCAGCATTGGGTTCTGGTGCTGGGCGTCATCTACGTGGTGGTGACGCTGTTCGCACCGCGCGGCCTGATTGGCCTCGTCAACGATTTCCGCCGCAGAGGCGCCAAATGACCGCGCTCGCCGTCGTGGACGTGTCGAAGAATTTCGGCGGCGTCGCTGCGCTATCCGGCGTCTCGCTCACCATCGCGCAAGGCGAACGCCGCGTGCTGCTCGGCCCCAATGGCGCCGGCAAGACGACGCTGTTTCACACCATCTCCGGCAACGTAGCGCCGTCCGCCGGCCGCATCGTGCTGTTCGACACCGACATCACGCGACTGCGCCCGGACCGGCGTGCGCGGCTGGGCCTCGCTCGTACCTTTCAGATTACCAATCTGTTCCCGCGGCTCACGGTACTGGATAGCGTGCTGCTGGCGCTCGACGGAGCCGCCGGACGCGGCATGCGGTTCCTGGGTTCGCCGGCGGGCGATCGCGACATGGACGCGCAGGCGCACCGGCTGCTCGAGCGTTGGGGCTTGGCTGAGGTTGCGCCCCGCATCGTGCGCACCTTGTCCTATGGCGAGCAGCGTCAGCTTGAGATCGCGCTGGCGCTCGCCGGCGAGCCGCGGCTTTTGTTGCTCGACGAGCCGACCGCCGGGCTGTCGGCGGCGGAGACGCGCCGCGTCGTCGCCATGGTGCACGAATTGCCGCGCGACATGACCATCGTGATGATCGAACACGACATGGATGTCGCCTTCGAGCTTGCCGATCGTATCGCCGTCATGCACCAAGGCCGGTTGATTGCTGAAGGCGACCAGGCCGCGATCCGCGCCAACCAACACGTCACCGACATTTATCTCGGAGCGGAATGATCCCGTGCTCAAGGTCGAGGACATTCACACCTATTACGGCGCGAGCCACATCCTGCAGGGTATCTCGCTGGCGATCGAGCCCGGCGAGGTGGTCGCCGTCATTGGCCGCAACGGCGTCGGCAAGACCACGCTGGTGCGCTCCATCGTCGGGCTGACGCCGCCGCGCCGCGGCCGCGTTATCTTCAAGGATACCGACATCACCCGTATGCCGTCGCACCGCATCGCGCGGCGCGGTGTCGGCCTGGTCCCGCAGGGCCGGCGCATCTTCGCCTCGCTGTCGGTGCGCGAGCATCTGCAGGTCACCGCGCGCAGCCGCGGCATCGGCCGCTGGACGCTGGAGCGGATGATCGCGCTGTTTCCCAATCTTGCCGCGCGGCTCGGCCAGACCGCCAGCAAGCTCAGCGGCGGCGAGCAGCAGATGCTGGCCGCCGGCCGCGCGCTGGTCGGCAATCCCGATCTTTTGCTGATGGACGAACCGACCGAGGGCTTGGCCCCGCTCATGGTGCGCGAACTCGGCCGGCTGGTAGGAAACCTGAAGGAGGCCGGCACCTCGATCCTTCTGATCGAGCAGCAGCTCGCCTTCGTGCTGCGCCACGCCGACCGAATCTACATTCTCAGCAAGGGCCAGATCGTGCATCACTGCCGCCCGGCCGAGTTGGCCGCCGATCACGAGACCAAGTCGCGGTACTTGGGAGTGTAGAGGGCTACCTCAAGTCCGCTTAAGCTTTCGATGGACCGTCGCCAAGATCGTGATGATGGTGGTGTTGCGCCTGTTGCTGCTGCGCGTGCTGCGGTTTGTGATGTGGCGAATGCTCGTAGTGTTGGCGCAACAGGTCAAAGCCGTAGTCGTTGCCGTTCGGCGTCCGCACGATGGTGTGGACGTGAAATTTGGCCGGCGCCGGATTGGTCAGGAACACGCCGGCGTGGTGGTCGAACTCAATGAACGTCACCGGACTCTGCACCCGGTAATAGAACGGGCTGTCTTCGGCAAATCCACCGATCCAGCAGAAATGAGTGTCGGACAGATGGCGCTCGACCTCGGCGAGGCGCGCACGGCGCGGGCCTTCAGGTAATACGATGAGGTATTTTTCGATCAGGTCCATCAATTCGCGCCGCTGTGAAGCAGACAGGTCATCCGCCTTCAGTCCCTCATAAGGAACGATGCGGTTGTCCTGGAACGCGCCGCCGAGATGCAAATTGTCGGCGAAATGCCGCCGTCCTTCCGGCAGGTCGCCGCCCATCATCGAATGCGCAACGATGGCGCGCTTCTGCTGTTCGGCTGAAAACGAGCGCATCAACTTGAGGCCTGCGCGCTCTTCATCCTGGAACAGGCGTATGCCCTTGAACGGACCATAGTCGGCATAGCTCGGCTCGGCGCCCCAGAACGCCGGCGTCAGCACCATTTGGGTGCCAAGAACGAAGCAGTTCACTATCAGGTGATGACCGAAGAGCTGCCAGCCCCATGGCTCGGTGGCTGACGGGGTGCCGAACAGACAAAAGATGTAGCTCCACTCCCCCAACACCGCCGGGCCGCCGACGATATCGCCAAGAAAGCGGTTAAGCTTCATCACATCGCGCGACAGCTCGTAGCCATGCGCGCTCATGCTCGCCTGCAACACCGCCATCACCGCTTCGCGCAGCGGCTCGCCGGTTTCGTCCAGGCGCAGCCCATAGTCCTCGACGTACAATTCAGTGTTCTGCCAATGCCGCCATTGTTGCGAGTCGACGGGGAAGCACGATCGTTTCTTTTGCTCCGGCGTCATGCGCGCCAGCAGCGCGTTGACGGCCTCGATCATGGCGAGCGTCGGCGCGTCCTCCGCACGCGTCGAATAGAGATCCGGAATGACCTGGCCGGAGGCGGTGATGCCGCGAAACGGCTCATGGAAGAGCCGATCCCAATTGGCGAACAGCCCCTGCGCACGCGGGCTCTTGATCCGCGCCTGCGCGTGCTCGCGCGGAGTCGGACCCGCAATCTTGGAGCCGGGCGGCTGCGGAACAAATGGATGATAGTCGTCGGCGCTCACGCAGCGAGGCTAAGCGAACCGGTGCCGGTTGTCACGGGACGTTGCCGCATGAGGAGTGCGGCCCAGTCAAAGATCGGCACCGAGCCCTGTTCCCTTGGCGGCCGAGGCCCGATAAGCTGCCCGACATGGACGTGATGCAATACGCATCTGGAGACACGCCTGGGGAGGCGCGCGCGGCAGGAGGGACGGGCGGCATCGCCACGCTCGCCGCCGGCAAGCTTTACGCATTACAGCACAGCTACGCACTCGATGGCCGCGTCAGCTTCTATCCAGCGCGAGCGCGCGGCTTCTCGGTGGCAAACTCCTATCTGCTCAAAGAACCCGACGCCGCCATGCTGATCGACACGGGCTTCGGCAAGGACGAGCCCGCAATCCGCGCCGAGGTCGAATCGCTGATCGAGCCCGGCCAGCCGCTATCGATGTTCCCGCTGCGGCTCAACGAATTCATGTCGATCAACAACGTCGAGAGCTTCGCCGGACATTTCAACGTCGAGACCTGCTACACCAGCAACATCGATGCCGCTTTGTGGTTCGATTTCGGCGCCAAGGCTGAAGGCCGTGACATTCTCAAATCCATGAGGGTCACCGCGGTAAGCCGGGCCGACACCATCGCGCTCGGCAAGGGCGGTCGGCTGATCGACGTGATGAATGCGCCGATCCGGCTTATCGCCACACGCTGGCTCTACGATCACGCCACCAAGACGCTGTTCTCCTCCGACCTGTTCACCCACGTCTGGCGCGAGGTCGAAAGCGGGCCTTGGTTCGTCACCGAGGCCGACAACGATTCTACGTCGCCCTCCGATGTGCGCTCGTTCATGCTCAATACGCGCTACTGGTGGCTGGAAGGCGCTCCGACCGATTCGATCCGCCGCGGCATCGGCGCCATTTTCGACAAGTACGACATCGAAACACTGGCGCCCGGTTACGGCTGCATTCTCTCCGGTCGCAACGTGGTAGCGCGCCATTACCAGATGCTCGATGACTTCTTGAAGGCCTGCGACAAGAGTGTGGCGACCTCGCGCTACGTTTTTCGCGACGAGGAAAGATGATTTGTGGTTTGTAGCCTGGGTTGAGCAACGCGAAACCCAGGATTCCGAATTTGAGCCGTGCAGCCGATCCCGGATTTCGCTGCGCTCAATCCGAGCTACAAGATCGCTACTCCGGCTGATGCCGCTTCAAAAACGTGCGCGCGCGGTTGATGGTGCGCGCCTTCAGCTCCGGCGGCTCCTTCCAGGGAAACACCGTGATCTCGGCGTTCGGGCAAAGCGAGGCGAGGTCGATGGAAACCTGCAGCGGATGCGCCGGCACGTCGTCGGGCAGCACCAGCATCGGCGTCTGACACGCTTTCGCGAATTCGCGCGACACGCTGTACACGAAGTCGGGCTGCACGCGGTAAAGGTTGTGCAAATATTTCTCGATCGTCGCCATCGACATTTCGGGATGGTGCGGGAGAAACTCCTTGGCCCAGACATTCTTGCCTGAGTCGTACATATAATCCGGCGCCTCAGGCTTGTGCCCAACCGGCTGGCTCAGGATGGCGGCTATCACGCGCTGCGGCGCGCGCTCTATCAGCTTCATCCCAAACGGGCCGCCGATGCAATTGCCGAAGAAGAAAAACTTAGCGATGCCGAGGTGATCCATCACGCCGAGCTGGTCGTCGGCGAAGGCATCCCACGGATTATCGACCGGGATCGGGCCCGTCGATTCGCCGGTATTGGCGTTGCGCTGGTCCATGGTGATGACGCGAAAGTCGTTCTTGAACTCCTCCATGATGTTGATCACCGCCATTGTCGGCCAATTGCTGATGCGCGAGTTCAGGCCGCCGCCAGGCGTCGCCAGCAGCGGGAAGCCCGTGCCGATCTCGACATAGCGGATGCGAACGCCGTTTTTCTCGTAGAATCCGAATTTGGCGTCCATCGGCTTGCTCCCCTGTCGTTGTTGCGCCCGCGCGCAAACCATTATCACAGATTCAAACAGCGCTTGCGGGCACCATTGGCATGCTGCAGAGTTGTAGCCCAATCCGGGCTGCATACCGGGGAGGAACCACCATGCTCGACAAGCCGGCGATGAAAACCATGCTCGACACACCCGTCGCGCAGCGCATGCCGCGCGAGATTGCGCCCGGCGTATTCTGGATCGGCGACTGCCTGGCTCAGCGCCATAAGGGCAAGGCTTATCACGGCTATAACGCCGCCTTTCTGGTGGCCGGCGACGATGCCTCCATCCTGGTCGAGACTGGGCATCCCAAGGATTTTCCCGTCATTGAGCGGCACATGAACGAGCTGTTCGCGCGCGGTATCGCGCCGCTCAAATACTTGTTCGTTACGCATCAGGAAACGCCGCATTGCGGCGGGCTCGGCCGCGTGCTCAAGACGCACCCCGATGCGCTCCTGGTCGGCGACGTCAGCGACTATCACCTCGCCTTTCCACAATACGAACACCGCATGCGCTGGATGAAGGAGGGCGACGAAATCAATCTCGGCGGCCGCAGCCTTATGGCGGTGGAACCGGTGATCCGAGACTTGCGCACCACCTACTGGGGATTCGACACCAAGGAGCGCGTGCTGTTTCCCGGCGACGGCTTCGCCTACAGTCACTATCACGAGGATGGTCATTGCGGTCTGGTCGCCGAGGAGGCGGTGTCGCTCGATCTGCCGGACGTGTCGTCGACCTTCGCCGACCTGGCGTTGTTCTGGACCAAATTCGCCGACATGAACGCCTATTGCGACCGGCTCGATCATTTGATCGAACGGCTTGATGTCAGGGTGATCGCGCCGACGCACGGCCTACCGATCACCGACGTGAAGGTGACGGTGCCGAAGGTGCAGGCGGGACTGAAGGCCGCCGCGCTGATGCCGGAGACCGGCACGAACGAAAAGGCGCCGGCCGTCGCGATCTAGCGGTCCTTTGGATTCTAACATTCGCATGCGAGGATGCCGAAATGGGATGCGAATGTTAGAATCGGACCACTAGCGCCATGGCTGCGTCCGATGACAGACCCGATGTTCCGGCGATCGCCAATGATGTCTTGGCGGCGCTGGCAAGCAAACAGCAAATCCAGCCCTTCTCCTCGCGGCCGGGTGGACTGAGCCTTGGCGACGCTTATCGGGTGACGCGCGCGCTGCGTGCTGCTTTCGAAGCGCGTGGCGAGAAAATTACCGGCCGCAAGATCGGCTTCACCAACTCCGGCATGTGGAAGGCCTATGGGGTCGACGCGCCCATCTGGGGTTACGCCACCGATCACACCACGCACGACCTTGCCCGGGCCGGCATCGTGGCAACGGCCGATTTTTCCGAGCTGCGCATCGAACCGGAGATCATGTTCGGCCTTAAGGCGGCCCCATCCGTGGGCATGACTGACGACTCTCTGTTCGACTGCATCGAGTGGGTCGCGCTTGGTTATGAGATCGTGGCGTCGATTTATCCGGGGTGGAAATTCACCGCCGCCGATGCGGTCGCCGCGAACGGCGTCCATGGCGGTTTTCTTGTCGGCAATCGGCATCCGGTTGCGCCGCGCAAGGCGCAGTGGCTTCCGGAATTGGCGACCTTCGAGGTTGCGCTGTACTGCGATGGCACTATTAGCCAGCGTGGCGGCGGTGCGCTCGTGCTGGGAAGTCCGCTCAATGCGTTGCGCCATCTGGTCGAATTGCTCGCCCATGATCCGGACAATGCGCCGCTGCGCGCCGGCGAAATTATTTCGACCGGCACGTTGACGCTCGCAATGCCCGTCGGCGCCGGTCAAACGTGGACCACGCAAGCGTCCGGAATTCCCCTCGAAGACATCAGCGTCCGCTTCGAATAGGTGCGCCCGAAAAACCGTGCGACGTAAAGTTTGTCACGTGCATTCACCGCCCTCGACAAGCCGCGCAACATTCTGCCGGCCGAGCAACTCGCGCTCAGCCCGCAATGCGGCTTCGGCGGCCTCGACGGCATCTCGATCCCCGAAGAGGATCAGTGGCGCAAATTCGAGCGCATCCTCGAAACCTCCCGGCTGGTGTGGAGGTAACAGGTTTCCTTCAAGCTGCGGCGCGTTTGGGCGTCCAGCACCCAGGCATTTTCTTCACAGGAGGCAGCAGCGATTCCGCGGGGACATGAAACCGGGCACGCAGCCGCCGCACCATCGCCATCCTCGGTCCCTTCCGGCCCCGCAACACTCGCTTACCCGGCTCGGCGGATCGCATCTAATTAGCAACGTTGAGCTTTCCCATTTTCAAGGTGACTGAAGATGTCCTCCATGCCAACACAAAGCACAAAAATCCTCCGGCAAAAGCGACGAATGCCAGGGATGGCCAGCCAACAACAGACAGGTGATCGGTAACTTCGGTGAACCGATCAAGGCAAAATCGCTGTCCGTGAAATTGATAAAGCTTCGACGCGTCTTTTATGGCGCAGCCAGAAAACAGAGCCATTTGCGACCACATTACGATCGCTATAAACGATATTGCATAGATCAAGGAAAGCTTAAGGATGGCCTGCCCTAGGCGTCTCCGCCAGATGCGTTCAATCCCGATTCCCATGGCGAAGGCTAAAAATGGCGCAAGGATATTCAGGTACCATCCGGGGGTGCCATTGCTAGCAAGAGCAATAACAATAAGAACATGATACAGGAGACCAGCTAGAAGCGGCATAGCTAGCCATGCAGGCAGCCAAACAGGCTCAACAAGAGAATTCCTCCGAATCGCGAGGAAGTAACTGACGATAAGCCATGCGGTGACCAGCAGAAGAGGGATATGTAGCCACGGCGAGACTCGGACAAGTGACCAACTGCCAGCCCATGACCATGACACTGCAATTCCGAAGGTGTCGCGGAAGAACGTATAGATTGAGAAATTGGATATGAGATTTGGAATCAGGCCGCCAAGCTTCGAAAGAGCTATCGCATCGCCGCTCCCTGTCGGCGAACCATAAGCAATAAAATCTCTGAAATACCAGCCGCCTCCTATCAGTAACGCCGGAATTGTCGCTAGCAAGAGCGTCAAGGCTCGCAGATGTACTAATTGTGGAGTGCCGCGAGCGCACCAGGTTCTCAGAAATAGGAGGAATACATAGCTCGCGAGCAACGGAAGGAAAAAGGCCTTGGTGAGCAACCCCAAACCCAAGAGTAAGCCCAAAACAATCGGGGCGGTCCATTCACGCCCCTCGCGATAGAACAAGCGAAAGCTGACGTGAAATATGAGGCCTAGTAGGAACAGGCATAGCGAATCGCTTCCGATCCGCGCGAATTCACCAAAAAACATCGGTATGAAAAATGGGTAGAGGAGATAGCCGATCGCTACCCCATCCGGAATAATCTTACCCTCGAAATCGCGCGTTGTGCACCATCCAATGGCGAAGCCGGCCCACGCCAGGAGATAGGAGCACAGACGAAGAATAAGGATCTGAGTGACCAATGAAAGATGCCGCGAGATCTTTGATATCGGCGCCATCAGTAAGTAATATAACGGCGGGTGTTGGGACTCCCAATTTTTCTCGACACCTGGTTCGAAATTCTCGCTCTCGTTGCCGTCACGATAGCGCTTGTAATCTGCAACGGCCTCTTTATCGGCGAAGAAAGATGGATAAGTCATCTGACCGGGACGATCGAACGGGAATTCTCCCGTCGCCCACGCATCGGACCACGTTTTTCGTACTCCTCAACGGTGCGATCAATAAAGCTACGGCCGTAGATCGGAAACGTTGCGGTATCAGCGGTTTCGCGGATCGCCGAAAAATATGCAAATTCATCAAACCCTTCGAATGGGGGCAATACGGCCAGATACCCGATCCCGATCAATAGGACCGCGGCCAGGAGAAAACAGGCGGTAGCACGCGCATGCCTAAATCCACGTGCGCTATCGCTTATCCGTTTTTGTGGTGTATCAGTCCCAGACATTTCACTGGGGCCAACTGGTGTAGATTTCGAAAACCGCGAATAAAATCCCAAGCGCGATAATAGAGAATTCTATTACAGTGAAGTTGCGACGCCCGTAACGCATTACCTTAGATTGTGCGATCCCGACGCGAGAGTCAAATTGTAGTGTCAGTTATTTACACGCATGCGGCTTTTTGTCGATTGCCAGCGTCGGTCGGCGAGGTGCTCGGGGCGGAGGCATCGTGTGATTGCTGAGCCTTGGTATGCTGGCTAGTGGCTACTCGCCGTGGGAAACGGCTCCGTATAGAAATCGCCGTCGCGGCCGAAATACATCGCTTTGCGGCCGGCGATGAACACTACGTAGTGCGAGCAGCCCGACCGCATGATGCGACGCAGGAATTCGGTGTAGCCGATCTCACCGCGCTGGATGGCTTTGACGGTGGCGACGACGACTGTGGAATCGAACGAAGGCGCAATCGCCAGCCCGTCCTTGAGCGGCAGTGGCTCGTCGAAAGCCTCGCCGCCGTCATCGTAATAAGTGTTGCGCAGCTTGATCAGGTCGGCGGTGTAGGACCTGACGCCGGCGCCGACCAGACGCTCGACTACTTTTGGAAACGGCGTGTCGGCGAAGCTTAAAGTCATGAACTCGGTGATCATCGCGGTATTCATGATGCGTACTCCGGTCTGTCTCTAGGAACCGATGGGATCGATGCTATCCAGCGCCTCGAGCAGCCGCCGGAGGCCGCGTTGCAGCGAAACGGTGTCGGCGGCTGAGAGTTTACTGGCGATGCGACCGTGATAACCGTCGGCTGCCTTGGTAAGTCGATCGAGCGCAGTCTGGCCGCGCCGGGTGAGAGTGAGGTGCGGCGAAACGCGGTGGTCGGGATTGTCGCGGTATTCCGCCGCTCCCTCGGCGACCAGCAGGTCGGCGATGCGCTGCACGTTCTGCCGGGTGACGCCGAGCACGCGCGCGATCTGCGGCACGGTATGCGGCCGGTCTGAAGCCGCCGCGCTCATCACCTGCCAGCGGGCCTGGGTCTGGCCGACAGTTTGGGCGATCGCCTCACCGTAATCGCGCAGCCGGCCGGCAAGCTCATAGATATGAGCGACGATAATCGGCACCAGCGCTTGAGGTGTAGTTGCAATAATCATGGGTCTATATTGTCATAATGACAATATATTGTCAATATGGATTGAGTTGGCAACGCAAGGACTTGGCAAGCAGAGGCTTCGGGGCGGAAGGGCGGCTGGTGCAGGCCGTTGAGCCTTGCTAGGCAAGGTCATCGGCAGAGGGAGTGCCATGGGCTATTTCGACGGACTGACCAGCGGAAGTTTCAAGACCGCGCCGGACGGCCGGCGGCTGTTCTATCCCTGGGGCTATCTGGGCCGCGGTTACGTTCTCCCCTCAGACGACACCGCCGACCGCCTGCGCCGTCAGCTGAAAACTTATTACATCGTCATGCTGGTAGGGATCGTCGGCACATCGGGCTTCCGTGCCTTCATCACATCGGCCGTCGTCGCCGGGGTGTGCATCATCTTCTATGCGATCTGGGCGAGCCGTCAGGTGGCGGGACTGCAGCCCGCTGGCGAGGCCATGACGTTTGGCGAGAGTTCCGCGGCACAAGCGCGTGCGTTTGGTCCGCGCGCGCTGTGGCTGTTGGAAATCTGCTCACTGCTGTTCGTCGCCGGCGGCATCTTCATGTACCTCACCGAGCCGGCCAAGTGGCCCATGGCGCTGGTAACGACGATCTTCTTCGGCTGCTGTGCGGCGTCAATCGGCTACATGATTCTCGTACGCCGGCGGGCATTGTCGCCCCCATAGCGCAGGCGATCATGGCAGCGGCTTGCCACGGACGTCGGCTGCATGCTCGATCTTGATCAGCACGCCGATGCCGGTGTCGGCGCCGACGTGTGTCTGCTCGCGCGGCAGCAGCAGTTTGAAGATGGCGTCGTGGACCGGCCCGTTCTCATAAAGTTGGGCCGTTCCATAAAAGCGCAGGAATCCGGAATCGAGCACGCCGTCGCGCTGCGCCTTGAAGTTCGCGTACATCACGCAAACGCGCTTGTCCTGGTCGAGGTTTTCCAGCGCCTGTTTCTTCGATCGCTCCCAATAGGCGAGGTGGCGGTCGTCGAACACCAGCACGCTGCCCTTGGGAGAAATATTCGGGCCGTTCGGTCCCTGCGTGGCCACGAGGCACGGCGCGCCGTCATCCCAAGCGGATCTGATCAGGGCTTTGAGTTTTTCGCTGATTGGCATGGATGCTTCTCCAGAATGCATTATTGTCCGCGCATGGCCAGCACGCGATCCACCATGGCGCCAGCTTCGCCCAGATAGTTGGCCGGATCGCACAGCTTCGCCAGCGCGGCACGGTCGAGATGTTTGGCAATTTCCTTGTTCTCAGCGAGCAGATCGGCAAGTGGCCGGCCGGTCGCCACCACCTGCCGGCAAATGTCGTAGACCAGATCGTGCGCATATTGCCGGCCGAGATGCGGGCCGAGTCCCATCATCACCGCTTCCGATACGATCAGGCCCTTGGTAAGATCGAGATTGCTGCGCATCTTCTTCTCATCGACCTGCAAGCCGCTGAGCACGAATTTGGTCTGCGCCAGCGCGCTGGCCGCGTAGCAAAAAATCTCCGGCAGGACGATCCACTCGATTTCCCAGGGCCCGGTGGCGCGCTCGTGGTCCTCCACCATGGCGTCGAGCAGCGCTGCGGTCTGCTGGCGAACGATCGACGTAAGCGCCGTGATATAGACCGACGAGATCGGATTGCGCTTCTGCGGCATGGTGGAAGACGAGCCGCGGCCTTCGTGAAACGGCTCGTAGACTTCCTCCACTTCGGTCTGCATCAAAAGCTTGATGTCGAACGCGATCTTGCCGCAGCTCCCGGTGACGAGGCCGAGGAAACAGCCGACCTCCGCGATGCTGTCGCGCACCGTGTGCCAGGCGATCGCCGGCTGGCCGAGTTTCAGCTCCTTCATCAGTTCGGCCTGGACTTCGAGACCGCGGCCACCGAGCGACGACAGCGTGCCCGCCGCGCCGCCGAATTCGCCGACCAAGACGCGCGGGCGCAGTTCGGCGAGCCGCTGCTTGTGCCGCTCGAACGCCGCCAGTAGTGTCGCCATCTTGTAGCCGAAGGTGATCGGCACGGCTTGCTGCAGGTTGCTGCGTCCGGCCATCGGCGTGTCGCGATATTTTTTCGCCAGTGCCGCCAGCGCGTCGGCGATGCCGGAAACCTCGGCCTCGACCAGCGCCAGAGCCTCGCGGATCTGCAACACGGTTGCAGTATCGGTGATGTCCTGGGTGGTGGCGCCCCAGTGGCACCATTCGCCGAGCCCATCGCGGCAGGCCGCCACGAGCTGCTGCACCACCGGAAGCACCGGATAGCCGATGCGTTCGGTCTGCGTCTTCAGCTTGGCAAAATCCATCTCGGACGCGTTGCAGTGCCGGCAGATTTCCTCGGCTGCGTCCTTCGGGATGACGCCGAGCCGCGCCTGCGCCCGCGCCAAGGCGGCCTCGAAGTCGAGGTATTTCTGCACGCGATTCTCGTCGGAAAAAACGTTTCGCATCGCCTCGGTCGAGAAGATGTCGCGAAACACGGCGGAGTCGATCAAGGACGATGGCATAAAGTGACTGCTCCTGAACACGCGCGGTGGGGTGCGTAAATGACGCTATGCGGCGCAATGACGATTAACAAAATGGATTTGCGAAGCCCAGCCCCCTAAACTGGCTGGATGACAATGCCCCAAAGCCCCTCAGATTTCCCGCTGTCACCGCATCTTCGCGCTATTCACGAAGCCGAGTACCCGCATTTTTCCGACGCCGAGATGACTCGCCGCCGCGCCGCGGTCGCCGATCTGCTCAAGCAAGCCGGCGCCGATCATCTCATCTTCTGCGGCGCGAACCGATTCGGGTCCGTTGTGCAATGGCTCACCGGCTGGCCGGTCACCACGGAGGCCGTGGGCGTGTTCACGCCGGACGAAGCCGACGCCATGTTCGTCCAGCACGTCAATCACGCCCCGCTGGCGCAAAGGATCGCAGCGCGCGCCAAGGTCGCCTGGGGCGGAGGCTCCTCGATCGCCGCCGCGATGCAGGTGCTCGATCAGCGCCGCGCGCAGACCGGCCGCGTCGCCGTGATCGGGCCGATGACGATCAAGCAGCACGCGACGCTCAGCGAAAAATTCGGCGCCGTCAAAAACCTCAACCGTCCCTACGTGCGGCTGCGCCAGGTCAAGTCGGCCGAGGAAATCGACTGGATGCGCATCGGCGCGGCGTTGTCCGACCGCGGCATGCTGGCGTTGCGCGATGGGCTGCACGCGGGCGCAACCGAGCGTGAGCTCGGCGATGTCGTCGAGCGTGGCTATGTGGCGCTCGGCGGCACCACCGTCATTCACTTCATCGGCGTCACCCCGATGGCCGCGCCGCGGCTTGGCGTGCCAACGCAGTTCGCCGCCAACCGCAAGGTCGGGGCCGGCGATCTTGTGTTCGCCGGGATCAGCGCCGCGTTCTGGGATTATCCCGGCCAGGTGCTGCGCAGCTTCGCGCTCGGCGCCGAGCCGACGCAGCTTTACCGCGATCTGCACGCTGCGGCCGACGCGGCGTTTGCCGCGGTCGCCGCGATGCTCAAGGCCGGCGTCATGCCCCGCGAGGTCATCGACGCGGCGGGTGTGATCGAACGGGCGGGTTTCACCATCATCGACGATCTGTTGCACGGCTATGGCGGCGGCTATCTGCCCCCGATCCTCGGCTCCAACAGCCGGCCGAGCGCACACGTGCCTAACGAACCGTTTCGCGCCGGCATGGTCGTTGTCATTCAGCCCAACGTTGTCACCAAGGACGGCATGGCGGGCGTGCAGACCGGCGAGATGGTCTTGATTACCGAAACCGGAATCGAGCCGTTCCACGCCGTGCCGCGCGGATTTTTGCGCGTCTGATCATCGTTACCGCATGGTATCCGCCGCACGTCCTTAATGATGCGTCACTGCGGTCGTTAAAGATCGCCCGCGTCGCTGCAGCGCGCTGTCGCGCCGTACGCCTGCAGAATTTCTCCGGTATTGCTCAGCTAACGATCGCGATGCCGTGACACCGCATCGCCGCGGCGCGAATTCGTAAAGGTTATCTTCCGCATTCAAATAAACCGATACACCGCGCATAAAGAATACCGCTTCAAGTAATCTTCAGCATAGGCCTAGAACGCGCCGTAATTTCACCATTTCAACACCACCGCCGTTCCAAATTCCCTGCGAGATAAACAGGTTCTCGGCGTCATCAGGGGACAGGCGTGCGTACCAGCACCATCGTCATGGTCGGCTTTGCAGTCGTGTTTGGACTGCTCGCCGTCTTTTTGGCGAATGCCTGGCTTAATAACAGGGCCGCTCAAACGATGCGCGATCTGGCGGCGCAGCAAAAAACTGCGCCGCCAGCGCACACTTTAGTTGTCGCGTCGAAGCCGATGAAATTCGGCGACGTGATCACGTCGTCTTCACTGCGCGAAATTTCGTGGCCGGACAATGCGGTTCCACAAGGCGCTTTCTCCAAAATCGGCGAACTGACCGCCGGCAAGCGCGTGGTGCTGATCCCGATCGCCGTCAACGAACCAATTCTGGCGTCAAACATCACCGGTCCGGGCCAGCGCGGCACGCTGTCGTCGCTCCTCAAAGACGGCCTGAAGGCCGTCACCATCCGCGTCAACGACGTGGGCGACGTCGGCGGTTTCGTGCTGCCCGGCGACCATGTCGATGTCGTGCTGACGCGGCCTGGCGACAGGAAAGTGTCGGTCAACGATGTCGTGCTGCAAGACCTGCGCGTGCTCGGCGTCGATCAATTGGCCGACAACACCACCGACAAGCCCGCGGTCGTCAAGGCGGTGACACTCGAAGT
Organism: Xanthobacteraceae bacterium; assembly: GCA_036511795.1. Lineage (GTDB taxonomy): Bacteria > Pseudomonadota > Alphaproteobacteria > Rhizobiales > Xanthobacteraceae > BOG-931. The sequence goes on from DATCBO010000150.1 coordinate 58,683, forward strand.
CGACGAGACCGGCGGACAGAAACTGGCGCTTGCGTCCATGGTCGGCACGCTGTCGCTGTTGCTGCGCAAGGCCGGCGAGACCAAGGCCGATCCGACGCGGCAGATTTCGCCGCTGGACCTGGTCAATAAGACGGGCCCACACGGCACGTCGCAATTCACGACCATCGTGGTCACACGAGTAGCCAAAGACACAATGTCGCTCGATCAGTACAGCGTGCCGGTCGAGCACGACATGGAGATCAATGAGAATGCGCGTTCGTCTGCGCTTCCGGCGCGGCAGTTGGCGCACGAATGAAGGTTTGGGAGCGAACGAAACGGCAGTGCGGAGCGGGACGAAGTTCGGGGACAACAAGCAGCGGCGGGGAGGCCGACGTGAACAGCCAGTATCAAGACCAGGATAACGTCGCCGGCGGGGGCCGGCTTCATCGGGACGGGACCACGATCATCCGGGTGCTGAAACGGCGCAGCGGCGCCGCCCTCGTGGCGGCGCTGCTGGGCACGATGACGCCGCTGACGATTGCCGCGCATGCGCAGCAGCAGATTTCGCTGGCGGCCCCGATGCACGAATCGATCACTGTAACGCTTGGCAAATCTCAAGACGTGCAGACCAAGCAGAGCATTGCCGATATTGTGGTCAGCGATCCATCGGTGGCCGATGTCAATCCGCTGACCGATCACAGGCTGTCTATCTTCGGCAAGAAAAGCGGCACCGCGCGTGTCACGGTCTACGATGCCGACAAGAGGCCGGTTGGCATTTTCGACATTGAAGTGGGCTTCGACATTTCGCCGCTGCGTGCTGAAATCGCGGAGTTCACCAACGGCCGTATCAAGGTGTCGTCGATCAACGGCCGCATCATGCTGTCCGGTACCGTGCCGGACGCCGCCACGCTCGACAAGGCCGTGGTGATGGCGCGGCAGTTCGCGCCCGATGCGAACAGCGTCATCAACGTCGTAAAGGTGATGCAGCAGCAGCAGGTGATGCTGGAAGTGCGTTTCATCGAAGTCGATCGTCAGGCCAGCCGCCAACTTGGCGTGCAGTGGAACTATTTCGGCAACTCGGCGCTCGCCAATATTGGCAATCAGGTCACTCCCAATAACCAGGCGCCGCCTTTCCAGGGCGCACCGCAGCTGCCGCTTGCTTCGACGGCGGGCACCGTCGCCGCCGGCGTGCTGTCGGGCACGTCGCCGTACGGCTTTCTGCTCGGCCAATTGTCGAACCGGGTGCAGGTCGCGGTCAACGCGCTCGAGCAGCAAGGCCTCGCGCGCAGCCTGGCCGAACCCAATCTGGTCGCCTTGTCGGGCGATACGGCGAGCTTCCTGGCCGGCGGAGAGATTCCCATCCCGGAAGCCGGCTCGCTCGGCACGGTGTCGTTCGCCTATAAGCCTTACGGCGTCGGACTGGCCTTCACTCCGACGGTCCTGCAAGACGGCCTGATCAATTTGATGATCAAGCCCGAAGTCAGTCAGATCGATACTGCCCATACGGTGACGGTCGCGGGTACCTCGGTGCCGGGGCTGATTACCCGCAAGGCCTCGACCACGCTCGAATTGCGCGACGGCCAGAGCTTCATGCTCGGCGGTCTTTTGCAGGATACCGGCAATACTGCGCAGGATCAGTTGCCGTGGGTCGGCGACCTGCCCGTGCTCGGCGCACTGTTTCGTTCCAGCCAATACCAGAAGAACGAGACCGATCTGGTGATCGTGGTGACGCCGCACATCGTACGGCCGATGCCGGCGACCATGGCGGCGCGCACGCCGCTCGACGGCACTGAGCCGGGCAACGACATCGACTTTTTCCTGATGGGTAAGGCCGAGGTGAGCCCGGCGCTGGTGCGGCTCGCCGCCGGTGCGCTCAATCGTCCATACGTCGGTCACATTCTCGATCTGCCGAAAAAGGGAGGCGTCTATGTGTCGGTCAAGGACTGACTCCTGTTCCGCTCATCCCCGCGTAAGCGGGAATCCAACGGCGCACCGTACTGGGTCGCCGCTTTCGCGGGGACGAGCGGAGTTGGCTCGACCCATCGGGGTCGGACTCGCCGCAGTCGTCCTTTTGGTCGCGCTCGGCGGCTGCTCCGAAATGTACTTCGATCACCGCGAAGGCGTGACATCGGGCGCCGGCGACGCCGTTGCCGCCAACGAGGCGATGCAGACGATCGATCCGTGGCCGGCGCGCAGTGGCAATCCCAATATAGCCACCAACGGGCAGCGGATGCAGTCGGCGGTGGAGCGTTACCGCACCAACAACGTCACCCAGCCGGTCGACCCGATGCAGATGGAGTCCTCCAACCAGGCGCCGGCGACGTTCCAAGTCACGCCGCCGCCGTCGGCACCGGTGCAAGGCATCGGGTCGGGCTCCAGCACGACCACGACCACCGTCGTCACCCCGCCGCCTGCGCAGGCGTCACAGTAATCACCGCATCCACCCGCCGGATTTGAACCATGCGTAACGGTCGCCCCGTCACTCCCGGACTCCAAGCCAGAGTGGTCATTCTGACCGCTGACGATGGATTCGTGGCGACGGCGCGCGCCACCTTCGGCGCCAGTGCGCAGATCGGCCTGGACGTCGTCAAAGGGCGGCTGCCCGATCGCCCGGAGATCGATGTCGAGGGCGCGACGGTCGTCATCGCGGATCTCGATCCTTCCGATGAAACCGAAATGGCCGCGCTTGAGCGGCTGGTGACGCGCATCGGCAACTGGCCGCCGGTCGTTGCGGTGATGCCAAGCTTCGACGGCGCCGCGGTACGCCGCCTGATGCAGCTGCGGGTCGCGGATTTTCTGGTCAAGCCGGTGCCGCCGGTCGAACTGGCGCAGACCTGCGCCCGCGTCGCCAAGAAGCCGGCCGGGACCGACAGCGCGGAAGCGCAGATACTTACCTTCCTGCCGGCCGTGGGCGGCGCCGGCGTCACCACGCTCGCGGTGCAAACCGCGATGCTGCTGCTTAACTCCGGCGCCCAGGGCAAGACCGCGACTTGCCTGGTCGATCTCGACTTTCAGCACGGCGCCTGTGCCGATTATCTCGACATCGAGCCGCGCCTCAATCTGGGTGAGATCGAGCCGCGCCCGGAACGCCTCGACCGGCAATTGCTCGAAGTCATGATTTCGCAGCATCCGTCCGGCTTGTCGGTGGTGGCGGCGCCGAACCGGCCCGCCGAGATGCGCTCGTTCGATCCCGACGTGGTGACTCGGCTGCTCGATCTCGTGTCGTCGCATTTCGATTACGTCGTGTTCGACATGCCGCGCACCTGGTTCTCGTGGACCGACAGCGTGCTGCTCGGCTCCAATCAGCTCTACATTGTCACCGAGGCGACCGTGCCCGGACTGCGCCAGGCCCGGCAATTGGTCGAAGCCGTGCGCGAGCGGCTCGGCGATGGCCCCAAACCGCAGGTCGTGATCAATCGCTTCGAGCAGCGGTTGTTCGCCCATGGTCTGCGCCGCGCCGATATCGAACAGGCGATCGGCGACTCATTCCGGGCCACCATTCCCAACAACTACGCGATGGTGCGCGAGGCGATCGATCGCGGCGTGCCGCTCGACGAGATCAAACCGGGCAACAAGATCACGGCGGAACTGAAAAAGCTGATCTTACCGCAGGCCGACGGCAAGTCTGCCAAGGAGCCGGCCGCCGCGGGCAAGAAATTCAAGCTCTCCCTGGCGCGGTCGTAGAGGTCGGACATGGCAGGCCGTTTTTCAGTTCGCCGCATTGCTGCTCCGGACCTCGCGCCGGCGGAAGAATCCCCGCTCGATGACGTCTCGTGGACGGTGTTTCCCGAAGCCGCCGCTCCCGAACCTCCCGCGTCCGCGGCCGGCAACCCGCTTTTGTCGGACAAGCTGCTCGACGCCAAGGTGCGCCTGCACCGGCGGCTGATCGAGGAAATCAATCTGTCGGCGTTGGAAAAACTGCCGGAAGACGACATCCGCAAACACATCCAGCAGCTTGTGTCGCAATACGTCCTGGTCGAGCGGCTGGCGCTCAACGCCCAGGAGCTCAACGACTTCGTCTCGGAAATTCTTGATGAGATGACGGGGCTCGGCCCGCTTGAGCCGTTGCTCAAGGACCCCACGGTCAACGACATTCTGATCAACGGCCACGAATGCGTCTATGTCGAGCGTGGCGGCATCCTGGAGCCGACCGGCGTACGCTTCAAGGATGAAGCGCATCTGCTGCGCATCATCAACAAGATCGTCTCCGCGGTCGGCCGCCGTGTCGATGAATCGCATCCGATGTGCGACGCGCGCCTGCTCGACGGCTCGCGCGTCAACGTCGCGGTGCGGCCGGTGGCGATCGACGGGCCGCTGATGTCGATCCGCAAATTTTCCAAGAAGCCGTTCAACCTGAACAAGCTGGTCGAAGTCGGCGCGCTGCGTCCGCAGATGGCCGAGGTGTTGGCGGCCGCCGTGAAGGCGCGCGTCACGCTGATCATCTCCGGCGGTACCGGCTCGGGCAAGACCACGATGCTCAACGCGCTGTCTTCCTTCATTTCCGAGAAGGAACGCCTGCTGACCATCGAAGACGCCGCCGAACTGCAACTGCAGCAGCCGCATGTCGGCCGCATGGAAACGCGTCCGCCGAACATCGAAGGCAAGGGCGAGATCCGCCAGCGCGACCTTGTGAAGAACGCGCTGCGTATGCGGCCCGATCGCGTGATCCTCGGCGAGTGCCGCGGCGAAGAAGCCTTCGACATGCTGCAAGCCATGAACACCGGCCACGAAGGCTCGATGGCCACGGTTCACGCCAACACGCCGCGCGACGCGATTTCGCGGCTCGAACAGATGATCGGCATGGCCGGCATGCCGATGACAGTCGCCTCGATCCGCGGCCAGATCGCCGCTGCCATCCGCGTCATCGTGCAGCTATCGCGGCTGTCCGACGGCAAGCGCAAGGTGATGAGCATCGCCGAGATCACGGGGCTGGAGTCCGACATCATCCAGATGCAGGAAATCTACAAATACGTGCGCACCGGCACCGCGCCGGACGGCACCGTGCAAGGCCATTTCCAGGCGACCGGCGTGCGGCCGCGTTTTCTCGCCGATCTCGTCGCCATGGGCATCAAGATTCCTGGCGCCTATTTCGATCCATCGCAGCCGCTGTAACAGAAATCGGCCATGTTCGATAATCTGTTCGCTAACCCGATCTATCTGGTCTATCTGTTCGTGGCGGTGTCGGCTGGGCTCGCCTTCGAAGCGGTCTATCTGTTGGGCTTCTCCACCGCGTCATATCGCAGTCAGGTCAACCGGCGGCTGAAGCTGTCGAAAGATCGAACCGATCGCGAAACCGTGCTGGTCGAGCTGCGGCGCGAGCGCGGATTGACCGCGGGCGGCAACTACCGGCTCGGCCTCGTCGCGCTCAACCGGCTCATTCTGCAATCCGGGTTGACCATCGGCTTCACCCGCCTCGGCGTCTTCGTCGCCATCGGCAGCGTGCTCGTTTTTGCGGTCACGTTGGTGTTCCGCCATTCGTTCGTCGAGGCGGGAGCCGCCGCGCTGTTCAGCGCGACGCTGCTGCCGTTCATGGTGTTGCGCTGGCTGCGCTCGCGCCGTCAGGGCAAATTCGCCGCGCAATTCCCCGACGCGCTCGACATCATCGTGCGCAGCCTGCGCGCCGGCCATCCGGTTCCGGTCGCCGTCAACATGGTCGGACGCGAAATGGGCGACCCGATCGGCAGCGAGTTCGGCATCGTCACCGACGAGATCACCTACGGCGCCGATCTGGAAACGGCGATGCGCAATCTCTATGCCCGCATCGGCTCCGACGACCTGCCGCTGTTCGTCACCGCGGTCGCCATCCAGGGCTCGACCGGCGGTAATCTGGGCGAAATTCTGCAAAACCTGTCCGGCGTCATCCGCCAGCGTTTCAAGATGCGCCGCAAGATTCGCGCGCTCGCCGCCGAAGGCCGCGCCTCGGCGATGATCCTGTCCGCACTGCCGATCGGCATGTTCTTCGTCATTCTGTGGCTGGTGCCCGACTTCTATGGCTCGGTGTGGGATGTGCCGTTGACCAAGGAACTGGTCGGCGGCGCCAGCTTCTGGATGATGGTCGGCAATCTGATCATGTTCCGCATGGTGAATTTCAAGATTTAGGAAGCCATGAACTCCGCCGGTTCCATATTTGCCCTCGGCCCGCAGACCATGCTGAGCCTGCTGGTGTTCCTCGCCGCGGGCACGCTCGCCTTCGCGGTGATGGTCGGCCTGCGTGCGCGCGAGTTGGTGCGCCGCCGCGCCGCGCGCGTGTCCGTCGACGTCGACGATGAGCCCGGCGGCCGGCGCTCGCTGCGCTATTCCGGCCTGCGCGCCGCGCAGAAGCTCGTCGACTATGCGGTCAAGCACTATTCGTCATCCGACACCAAGGATGTGAAAGTCCTGCGCCAGCGGCTGACGCGCGCCGGCATCTACGATCCGCGCGCCACCGCGGTGTTCTTTCTGACCCGTATCGCCACAGCCGTCGTGCTCGGCGTGGCCGCGTTCTTCGTCGTTCCGATGCTTGGCATCGAGGGCAAGGTCGCGTTCTGGGTCTATGTGCTGATCGGTGGGCTGATCGGCTATCTGGCGCCGAGCTTTTATCTCGACCGGTTGATCGCGAGAAAGCGTCTCGAGCACATGGCGGGCTTTCCCGACTTCATGGATCTGCTCGTGGTCTGCGCCGACGCCGGACTGTCGATGGAGGCCTCGCTCGACCGCGTCGCCCGCGAGCTCGGCGATTCCTATCCGTCGCTCGCCGCCAACATTCACATGGCGAATCTGGAAATCCGCGCCGGCCGCACCATGAGCGAGTCGCTGGAGCATCTCGGCGATCGCCTCGGCCTCGACGAGGCGCGCTCGTTCGCCACCCTGATCCAGCAATCCGACGAACTCGGCTCCTCGATCGGCGACGCGCTGCGCGTCTATTCCGACGACATGCGCCACAAACGCCTGTCGCGCGCCGAGGAGAAGGCTTACGCGCTCCCCGCCAAGCTCACCGTACCGATGATGGTATGCATCTTCCCGACGCTGTTCGTCGTCATCCTGCTGCCGGTCATTGTGCGTCTGGTGACACATAATTGGTGAGCAGTGCACCGCACAACAGTTAAGACTGTCGAATCAGCCTTAAAACTTTGGCGACCATCGCGGCGGTTCCGAGTCGACTGTCATTGATGCCCGGCGCATGAGCGATGCCATGGGCGAAGTGGTTTTCATGCTGGCCGCGTGCGCGGCGTGCTTATGGCTCGGCTTCCAGGTCGGCGCTAGCCGCTCGGAGCTGCGACGCAAGGCCGACGTCGTCGAACTCGAACGCCGTTTCAAGGTCGTGGATTGCAAGATCGTCGAGTCGCCCCGCGGCGACATCTATCGCGGCAGCGACGCCGCCTGAGTCTGCGTGGCGATCACGATGCCGTCGCATCGGCACGGGGTGTCGCTTGCCGATTTGCTGCCGTCAAAGATTTGCCGTCACAGATAGAGGCTTTTCATCTGGCCTTCCGGATAGCGCAGCCCGGCCGCGGCGCCGACCGGAATGGAGTCGGAAATCTGCGCGAGATCGTCGGCGGTCAGCTTGACCGAGAGCGCGCCGATATTCTCGACGAGCCGTTCCTTATGTTTGGTGCCCGGAATCGGCACGATGTCGTCGCCGCGCGCCAACAGCCACGCCAGCGCGAGTTGGCCGAGCGTACAATGCCGTTCGTGCGCGATTTCTTCGAGGCTGCGGACCAAAGAGAGGTTGTGCGTAACATTCTGCGCGGTAAAACGCGGATGCCGGCGTCGCGTGTCGCCCTCGCTCATGGCGTTCGGATCGCCGGTGACGCCGGTCATCAGACCACGCCCCAGCGGTGCATAAGCCACGAAGCTGATCTTGAGGTCGCGCGTCGTCTTCAGGGTCTCTTCGGCTTCGGCCCGATAGAGCAGCGAGAACTCGTTCTGCACAGCGGCGATCGGGTGAACGGCATGCGCGCGGCGAACGGTTTCGGGCCGTGCTTCGCTCAAGCCCAGCGCGCGAACCTTGCCCTGTTCGACCAGCCGCGCCATGGCGCCGACCGTGTCCTCGATCGGCACCGTCGGATCGACGCGGTGCTGGTAATAAACGTCGATGGTTTCGACGCCCAGGCGCTTCAGACTTGCTTCGCACGCCTCCACCACATATTCCGGACGGCCGTCGGCAGTCTTGCCTCCGCGGCCGCCGAGATTGCCGAATTTCGTCGCCAGTACGATCTCGCCGCTCCGGCCCGCAATGGCCTTGCCGACCAGCGTTTCGTTATGTCCGTTGCCATAGGCGTCGGAGGTGTCGAGGAACGTGATGCCCTGATCCAGCGCCTCGTGAATAAGCGCGATGCCCTCGTCGTCGTTGCTCGCACCATACGTGCCCGAAAGCGACATGCAGCCGAGCCCGATCGCGGATACGCTGATGCCGGACGAACCGAGCGAACGTGTTGGCAGACTCTTGCCGCTGGTCATTGCTGTAAACTCGCTTTTCGATTGATCGCTGACCGGTCTATTACGCGGTTTCTACCGCCAGGGGTAGCCGTCAGTGCGATGCGCGGGGCCGTCCGCGCGGCAAGTCAGGGATGAGCGCGGAGGGCCGCCGGCAGGTTGTTCTATCGCTATATCCAGCAGTATATAACGCGAAGACCGAGTGTCCGAGCGCGCCCTGCAGGGTGCGCGCTTGCCGAAAGGCAAGCGGCTGCGGACAGCGTCTGTCGGCGTTCTGCTTCCTTGTTTGTTTCGCAAGTGCGCCGCGTCCGATCGTGATGCTCTGGCCATTCCACTGCCGGGGCACCCGACGAAGATCGGATCGGCTGCGTTGCTTTGGGAATGGCCGCATAGCTCGAATGCTAAAAATCGCATCGCGAGAACGGGTACGCTTGGCCTTCCCCCAGCCGTGGAACCGGGGTGCAGATTCTTAACCAACGTCGCCTAGCCTTGCGCGTCCGGTGCCGTCCGGCCCCTCCGAGGGGGGACGGCTCGATCCCGTTTGGGGCGGGGGGAACGGCCGGAGCGTGGGGTCCGGAGCGCGTTGATGAGTATCCGAGTGGGGCCGGTCGTGGTCGTCGTGGCGGCATGCCTGACTGCGCTCGGTGGCTGCTCGTCGATGCCCAAAATGAACGACCTGTGGTCCACGGACAACCTGAAAACCGGCAGTACGCCGGACCAGAATGCGGCCAGTACGGCGCCGCCCGCGGCGGGCGATACCACCGGCGCGATCTCGACCCAGACCCAGCCGGCGGAACCAGGACCGAGCGGCGAACCGGTCGCGCCGCTGGCGGCGCCCGGCCTTGTCGGCGATGCGCCCGACGACGACCTGCAGAGGGGCAAGCGCTATTTCCGCGCCAACAATTTCGGCCTGGCCGAGAAGAGCTTCCGCGCCGCGGCCGAAAAGCATCCGCGCGACGCCGAAGCCTGGGTGGGCCTTGCATCAGCCTACGATCGGCTGCACCGCTTCGATCTCGCCGACCGCGCCTATGCGGAGGCAATCCGCCTGATTGGACCGACGCCGGAAATTCTCAACGACCAGGGTTTTTCCTACATGCTGCGTGGCGACTATACGCGGGCCCGGCAGAAGCTGTTGGCCGCTCTCGCCAGAGATCCGGGCAACCCCTACGTACACGCCAATATGGAACTGCTGCAGGAGAGCGCGGTCGACGGCAAGGGCGTTCAGTAGCGCAGGCCAACGCCGCGGCGTTGCGCTCTGGGGCGGCTTATCGCGGCCTATCGTCACCCTGGACTTCGCCGAGTCGGCATGCCACCTGACTGAGCAGCAGAGGTCGCGCATGTTCGAGGCGTTCAAACATTTCGTCGGCGAAATCGTCGACGGGGGCAAGCATCCGAGCCAGTTTGGCGAGGACGATTACCGGCTCGCCGCAACGGCACTGCTGGTGCACACGGCGGCAATCGACGGCGACGTCACGGCAGGCGAGCGCGACACGCTGTACGGCCTGATTAAACAACGCTTCAATCTCGACGATGCCGCGACCGCCGAGCTGATCGAGAAGGCGACCGCGGCCGAGCACGAAGCCGTCGACCTTTACCATTTCACGCGCCTGCTCAACCGCACGCTCGACGAAGAAGGCCGCGCCAAAATCATCGAGATGATGTGGGAGATCGTCTACGCCGACGGCAAGCGCGACGAGCTTGAAGACAACCTGTTGTGGCGCGCCGCCGATTTGTTGGGCGTATCGCCGCGTGAACGTGTCGATCTGCGCCGGCGCATTGCCGAAAAGGCCGGCGATGCGCGCTCCGAGTCATGAGGCCGGTAACGCTCATTACCGGCGCGTCGTCCGGTATCGGCGCCGAACTGGCGCATGTCTTTGCCGAACACGGCCACGAACTGGTGCTGACGGCGCGGCGCGAGGCCGAACTTGAGGCGCTGGCCGGCGCGATCGCGGCCGCGGGACGTGCGCGTCCGCTGGTGCTGCCGCTCGATCTGGTCCAGCGCGATGCGGTGGCGCGGCTCGCCGCAGCGCTCACGGCGAGCGGGGTCGAGCCCGATAACGTCGTCAACAATGCCGGCTTCGGGCTCGCCGGCGACACCGCAGCGCTCGATCGCGACGATCAACTCGCCATGATCGATCTCAATATGCGGGCGCTGACCGAGCTGTCGCTCGCCTTTGCCGACAGCCTGGTGCGGCATCGCGGCGGGCTTCTCAATGTCGCCTCGATCGCTGGCTTTCTGCCAGGCCCCGGCATGGCGGTGTATTACGCCAGCAAGGCCTACGTGCTGTCGTTCAGCGAAGCGTTGCACCAGGAGCTAAAACCTCGCGGCGTGCGCGTCACCGCGCTGTGCCCGGGGCCGGTGGCCACCGGCTTCCAGGTTCGCGCCGGCTTGCGCGCTGGGGGCATCGGGGAGGGCGGTCTTCTGGCGCTGCCAGCGCGCCGCGTCGCCGAGATCGGCTATGCGGGACTCGTGCGCGGCAAGCGCGTCGTCGTTGCGGGTCTTGGCAATAAGCTCGCGGTGTCTTTCATGTCACTGATGCCGCACGCCTTGCTGGTGCCGCTTGCCGCCTACGGGATGCGGCGCGCCGGCAGATTTTGAATTTGCGGCAACCGCGCATTAGATAGCAACTGGAAGGCCCGCTTGATTCGCAGCTCATGCACCAGCCGATCCTGATTGTCCTGCACGCGGAGAATTCGACGCCCGGACGTGTCGGCAACGTGCTGCGGAATCTCGGCTATCCGCTCGACGTTCGCCGCCCGCGATTTGGCGACCCGCTGCCGGACACGATGGACGAGCACTCGGCCGGCATCATTTTCGGCGGCCCGATGAGCGCCAACGACGAGGACGATTTCATTCGCCGCGAGATCGAATGGATCGGCGTGCCGCTCAAGGAGTGCAAGCCGTTTCTCGGCATCTGCCTCGGCGCGCAGATGTGCGCCCGGTATCTCGGCGGCCGCGTGTTTCGCCATCCGGAAGGCCGCGCCGAGATCGGCTATTACCCGATCCGCCCGACCGACGCCGGATTAGCCGTCGTCAATGTCTGGCCGGAATGCGTCTATCAGTGGCACCGCGAGGGTTTCGATCTGCCGGCCGGCGCCGAATTGTTGGCCGAGGGCGATACTTTCGAAGTGCAGGCGATCCGCTATGACGGCGCGTTCGCACTGCAATTTCATCCGGACGTGACGCACGCCATGATGCACCGTTGGACGACGCGCGGTCACGAACGAATGGAGCTGCCGGGCGCCAAGCCGCGCGAGGCGCATTTTGCCGACCGCGCCGTCTACGATTACAGCGCGCGCGCCTGGCTCAGCGTGTTTCTGGAACGCTGGCTCGCCAGCTGAAGAGAAGCTCCGCCGTCACTGCGCTTGCTGTTCCTGCGCCAGCTGCTGGGCGAAATACGCCACAGTCTTGGTGTAGACCTGCGACGCGTTCCACTGCAGCAGGACCTGAAAATTAGCAGTGCCTTCGCCCCAAGGCTGCCCGGCTTGCCAGCCATAGCCTTTGAGATAATTCGCCGTCGAGGCCATCGCGTCGGGCACGCTGTGAATCAGATCGCGGTGACCGTGGCCGTCGTAATCGACGGCGTATTTCAGATAGGACGATGGCAGGAACTGCGTCTGTCCGATCTCGCCGGCCCAGGCGCCGCGCATCTGCGCCGCCGCCATGTCGCCGCGGTCGACGATGCGGAGCGCATCGAGCAGTTCGGCACGGAATTTGTCGGCCCGGCGGCAGTCATAGGCCAGCGACGCCAGCGCGCGAACGGTGGGAAATTTGCCGGTGTCGGCGCCGTAGGAGGTTTCCAGTCCCCAGATGGCGACAAGCACTGGACCAGGGACGCCGAACTGGTGTTCGACGCGCTCGAACAGCGGCCGATATTGCACCAGCATCTTCCGGCCGCGCGGCAGCCGCGGCGGCACCATGCGGCCTGAGAATTGCTCAAAGCTCTGGCGGAACACGCCCTGGGCGTGATCGCGGGCGATGATCGTGGGATCGTAGGTCATGCCCGTGAGAGAGGATTGGATCGCCCGCTGCGAGATGCCCGCGGCCGCGGCCTCCTGCTCAAATCCGCTGAGCCAGGTGCCAAAATCGCCGCCGCACGGCGCCGCGGCGTAAGCCGGACCCGTCGCCACGGAAACCCCTAAGGCCAGCCCTAAAAGCGGACCCGCGAGCAGCCAAAGCCTGAAAGCAGTCAGCGATTGCATTGGAATCCTCGATCTCAACAGCGCGACCAAACCAACCCATTGGGACGTTAATATGATGGCCGATACTAGCGCATTTGCGCGGTTATTGCGCGGTTACGGCGGGCCCGGCGTGTAGCTGTCGGCGCGCAGCAGGTCACGGAATACCCCCGCCGAAATCAGCACCACCGCGATGGCGCTGACGCCGCCGAGCAGCACCGCCGGAACGGCGCCCAAGGCTGCCGCCGCGGTCCCTGCACGGAACGTGCCGAGCTGGTTCGAGGTCGAAGTGAACATCGAATTGACCGCGAACACCCGGCCGCGCATCCGGTCCGGCGTATGGAGTTGCACCAGCGTCTGGCGGATCACCATGCTGATCGTGTCGGCCGCGCCGACCACGATCAGGGCCGCGACGGCGAGGGCAAAACTTGGCGACAGCGCCAGAAGGATGATGCCGATCCCGTACGCCGCCACCGACGCAAACATGGCGTGGCCGACGCGCCGGGTAATCGGGTGGCGCGTGAGGATGAGCGCCGCGACGATCGCGCCCGCCGCCGGCGCGGACCGCAACGCGCCGAAGCCTGTCGGACCGATCTGATAAACATCGTGGGCCAGGATTGGCAGCAACGCGGTGGCGCTGCCTAGGAGCACAACAAACAGGTCGACCGTAATGGCGCCCAGCACCACGCCGTGCTGCCAGATGAAGACAAGCCCGCTGAACATGGTGCGCAACTCGATCGGCTCGCGCTTGGCGATGACGCGCTCCATCGCGATCCCGATCGTCACCGCTGCGGACGAAAACCACAGCACCGCACAGCCCGCGAAGGTCAGGCTCGGACTGACCGCCAGCAGCGCGCCGCCGAGCGCCGGGCCAGCCACAAACGCCGTCTGCGCCGCAAGGTTTGCCGCCGCAATGGCGCGCGGCAGCAGCGGTGCCGGCACGATATTGGGCAGCACCGATTGCTGGCTCGGCTGTTCAAAGGCGCGTCCGACGGCGACGACGAATGCCATTGCCAGCAAGAGCGCCGGCGTCAGCCGGCCACCCACCAATGCTACCGTCAGAACCGCGACGGCGATCGCCTCGAGCGACTGTGAGGTTGCGCTCACCCACCGCCGATCATACCGGTCGGCCGCGTGGCCGGTCGGCACAAACAGGCCGACAGCCGGGATGAACTGCACCAGCCCAATCAGCCCGAGCTCAAACGAGCTGCCAGTCAGCTCATACATCTGCCAGCCGATCGCGACCGCCTGCATCTGCCACGCCACCGAGCCGGCAATGCGCACATAGACGAAGCGCATGAATGCGCGATGGTGGAGGAGGCTCGTCGCCGGAGAAGGGTCGTCCATCGCGTGAAAGCTTGACCGCCCTTTCAGGTTGGCTGGCTTCTTTTGGCTGGCTTGCCGAGCCGTAGCAAGCGGAGGGGTCCGCCTTCGCCCGAGATGGGCTACGGCTCGACAGCCTTCGCGGCGCTCCGCTTGCGAAGGCTGGTGGAGCCGAGGGGATTTGAACCCCTGACCTCCGCAGTGCGATTGCGGCGCTCTCCCAACTGAGCTACGGCCCCGCCGTGGCTTCAAGCCGGGTCCACGGGTTGCCGGCTAGGCGGCCGACCGCATGGCTATCCCGGCTTTTGGCGAGTGCGGGCCATTTAGGGTCCGCCATCGGGCCTGTCAAGGATGCGGCCGGGGCGCATTGCCGGACACCGCGGCAGAACGGGATAGGGGTTTCGACGCCCCCTTTTCGGCAGCCGCGCAAGCGGCTATTCGTCTGTCGCGCCGCAGCGGCGGCAGCGCGGAGATTGCGATGGAAAATCCTTTTCTTTGGCTCTTTGATACGGTGATCCAGCTTTACATCTGGATCCTGATCGCGGCCGCAATTTTGTCGTGGCTGATCGCCTTCAATGTGGTCAATACGCGCAATAACTTCGTCGCCTCTGTGGCGAACTTTTTTTATCACGTGACCGAGCCCGCGCTGCGCCCGATCCGCTCGATCATGCCCAATCTGGGCGGCATCGATATCTCGCCGGTGATCCTGATTATTGGACTCTTATTCCTCCAGCAGCTCGTTCACTGGCTTCTCCAGGGATAACGTAGTGGGCATGGGCTAATTCGTTCTTTGCCGTCATTTTCGCACCTACGGAAGCGACCTCATGTTTGAGCCTGTCTTGTGCTGACGGCCGCGGGGAGCGAACCGTGGACACGGGCGCCGGACGGCATACTGGTCGACGTGCGGCTCACGCCCCGCGGCGGGAGAGATGCTATCGAAGGCATCGAGCGGCGCGCCGATGGGCGAACGGTGCTCAAGGCGCGGGTGCGCGCCGCGCCGTTTGAGGGCGAAGCCAACGCGGCGTTGTGCCGGTTGCTCGCCGGCCTATTGGGCGTCGCACCACGCCACGTAATGCTCGCGGCGGGAGCGACAGCACGGGTCAAACGAGTGCGAATCGCCGGTGACGCGGCAAGTCTCGCCGCGACGTTGGTGCGGTTGGTGAATGGCGACGCGAAGGCGACGGATGAGCGCAAAGATCATCGACGGCAAGGCCATCGCGGCTGACCTGCGCGCCGCCGTGGCGGAGGAGGTGCGCCGCCTCAAAGCCGCGCACGGCCTGCAGCCGGGGCTCGCCGTTGTGCTCGTCGGCGACGACCCGGCGAGCAAGACCTATGTGGGGAGCAAATCGCGCTCGCTGGTCGAAGTCGGCATGCGGCCGTTCGATTATCCGCTGCCGTCGTCGACCAGCGAGGCCGAACTGCTTGGCCTCATCGCCAAACTCAATGCCGACGCCGCCGTGAGCGGTATTCTAGTGCAATTGCCGCTGCCGCCGCAGATCAATCCGGCGCGCATCTTCGCCAGCATCGATCCGGACAAGGATGTCGACGGCTTTCACCCGATCAATGCCGGACGGCTGATGACCGGCTTGCCTGCGCTGGTGCCGTGCACGCCGGTTGCCTGCCTCAAGCTGATCAAGAGCGTGCATGCCTCGATCGCCGGAATGGACGCTTTGGTGATTGGCCGCTCGCACATCGTCGGCAATCCGCTGGCGCAAATTCTGCTTGCCGAGAACGCGACCATCACGATCGCGCATACCAAGACGCGGCTTCTGCCCGAGTTGTGCCGGCGCGCCGAGCTGTTGTGCGTCGCCATCGGCTGCGCGCAATTCATTCGCGGCGACTGGATCAGGCCGGGCGCCACCGTCGTCGACGTCGGCATCAACCGCATCAGCGACGGCGGCAAATCCCGCATCGTCGGCGACGTCAATTTCGCCGAGGCGGTCGAGGTCGCGGGCGCTATCACGCCGGTGCCGGGCGGCGTCGGACCGGTGACGATCGTGTGCCTTCTGGTCAACACGCTGCGTGCGGCCTGCATGCAGGCCGCACTGCCGCCGCCTTCGGTGTGAGGGGCGGTGCTATACCAGCGCCACGGCGTAAGGCGCGAACAGGCCGAGAGCGAGCAGCGCCAGCCCAATGACGCCGAGCGCGCCGGCGATCCAGGCGAGTGCCACTATGCCGGTGATGACCGTCGCGGAGGCGAGCACGATGCCCACCTGAAACGCGCCCGAGGCGATCTCATAGTGATGGTATTTCGCCATCGCGAGATCGCGGTCTTTCTCCTGCTCCTTGGCCTGCTCGGCAAGTTCCTTGCGTCCGGTGCCGCTCTTCGGATCAGTCTCGTAGCGCGCCGCGGTCTTGCGCCAGGTATCGATCTGTTTGTCGATCGCGGCCTTGGCGGCGGGATCGGTCAGGGTGGCGCCGAGCAGTTTGGTTTGCTCGGCGGCGGTGAGCAGCGTGGTTTTGCGAATGTCCTTGGCCTGGAAAAAATTCCAGGAATCCGAAGATTTGACGTTGGCGTCGATGGCTTCGGTCTGCGCGCTCTTGCCCAGCGTTTCTGAGAACGAAAGAAATAGCGCTAGGATCGCGATCAACAATGCGATCTTTTTGTTCTCGGCATGCTGCGCATGTTCCATGTGTTCCGTTGTTTCCGACATGTTTGTCGCCCCTCCTCGTCATCAACTCTCTCCCGCAATGGGAGAGAGTTTAGCAACATGCCGATAGCACGAAAGTGAGTCATGCGCGCGGGTGGGCGCTGCGATAGGCTTCGATCAGGCGTTCGGCGTCGACCTGGGTGTAGATTTGCGTGGTCGACAGCGAGGCGTGACCGAGCAACTCCTGGATCGAGCGCAGGTCGCCGCCGCGAGCGAGCAGATGCGTGGCAAATGAGTGGCGCAGCGCGTGCGGCGTCGCCGTCTCGGGTAAACCGAGCACCCCGCGCAGCCGCGCCATCGCAAGCTGCACGACACGCGGCGACAGCGGGCCGCCCTTGGTGCCGACGAACAGCGGCCCGTCATCCGGCAAAGCGTAGGGGCACAGCGCGATGTAATCGGCAATGAGCTTCTGCACCTGCGGCAGCATCGGGACCATGCGCTGCTTGCGGCCTTTGCCCATGACGGTGATGGCGTCAGCCGCGCCGGCGTCGCCGCCCTTCAGGCCCAGCGCTTCGGAAATGCGCAGGCCCGCGCCATAGAGCAGGCCGAGCACCGCGGCGTCGCGCGCGTGTATCCACGGTTCGCGGTTGTCGCCGGCCGGCAGATCGGGATCAGCCATGCGCTTGGCGTCTGCCGCGGGCAGCGGCCGCGGCAAGGTCTTTCCGATCTTCGGCGCGCGCACCGCCGCAAGCGCACCGACCTGGCCTTTGCCGTTACGCTCGAGAAAGCGGGCGAAGGCGCGCGTGCCGGCCAGCGTGCGCATCAGCGAGCGGCTGCCGATGCCGACCGCGCGCCGCGACGCCAGAAAAGCGCGGACGTCGGCGGGCGTCAGCGCCGCAAGGTCGCGCAACGACGGCGCGCCGCCGAGATGTTCGGCAAGAAAGCTCAGAAATTGCAGCACGTCGCGCCGGTAAGCCTCGACGGTCTTCGGCGACATGCGCCGCTCCGCGCCGATATAGCTAAGCCAGCTCTCGATCTCGGCGGCGACCCTGGGAGCGATCGATTCCATTTCGCGCCTATATTCACTGTTTCCCGGATGCGGTGCAGCCCGAAGTGGTGCACCGCTGATCCGGGATTGTAGCGGGCTCCGAGATTCTGACGGTCCCGGGTCTGCGGGAAACGTAACCCCCTGCTTCTTTGCCCTTTCTTAACCTGCCGGAATCGGCCCAGAATCACACCATGCCCCGCCGCGTCGTCGATGTCCTCGTCCCGGTCGCACTCGATAAACCGTACTCTTATCGGGTGCCGGAGGCGCTTGCGGTCGCGCTTGGCGATGTCGTGTCGGTACCGCTTGGCGCGCGCGAGGCGACCGCGGTGGTGTGGGCGGAGAACCCAAAGCCCAACCCGCGGCTCGATAACCGGCTGAAGGACATCGAAGAGAAGATCGATGTGCCGCCGCTGCGTCCCGAACTACGCAGCTTCGTTGATTGGGTGTCGAACTACACGCTGAGCTCCCGCGGTATGGTGCTGCGCATGTGCCTACGCATGGGCGAGCATCTCGGCGCCGAACGCGAGCGCACCGGCGTGCGGCTTGCGGGCCCCCCGCCGCAGCGCCTGACCACGCCGCGCCGCCGCGTCCTCGAACTCCTCGCCGACGGTATGGTGCGCGGCAAGAGCGAGGCGGCCCGCGAGGCGGGCGTGTCCGCGGGTGTCGTCGACGGTCTGATCGATGAGGGCGCGCTTGAAACCGTGGTACTGCCGCCGGAGCCGGTAGCGGAGAAACCCGATCCGGACTTTGCGCAGACGGATTTTTCGCCGGCGCAGCGCGCGGCCGCCGACGATCTGAAAGCAACCCTCGCCAAGGGCGGCTATTCGGTGACGCTGCTCGACGGCGTCACCGGCTCCGGCAAGACCGAAGTTTATTTCGAAGCGGTGGCGGACGCTATTCGCAGCGGCCGGCAGAGCTTGATCCTGATGCCGGAGATCGCACTCACCGCGCAGTTTTTGGACCGCTTCGCCGCGCGCTTCGGCCACAAACCGGCGGAGTGGCATTCGCAACTGACGCCGCGTCGCCGCGCGCGCACCTGGCGGGCGGTCGCCGACGGCGAAGTCTCGGTCGTGGTCGGCGCGCGCTCGGCGCTGTTTCTGCCCTACGCCGATCTCGGGCTGATCATTGTGGATGAGGAGCACGACCCGGCCTACAAGCAGGAAGACGGCGTGCGCTATCACGCCCGCGACATGGCGGTGGTCCGCGGCCACATCGCGCGCATCCCGGTGTTGCTGTCCTCGGCGACGCCGTCGGTCGAGACCGAAGTCAATGCGCGGCGCGGCCGCTACGCGCGGCTCGCGCTGCCGGAGCGCTTCGGCGGCGCGCGCCTGCCGTCGATCGAGACGATCGATCTGCGCATTGCGCCGCCGCCGCCGCGGCATTTCATTTCGCCGGTGCTGGCCGGCGCCGTGAAAACGTCGCTGGAGCGCAACGAGCAGGCTTTATTGTTTCTCAATCGCCGCGGCTACGCGCCGCTGACTTTGTGCCGCGCCTGCGGCTTCCGTTTCTCGTGTCCGAACTGTGACGCCTGGCTGGTCGATCATCGCTTCCGCCGCCAGCTCGTCTGCCACCATTGCGGCTACGCCATGCCGCATCCGGCGAATTGCCCGCAATGCCAGGCGGTCAATTCATTCGTGCCGATCGGTCCGGGCGTCGAGCGGCTCGAAGAGGAGGTGCGCGAACTGTTTCCCGGCGCGCGCGTGCTGGTGCTGTCGTCCGACCTCATCGCCTCGGTCGAGCGCATGCGCGAGGAATTCGCCGATGTCGCCGCCGGGCGTTTCGACATCGTCATCGGCACGCAGCTTGTCGCCAAAGGCCACCATTTTCCGATGCTCAACCTGGTCGGCGTCATCGACGCCGATTTGGGCCTCGCCAACGGCGATCCGCGCGCCGCCGAGCGCACCTTTCAGCTCCTGCATCAGGTGATCGGCCGGGCCGGCCGTGAAACCGGCGCCGGTCACGGTTATCTGCAAACGCATCAGCCTGAGCATCCTGTGTTGCGCGCGTTGATCGCGCAGGACCGCGAGGCGTTCTACGACGCCGAAATCGCGGTGCGCGAGAAGACGCAGTACCCACCGTTCGGAAGGCTCGCGAGCCTCGTTGTTTCAGGAGAGGACAAGCACGAGGCCGAGGCTTACGCGCGAGCGCTCGCCCGCGCTGCGCCGAAGGTCGAGGGTGCGGCGGGTGATGCAATGGGCAACGACGTACGCGTGCTCGGCCCCGCCGAAGCGCCGCTCGCCTTGGTGCGCAGCCGCCACCGTCTGCGTTTGCTGGTCAAATCGCCGCGCGCTTTCGATCTCTCGGCCTATTTGCGCGACTGGCTCGCCGCCGGTCCGAAGCCAAAGGGTTCGATCAAGCTCGAGATCGATGTCGACCCGCAGAGTTTTTTGTGAGGGGCCGCAAACTGAGGCTATGAATTGCGGGCTCGCGGCTTGCGGTCGCGTCCCGGAATGACGAGACTGACGTCAGCATAGGTGCCAAGCCATGGCGCAAACCGGCAACGTCCCCGACTTCCCGTTCAAGACTAACGTGCCGGACTCGCTCTTGTCTGGTCCCGAACTGCCGACCTTCAAGTTCGCCCTGGAGCAATCCACGGGCAAGGTCATGGACGGCAGCTTCGGCAAAGAAGCGACCGTCACCCAGCTGCCGATCTCCAAGGGTATTGCCGGGGTGTCGATGCGGCTTGAGCCGGGCGTCACGCGCGAACTGCATTGGCACGCGACCGCCGCCGAATGGGCCTTCGTGCTGGAAGGCCGCGTGCGTACCACGGTGCTCGATCCGTCCGGTAACTCGGAAATCAACGATTTCGATCCGGGCGACGTCTGGTACTTTCCGCGCGGTCATCCGCATGCGCTATCATGTCTCGGCGATGCGCCGTGCCATTTCATTCTGATTTTCGACAACGGCTATTTTTCCGAGTTCGGCACGTTCAGCATCACCGACTGGCTGGGCCACGCGTCGAAAGCGCTGCTGGCAAAGAATTTCGGACGACCCGAAACGACCTTTGACGGCATTCCGTCGCAAGAGGTCTATTTCGCGCGCGGGCGGATTCCTCCGGAGACCGCGGCGCCGCTGCAAGGCGGTCTGAAATCGCCGCAGGTCACGCACCGCTATCGCTTGCTCGCGCAAGAGCCGCATTCGGTTCACAAGTTCGGGCGCGAGTGGCGTGTCGGCGCCAGCCGCTTCCCGATTTCGCAGACCATGACGGGTGTCGTTCTCGATCTTGAGCCGGGCGGTCTGCGCGAACTGCACTGGCATCCGAACGCCGATGAATGGCAATACATCATTGCGGGCGATTTTCACGTCACGCTGTTCGGTTCGTACGGCCGCTACCGGGTCGAGACTTTGGGCAAGGGCGACGTCGCCTACATCCCGCAGGGCTACGGGCATTCGATCGAGAACATCGGCACGACGCGAGGGCGGATTTTGATTGGGCTGAACACCGGCGACTACCAGGCCATCGACCTGTCGCAATGGGTTGCCAGCAATCCCGGCTATCTCTTGGCCGATCATTTCGGCATCCCCGAAACGGTTCTGGCCAAGTTTCCCAAGGAGCGCGCCTTCATCGCGCCGCCCGATGGGCAAGGCCAGCGCGAGATCAAATAGCGCGGCGCCACAAGCTCATCGCGATCGTTGCTGGCGCCAGGCAAGCGGCGAATTTACAATGCGCGCCGTTTGGCTAGTTCCACCCTGCTATCGCTTCTTCCTCGTAACGCTCTTCTTGTCCTTCTTGCCAAAGATCACGTTCCAGTTTTCCTTGTACGCCGCGGTGACAGGCTTTTGGCCTTCGCCCCGACTATAGTTGGAGGGGGCCGCGCCGGTTGTCTCGCCGCCGGTTGTTTTACCGTCGGTTGTCTCGCCGGCAGTTGTCTCGCCGCCTTTAGGGGTGGAGACTTCTTTGGCCGCCTCGGGGGTGGGTGCTTCTTTGACTGCTGTGTCCTTGACCTTGGCGGCCGTGTCGATTTTTTTAGCGGTGTCGGTTTTGGTTTTCTTGGTGTCCGTGGCCATCTTCTTTCCTGATGTCGTCGGGCTCATCCCGCGTGCCGTCCACGGGCGCAGCCCTAAGCTAGCGCGGATCAGCAAGCAAGCGTAGCCCAGGATTGAGCGTTGGCGAAGTCCGAGATCAGGCTTGCCCGAGCAGGCTTGCCGGCCAAGGTGAATGGTAGCGGCACAACGACAGGACGCCGGCGAGCTCAGTGCTTGCGGGCGTCGACGCGGTAGCCGAAAATGGTTTTTTCGCCGAGCGCCTTGGCGGCCTCAAGCCGGTGCAGGCCCTCGATCAGCACGAAGCGCTCCCCGTCGGGTCGCACCAGGATCGGCGTCTGCTGGCCGGTATCGAGCATGCTGGCGGCGATTTCATCGACGCGCTTCTGCTCAAGCGTGGCGCGCCGCTTGGTCGGCACGTAGATATCGGCGATAGTGAAAGTCTCGCGCTTCATCATGATGCATGGAGAGAATAGCATAGAAGCGGCGAGCGTGGGACGGCGGGTTCCGCGTCCTTGGCCACCTGACTTGACCACCTGACTTGGCCACCTGACTTGTCGATCGATGACGGCGACGATTGAAACCATTCTGCTGCTTCTGGCCGTGCTGGTGGTCGTGGCCGTGCTGGCGCGGCGGCTTCGCACCGCGCCGTCGATTCTGCTCGTGGTTGCCGGCGTTGCGCTTGCCGTCCTTCCCGGTCTGCCGCGGATCGTGCTGGCCCCGGAACTCGTGCTCTACGGCATCCTGCCGCCACTGATCTATTCGGCCGGTGTCGCCATGAGCTGGCGCGAATTTCGCTTCAACCTGCGCTCGATCACGCTGTTGGCATTCGGCTGCGTGGTTTTCACCAGCGCCGCGGTCGCGGCGGCGGCGCATTTCGCGCTCCGCATGAGTTGGGCGCTCGGCTTCGTGCTTGGCGCCATCGTGGCGCCAACCGACTCGGTCGCCCCGCTCGCCATCGTCCGCCGGCTTGGCTTGCCGCGCCGGCTGCTCGTCGTGCTCGACGCCGAAGGTCTCGCCAACGATGCCACCGCTTTGGTCCTCTACCGCTTTGCGGTTGCCGCAGTCGCAACCGGCCTGTTCTCGCTGCCGCGGGCAGCCGGCGAGTTCGCCCTGATCGTCGTCGGTGAAATCGCCTTCGGCGTCGGCATCGGCTGGGTCAGCCTGCGGCTGCGCCGCTGGGCGCGCGATCCGCGCGTGGAGATCACCCTGTCGCTGATGACGCCCTACATCGCCTTTCTTGTTCCGGCGAATCTCGGTGGATCGGGTGTGCTCGCGACGGTGGCGGCGGGCCTGTTCGTGAGCTGGAACGGACCGCTGCTCATTCCCGCAGCGACACGGCTGCAGGGAATCTTCTTCTGGGACCTGATCATCTATTACCTTGAGGGTTTCATTTTTCTCGTGACCGGCATGGAGACGCGGGACCTGATCGACCGGACCAATGCGGTCTCGCTGCGCGAACTTTCTCTGGGCTTGCTGATTACCGTCGCCGTGGTTGTCGTCGCGCGGTTCGTCTGGGTCTATCCGGCGATCTACCTGCCGCGGTGGATGAGTCGATCGTTGCGCCGGCGCGATCCTGCTCCGCCCTGGCAATGGGCGTTTATTCTGGCGTTCGTCGGCGTGCGCGGCGTGGTTTCGCTCGCGGCGGCGCTGGCGCTGCCGTTCGTCACACTCTCGGGCGAACCGTTTCCGGGGCGCGATTTCATCCTGTTCGTCACTTTCGGCGTCATCGTGGTCACGCTGATCGGCCAGGGCCTCATGCTGCCGGGCGTGGTGCGCTGGCTCGCCTTGCCGCACGACGCCGAAGACGAGCGCCGCCGCGAGCGCGAAGCCGAGCTTACGGCGCGTATCGAGGCATTGAACGTGGGGCAGGGCCGCGTCGACCGGCTTGCCGCCGACGGCGAAATACCAGCCGACGTGCTGACGATCCTGCGCGCGCGGCACGACCATCGCGCCGGGCAATTGCCGACAGACGCAAGCAGTCGGGAGTCCGTAGCCGTAGCGGCGGAGTTGCGCGCGGAGCTGATCGCAGCCGAGCGCGAATACATCTATCGGCTCTTGCAGGAGGGCGAGATCACCGATGAGGCGCGCCGGCGTATCGAGCGCGAACTCGACCTGGAAGAGGCGAGCCTCGCCTTCAGGCGCGATGGTGAGGCCGACGTGCCGTTGTAGCGGCATTCGTTCGGTCTAGAGCGCTTCCCGATTACGCTGAATCGGGAAGCGCTCTAGTTTTATAGATTTGGTCGCATTTTCTTCGGAAAACCGGTGGCCACTTTTCCGGAAAATGCTCTGATGTTATTTCGTTTTTGCGGACCGCTTCCGCTTTGTCGGACGGCGCGGCGCAAATTTCTTCCGTTCAGCGGCCGCGAAGGCCTGCCTGGCCCACACCGCAAGTTCGTCGGGATCGTCGTAGAGCCGCTCAGGCAGGCGCCAATAGGGCAGGGCGTGCTCGCTCGGCCGGCCGGATTTCTTGCCGCGCGTGTAGGTGAACGGGCCGCAGCCCTCGCGCTCGAAATCCGCGGTGCTGATGTCGTCGGCTTTCAGATAGATCACGTCGCGGACGATCAGGCCGAACATCAGGCTGTCGGCGAATATTCCGGCGCCACTGAACATGCGCCGCACTGTCACGGGGCCGAAGGCTGCAAACAGGTCGCGGATGAAATCGGCGTCCACACGCTCCGTCCGTCACTCGATGCGGCGCGCTTCCTCCGGCAGCATAATCGGAATGCCGTCGCGGATCGGGTAGGCAAGCTTGGCGGCGCGCGAAATCAGTTCCTGCTTCTCGGCGTTATATTCGAGCGGGCACTTGGTCACCGGACAGACCAGGATTTCCAGAAGCTTTGGATCGACGGTATCGGCGGGACGGTCGGACATGGACATTTGAGGCTCCGCAATTGGGGAACTTAGACTACGACGGTCATTGCAGCGGTGTCTCCCCCGGCGTCTTGCTCTTGGCGAGTTCGAACTCGGTGACGGCGATCAAAATTTCTGCGCGGGTTTTCAGGTCCGGCGCTTCGAGGAGCGCCTGCTTCTCGGCGGTGTCGTAGGGCGACATCATGGCGAGCGCGTTGACCAGCGCCTCGTTGGGCGCGTTCTCGATGCCTTCCCAGTCGGCTTTCAGCTTATTGGCCTTGAGAAACTCGGACAGCGTGCGCAACAGCGCCTTGCGATCGACTTCGTCTTCGCCCTTGCGCGCGGTGAAGTCGTCGACGAAGGGCTGGTAGGTCACCTTGCAGCGCCGATAGAGTGTGGTGACGGCGAGCTCCGCCTCGACGCGAAAGCGCGCAACGCCGGTGAGCTGAATCAGATAGCGGCCGTCGCCGCTCTCGGCGAACTGGGTGATCTTGCCGACGCAGCCGACGCGGAACAAGTGCGGCTTGTCCTTGTTGCTCCCCGGATGCGCCGGATCGGGCTGGATCATGCCGATCAGGCGCTGCCCGGATTTGAGTGCGTCTTCGATCATCGCCAGATAGCGCGGTTCGAAGATATTGAGCGGCATCTGCCCCCGCGGCAGCAGCAAGGCGCCCGGCAGCGGAAACACCGGAATCTCATCCGGCAGCGCCTCGGGTCCGCGATAGACGGTGTTCATCGGCATGTTTGGTACTCGAACCGCCGTTCCCGTCACCCTGAGGTGCAATCCCCGATTTGATCGGCGAGAGCCTCGAAGGGCGACGGCCCGTACATTGGAGCCGGCATCCTTCGGGGTGCGCCTTCGGCGCGCGCACCTCAGGATGACGGAATGGACACACTACCCTAAGAAAACAAGATCGAGGACAGCCGCCTGCGGCCTTCCACGGTGGCCTCGTCGGTCGGTCCCCAGGCATCGAAAAACTGGACGAGCTGCTTACGCGCGCCGTCATCGTTCCATTTGCGGTCGCGCTTGACGATGGCGATCAGGTTTTCGAGCGCTTCCATGCGGCGGTTATGGCCGTTGAGCGCGAGCGCAAGATCGAACCGCGCCTGATGGTCGAGCGGATTGGCTGCGACCTTCTGCTCCAGCTCGGAAACGGGGCCGAGCGTCTTGGCCTGTTCGGCGAGTTCAAGTGCCGCGCGCGCGGCCGCGACTGCGGTTTCGTTACGCTTATTCTCCGGCACCATGTCGAGCGTCTGGCGCGCCTGATCGAACGCGCCGGTTTCCACATAGGAGCGCGCCAGCCCGGCGAGCGCCGGCACGTTGGCGTTATCCTCGGCAAGGATCTGCGCATAGAGGTCAGCCGCGCCGGCGGCGTCGCCATCGGCCAGCGCGGCGTCGGCGGTCTTCAACAGATCCTGCGCTTCGCCGCCGATGCGGTCCTTGGTCAGGCGCTCCAGGAACGCCACCACTTGGCTTTCCGGCAGCGCCCCCATGAAGCCGTCGGCCGGCTGGCCGTTGGCGAAGGCGATCACGGCCGGGATCGACTGGATGCCCATCTGACCGGGAATCGTCGGATGCTCGTCGATGTTCATCTTGACGAGCTTGACCTTGCCCTTGGCCGCCTTGACGGCCTTCTCCAGCACCGGGGTGAGCTGCTTGCACGGGCCGCACCATGGCGCCCAGAAATCGACCAGCACCGGCTGGCGCTTGGATTCTTCGATGACGTCCTTGACGAAGCTTTGCGTCGTCGCGTCCTTGACCAACGCGTCTGCCGCGGCGGCGGGTTGAGCTGTCTCCAACATGGGCCTTGATGTGCCTTGTGTTTTGGGGCCGGCGACCGGGTTATCCCCCTGATCGCCTGATTAAGTGGGAAGTAACGGGGTGAATGCAATCGCGGTTTTAGCCGGTCCCGTCGGTCCCGGATACGGGCTCGATTCGCGGCCTATGCCCGGTCGCCTCCAGGAACCTCGCCAGGTCGTCCCGCGCAATCGTCGTCGTCCCGGTATTGGTCAGCGGGTGAAAGTTGAGCACCGCATGTGCCATCATGGCGGCGTCGAGCACCACGGTCACGCGCAAATCCTTGTCATTGATGGCGGCAAACGGCGTCACCGAGCCAGGTTCGACCCCAATCAGTTCGCGCATCAGTTCGGCCGCGCCGAACGAGAAGCGGCCGGACGCGCCAAGGAGCCGGTGCAGCGATTTGAGCTCGATCGCGGCGTCTTCCAGCGCCACCACGAGGTACACCGCCCCCTTCTTATCGCGCAGGAACAGGTTCTTGGTGTGGGCGCCCAGGATCTGGCCGCGCAGCTCCCGCGATTCGTGGACCCGGAACACCGCCGGGTGGGTCACCGTCCTGTGCGGGATACCGAGCGTATTTAGATAAGCGAACAGCTCGTCCGGCGTGGCGGGCATCGCCGGCTTTTAGAGCATGATCCCGAAAAGTGGTACCCGGTTTTCGGATAAGGTCATGCGTCAGCGCAAAAAATCCGCCCCGCCGATCGGCCAGAATCAGGGCCGATAAGTCCAGATGGGGCCGATGCCAGCGGGCGACGGTTGCAAAGCCTGGCGCTCTTTGGCATAGCTCTGCGGTCGACCGCCTCCCCGAGGTGGTCGGCATACCCTTCTCGGATGCGGGTGTAGCTCAGGGGTAGAGCACAACCTTGCCAAGGTTGGGGTCGAGGGTTCGAATCCCTTCGCCCGCTCCATTAACCTCTCTGACCTATATTGCTCAATAGCTTACTGAAAGCATTGGCATTTCCCGGTCGGGATGCTACAAGTCGTATTACAAAAC
>DATCBO010000151.1:0-18023 GCA_036511795.1 Xanthobacteraceae bacterium
CCAAGCTCAGAATCGCGTTCTGGGATTACCTCGGCTCAAGACTGGCTGTCCCAGGCAGCCCGGCCATCCCATACCTGCCGGAATTGGTCGCCACCCAACCCCGACCGCCCTGACCGCCGCGAGTTTTGCCCCTATTACGAAAAATACGAATCATGGCAAACGTGTCACATTTCCTCACCCGTGAATCAAACAAAGACCGGAAAAAGACCTTCGCCATTTCAGAGGGATAGCTGCAGCCGGCGGAATTTCTTGAGTTCGTGGCGCGTAGCGAACTAAAAGGCTTCATCTCGCTCGTTGAGGACTTGGCCGGGAGACACACCCGGTCATGGGGCGAGTGCGGCGCCTGCGCGCGGGCTTGTAACCCGCTCTCGGGCGGCTTCGGGTATCAGCGTTCCGGCATTACGACCGGAGTGGGTGGTGCAACCCTGGACTGGGATAGGTTGGGCGCGGGTAACGCCCGCGCAGAAACGGACGGTCTTCGCCCCGGTTGGCGGTCAAAAGATCGTGCGTCCGCCGCGTCCCAGGAAGCCTGGCCTGAAGCTGAGTTGGGAGGTGACAACCGCCCAACGAGAGCCGCCGTGGAACGCCGAGAGGCGAGCGGTCCCCGCTGGGACCGCCCCGCGCCCGCTGGCGCGGGTCGTGACGACGCGTCTCTCGGCGTTCCATATCCTCATTTTATTTTTCCGTAGCCCGGGTTGAGCCAACGGGTCCGGCCGAAGTGGCCGGCCCGATGACAGGCTCCGCGAAACCCGGGAGCTGAGACAAAGACTTCATTGCCGTTCCCGGGTTTCGTTTCACTCAACCCGGGCTACGCGAATAGCGAATAGATTTCCTCCCCTATCGCCATTCGCGCCTTGCCAGTCCCGTACCAACACCTCGGGCGCGAACAAAAAACGCGCCGCGAGAATGAGAGCGCTTGCCTTGCGCCCCCTGGGAGGGGCGAGGCGTTCACCGCGCGGATCCACGAAAGGACTTCGATGAGCACGAGGAACAGTAAAGCTTCATCCCTTGAAACCTATCTCACGCACCAGGAATTCCGCGCGCGGCTCGATGCCGAGAAGATGCGCGTGGCGCGCCGCTACAGCACACTGTTTCGCTTCTGGGAAAACTGCCGCGTCAAGCCATGCCGCAGACAGCGCGCCTGCGAAGGCGAGCCGATCCGATGTCTCTCTTCTTGTATTGCTCGCGTGCCGCGCGACCGCCAGTTTGCGGCGCGGCAACTGTTGCTGCAAGCGACGCCGCGCAACATCGCGGCGCCCGAGCGCGCAGCGCGCGAACTGATGCCGAATACCTTTGCCGACCCGTCATGGGGCGCCATCAAACCGCAAGACATCCCGCCCGGCTGGCGCCGGTCAGGCCGATGAACTGCAACGAATTAGCCGGCGGTCTGGCGCGGATCGTCGCCCGTCGCATCGACCAGCACTTCGGGCGACGCGGGGAGCCCGTGCTCGCCCGACTGCGGCGGCACGATCGACTGCCCCTGCTCTGCCGCGCCGGCCCGCGCCGCACGGCGGTCGCGTTGGGGGGCGCGGGCGCGGCGTTCGGCTGCCGCCTCTGTGAGGCGCTTGAGCCAGACGCGCATTTGCGCCGCCGCGCGGCCCAGCGCGCCGCCGGCCCACACCAGTTCGAACGGCGTGAATTGGCGCCACGTTTGATCACCATCCACAACAGCGCGCGCGATCAGATTGCCGGCAAGCGCGGTGGTGTTGAGCCCGTGACCGCCGAACCCGCTCAGAAGCCACACGCCGGGTCCGAGTTCGCCGATCTGCGGCATGCGGTGCACAGTGTTGCCCAGCGTCCCGGCCCAGGCGAATTCGGCCGCGACCGGTCCGAGCTGCGGATAGGTCTTTTCGATATCGCCGGTGAGCGCGCGCGCATAACGGTGCGCATCGCGCTGCCAGACCGTGACGCGACCCGACCACATCAGCCGGTCGCCGCCGACGATGCGGTAGTGATTGTCGGCGAGATCGGTGTCGCTCACCGCGCCGCGGTACGCGACAGCCTCGCCGAGCCGCGCTCCGATCGGTTGTGTCGTGATGACATAGGTCGTCATCGGAACGAGCGTTGCGGCAAGCCGCGGCATCAGTCCGCGCAGTTCGACATTGCCGGCAAGCACAACTTGATCGGCACGCAGCCGCGCGTGCGGCGTGACGATACGTTTGCGCACGCCAGCCGGATCGATCGACAGCGCCGGCGTATTTTCGAAAATGCGCACGCCATCCCGTTCGGCCGCAGCGGCGAGCGCGAGCGCGTAGTTGAGCGGATGAATGCTAAACGCGCGCAGAAAATGAATGGCCTGAAAATAGCGCTCGCTGTGAAGGAATGCGCGCACGCGCTCGGCCGGCCAATATTCGACGTCGCAGCCCAATTGGCCGAGCAGTTCGCCGTAGTGCAGCATCTCCTCGCCGTTGTCGGACTTGGCGACGTAGAGCCAACCCGGCTGTGGATCGATGCCGGCAGCGCCTTCGGCAGCGATCGTGTTTTGCACGTAGTCGAGCCCGGTCTCTGCCAGCGACCACAGCGTTCGCGTCTGATCGAAGCCGACGCGATCAATCAACCGGGCCGGTTCAGCGGCGAATCCAGGCAGCACGAAGCCGGTGTTGAGGCCAGATGCACTGCCGGCCAGACGCCCCGCTTCCAGCAGCGCCACCGACCAGCCGCTGCGCGCGATTTCCCGCGCCGCGGTCAGTCCTGCGAGGCCACCACCGATCACGCACACGTCGACGTCGAGATCGGCGCCAAGGGGCGGCCGCTCCGGCGCTGCGATCTTGGTCGCAGCATACCAGCTTTGCCGATAAGCAGCGGTTTCGGGTTGCGCCATTGCCGTATCGTTGCAGGCCCTCGATGCTGCAGCATGCTAGACTCGCTGCGGGAAGAAAGCGACATTGCCGCGATGCGCCGTCTGATGCTCCTGCGCCATGCCAAGACCGAGCGCGCCGTACCCGGCGAGCGCGACCGCGACCGCAAGCTCACCGAGCGCGGCCACACCGACGCGCAGACGATCGGCGCTTATATGGCGCGGCACGGTCTCGTTCCTGACCTCGCGCTGGTGTCACCCGCCACCCGCGCCCGGGAAACCTGGAGGCTCGCCGCCGATTATTTCGCCAAGCCACCGAAAGCGGTGGACGAAGAGCGCATCTACAACGCTACCGCCGAAAACCTGCTGGCGCTCGTCGGCGAGACCGGCCGGGCCCGCTCGCTGTTGCTCATGGGACATAACCCCGGCTTCCATGATCTCGCCGTCGCACTGATTGCCTCGGGCGACGTGGCCGCGCGCGAGCGCCTCAACGAAAAGCTGCCGACGACGGGGCTCGTCGTCATCGATCTGGCGCTCGATGACTGGGCGCTCGTACACCCACATTCCGGCCGGCTGGAGCGCTTCGTCAGCCCGCGCCTGATAGCCGCCACGACGGAGTGACCGCCAATGAGCGCCCTGTATCACCGCATTTTGGTGCCGATCGATCTCGCCGATGCCGAACTCGCCAAGCCCGCGATTGCCAGCGCGGTGATGATGGCGAAGAAGAGCAATGCCGTCGTCCGTCTCATCAACGTGCTGCCAATCACGCCGGCAATGCTGGCCGAGTACGTACCGCCCGACTTCGAGGCGCAGCAGCGCGCTACGGCACAAGAGGCTATCGCGATCGTCGCCAACGAGAGCGGACTGCCCGCAGCGCGCATCTCGAGCGTCGTGCGGCAGGGCAGCGTCGACCGCGAAATTCTCGACGAGGCGATCGCAATGCATGCTGACCTGATCGTGATGAGTTCGCATCGGGCTGGTTTGCGCACCTATTTTCTCGGCTCTAATGCCGGTCACGTTGTTCGCTACGCCAGTTGCTCGGTGTTGGTCGTGCGGCAACCAGCCCATAAGGGAGAACGCTCATGACTCTGACAGTAAAGCCGTTGTCGCCCGCGCTCGGCGCCGAAATTGCGGGCATCGATCTGCGCGAAAATATCTCGGATGCGACGTTCGCTGAAATTCTCGACGCCTGGCACGAGCACCTCGTTATTCTGTTCCGCGGCCAGTCTCTGTCCGAGGACGATCAGATCCGGTTTGCGGAGCGGTTCGGCGCCTTGCAGAAGCGCAACCGGCCGGCGGATAAGATTAACGAGGCCGGCCACACCAAATATCCGCAACTCACCATGCTGGTGTCGAACATCCGCGAGAACGGCAAGCTGATCGGCTCGCTGCCGGACGGCGAAATGCATTTTCACTCCGATCAGTGCTACATCGAGAAACCGGCAACCGGTACTTTTCTCTATGCATTGGAAGTGCCGTCGTCCGGCGGCGATACATTGTTCCTCAATATGTACGAGGCCTACGATGCGCTGCCCGCGGAGCTGAAGGCACGCGTCGACGGCAGGAAGGCGCTCAACGCTTATCTCTACGATTCGACGACGCGCGCCGTAAACGGCTCCAAGGTCGATTTCACGGCGCATCCGCATTACGTGCAGCCGATCGTGCGCACCCATCCCGACACCAAGCGCAAGGCGCTCTACGTCAACCGCCTGATGACCTTTACCGTCGAGGGCATGGACGACGACGAAGGCGGCGCGCTGCTCAAGAAACTGTTCGACCATATCGAACAGGATCAGTTCATCTACGCGCACCACTGGCGCCCCGGCGATCTCGTGCTCTGGGACAATCGTTGCACCTTGCACGCGCGCACGGATTTTTCCGACAAGGAGCGCAGACTGCTGCGCCGCTACGTCGTCATGGGCGACCGGGTCTATTGATTTTCGCCCGGGAAACGGGCCGCTACGCGGCCAGCGCCGCCAGTATCCGTGCCCAGCTGCGGATGCCTTTATGGAAGCATTTGAGATCGAATTTCTCGTTGGGCGAATGCACGCGGTCGTCGTCGAGCGCGAAGCCGACCATCAGCGTGTCCATGCCGAGCACGGCCTTGAAATCGCCGACGATCGGGATCGAGCCGCCGGCGCCGACGGTGACTGCCTTCTTGCCCCACTCCTCGGCCAGCGCAGTCCGCGCCTTGGTGAGCGCCGGATTGTCGAACGCCACGTCAAACGCCGGCGCGCTGGAAAAACTGCCGAACTCGACCTTGCAGTCGCCCGGCAGGCGCGCGCTGACGAACTCGCGGAATTTTTTTCGAATCCCTTCCGGGTCCTGGGCGCCGACCAGGCGGAACGACACTTTCGCCATCGCCTTGCCAGGAATGACGGTTTTGGCCCCCTCGCCCGTATAGCCGCCGATGATTCCGTTGACCTCCGCGGTCGGGCGCGTCGAAATTTGCTCAATCAGCATGCGGTCCTGCTCGCCGGCCGGAATTTTCAGCCCGATCGGGGCGAGAAATTTCTCGGGCGTCAGCCCAAGCCCGGCCAGATCTGCCTTGATGTCGGGTGGCAACTCGTGGACGCCGTCATAAAACCCAGGGATGGCGACCGAGCCGTCCGATTTGTGCATCGCGGAAATAATATCTGCCAGCACGTGGATCGGGTTGCGCGCCGCACCGCCGAACAGGCCGGAATGCAGATCGCGGTCGGCGCAGGTGAGCCGCACCTCCTCGTAGACCAGTCCGCGCAGCGACGTGGTGATCGATGGCGTCACCGAGTCCCACATGCCCGTGTCGCACACCAGCGCCAGGTCGCGGCGCAGTTCGGCGGCATTGTCGCGCACGAAATCGAACAGGTGCTTGGAGCCGCATTCCTCCTCACCCTCGATCAGCATGGTGATGTCGAGCGGAATCGTGCCAGTGACCGCCTTGAAGGCGCGGCACGCCTCGACAAAGGTCATCGCCTGGCCTTTGTCGTCGCAGGCTCCACGCGCCACGATGATTTTACGGCCGCCGTCGAGCGTTTCGATGCGCGGCTCGAACGGCGGCGTCTGCCACAGATCGAGCGGATCGACCGGCTGCACATCATAGTGTCCATAAAACAGAACGCGCGGCGCGCCGCCGTTGGCGTTGCCCGTGGTCTTGCCTGTGGTCTTGCCGACCACGACCGGATGGCCATCGGTCGGGCGGACGCTCGTCTCAAAGCCGAGGCTGCGCAAGTCGGCCGCCACATGCTCGGCGGCTGCACGGCAGTGCGGTGCGTAGGCCGGCTCGGTCGATATCGATTGGATGCTCAACAGCGCAAACAGCCGGTCGAGGCTGGCTTGAAGATCGCGATCAATGCGGTCGAGAACGGCGGGCAAAACGTCGGATTTGGTCATTGGATCACCGTTGCGAACTGAGAATGGCCGGAAATTATCATATCCACGGCTGCGGCGCGCCCGATCGGCGTTGCAAGTTTGCAACGCTCGGCCGCGTTTCGACGTGAAGCTGCGACTCTCTCGCACCTCCAGCTTGACAGAGTCCAGCCGCAGACATTCGAATATATCCACAAAGGCGAAAACCCGCCGGCAGTGCGGGAGAGGCAGGGGACTATGATACCGAACAGCGGAAGGCGCGTGGCCAATGCCGGTGGGGACCGGACGGCTGCGGCTTATTCTTTGCCATATTCCTCGGTCGGGAGACCAAGGCGAATGCGGCAAGATGAATTCCAATGTTTGGCTGGGC
Organism: Xanthobacteraceae bacterium; assembly: GCA_036511795.1. GTDB lineage: Bacteria > Pseudomonadota > Alphaproteobacteria > Rhizobiales > Xanthobacteraceae > BOG-931. Next base: position 6,516 of record DATCBO010000151.1, read on the forward strand.
AGTGCGGAGCGGCCGCGACATCTCGCATCTGAGCGGCGTTGTCGCGACCACACGGCCTTGCGCCTAAGGGGCAGGTTTTGATGGCGTATCCCATCACCGAAATTCGAGGCATCGAGCAGGATGTTGCCGAAATCCTGAAAAAGGAGGGCATCCGTACGACTATCGGTCTGCTCCGCGCCGCCAAGACGCCGAAACAGCGGCTGCGTATGGCCGAGAAGATCGGGACAGACAGCAAGGCGGTACTTGATTGGGCCACGGCCGCCGATCGCATGCGGGTCAAGGGCGTTGGTTTCGAATATGCCGAATTGTTGCGCGCCGCAGGCGTGAAGACCGTAAGCGACCTGAAGATCCGCAATCCCGAGAATCTGGTCAAGCGGATGGGGGAAGCGAATAACGGCAAGATGGTCCGCTTGCTGCCAAAGGCCAAAACGGTCGAGCGCTGGATCGAAAATGCCAAAAAACTGCAGCCGATCATTCGCTATTGAGCGGCACAACCGCCTTTACCGCAGCGCAGCGTTGCCGCTTGACTCGGCGGCGCCAGCGCCCAAATGCTGCGCAGCACCGCAACCTGCGGGCAGGCCATGGCCGAAAGCACGGCGAACGATCTGACAAACCGTATTAGTGCGCCGTCCGCGCCGCATGGCGGCGAGGTATTGACGCGCCTTCTGGCGAAGGCGCGTCCGCTCGTCATGGGCGTGGTCAATGTCACTCCGGACTCTTTTTCCGATGGCGGCCAGTTCCTCGCTCCGGATTCCGCGATAGCGCAGGCCGAACGCCTCGCGGACGAAGGGGCCGACATTCTCGATATCGGCGCCGAGTCGACGCGGCCCTACGGTGGCGCGACGCCGGTGTCCTTCGATGAGGAGCGCCAACGGCTCGATCCGGTGCTGCGGCCCGTGGTGGCGGTGGGCGTGCCGGTGTCGATCGACACGATTAAAGCCAAGGTGGCGGCCTGGGCACTGCAGGCGGGCGCCGCCATCGTCAATGACGTATGGGGCCTGCAACGCGACCCCGACATGGCGCGCGTTGTGGCCGAACATGGCGCTTCGGTCGTCATCATGCATAACCGCGACGCCGCCGATCCGGCGATCGATATCATCAAGGACGTCACCGAGTTCTTCTCCCGTTCGCTTGAGATTGCCTGGAGCGCGGGCATCCATCGGCACCGTATTGTCCTCGATCCAGGTATCGGCTTCGGCAAGACGGCGGAGCAAAGCATCATCTGCATCGCGCGGCTTCACACGTTCGCGAGCTTCGGTCTGCCGCTTCTGGTCGGCGCTTCGCGCAAACGCTTCATCAACACGATCACGGCGTCCGAGCCGATGCAGCGGCTTGGCGGTTCACTCGCCGCGCATCTGCTTGCCGTCGAACACGGCGCCAGTATCGTGCGTGCGCACGATGTTGCGCCGACCGTGCAAGCACTGGCCGTGGCCGCAACAATCAGGCTGGCGCGGTGAGCGATTCCGTCTTCATCAAGGGCTTGGTGCTTCACGCCTATCACGGCGTCATGCAGCATGAAGCTAAAGTCGGCCAGACGTTCCAGCTCGATCTGAAACTGAGCGTCGATCTGGCCGAGGCGTCGCGCACCGACATGCTCAAGCACACCGTCTCGTACGACACGGTGGTCAAGACGGCGAGCGAAGCGTTCCGGGCGCGACGCTACCGGCTGGTCGAGGCCGCAGCCGGCGCTGTTGCGGACGCTGTGCTCGCGAATTTTTCGCAAGTGAGCGCGGTCGCCGTCACCGTGCACAAGCCGCACGCGCCCGTCGCTGCGACCTTCGACGATGTGGGCGTGACGATCGAGCGCGCGCGCAACGATCGCGCCGGGCGCTGAGCCGCGAGGCGCACGACTATGGCTAAGGCGTTTCTCGCGCTTGGCGGCAACCTCGGCGACGTGCACGCGACCTTCGACCGCGCCATCGCGATGCTGTGCACCGATACCACCGTGGTGCTGAGGGCACGCTCGTCCGACTACCGCACGCTGCCTTGGGGCGTCACCGATCAGCCGGCCTTCCTCAACGCGGTGATTGCGGTAACGACGACGCTGTCGCCGCATGCGCTTCTTGCTCGTGCACTCGACTGCGAGCGCACACTTGGCCGCGACCGAGCCGGGGAACGCCGCTGGGGCCCGCGCCCGATCGACGTCGATATCCTCGCCTATGACGACATCAACGTACGTGATCCTGACCTGACGCTGCCGCACCCGCATCTCTTGGAGCGTGCGTTTGTCCTCGTACCGCTGGCCGAGATCGCCCCGGATCGCTTGATCGGCGGTATCCGCGTGCGCGATGCTCTCGCCAGTGTAGATGCGGGCGGCGTCGAGAAAATCGCCGCGCCTTCAGGCTAAAGGCGGCACGGCAATTGCACAGCAACGGCGGTTGGCCGCCCGAGCCAAGCGTGGCATTTTGTTACAATGGCTGAGCCTGAAAAACCTCTGGCGTTCACCGCAGATTTTCCCGCCGCAACGCGCGACGCCTGGCGAAAGCTGGTCGACGGCGTGCTCAAAGGCGCCCCGTTGGAACGGCTCGGCAGCACGACCTACGATGGACTGCGGATCGACCCGCTGCCGCAGGGCCGGACCGGCGTACAGCCCATCGGTGCCCGGACCGGCGGCGTGCCGTGGCACGTTTTAGCCCGCATCGATCAACCCGATCTCGAACTCGCCAATGCCACGGCGCGGCATGAATTGGACAATGGCGCAACGGGCCTTTGCCTGGTCTTCGCCGGCGCCATCGGCGATCACGGTTTCGGCCTGCCATCCAACGAGCAGACATTGGCGCGCGTGGTGGAAGATATCGATCTTGCCGGCGCCGCAATCGAGCTCGAGATTTCGCGCGACGCCGAAGCCGCCATCGATGCGGCCATCACGAAGGACCTCACATTTTTCCGCCGCTTCAAAGCGCTCCGCATCGGCCACGATCCACTGGGCGCAATGGCGCTCGCCGGCGGCGGCTCGCGACGCTGGACGGACGAGGCGCCGCATTTTGCGCGGCGGCTCGCCGCGCTTGCACGTGACGGATTGCAAAAACTCGCTGTCGCCGACGGTCGGGTCATCCACAATGCGGGAGGGTCAGAGGCGCAGGAATTGGCGTTCGCGCTGGCAGTCGGGCTTTCCTATATGCGCGCGCTCGAGGCCGCAGGGCTGCCGCTCGAACAGGCGCGGGGCCTGATCTTCTTTCGCCTCGCCGCTGATGCAGATCAATTCCTCACCATCGCAAAATTTCGCGCCTTGCGAAAATTATGGGCGCGCATCGAAGCCGCTTGCGGTCTTTCGCCCGTACCGGCCTTTGTCACCGCCGAAACGGCGTGGCGGATGATGGCGCAGCGCGATCCGCACGTGAATATACTGCGTGCAACCATCGCGGTGTTTGCCGCGGCCGTCGGCGCCGCCGATGCCATCAGCGTCGTGCCATTCACTGCCACGCTCGGTCTGCCCGATGAGTTTGCGCGCCGGAACGCACGCAACATTCAGCTCATTCTGCGTGATGAATCCAACCTCGCCAAAGTCGCCGATGCGGCCGCGGGCTCGGGCGCTGTGGAAGATTTGACCGACCAGCTTTGCGGCGCCGCCTGGACGCTGTTTCGAGAGATCGAAGCGGCTGGCGGCTGCGCGGCAGCTCTCGAAAGTGGAATGATCCAGAGCAAAGTGGCCGCGGTGCGTGTCAAGCGCCAAGCTGCAATCGCGTCCGGCAAGGATGTGCTTACCGGCGTCAGCATTTTTCCAGCGATCAACGAAATGCAGGTCGCAGTGCTGGAACGAACGGCCCCACGTCCATCCGCGCCAACGCAGCCGGCTTACATCTCCTTTCCGCCATTGTTGCCGATCCGCCTTGCCGAACCATTCGAAGCTTTGCGCGACGCCTCGGACGAAATCCTGACGACGTCCGGCGCCCGGCCCAAAGTCTTTCTCGCTTGTCTCGGCACGGAGGCTGAGTTCATTCCCCGTGCGGCCTTTGCCACGAATTTCTTTGCGGCAGGCGGCATCGAGGCGGTCGGCGGTCAGGCTGCCGCGTCCGCGCTGGACACTGCATTTGCTGCCTCCGGTGCAAGGCTTGCATGCCTGTGCGCGTCCGACCAAACCTACGAAAGCGACGGCGCGGCAGCGGCGGCAGTGCTGAGGACCGCAGGCGCGCGGCACATTTATCTCGCCGGTCGGCCAAGTGCACTCGAAGGGGAGCTGCGCAGCCTTGGCGTACAATCCTTTATTTATCAAGGCTGCGACGCGCTTTCGCAATTGCAAGCCGCGTACGGTTTGCTCGGCAGCCACTAACTCTCGTCACTCGCAGCGTGTTCGCCGATATCCTGCGGGCGATTGACAATGGCAACGAGCGCGTAGCTGATGAGCAGCAGCAGAAACCACGAACCTAGCTTGGCCACCGGTACCGCAGACCACCCATCATCTGCGACGGATAAAGCCAAGTCTTGCTCAAAGTACCGAGATTCTCGGCAAACCAGATAAAAAGCGCCACGAGGAACAGGCCGAGTAACAGCGGCATGCGCCGATAGGCGTAATGGCCTCATTGCCAGCTGGCCGCAAAGCCAGCAGACTGCCGCGCGCAAGCGATATTCAGAAAGGCCTTTAATGAGCAGACCGGATCAACCTTTGGGTTGGCGAAAGCGTATCGGTGTACTGAGCCCGACCGTAATGGAAACCGCGTGCCACGACTTTTTCAGGGTGGCGCCGGATGGCGTGTCGATCTGCGCTATCACTTCCAATGTCGAGCATTGGAATAACGAGAATTTCAAGCAGGCGGTGATCGATCCGCTGGTCACGCTGTCAAAATATCTCGCCTCGCGCGAGGTCGACTACATCATGCATTGCGGCATGCCGGTGGTCACATTGCGCGGCAAGGGCTTTGAGGAAGAGATCGTCAAGATTATCGGCGACGCGAGCGGCGGCCTGCCGGCGTCGACCAGCATCCGCTCGGCGATCCGCGCGCTCGCGCACCTTAACATCGCCGATGTCGTGGTCGTTTCGCCCTATCCGCAGGAGCTGCACCAGTCGGCGCTGACGTTTCTCAAGGCGAGCGGCTTCCGCATCGCCGCTGAGCACACCGAAGACGTGGTGTTCAAGCGGCTGCAGGACGTGACGCCCGCGCACATCGCGGCTGTCGCCAAGCGCGTCCTTAGCCGCGCCTCGAAGGCCGACTGCATCTACATCCCGTGCAATCAATGGGCCGCGGCCGACGCGGCACCGCTGATCGAAGCCGAATGTGGCGTCCCGGTGGTCAGCGGCGCGCATGCCGATCACTGGGAGGCGTTTCGCGTGCTCGGAATCAACGATCCGCTGCCCGGCAACGGCCGCCTGATGGAGACTTTACGCACCAGCGTAGCTGTGCCCGCCGCCGCAATCGCTTAAGCAAATAATTCGCCAGGAGGAACACATGGCTGTTACACGACGCGGCTTTGCGATCGGCGGCCTAAGCGCCGCTGCAGCCGTCGCGCCATTCACCTACGCCTCGGCCGATGTCTACCCATCGCGGCCGGTGCAGCTCATCGTGCCCTACGCACCGGGCGGCAGCGGCGATCTGTTGGCGCGGCTTCTCGGCAATCAATTGTCGACGCTTTGGGGCCAGCAGGTTGTCATCGAGAACAAGGCCGGCGCCGGCGGACTGATTGGCACGGAGGCTGCGGCAAAATCGGCGGCCGACGGATACACGCTTTACCTCGCGACCGACGGCCCCCTGACCATTGCGGCGACGCTGCACCGGCACCTGCACTATGACTGGAAGCGTGATTTTGCGCCGATCTCGATGATGGCCGTGGGCTACCAAATCCTGCTGGCGAGCCCCAAGCTGCCGGCGAGCAATCTGAAAGACTTCATTGCACTCGCCAGACAAAATCCCGGCAAATACAATTTTGCTTCGATCGGCGTCGGCAGCGCGCCGCACCTTGCGGCCGAATTATTCCTGGACATGGCCGGGCTCAAGCTGACGCACGTGCCCTACCCGGGCTCCTCGCAGCAGTGCATCGCCGCGCTGATCTCCGGCGACGTCGCCATGCTCATGGTCGGCATCTCGACCGCCGTGCCATTCGTCAAAGCCGGCACCGTACGCGGCCTCGCGGTTACTGCGCCGAAACGCGTCGACAGTCTGCCGAACGTGCCGACCTTCACCGAGGAAGGCATGCCGAAAATGGACTACAGCCTTTGGTTCGCCATCGAGGCGCCGGGCGGCACGCCGCCAGCGATCATCAAAAAAGTTCACGACGACATGGCCAAGGTCGCGGCCGATGCCGCGTACCAAAAGGCGCTCCACATCCGCGGCTTCGAGGCTCAATCGGATACGCCCGAACAACTGGCGGCGTTCCTGGAGCGCAATTATTTACAGGTAAAGCCGTTGATATTGCGGCTCGGGCTTCAGGTTAACTGAGCGGCATTGGGCTGGCGCCTCAGCGCGCGAAACGTGATATGATGGGCGCTGGAATTTGACCCATCACTGTGTCGCGTCGCCGGGACCGGCGCGGCACCAGACGGTAGCAGACTGATGAGCCGCATCCCGGACTTTGCCAAAGTCGATTTTGCAGAAGCGCCGGCCGCCCTCCCTGCCCCAGGCGCACCATGGCTGACGCCGGAAGGCATCCCCGTGAAGCCCCTTTACGGTGCGGACGACCTCACGGGCCTCGACGGTCTCGACACCTATCCGGGCATCGCGCCGTTTCTGCGCGGCCCCTACCCCACCATGTATGTTACCCAGCCGTGGACCATCCGCCAGTATGCCGGGTTCTCCACGGCCGAGGACTCCAATGCGTTCTACCGACGCAATCTGGCGGCGGGGCAAAAGGGCCTCTCCATCGCTTTCGATCTCGCCACCCACCGCGGCTATGACTCGGATCACCCGCGCGTTGCCGGCGATGTCGGCATGGCGGGTGTCGCCATCGACTCGATCTACGACATGCGCACGCTGTTCTCCGGCATCCCGCTCGACCGCATGTCGGTGTCGATGACGATGAACGGCGCCGTGCTGCCGGTGATGGCGCTCTATATCGTGGCCGCCGAGGAACAGGGCGTGCCGCCTGAGAAGCTGTCCGGCACCATCCAGAACGACATCCTCAAAGAATTCATGGTGCGCAACACCTACATCTATCCGCCGCAACCGTCGCTGCGCATCATTTCCGACATTTTCGCCTACACCTCGGCGCACATGCCGAAATTCAACTCGATCTCGATCTCCGGTTACCACATGCAGGAAGCCGGTGCGACCGCCGATCTTGAACTCGCCTATACGCTCGCCGACGGCGTCGAATATGTGCGCGCAGGTCTCAAGGCTGGGCTCGATGTCGACCGCTTCGCGCCGCGGCTGTCGTTCTTCTTCGGCATCGGCATGAACTTTTTCATGGAGGTGGCGAAGCTGCGCGCGGCGCGCGTGCTATGGGCCAAGCTGATGCACGAGTTCAAGCCGCGCGACGAACGCTCGCTGATGCTGCGCACGCATTGCCAGACCTCCGGCTGGTCGCTGGCCGCGCAAGACGTGTTCAACAACGTGACGCGCACCGCCATCGAGGCGATGGCGGCGACGCAGGGTGGCACGCAGTCGCTGCACACCAACGCGCTCGACGAGGCGCTGGCGTTGCCGACCGACTTCTCCGCGCGCATCGCCCGCAACACGCAGATCGTGCTGCAACGCGAGAGCGGCACGACGCGCAGCATCGATCCATGGGGCGGCTCGTTCTATGTCGAGCGGCTCACGCATGATCTTGCGGCGCGCACGTTCGGCCACATCGAGGAAGTGGAAAAACTCGGCGGCATGACACGAGCGATCGAGGCGAGCCTGCCGAAGCTACGCATCGAGGAGGCCGCCGCACGCACCCAGGCACGCATCGATTCCGGCGCGCAGGCGGTAATCGGCGTCAACAAATACCGGCCACGCAACGAAGCGCCTATCGATGTGTTGAAAGTCGATAACGCGGCGGTGCGCCAATTGCAGCTCGACAAGCTGGCGCGCTTAAAGCGCGAGCGCGATCCGCGCGCGGTTGCCGACGCGCTTGCCGCGCTGACCCGCAATGCCGAGGGCGGAAATGGCAATCTGCTGGGGCTCGCCATCGACGCTGCGCGCGCTAAGGCCACGGTCGGCGAGATTTCACTGGCGCTGGAACAGGTGTTCGGCCGCCATCAGGCGGAGATCAAAGCCATCTCCGGCGTCTATCGGCGGGAGGCCGGCATGGCAGATGCGGTCGCGCGAATACTGAAACGCGTCGCCGAATTCGAGGATGACGAAGGCCGCCGCCCGCGCATCCTGGTCGCCAAGATCGGCCAGGACGGTCACGACCGCGGCCAGAAGGTGATCGCCTCGGCGTTCGCCGATCTCGGCTTCGATGTCGATATCGGACCATTGTTCGCGACGCCCGCCGAAGCTGCGCGCCAGGCGGTCGAGAACGACGTGCATATTCTCGGTGTATCCTCCCTCGCCGCCGGGCATCTGACCTTGGTGCCGCAACTCAAGGCCGAGCTCGACCGGCTCGGCCGGCCCGACATTATGATCGTGGTCGGCGGCGTCGTGCCGCCGCAGGACTACGAGGCGCTGAAAAAAGCCGGCGCCGAGGCGATCTTCCCGCCCGGCACGGTAATCGCCGAAGCCGCCGAGGCGCTGCTCGACACGCTCAACAAGCGGCTCGGGCACACGCAGCAAGCGGCGGAGTGAGAAAGCCCGCAACCTGTGCTACAATCATCGCATGACCCGCGATGACATCATTGCCAAGCTCAAAGAGAGCGCTCCGGCGTTACGCGCCGAGGGCGTGGCGCGGCTCGCGATCTTCGGGTCCCGCGCCCGCGGCGATGCCCGCGAGGACAGCGATCTCGACGTGCTGATCGATATCGACCCGAAAGCAAATCTCCACGGCCTACAGCTGATCGGGGCAATTGCCGACGTGGAGCGTGCCATTACCGCTGAAGGCATTTGTTGATCGCGTCATTCGCGAGTCGAAATGACACGAGCATGTGGCGTCTTGACTCATGCGGCGAAAGCCGTCCGTGGATTCGCAGCAGCAAGTCCGGACACCGACCAGCGGCTCGCGGGCGTTCGCCCGCGCCCCGGAATGTCGCCTACCCCGCCACGCTCCCCCATGTCTTCGTCAGATGCTCGGCGCCGCGCAGCGCCGTGGCGAAGATCGTGTAGGTCGGGTTCGACGCGCCTTCGGTCGGGAAGATGCACGGACCCGCCATCCACAGATTGGCGACTTCGTGGGTCTGGCCGTAGCTGTCGGTCACGGAGTCCGAAGAATCCTTGCCCATGATGGCGCCGCCGTGGAGGTGGCTCGTCGGCATCACCGGCCCTTTGCCCGACCAGGCCTCTTTGGCGTCGGTCGCCTTGGCGACTTTCAGGCCCTGGTCGAAATTGGCATTCCACAGCGCGACCGCATCCTGGTCGAAGCTGTGAATGAGCCGCGCCATCGGCAGCCCGTATTCGTCCTTGTCGCTGATCAGCTCGACGCGGTTTTCGATGTTCGGCAGATCCTCGCCGAAGATCGTCAGATGCGTGAGCCCGCGCGCCGCGCGCTTCATATAGGCGGCAAATTCGGCGCCGAACAGGTCGCCGCGCGCCTGCGCGTAGTCGGTGGTTTTGTGAGAGGTGCCCGCGCCCATGAAGGACGAACCGAACGCGCCCGGATAGCTCGTCTTGGCGTAGCGGTCATACGACATGAACTGCGCGCCGACCGTGCCCATGTGCGGGGTGATGTCCTCATCGAACAGCGCCCAGGTGCCGGCGATGTGATGCGTCATCATGAACTTGCCGACGAGCTTGTTGGAATTGGCGAGCCCGTTCGGGTGCTTGTCGGTCACCGAATTGAGCAAAATGCGCGGGTTCTGCGCCGACCAGGCGGCGAGCACGACGACGCTCGCCTCCTGCACTTGGCGCTCTTTCTTGGCGTCGTAATATTCGACGCCGATCGCGCGCTTGCCGGTCTGGTCAGTGAGCACGCGCGTTACGTTGCTCAAGGCGCGCACTTCGGCGCCGGCTTTGCGCGCTTCGCCGAGATACGTCACCAGCGGATTAGCGAGCGCGCCGATCGGGCAGCCGACCGCACACCAGCCGTCATAAATACAGGCGTCGCGGTCCTTGAACTTGGTCGAGTTCATGCCGTTGGCCATTGGGATGAAGCGGATGCCGGTCGCCTCGCCGCCCTTGAGCCAGACCTTGCCCGCTGGGAAGATTTTCATCGGCGGCATCGGATACGGCTTTCCGGCCGGCCGCCACGGCTCTTCAGCCTTGGCATCGCCGGAAACACCGATTTGCTCCGCGACCTTGTCGTAAAATGGCGCGACATCTTCGTAGGAGATCGGCCAATCGTGCCCGCGATTATGCTCGCTCTTCATCTTGAAGTCGGTCGGCAGGTAGCGCGGGAACTGCGCAAAGTAATGCAGCGCCGCGCCGCCGACCGCGTAGGCGCCTTGGTTGGCGTAAGCGAACGGATTCTTGCCGCCGAGCAGGATGGGACCGCCAGCCGGCTTGAGCCGTCGCCCCCAGATATCGGAACTGATCAGATCGGTCAGCTTCCATTCCGGCCCGTTGTCGAGCACGACGACTTTCTTTCCGGCCTTCGCCAGCACGGACGCATAAAGCGAGCCCGAGGCGCCGGAGCCGACCACGACAACATCGACTTTTTCATTAGCCATGGCGGTCTCTCCTCACCACTTTTTCGTCGGAGCGATGTGCGGCATGTAGGGAACGCCGAGCGCGGCATAGCCCTCCATGGTCGAGTAGACGACATCGACGGCGTCGCTGCGCAGCACGTTGAAGACGAACGGGCCGGGCGGACCTTGCCAGCCTTCAATCTTGTTGACGCGCATCATCGCGACGAAGTCGTGCTGCTCGGCGGACGTGAGCGCCGCAAATTTCTTGCCCTTGGTCTTGTTGCTGGCGGCATCGACCGCGCCCAATGCCGCGCGATAAAAATTCGCAAACGGCGGCCGCACATTGAGGATGCGCGCCTGCAGCAACGCCTGTTCGGGCGGAACGGAAATCTGCTGATCGATGAATTGGGTGATGCCCGCCTCTTTGGCGCCGGGCACGAGCGTCTCGCCGAGCGCGTCAAGCGTCGCGGCCTGGTCGGCGTTCAACGTGCGCAGCGGCACGCCTTCGGCATGCGCCTGCCGTGGCGTGAGCATCATTTCGACGCCGCCCACCGTGAAGGCGAGCGCGCCGAGCCCCGCGCCTTGCACAAAGGCGCGCCGTTCGATGCCGGTCATGATGTTTCCTCCCTCGCCGCGCGGCGCCTCATATCGTGCCGGGCGTGTCGCAGCGTTCGGCGAAATTCAACGCTCGAATGGCAGGCGAATCAAGGGCACGTCCGAAAGTTCCACCACGTCCGGCACCCTACCGGCGCACCACTGAATCTCTCCGCGAATTCAATTACTTATTGCCAGTCCGTGTAAGAGGGGCAAAACCAGCGGCGGTATGATTTTACGATTCTCAGGAGGGCGCGAGTCAGATTCATTCTGGGGATGTTGCCGCCCGGGGATCTTGATGGTCTGTCGCACGCCGAGCTGAAGGGCTTGGTTGTGAGGCAGTG
>DATCBO010000152.1:0-24357 GCA_036511795.1 Xanthobacteraceae bacterium
CCTTTGAGCCCGAGTGCGTTGAGCGGCGAGGGTGCGTCCTCGGTGATCAGCGTTTCGACGGGCGGCACCTCGCGCGCCGTCGGCATCAGATAATCGGCAAACGTGACGGCGAGCGGCTCGCCGCGGCTGTCGTAGAGAAATTCCTCGAGCAGCGCGCCGCCGACGCCCTGCGCGACGCCGCCCGTGATCTGGCCCTCGACCAGCATCGGATTGACCGCCTTGCCGATGTCGTAAGCGACGAGATAACGCTCGATCGCGACGGCACCCGATTCGCGGTCGACGCGCACCACCGCGATATGAACGCCATACGGATAGGCCATATGGCTCTGCTCGACCCAGCCCTCGGCCGAAAGGCCGGGCAGATCTTCGCCCAATAGTTTCGACGCCGGCCCGCGTGCCTTCGCCACATCGCCGAGCGCCACCGATGGCCCGTGCGCCATGCCTTTGCTCACCACGCGGCCGTCGATCACGTCGAGCGTTTCGGGCGGGCTCTGCAGCAGCGCGGCCGCAGTGGCGATCGCCTTGGCGCGCAATTTGGTCGCGGCGACGCGCGTTGCTTCTCCGGTCATCACCGTGACGCGCGAGGCAAACGCTCCCAGGCCGTAGGCGATGCGGTCGGTTTGGCCGTGCACGACCCGCACGCGGGCGTAATCGACGCCGAGCGCGTCGGCGCAGATCTGCGCGAGCGCGGTTTCCATGCCCTGGCCAACCGAGGCGGAACCGGAAACGATTTCGACCGCGCCGGTGTCGTCAACCGTAATGCGTACACCGTCGAATGGCCCGAGCCCGCTTTTCTCGACAAACATCGAGACGCCGGCCCCGACCGCTTCGCCCGCGGCGCGCCGGCGCTTCAGCTCCGCCTGCAGCGCCGGCCAGCCGATTGCAGCCAGCGCCTTATCGAGCAGCCCCGCATAGTCGCCGGAATCGTAAGTCAGCTCGGTGCCGAGCGTGTCGAAATCGCGGGCGTACGGCATCTCGCTCGAAGCGATGAGATTGCGGCGGCGGATTTCGACCGGATCGATGTCAAGCTTGGCCGCAATCGCATCCATCAGCCGCTCGCGCACGAACGTGCCCTCGTAACGCCCGGGCGCCCGATAGGTGCCGCACGGCGTTTTGTTGGTCAGCCGGATGCGGCCGGTCATGCGATAGGCGTGCATCCGATAAGGGCCGGGCAGCATCGCGGCGGCGAGATCGGGCACGGTCGCGGCGTGCGTGCGCACATACGCGCCCTGGTCGTGAAAGAACGTGCCGTCGATGGCGAGCAGCCGACCGTCGGCATCGACCGCGGCGCGCACCGCAAAATTCTGCTGGCGCGAATGATTCGCCGCCATCAGATGCTCGCGGCGGTCTTCGATCCATTTCACCGGGCGATTGAGCCGCAGCGCGGCGAGACAGACGAGCACGTCCTCGGGATAGAGTTCGCCGCGGATGCCGAAGCCGCCGCCGACATGGCCTTCGTGCAGATGCACGGAGGAGGGCGCGCGGTTGAGCATGCGCGCAAGGCAATCCCGGTTCCAATGCAGCACCTTGGCGGCGCCGTGCATTTCGAGAATGCCGCGCGCCACCCGCGCGATGGCGCCGCGCGTCTCCAGCGGCACGCCGGTATGGCGGCCGATGGCGAGATCGAGTGCGACGACGGCGTGCGCAGCAGCGAACGCGGCGTCGATGTCGCCAAAGCCTTTGCGCAGCGACGTGACTTCGGTCGAATGCCCGTTGTCAAATTCGCTCGGCGCGCTGGTGGCGTCGAGCAGAACCGGCAGATCGGCAACCTCGATCGTCACCAGGTCGGCGGCGTCCTCGGCCAGATACGGGTCGGTGGCAAACACCACGGCGACCGGCTCGCCGACATAGCGAACCCGATCCGTGGCGAGGATCGGCTGCCGATACGGATCGAGGCCTTCGACGCGGGTAAGGCGGAAATCGATCGGCGGCACGTCGGCGACATCGGCCGAGGTCCATACCGCGGCCACGCCCGGCGCCGCTTTCGCCGCGTTCGTATCGATCGAGACGATACGGCCATGCGCGTGCGCGGATCGTACCATGCGCATGTGCAGCTGATGGGCGAAGCCGACATCGGCCGCGAAACGGCCGCGCCCGGTAACGAGCGGTCCGTCCTCGATCCGTGGCACCGAACGTCCGATGAAGCCCATTGCGCCCACGTCAAATCCTGCCAGTGGCCAATACTATTGGCCTGGCGCCGGCGCGTCGAGGTGATGCGTTTCGTTGATGCGCACGATGGAAACCTCGCCGCCGCCAATGTCGATCTCGTTGAGGCAGCACGGCGACTGCTCAATGCGCCAGTAGGCCGACAGCGGCAGCTCAAGGCATTGCAGCAGCAGTGCCCGGCTAACGCTGTCATGGCCAACCATCACGATCGTGTCGTCGCGATGCTTGTCGAGCACGAAACGCACTGCATCGCCAGCGCGCGCCGCGAGGTCTTGCAATGACTCACCGTTCGGAAAACGGACCAGATGCGGCGTCGCAAACCAGGCGGCGAACAGCGCCGCATCGTCAGCCTTCGCCGCCTCGAAGGTTTTGAACTGCCAGGCGCCGTAATCGATGTCGTTGAGGTCGGCGCAGATTTCGGCGGGCGCACCGCATGCTTTGGCGATGGCCGCGCCGGTGGCAACGCACCGTCCCATCGGGCTCGTGTAGATTTTGCTTGGCCGCCACGCGCCGGCGATGCGTGCAGCGACTGCGGCGGCCTCCTCGCGGCCACGCGCCGTCAACTCAAGCGGCTGGCGGCCGCGAAAGCGTTCCGGCTTGATGCCTTCGACATGGCCGTGACGGGTGAGCAGAATTTTTGTCACGCTACACGCGGCGCAGCGGCAGCGACCAGGCGAGCACAGTGGCCATGCCGGTGAACGTCGCGATGGTGATGAAGGCCCAGCGAAACGCGTCGGCGATCTCGGCCTGGATGATGGCCTGACGGACCGGCGCCAAGGTCGCAACCGCCGCCGGTCCTTCCTCCATAATCGTGCCGAACAGATGCGCGGTGTCGCGGTCGCCCGTCGCCAGAATGGCGAACAGCACGGCGGCAACCGCGGCGGTGCCGAAGGCGGCGCCGACCGAGCGCGAGAACTGCACCATGGCGGCGCCGGTGCCGAGCCGCCGCGGTCCGGCCACGGACTGCACCGTGAGTTGAACCACGCCCATGACCGTGCCCATGCACAGCGCGATCGCGCCCCAGGCCCACGGCAGCTCCGTGGTCGACAAATGCGGCGTCCAGAATGCCAGCAACAACAGGCCGAGGGTCGCCGCGGGCAGGCCAAGCGACGGGAACACCGCAGTGCGGCCGGTGCGCGTCACGATCTGTCCGGTGATCAACGAGCCGACGCCGATTCCGAATGTCAGCGGCAGCAACATGAGACCGGTTTCCGCCGGCGACGCACCGCGCACCGCGCGCAGATAGATCGGCAGAAACGTGATCAGCGACACCAGCGCGGCGCCATGGCAGGCAGCCAAGCCGTCGCTGCGCCAGATCGAGGGTTCCCTGAACAGGCGAGGGGGGATGAGCGGCGACGTGCTGCGGCTCTCCTGCCATATCAAGGCGCCCAGCATGATGATGCCGAGCGCCAGAAGCCCGAGCGCCATCGGTACCGCGCTCGATTGCATGCGTTGCAACTGTTCGAGCGCGAGTATGACGGGACCGACGAACATGATGAACAGCACGAGTCCCGGAACGTCGAACGTGGTGCGACGGCGGTCGGCCGGCCGCGATACAAGCCGCAGCACCAGCACCACGGCGATGAGTCCGAGCGGTATATTCACCAGAAAGATCGATTGCCAGCCGAATACCTCAGTCAAATAACCGCCGGCGACCGGACCGAACGTACTGGAACTGACCGACACACCGGCGAGATAGCCCTGGTAACGGCCGCGCTCGCGCGGCGGAACGGTTTCGCCGATCAGCGCCTGCGACAGCGTCATCAGGCCGCCGCCGCCGAAGCCTTGGATGACGCGGAATACCGTCAGCCACACGATGTTGGGCGAGATCGCGCACAGTACCGAACCGATCATGAAGATCGACAGTGCCGCGATCATCATGCCGCGGCGGCCGAACGTGTCGCCGAGCCGTCCATAGACCGGCGCGGCAATCGTATTGGCGATCAGGTAGGACACCACCACCCAGGAGGCGCGCTGGATATCGCCAAGGTTCGACGCGATGGTCGGCAGCGCGGTGGCGACAATCGTCTGGTCTGCCACCGCCAGAAACATCGGCAGCATGATCGACGGGAAGATGGTGAGAAACAGATGCCGCGGCGGCTTCGCCTCTTCCGCTTCGCCGGCTACGGGCACCGACGAGTCCTCGGATGCGCCCGGGCCGGCTGGGCGAACGTCGGCGGCCTCATCGATCGACTGAGTCATAGATCTTCATAGATCAATTCTTGCCAACAATTGTCGAAAGGGCGCCCGCTCCCTGTCGTCTACGCGCTTCGCATTTCCCCTGTACCCGCTATTTAACACGCGCGTGCAGGCAATCTGCCCTGCATTGCGATTCGATGCACCACAAAAAGACCAAATGCGCGATGGCGCCGCGCGTCGCCGCCGCCATCGTGACAAAACGCAGGCGTGCCATGGCTGTTCCGGGACACTCACATATGAGGACTTCAACAACGCCAGGATCGAACTATAGTGGCACGATTGAGGGTGGGTGTCCCCGCTTCCCTGCAAGGAAGCGGCAGGCTGCAGTCCGGCTTGGCCGGTGCCTTCGGACTTGATCCGATACGGCTGCGGGCGGCCGGTTCCGGTGTGAGTGGCGCGCGCACATGCCAGTGCGCTGCGCAGTGTGAAACCAACTTGTGCAACGGGCGTTAATGGTCCGGCAGTTGTTGCCGGCCGCGTCCTGCGGCTGCGCCTCAGAGCCACCGGTGCGGCGATGAATTTCAAAGGATGCTCTTCAAAAGAGACAAAGATTTTTCGGAGAACGATCGAACTCGCCGCGCTGCGCGCCGTACTTTTCGCTGCTTTCATCGGTACACCGGCGGTGGCGCACGACAACGGCCAGTTCGGCGATGTGCCGGCCCCGGTACGCGAGTGGTTTCACAGCGTCAAATCATCCAAGGGTATTCCGTGCTGCGACATCGCTGACGGCCACCGCACCGAATTCGACATGCGTAAGGATCTGTATTGGGTGCCGGTCAACGGTAATTGGGTTCCGGTACCGCCGGATGCGGTGCTCAAGGGCACCGCCAATCCTGTGGGCGACGCCGTTGTTTGGTACAGCGTCTACAGTGGCCAGGTTATTATCCGCTGTTTCGTGCCGGGTGGCGCCGCCTGATCCGAGAAGTAACAGGACGCCAATTACGAAGGCTGCCGCAATTCCAGCGGCGGCCGTGCGTTATTTTTTTAACTTAATTGTTTGATGCAGCATTACTTGGTTTGATGCAGCATCACTTGGACCGGCCGCCATTGCAGGCGGCCGGACTTTGTTGCCGCGCTTGCGCAAACGCAGTTGGCTTCAGCCGATGAAGCCGACGCGTTCCTGTTCGCGCGCCTCTTCGGCGGTCTTCGGCTGTACCGGCAATTGCAGCACGGAGGCTGCCTGTCCTTCGCACAGCAGTGTCAGCAGCACGATGCGCCCGTCGGGAAACTCGAGCGCGTCGTGATGCGCAGCCAACTTGTCCTTGTTGACCTGGCGGAAGATGGCGGTCTGGTAGTTGATCGTCTTGGTCTTCCAGCCCAGAAGGCCGGCCGGCAGGCACGCAACGTCGCCGGCAAAGGCCAACTCCGTTCCGGGCATGATACAGACAGCCATTCCAGGATCGTCTGCGGCAGAGAACCCGCGCGTCCCCGTGCCGAAGTCACGAGTCACAAGTTTGTCGCCGACTTTCGCCGGCCGCGACCGTACGCTCTGAAGACTAAAGTCACACATTGGCGACTCCTTTCTCCCTGGGAATTCCCAGGTCTTCCGGTGCACAGCCCCGCAACCCCTTCGATAACAAGTTGAAGCAAGATTGGTGCCGTCTCGGATGAACAAAAGGCATCCAGGCGCCGAACACACCGTGCGTGCGATCTGTGCCGATTTCATGGCGCTGCAAAATCACGGCTTGGTGTCTGGTGGGCGGCCGCGAACCAGCCGCCAACCACCGCGGCGCCTTACAATGATACGTTTTTCGGCGCTTTGCCTGCGGTGCAGGCGGCAGTGTGTACGTGTTTATACGGCCTGCGCCGACTATTTGACGGTTATGCCGCCGACCATGCCGTACCAGTCGTGATCGGCACAGCGCAGGTCGTATGTGCCGGGCATTGTCGGCGTGAGAAACAGGTCTTTCTTGTCGCCCGGCTGCATCAGCACTTCGCTATGCTCGCGGTTCAACACGTCGGGATTGTCGATCTTGGCGGTGGCGAAGAACACCGGGGCGGTGAATTCGTGGGTTTCTTTGCCATGATTCTCGAGGTGCAGCTGGTAATGAACGCCGCGCTTGAGCGTCAGGTGATCGGGCTGGAACTCGTAATCGACCATGACGACGTCGATCTTCACCGGCGCTGGCGCCGGTGCGGCGCGCGCCAGCGCCGCGCCTGCGAGGATAACGGCAAGCGCAAACATGCGACCGCCTGCGCGACCGTCACGCGTCATGAACATCCGTTCCTCTCCCACGGCTGTAGGACCTCTTATCGGCCGGATCCTGACAAACGCCCTAATACGGTGCGCCAATAGGGCGCTCCGCCCTGCCGTGCCATAGCACGCTCGGTGCAAAAACGGCGGCAAAGATGGAGCGGAAATGCCTAATTCGTGGGGTTACGCCGATTCGGCGCGAACCGGCGCCTTGTTGCGTGCAAATGGTAGGCAATCCTTTATGGAGCTGTAAGCCATTCCGTCCCGTGGCTTAGCCGCCGCCTCCTCATTACGAGGCGCCGTTCGGATGCAGCGCGGCCGAGATTTTGCCGACGAATTCGCCAAGCTCTTCGCCATCGAGATCGCTGACCGCCCAGAAATCCAAGCCCTGCGCCGACCAATGGCGGACATTATAGCCTTGCACCGTGCGCACGCTCACGGCCGCGTGATTGCTGCCCAGCCTCTGGGCGACGAACAGATTGATAATGTGCTTGCGGCGGCGATAGACCACCGATGCGACCGGTTCGCCGTCGATGTAATCGAGCCGGCCGCCGAGCAGCGTAAAACCCTCGGCGGTGAGGTCGATGACCGGCGGGGCGACGTCGACCTTGCCGTCGAACCACGGTTTTACGGTGTGCTGATCGCTCGTCTCCACGTCCATCAGATGGCCGGGCTGCAGCGAGCGAATATGAGCCGAGACGACTTCGTCGGCGATCGTCTTGTCGGGGTCGGTGCGGAACACGGTCAGCACCAAGCTCGCGGCGAGCGCGCCCGACAGTGCCGCGCCGGCGGCAAAGCCGCCAAAGAAACTGCGGCGGGTGGGCCTAACGAACGGCGTGACGGTCTCGCTGCGCGCCGGCGGCAAGGGCAGCGCTGCTTCGATGCGGCCGCGCAGGCTTGCGGGCGCCGCCTCTTTCAGATCGGCGGCGGCGAACGCGCCGCGCATGGCGCGGAACGCCTCGAGTTTTTCGGCGCAGGACTGACACTCCGCCACATGTGTTTCGACATCGCGCGTGTGTCCGGCATCGAGCTCGCCGTCAAGCAGCGCGTGAATCAGAATTTCACATTCGGCGCAGTTCATGACGCCGCTCCTTCCGCGACGTTCCATGCTGCGCGCAGCATGGAACGCGCCCGGGCAAGGCGCGACATGACGGTTCCGACCGGCACACCCGCAACCTGGGCAATGTCCTGATACGACAATTCGTTGATCTCGCGCAGCACGAGGATTTCGCGGAACGGCTGCGGCAGAGCCGCCACCAGCTTCCGCATGGTCTCGCTGTCGTGCTGGCGCAGCAGCACGGTTTCCGCCGTGGGCTGCGGCTCCTGCCACAGCGGAACATCCTCCGCCTTGGTGTCAGGCGGATCGTCCACCGGCAAGGCCTGCCGGCCGCGGTGCGCAAATTCGGCATTGCAGACGTTGCGGAGAATAGTCAGCAGCCACGGCTTCATCGCCGGACCGCGGTAGCTGTCAAAATGATGCAGCGCCCGCAGGTAGCATTCCTGCACCGCATCCTCGGCGTCGGCCGCGTTACGCATGAGGTAGCGCGCCAGCGTGAAGACGTCGTCAAGATGCGGCAGCGCGGCGTCGCGAAAACGCCGCGCTCTGTCATGCTCTGCGTCGGCATAACTTGCCATCGTCTCGCGCCCGGTCCCCTCGCACTGCCGTACGTCTCTCGTCGCCCGCCCGCGTACGGGCGGGTGCAGAGAAGACGCCGGCGGGCGGGCAAGCATCAAGGCTTCGCGGCGCTGCCGGCTGCCGCTTCTACCACGACGGTACCTACCATGTTGGGATGCAGATAGCAGAAGAACTGGTAAGTGCCCGGCGTGGTGAACGTGAACGAAAAGCTGTCGTCCGTGACCAGCGGCTTCGACCGGGTAAACGCGTTGTTGGACGACGCGATGCCGTGCGGAATGTCGTCCTTGTTGGTCCAGATCACCGTGGTGCCGGCCTTCACCGTCAGCTTGGCTGGATTGAAGGTGAAGTTTTCGATCGATATCTCGCCGCCCGGTGTCTTTTGCGCCCACACTGGCAGAGTCACCACGGCCATGAGCGGAGCGCAGGCCGCGCCGAGTGCTGCGGCGAGGAGCGCGCTGCGAACTGTGTTTGGCAAGGTCATTGCTGCGCCCCGTTCAGCTCTGCAGCGGCGAATCGATGATCGCCAACCGTTTGTTGTTTTGTTTGTAGGCGACGTCGGCAATTCCGAGCATGCTTCGCAGCTTGTCGGCCGGGACCTTCATCGGCCCCGGCGACGGCGCCGTGCCCGGAGCCGGCTGCGGGAAGGCGGTGGAGCGGGCAGTGTGGAAAGTGACATTGCCCTCGACCTTCTGCATGACCTGATGGATGTGCCCGTTGAGCACGGTGACGGAGCCGAAGCGCTTGAGGTAGGACAGCGCCTGCGCCCCGTCGTTCGTGCCCCAGCCCCAATTCGGGTAAACCGTCCACAGTGGGATGTGAGCGAACACCACGATCGGGGTGGAGGTCGAGCGGCCTTTCAGATCGGCTTCGAGCCATTCGAGCTGATCGTTTCCAAGATTGCCCATGCCGCCGGCCTTGAGATCGTGGACGTTGACGAGGCCGACAAAATGCACGCCGTTGGCGTCGAAGCTGTACCAGCCGAAACCCTTGGTGCCTTTCCCGTAGCGGTCCATGAATAGTTTCTGTTCCGCATCGACGAAATCGTGCTCGCCGGGAACGTAGTGCACGTCGAGCTTGGCTTCCGCGATCGCCTTGTCGGCATCGTCGAACTGCGACGCCTTGGACAGATGGCTGATGTCGCCGGTGTGAATCATGAAGGCCGGCTTCTTCGGCAGCGCTTTGACGCGGCCGATGCACTCCTGCAGCGTGCCGACGGCGTTCGGATACGGCGTCTTGAAGTCGAAGCCGATATGGCTGTCGCTGATCTGGACGAAGGTCAGTCCGCTTGGTTCCGCCGCCACGGCTTCATCGATGATGCCGAGCGAGCGCGGCACGCCTCCGGCAATCGACCACAACACCCCGGTGCCGACCCACGTCATGCATTCGAGGGCTTTTCGGCGGTTAACGCCGTCGTCACGGTCCTGTTCGCTCATTGCTGTCTCCTGCAAAGTCGGATCTCGTCAAGCCATGTCGGCTTCACGGACCTGATCGGCGGAGACGGGTCTTTATTCCCGGCGCTGAATTATTTTTGGTGGGCGAGGGCCTGAGTCGGCTGCTATACCGGCAATTCGACCCAAAAGCCCCGCCGGGCGCGCCTGCAACGCGAGAAAAATGCTGCAAACGTCACATCTGCCATCGGTAGAGACGCGGAAGTCGTGGGTGGTCGCGAGCGCGGCGCTTCTCGTCATGTCGGTTGCGTTCGGCGCGCCGTGGATCGCGGTGGTCGGGCTCAAGGACATTGCGGCCGAGGTCAACGGCCAACGTTCGATCCCGGCTCTCGCCGGCGCGCTGGTCTGGTTCGGCTCGGGCGTCGGCGGCATCCTCATGGGCCGCGTCGCCGAGCGCGTCGGCGTGCGCTGGACCGTCGTCAGCGGTTCGCTCATGATCGCTGCCGGGCTGGCCTTGTCGACGCTCGGCCCAACGCTGCCTCTCTATATCGGGCATGGACTGTTCATCGGCATGCTTGGCCTCGGCGGCATCAATGCGCCGTTCTACATTTATGTCAGCCGCTGGTTCGACCGGCGGCGCGGCTCAGCGCTGGCGCTGATTTCCAGCGGCAGCTTTCTGGCCGGCGCCATCTGGCCATCGATTTTCGAGCGGGCCATCGCGTATGCGGGATGGCGGCACGCGATGTTTTTCTACGCGGCCGTGGAACTCATCCTCATCGTGCCCGCCGCGATCATCGTGTTCGAACCGCCGCCTGAAAGCGCGCTTCGCTTTTCGGCCTCAAGGACCGCGCGCGGCAGCGAGCGCGTTCTCGGCTGGCCACCCAATCTCGTATTCGTGCTGCAGGCCTGCGCGATCTTTACCTGCTGCGTGCCGATGTCGATACCGCAGGCGCATCTTGTGGCGTATTGCAGCGATCTCGGCATCAGCCCGGTGCACGGTGCGGCGATGCTGTCGGTGCTGCTCGCCGCGGCGTTTCTCAGCCGCCAGTTTTGGGGCGCCCTGTCCGACCGGCTCGGCGGGCTTTATACGATGCTTGCCGGATCGGCATGCCAGACCGTCGGCCTGGCGGCGTTTCTGCTCACGCAGAACGAACTCGGCCTGTTCACGGTCTCTGCCGCGTTCGGCTTCGGCTTCAGCGGACTCGTGCCCGCCAATATTCTGGCCTCG
The DNA here is from genome assembly GCA_036511795.1 of Xanthobacteraceae bacterium. Lineage (GTDB taxonomy): Bacteria > Pseudomonadota > Alphaproteobacteria > Rhizobiales > Xanthobacteraceae > BOG-931. The sequence continues at coordinate 10,812 of DATCBO010000152.1, forward strand.
CGCGAACTGTTCCCGGTCGGCGAAGCCTATTGGCGGATGCCGACGTTGTTGTTGTGCAGCGGCATGGGCATGGCGACCGGCAGCTGGTCCGGCGGCGTCCTGTATGACCATTTCGGTTATTACGCTCCGGCGTTTGCTGCCGGCGTCGCCGTCAGCATGATCAATTTCGTGATCATTGGCACGCTCGCCTTCCGCCGCAGTCAGTTCGCGCCGGTCCCGGTTTAAGCTTTCTTCAGCGTGCGAACCGAACGCCGCGAACGGGGCCGCGCCGTGCAACCGGCCGTCGTGCCGGCAGGCGTTTCGCCACGCGCGCCTTGCCTCGCGCGGCGCAGAAATCCTCAACCGCGGCAACGACCGCGGCGCTCTCAAGTGCAACCCGCTCGGGATCGGCCAGCGCCAGTTCCTCGCGCCGGTTGATGATTGAGCCCGCTTCCAGCAGCACCGCCGGCATGTGGGTGAGCCGCAAGACCACCAGCTGATCGTAGCGATAGACCCCCGCGGCTTGGTCGACCAGTTTGCGGCGGCGGTGCCGCATCAGCGGCAAGATATAATGCGGCGTGTAGCCCAAGCGCCGCGCCTGCAGCGCCTCGCCGAGAATGTGGCCGAACGTCAGGCTGCCGGCGCGGTCGGGATTGTCATACGAAACAAACAGCGCATAGCCCGGATAGCTGTCATTATAATGATAATCCTGCCCCTCATAATTCCAGGTCTGCAGCAGATTGTCCGGCACGGAATCGTGGTGGATGGAGAGGAACAGATCGGCATGCATCTTGTTGGCGCGCACCGCGCGTTCGAGCAGCCCGAGCGGCGGCGCCGCTCCCGTGATCAAAAGCTCCGTCTTGTCGAAGCCCGCTTTCACTAGCGACTGTTTGATGCTCTCGCCGAGCCGCAGATTAAATGAATACTCGGTCGCGCCGCGCGCACTTATTGCGCCGGGCACCGCAACGGTGTGGCCAACATCGACCGCGACACGAAAGTTTGACGGCCGGCAGGCCGCTTGCGCGTCATTCCCGGGTGGCGCGGCTCGCTCCTGGCTCCACGCCGGAGCGGCTGCGGCAAAGATCGCCGTCAGCACCGGCAGCAGCACGAGGCCTGAGCGCCGCCAAAGCACGGTCATGATGTCACTTGCCGCACGATCGGTCGCCCCGCCAAGTTCGCCGCTGCCGACCTTATAAGACCTTATAATGAGTCCAATATCGAGCCTCTTTTTGCTTGTTACGCGCGCGGCCTTGTGTGCACGCCGTTCCTGTCGTACCAAACAGCCGCCGCCTCCGCCGCCAACGTCGCCTTGGCTGGGTGAAGCGTTTCCGGGGTTACGCGTTTCAACAGGTGAGCATTTCCATGGGTAAGTTTGTCGGCGTTTCGGTCGTGCTGTTCGTGCTGGCCGTGCTCTTCGTCGGTCTGACGCAAGGGTCGCAGATGGCGGCGATCTTTGCCGCCTTCGGCGCTGTGCCGTTGCTGCAGAAAGTCGCCTGGGCCGTCATCGTGCTCGTACCGCTCGTCATGCTGCCGTTCGCGGTGTGGCTGTGGGACCGGCTGGTGCGCCAGCAGCAGTCCGGCACGACGCTGCAACAGCGCCTCGACGGCATCCGCACCAGCGTGAAAGAGGCCACCAAGACCCAGCTCGACACCGAAGTTGACGTGCAACAACTGACGCGCAGCGATCCCGAGGACGCCATCGCGGCGCTGCAACGCCGCGTCAGCGAAGCCGAGCGGTTTGCGCAAATTCAGCAGAGCCGCAACGCCATCACCGATCTCGACACCCGCGTCGCCGCCATCCGTACCCAGCAACAGGCTCTCAAGGAGCGGCTTGCACCGGTTCTCGATACGCGGCGTTCGATCGAGCAGCTGTTTTCGGAGCTTGACGGCCGCCAGAGCGATATCGAGCGGTCGCTCGCCGAAATTGCCAGCGGTGACGACGGTACCGCGCTGGAAATCCGGCTGAAAAATCTCACCGAGTTCGTTCGCCAGGGCAATGCGCGCTGCGATCAGATCGAACAGGCATCGAAGGCGCTTGCCTCGTTGAGTGAAGCGGGCGCCGGGATGGGCGCGCGGCTTGCGCCGTTCGCTGCGGCCGAGGATGGCGTTTCAAGCCGCGTCCGGTTGCTCGGCGAAATTAACGACCGGCTCGCCGCCCAGATCGGCTCGCTCGAACGGCTGCCCGAGGGGTTGCTCTCCGACCGGGTGGCAAAATTCTCCGGCGACAGCAAAAGACTCGGCGAGGGCATTGCGCATTTGCACGACGAGTTCTGCAAGCTCGGCGATCTGCGCAAGGACGTGGCTGGATTTGTCGGCACCTTCGAACGTGCGCTCGGCGCGCTGTCGAACGCCAAGGATTCGCATGGCGCGCCCGATATCGATGCCCGCATCGCCGACGTGACGCAATTCATCGGCCAGACGCAAAGCCGGTTCGACGACCTCGAACGCCGCGCGATCACCTTCACCGAGTTGAAAGCGGAACTCGGCGAACTGCAGACGCGCTTCGTGCCGCTCGAATCCGCAGACAGCGGCGTGGTGAAGATCGTCAATGACCTGCAGGATATTCTTGCCGATCTGCGCAAGGACGTGGGCGGCTTTGTCACCAGCTTCGAACGCGCGCTCGCCGCATTGTCGAACATTAAGGATGCGCAAGGCGCGCCCGATGTCGATGCCCGCATCGCCGACGTCACCCAGTTCATCGGCCAGACGCAAGGCCGGTTCGACGACCTCGAACGCCGCGTGGTCGCCTTCACCGAATTGAAGGGGCGGCTCGGCGACCTGCAGACGCGGCTGGTGCCGCTGGAATCCCCGGACAGCGGCGTGGTGAAGCTCATCGACGATCTGCAGGGCACCCGCGAAAAACTGGTCGACAAAATCCGCCGCATCGAAGGCGGCGAAGAGGGCAATCTCGCCGCGCGCGTGAAGCTTTTCGGCGACGCCAAGCGCGAGCTTGAGGAGCGTGTGTCAAATCTCACCGATCAGTTCACCAAGCTGTCGACGATCCGCAAAGACATCGCCGGGCTGTTCGACAAGCTCTCAAGCGCGGTCAACGGCTCGGCGAATTGAATCGCAACGCCGTACGGTTCCGGCCATATGCGGGAGCTGTCGCACTAAAGGGTGCGGCTATTACGCCTTTGCACGGCAGCGTCGCGGCGGTGGATTTCCCTTGCCGGGGACGGGCTGCTGGGGCAATTTTCGCCCCAATGACGGCGCTGCCGACCGGCTAGATCGCCGCCTTGTATCCGAGGGAGGTTCTTATGAAGCGCATGTTGTATTCGAGCGTTGCTGCGGTCGCCATCGCCGCATTCCTGGCCGCAACGCCGGCTCCTGCCAGCGCACAGAACGTCCCGATCAAGAAGAACGACATCGGCGGCGTGGTCAAAGGACCGCACGGGCCTGAGGCCGGCGTCTGGGTGATCGCCGAAACGCACGATCTGGCGACCCGCTACGCCAAGATGGTCGTCACCGACGACCAGGGCCGCTACGTCATCCCCGACCTGCCGAAGGCCAATTATGAAGTGTGGGTGCGCGGCTATGGGCTGGTCGACTCACCGAAGGTCGCCGCCGCCCCCGGCAAACATCTTAACCTCGCCGCCGTGCCGGCGCCGAACGACGCGGCCGCAGCGCAGTACTACCCGTCGATCTACTGGTACGCGATGCTGAAAATTCCCGCGGCGGACCAGTTCGGCGGCAAAAGCGACATCCCCGGCAAGGTTACTCAGGCCCAATGGCTGACGGCGATCAAGAATCAGCAATGCGTCGGCTGTCATCAGCTCGGCTCGATCGGCACGCGCACCATTCCGGCGGCGCTTGGCACCTTCAAGTCGGGTGAGGAAGCCTGGGCGCGGCGCATCCAGTCGGGTCAGGCCTATCAGAATATGATCAACGCGGTCGGCAGCCTCGGCAGCGTACCGCTTAAATATTTCGGCGACTGGACCGATCGCATCGCCAAGGGCGAACTGCCCGCCAGCAAGCCGCCGCGACCGGCCGGCATTGAGCGCGACCTCGTCGTCACCACCTGGGACTGGAGCACCGACAAGAAATATCTCCACGACCTGATCTCGACCGACAAGCGCAATCCGACGGTGAACGCCTACGGCAAGCTCTACGGCTCGGATGAATATTCCAGCGATCACTTGCCGGTACTCGATCCGAGGACTGCGCAGGTTACCTACATCACACCGCCGGAAGGACCGAGTGTTCCTGAGGCGCTCGGTCCGGGCCACGCCGCTCAGCCGAAGCCAATTGCGCCATCCGCCTACTGGGGCATGGAGCAGATCTGGGACACCAAGGTGAACAACCACAACAGCATGTTCGACAGTAAGGGCAGGCTGTGGATGACCGGGACCAATCACGCGCCCGGCACGCCGACCTACTGCCGTGCAGGCTCGGACAATCCGTACGCCAAGGTCGATCCTATCGCCGACAGCGAGCGCCAGCTCGTGATGTACGATCCGAAGACGCAGAAGTTCACCTTCATCGATACCTGCTACGGCACGCACCATCTGCAATTCGGCTTCGACAAGGACAATACGTTGTGGCCCAGCGGTTCCGGCGAGCGCGCCACCTGGCTCGACACCAAGGTGTTTGACCAGACCGGCGACGTGCAAAAGGCGGAGGGCTGGGCGCCGTTTGTGCTCGACACCACCGGCACCGGCAAGATCACCGCCGAGTTCAACAAGCCCGGCGCGCCGATGGATCCGAAGAAGGACACGCTGATCGGTGGTTCGGGCACCTACGCGGTGATGCCGAGCCCGGTCGACGGCTCCGTCTGGTACACGGTCAACATCTTCGGCGGTGCGGGAGGCATCGTCCGATTCGATCCCAAGACCAAGCTGTCGGAGTTCTATAAGGTGCCGATGCCGGGTTTCGGCCCGCGCGGCGGCGACATCGACAGCAAGGGCGTGGTCTGGGTTTCGCTCGGTAGCGGCCATATGGGCAGCTTCGACCGCACCAAGTGCAAAGGCCCGCTCAACGGCCCGAAGGCGACCGGCGACCAGTGCTCCGAAGGCTGGTCGTTCCACAAATATCCGGGACCTGGCTTTGCCGGACTCGGCGATAACAGCGCCGAGGCGAGCTACTACACCTGGGTCGATCAGCACGATGCGGTCGGCCTCGGCAAGGACGTGCCGATTTCTACCGGCAACGAGAACGACGGCTTCGACGCGCTGGTCAACGGCAAGATGGTGGTGCTGCGCATCCCGTACCCGATGGGCTTCTACGCCAAGGGTCTCGATGGTCGCATTGACGATCCGAATGCTGGCTGGAAGGGCAGGGGCCTTTGGTCGGCGGAAGGCGACCGCACGCCGTGGCTCAAGGAAGGCGGCAAGGGCGACAAGCCAATCGTCGTGCACATTCAGGTGCGGCCCAATCCGCTGGCCGATTGAGCGAACCAAAACGTCACTCTGAGCAGAGCCGCCCGGCGCCAAAGCGCCGGGCGGTTTTTTGTTTGCGCCGTGATGCGGCGCATTTGAACCTTGTCATGCGCAGACGGGACGGCGCAGTCCGAGCGGCTTGTTGCAACGGCTTTTTTGGAATCGGGCAGCGGCTCGCTACCCGCTTGCCTCTTGAGGCCCAGGCGGCCACCCTGCGCGAATGAAGATCGCAACTTTCAACATCAATAACGTCAACAAGCGTCTGCCGAATCTGCTCGCCTGGTTGCGCATGGCTCGCGCCGACGTGGTCTGCCTGCAGGAGCTGAAATCCACTGACGCGGATTTTCCGATCGACGCGATTCGGCGCACCGGATATGGCGCGGTTTGGCGCGGGCAGAGGACTTGGAACGGGGTCGCCATCCTGGCGCGCGGCATGGAGCCGGTGCCGACGCGCAGCGAATTGCCAGGCGACACGGCCGATACGCAGAGCCGCTACATCGAGGCCGCGGTGAACGGGGTTCTCATTGGCTGCCTCTACGCGCCAAACGGCAACCCGCAGCCCGGCCCCAAATTCGATTACAAGCTGGCTTGGCTCGAACGCCTCATCCGCCACGCCCGGTCCCTGCTCAAGGCGAAGATACCGGTGGTGCTGGCCGGCGATTACAACGTGGTGGCGACCCCGCTCGATATCTACCAGACCCGCTCCTACGACGACGACGCGCTGGTGCAGCCCAAGAGCCGCGCCGGCTTTGGGCGCCTGGTCAAGCAAGGCTGGACCGACGCAATCCGCGCATTGCATCCGGAGCAGCGGATTTACACATATTGGGACTACATGAGAAATCGCTGGCCGCGCGATGCCGGCCTGCGTCTCGATCACGTTCTCCTCAGTGATGATCTTGCAAAGCGCCTGATCGCTTCCGGGGTCGATCGTGAGGTGCGTGGCAAAGCGAATGCGAGCGATCATGCCCCGGCGTGGGCCGAACTGCGCGACGTGCCGGCTGTACCCAGGAAGAGCCGCGCAACGGAGCGGCCCAGCCCGAAGGGACGCGCGAAGAATGCGCCGGCTGCCGGCAATCCACCTGCGCGCCGGCCTTTGTTGGTGATCGACGGCGATTCATTTGCGCATCGCGCCTATCACGCGCTGCCAAAAACGATTCGGCGCGATCGCAACCGGCCCGCGGGCGCGATCCTCGGCTTCGCCAACATGCTGCTGCGGCTTTATCAAGCGGAGCGGCCGCGCGCGGTTCTGATCGCGTGGGATACGCTGGATGAACCGACCTATCGCCATGTCGCGTTCGACGCTTACCAGGGCGGCCGGACATTCGATGATGAACTGATCGAGCAGCTCGCGGTGATTCCGGACTTCGTGAACGCCTGCGGCTTCGCCAATGCCAAGGCGGCTGGCTACGAGGCTGACGATTTTCTTGCTGCTGCCGCGAGGCGGGAGGAAAAGCGCGGCGGCACGGCCCTGGTGGCGAGCGGAGATCGCGACACGTTTCAGCTCGCCTCGGAGCGCTGCACCGTTCTTTACCCGGTGCGCGCGGGGGAGATGGCGCGCATCGGTCCGGCCGAAGTCCGCGCCCGCTATGGGGTCGATCCAAAGCAGGTGCCCGACTTCATCGCGCTGCGCGGGGATTCTTCCGACAGAATACCCGGCGCGACCGGCGTCGGGGCGGCCGGCGCCGCCGATCTCTTGCGGCGCTACGGCTCACTCCAAAAGCTGCTTGCCGCAGGGCGCTTTGCGGCCGAGGCCGAGCAACTGCGGCTGTTTCGCTCCATCGCGACCATGAATCCGAAAGCGCCGCTGCCGCGCATCCGGGATCAAAACCCGACGTGGCAGGAGGCCGCTGCGCGGGCGAAAACATGGCGCCTCGATCAACTCTCGGTGCGATTGGACGCCATGCGCGGCGCAACTATTTCAGGGCGGTGAAGCTAACGGCGCTCGGCGTGCCGCGTCACGATCTTTGAACGGGGTGCGCGCGTAAGTTGATCGTGCGTGACCATCGCAATTCGTCTGTCCGCCGAATTTAATTTTCATTCGTTTGTTCCGACAAGTTCCAAGTTCCTCTGCAATGTTTATTCCACAATACGGTCATCGCGGGGCCGCCGTGGTGCATTTTGGTCAGTCCAACTTTCCGGGCATTGCAAGTGTTGTTGCACTGCAAGTGTTTTGCGTTGCAAGTGCTTGGCGTTGCAAGTGTTTGATGTACCGCGTGGAGACGTGCTCATGAAGTTTGTTGTTTCGGCATTGCTGTTTGCTATGGCTCTCTTGTTTGGAGTGCCGACCGTCGGAAGCGCGCATGCGCTGTACCATCATGCGCGGCATCATCATTATCGCCATTGGCACTACGCCGGCCGTCAACACTATGAGCATCACGCGGCGCGCGGCCATGCTCGTCGCGCGCGGTACGCCGCGCGGGACGAGCACCGTCACGTCGGCGGACTTGTGCATGAGGACACTGCGGCCGGGAATATCACGGTCGCCGCGGGTGCCGCCGCGAAATTCAAGGGCCTGATCGCGGCGCTGGTCGCGAAGGGTTTTCGTGGCGACGTGGGCTGCTACGCCGCATCTGGGCATATCGCCCATAGCCTGCACCATACCGGCAACGCCTGCGATTTCGCGCAGACCGAAAAGAACCGCACGGTCGCGATCATGTACCATTCCGGTGCGCTCATCCGCAGCTTCGGCCTGCGCGACGGCTGTTCATTCGGCGATTGCGGCCATGTCGATACCGGGACGGCATTTGCCAATCGTGGACAGCACTCGGTGCGGCATCGCTACGCCCGCAGCGAGCGCCGGCATGTGCGCCGCGAGCGCGTCGCCGGCGCATACCGCCGCCGCGAGCACGTTGCCGGCGGATATGCCGGCTATGAGCACGCCTTCGGCCATCGCGGCTATGAGCGTTTTTCCGATGGCGATCGTGACTTCCAGCCGTATCGCGTCGCTTACAACGAACGCGGCGGTCACCGCCGCAGTGACCGCTGGTCCTACCAGAGTGAGCGGCAGACGTCAGAATGAAAAACCCGCTTGCCGTCGTTCTGCCTTCGCCGACCCACTTTCGCAAGCCGCACACCATGCTGGGCCCGCAAAGCGATTGCTTGATTCGCGCGGATTTTCTCCTCGCGCGCCGCGCCAAAGAAAGCGGCGGAGCGAAAACCGCCATTGAATCAAATGGAAATAGCGCGCCAATGATTCGGCTTGACTCCGCCCGCGCGGGGCGTAGAAGCGCCGGCCTCTCGCTCACGTAAGGACACCGGCCGCCTGACAACGGCCGGTGGGGCGAGGTGCGGTTCCCGCGAGCGAGGGCTTGTCACCTTTGCTCCCGGGCGGACCCGAGGTTTCGATTCCTCGCCATTCCCTCCAATGCCCCGACATTGATTTTCTTACCTTTATCGGCTGACGCCATGGGATTGGGATGGATGGAATGTTCCCCCTCTTGCCCAGTCAGTGCTACCTATCTGCAGTCAAGGTAGCACTGGAGAGCAGTCATTCCGCGCCTTCGCCTGACCAAGTCCGCGATCGACGACCTGTCGGTCCCAGCCAACGATACGGTCTATTGGGATGCCGGGCTGCCAGGCTTCGGCGTCAAAGTCACACCAAGAGGCCGCAAGGTTTTTATTGTGCTGTATCGGCTCGCCGGCGCCGGATCGCGTCTGCGCAAATATACCATCGGCCCTTATGGTCGCGTGACGTTGCCAATGGCGCGTGCGAAGGCGCAGAAGATCTTCGCTGCAAGGCTTGATGGACGAGATCCAGCTGAAGAGAAAAAACAGTCCCGGCGCCGTCTGGTCGTCGACCGCATCGACGACCTTGTCGAAACCTTCATTCAAGATCGAGTGTCGCAAACCCGGACCGCACGGCGAATAACGAACCTCCTGCGCCGCGACGTCATTGCGCACTGGGGCACCAAGAGCATCCACGAGATTAAGAAGCGGGATGTCAGCGATCTCGTCACCGAGGTATCGCAGCGGAATGCCCACGCCGCATATCGGCTGCTCAAAACGCTGAAAACCTTCTTTCGCTGGTGCGCCGGGCGGGCGCTTATCGATTTCTCGCCCGCCGAAGGGGTCCAGTCGAACTTTCGGGATGTCAGCCGCGATCGTGTTCTGACCGACCAGGAGCTTGCGGCGGTCATCCTGGGTGCGAGGCGGATGCCTTGGCCCTATGGAGCCATTGTGGAGTTCCTTGCGCTGACTGGTCAGCGGCGCGAAGAGGTCGCTCAGCTGAAATGGCATGAGATCGACAGCCAGACCCGAACCTGGTCCATGCCGGCGGCGCGCAGCAAGAACAACAAGGGCCACATCGTCCACCTGTCCGAGCCGGCCTGGGCGGTGATCTCCGTTCGTCTTGGGGAGCCGGATGAGTATGTCTTCGGAACCTCGCGCGGGAAGAACTTCCAAGCCTTCGCAATCGGTAAGCGTGCTCTTGATAAGCTTTGCAAGGTCAGCGGCTGGCGATTACACGATTTGCGGCGAACAGTCGTCTCCGGCATGGCACGTCTACGGGTGCCACCTCACGTGGCGGACAAGATTCTCAACCACCAATCGGGCACGATATCTGGAGTAGCAGCCGTCTATCAGCGCCATGACTTCCTGATCGAGCGAAAAGAGGCCCTGGATCGATGGGGCGCTCATGTTGCCCAAATAGCCGAAGCCTCCAATGCCATGGCTGCCCACACGACGAATTCCGCCGTACCTCCGAAAGCGCCGATTGATACATCGTCACGGCAGTCGGACGTGCTGGCGAGATAACGAAGCGTCTCGCCGTCGGTGATCAATGTGCCAGTCGTCGTCAGGGTTTTGTTCGCCGGGCAGATGTAAACGTTACGCTCCTTGTCGAACCGAAGTCTGCCCGGCTGAAGGTCCCGTCCTCGTGTTTTGATTTGTCGATGACAGGGATGTGTGGCGCGATATTCTTGCCGTTGACGAGCCAATTGAGGTTCTTCCCTGAGCCGTAGGCCGTATCCGCCGCAAGGCGTTCGGGCTTCAGGCCGAAGCGCTCCTCGGTGCGGTCGATCATCGTCTTCGCCGCACCGACCTCCGCTTGTCGAATGGCGCGCGTGGCCTCGACATCCATGATGATGCCGAACTTCACGTCGATCAGATAGTTGTCGGCATAAGCGAAGAACGCCGGCCCTCGCATGGCGCCGGTCCATTGCGCAGCCGGATCGGAAGGGGAGACGAACTTCGGCAACACCTCGCTTGCCGCGCCGAAGGCTGCGTTATCCAGCGTTGCCAGATATTCCTTCACCGCGCGGCTCGCGGTCTTGGGATCACGCGCTTTCAACCATTCCGAGGCCGGAACCGACCGCTGCTTGTTGGCGTCTGCCGCAACAGGCTGGCATCCACCGCAAAACCTTCTCCCCCGACCAGTCGGGCCGCGATACAGGCCTCAACGACACGCTCGAAGACCTGGCGGAAGATGTCACTGTCACGAAACCGTTCATTGCGGGCACGAGAGAACGCCGAGTGATCCGGAACCTTGTCCTCAATGCTCAAGCCGCAGAACCAGCGATACGCCAGATTGACCTGGACTTCGCGGCAAAGCATTCGCTCCGAGCGGATCGCGAATGCGTAGCCGACGACCAGCATCCGGCTCATCAGCACCGGATCAATCGAAGGCCTGCCAATCTTGGAATAATAGGGCGCCAGTTCACCATGCACCCATGACAAATCGAGCACGCCAGCGATCCCCCGGATCGGGTGATCGTCCGGAACCGCCTCATCAAGCCGGAACGAATAAAACAGTTGCTTCTGCTCGCGCTCCAGATGACCCATCATCGCCTGCCTCCGCAGCAGATCGTGTCAGAGCAACGGAATCACTGTTCGCAGAAACCAGCAACAGACTTCTGCAACAAAATCTGCCAAAAGCGACCAAAATGCAGCGCAGCAAATGCTTCGTAAAAGCGCCTTGCTGTGCGATGTCCCTTGGCCTCAAAATGCCCGCCGAAGCCCAATGGGCTATCTGCCAAGTCCGGAGTCTGTAATTGAGCCAAAATCATCGCGTGTCATTCCTTGTTGTTTAGCTAATCTACCGCGGGACGGACCTCGGCTGGAGGAGGACTCTGATGAGCATAGAGATTCATTCGGCAATCGATTACTATGAGCGCCATCCGATTTCGGCCGAGATCGTTCTTGCTAAGCTGAAAGCAAGCAGAGGACACCTCAACGATATTGCGCCGGACGAACTGTTCTCACACGACCAGGATCACTATGGTGGCCTAGATGCCAATGATGCGTTGGCGGCGCGCGCTGGCATAGGCAAGGGCACCCGCGTTGTAGATTTTTGCGCGGTATAGCGCGGCAATCTGGATGAGAACGGCGCGACAATCTGGATGAGACGCGGCGGCCGAGCGAGGTGATCATTGACGCCGGCCGCGGATTTGGCAAGCGTTTTGATTGACGCGGCGCGTCAATCAGTCTTCAGCCTTTTCTGTTTTCTTAATTGTCGCGTGGGTTGCGGGCCGGCCACGACCACGCTTTTGATCGAGGGCTTCGCGGCGTCGATAGCTCTCGACATTCATCTCCAAGATCGTGGCGTGATGGACGAGTCGATCGATGGCCGCGAGCGTCATGGCCTGGTCCGGGAAAATCTTGTCCCATTCGCCGAAGGGCTGATTGGCCGTGATTAGTATGGATCGTCGCTCGTAACGTGCGGCGATCAACTCGAACAGTACGCTGGTTTCGGCTTGATCCTTGGTGACGTAGGCGATGTCGTCGAGGATGATCAGGTCGTAGCGGTCGAGCTTGGCGATCATGCTTTCGAGAGCCAGCTCACGACGAGCGACCTGCAGCCGTTGCACGAAATCAGTGGTGCGGGCGAACATCACGCGCCAACCATTCTCGACCAGGGCAAGCCCGAGTGCTGCCGACAGATGACTCTTGCCGCCGCCCGGCGGGCCGAATAGCAGAATGTTGGCACCTTTTGCCAACCAAGCGTCGCCGGACGCCAGCGCCATCACCTGAGCTTTCGAGACCATCGGCACGGCCTCGAAGTCGAACGTGGCGAGCGTCTTGCCGACAGGCAGACGCGCCTCAACAAGATGCCGCTCGATGCGACGACGGCCACGGTCGGCCATCTCGTACTCGGCAAGCGCCGCCAGGAAGCGTGCTGCCGGCCAGCCTTCCTTGTCGGATTGCGCGGCGAGTTTGGCCCACATCAGCTTGACGCCCGGCAAGCGTAATTCGCTCAGCAACAGCTCGACGCGGGCAGCATCTACGGTGTTGGTCGGTGTCATGCCACGGCCTCCAGGTTGGAGGTGGATTTGACGGCATGGACAGCCGCGAGCTCGTCGTAGGTGCTGAGCGGCACGAACTCCACCGTGATCGCCGGCACGGCAGCCGGACCTGGACCGAACCGCTCGCGCAGTATTGCTGGATCCGGCAACCGGCCGGCATCGAGTTCCTCCTCGATCAGACCTGCGAGCTCGGCCTCGCAGCCGCGATCGTGGGCGAGCGCCAGCAATTCGACTGTCAACTTGCACGCGCGCTTGTCGCCTACGCTGTGATGCAATGCCTCGAAGGCTCGGGCATAAGCCGGGCGCGGGAACAGCTGATCGCGGTAGACCAGATGGTTGAGCGCCATCGGCTTCTTGCGCAGCGCGTGGATGACGTGCCGATAATCGACGACGTGTCCGCCCTTGCTCTCTGATACCGGCCGGCCACGCCGAAGCGTCGTCATCGATGTCGTGCCGAGGAAGCACTCGAGCCGGTCATCGTAAAGATGCACGCGCAGGCGATGGCCGATCAGCCGCGATGGCGCTGTGTAGAATACGCGGCGAAGCGTGAAGCCGCCGCTCGATGTCACGATGACGATCTTCTCCTCGTAATCGGTCGTCCGCCGCTTGGGTAGCGGAGCGAGCGCCGGACGCTCCAGTTCGATACGCTTGCGATTGTTGGCGTTGCGTCGGCCAACGATCTCATCGACGAAGCGGCGGTAGCCATCCAGGTCGTCGAAGTCACGGCTGCCACGCAGCAACAGTGCGTCCTCCAGCGCTTTCTTGAGATGGCCGTGCGAGCTCTCAATGGAGCCATTCTCGTGTGCGACACCTAGGTTGTTCCGGGTCGGTATCATGCCGTAATGGCGCATCAGCCCCTGATAGCGCAGCGTCAGATCCTCTTGAGCGTCGCGGTCCAAGTTGCAGAATGCCGCCGACAGGCTATCGCTGCGATGCTCGCGCGGCGCACCGCCG
>DATCBO010000153.1:0-37486 GCA_036511795.1 Xanthobacteraceae bacterium
TCGCGGTCATCCGCTCCTTTTTCTCGACCGCAAAGAAGCAGAGCTGGAACATCATCGACGCCGTGACCAGCGAGCCCTCAAACTTGGCAAAATCCCTACGCCTTTCGTGAGCTATCCAGCCAACCTGGGCAGTAACCAAAAGACTACAAGCAACTATAAGTGCTGGTGGAGCTTTTCGATTTGACATCCGTATCCGAGGATCCGGTTGGGTCGGCAGCGAATGTCAAATCCGCTCCACTAATGCATGATGCCCATCACGCGAATCGCGGCCGGACCAAGAATGACGACGAACAGCACCGGCAGAAAGAACACGATCATCGGCACGGTCAACTTCGGCGGCAGGCCGGCCGCCTTCTTTTCTGCTTCCGACATACGCATGTCGCGGTTTTCCTGTGCCATGACCCGCAACGTGGTGCCGAGCGGCGTGCCGTAACGCTCCGACTGCTGCAGCGCGAGGCAAACGGCACGGACGCCTTCGATACCAGTGCGCTGGGCGAGGTTCTCATAGGCCATGCGGCGGTCGGGCAGATACGACAGTTCCGCGGTCGTCAGGGTCATTTCCTCGGCGAGCGCGACTGACTGTGAGCCAATCTCCTCGCTGACCTTGCGAAACGCCGCCTCGATCGACATGCCGGATTCGACGCAGATCAGCAGCAGATCGAGCGCATCGGGAAACGCGCGCTTGATGCTCGTCTGCCGGCGCTGAATCTTATTCTTGAGGAACAGGTTCGGGCTGTACATCCCGAAATAGGCGGCGCCGATCGATATCGCCACCTTCACCATGAGCGGATAATCGAGTTTGAGCACGACGAAGATGTAGAACACCGAGGTCACCAGCATGAGGATCGGCATCGCCATGCGGAAGAACAGATACGTGACGTACGGCGCCTGCCCGCGAAAACCCGCCTGCACGAGCAGCGTACGGGCGTGTTCCTGGCCAAGCCACTTGTTGAGGTTGAAGTCGTCGACCACGCGCTTCATGTAAGCTTTCGGCGATTGTCGCAACGAAGCCCTGCTTCCCAGCGCCAAACGTTCGCGCTCGCGCTGACGGATCTTGTCGCGCTCCAGCGCGACCGCCTTCATCCGTTTGTTCAGCGAGTCGGTGGCCAGAAACGGCATCGTCAGCGTGAGCACCGTGGCGCCGGCCGCAATGGCGGCAAACAGCATGGTGAGCACTTGCGGGTCGAGAAGCTGTTCGAACAACGCGCGCATCGGCCGGCGCCTCAGAAATCAAAGTTGATCATTTTGCGCATCACGAAGATGCCGATCGACATCCAGATGCCGGAGCAGGCCAGCATCATGCGCCCCAACGATTCGGTCCATAACAAATCAATGTAACCCGGACTGGTGAACCAGACGAGAGCCATTACGATGATGGGCAGAGAACCAATAATCGCCGCCGAGGCCTTGGCCTCCTGCGACATGGCTTTGATCTTGGCCTTCATCTTCTTGCGCTCGCGCAGCACGCGCGACAGATTGCCCAGCGCCTCGGATAGATTGCCGCCGGCGCGCTGCTGAATGGAGACGACGATGCCGAAGAAGTTGGCCTCCGGCACCGGAATACGCTCGTAGAGTTTGAGGCAAGCCTCGCCAAGCGGGATACCGATGGTCTGCGTGTCGATGATGCCGCGGAATTCGCTGCGAATCGGGTCCTGCGCCTCATTGGCGATCAATTTCATGCTGTCGAGCAGCGGCAGGCCGGCCTTGATGCCGCGCACGATGACGTCGACCGCGTCTGGCAGCCCATTGAGAAACTTCGCCTCGCGCCGATTCTTGAGAAACTTCAGGAGCCAGCGCGGAATACCGAACCCGCCGGCGAAGCCGAAGGCGAGTGTGGGCAGCAGGCCGTGGCTCAACAAAAATCCGATCAGGAACGCGACGAAGCCAAGTATGACCGAGATCGTAATGTACTTGCGCTTCGACCAGTTCAGCCCGGCCTGGCCAAGGCGAACGGACAACGGCGGACTTTTCGCTTTTTTCTGGCGCTGCTCCAGTTCCTTGAGCGTGCCTTCGATCTGCTCGCGGCGGGGCTTCGGCACGCTACGTGTCGGCCGCGCCGCGGGCTCCGAACGTGCGACGCTTGCCATACGCCGTTCGGCCTTTCGCTCACCGGACAGAATTGGATACAGCAGAACCCACGCGACTCCGCCGATCGCGAACGCCACCAGAAAAAACAGTCCGTACGTTTCCATTGGCGTTTCGCGCTCTACTTCCTGCCCGGTTCGTTGGCGATCTCGGAAGCATCGAGCGCGGCCGCAAGATGCACCTCCTCGCCGTAATAGCGCGCCCGTTCCCAGAATTTCGGCCGGCCGATCCCGGTCGATTTGTGCCGTCCGATAAGATTGCCGTTCGCGTCCTCACCCATGAGCTCGTAGACGTAGATGTCCTGGGTGATGATGACGTCGCCTTCCATGCCCATCACTTCGGTGACGTGGGTGATACGCCGCGAACCATCGCGTAGACGCGCCGCCTGGATGACAACGTCGATCGACCCGCAGATCATTTCGCGGATGGTGCGCGAGGGCAGCGAATAGCCGCCCATGGTGATCATGGATTCGATGCGCGACAGCGCCTCGCGTGGCATATTGGCGTGCAGCGTTCCCATCGAACCGTCGTGGCCGGTGTTCATAGCCTGCAGCAGGTCGAAGGCTTCCGGTCCGCGCACTTCGCCGACGATGATGCGCTCCGGCCGCATACGCAGGCAGTTCTTGACCAGATCGCGCATCGTGACCTGGCCCTCGCCTTCCAGATTTGGCGGGCGCGTCTCAAGCCGCACGACGTGCGGCTGCTGTAACTGCAGTTCGGCGGCGTCTTCGCACGTGACGATGCGCTCGTCGTCGTCGATGTACTGGGTAAGGCAGTTGAGCAGCGTCGTCTTGCCGGAGCCGGTACCGCCGGAGATCAGCGTGTTGACGCGGCAGCGGCCGATGACCTTGAGAATCTCGGCGCCCTGGGGCGAGATCGTTCCGTATCTGACGAGCTGTTCCAGCGTCAGCTTGTCTTTCTTGAATTTGCGGATGGTGAGTGCCGGGCCGTCGATCGCCAGCGGCGGCACGATGGCGTTGACCCGCGAGCCGTCCGGCAAGCGCGCGTCGCAGATCGGCGAGGATTCGTCGACACGCCGGCCGACCTGACTGACGATGCGCTGGCAGATATTGAGAAGCTGCTGGTTGTCGCGAAACCGGATTCCGGTTTTCTGAATTTTGCCGCCGACTTCGATGTAGACCGTGCCCGAACCGTTCACCATGATGTCGGCGATCTCGTCGCGCGCGAGCAGCGGCTCAAGCGGTCCATAGCCGAGCACATCGTTGCAGATGTCGTCGAGCAGATCCTCCTGCTCGGAGATCGACATCACGATGTTCTTGATCGCGATGATCTCGTTGACGATATCGCGGATTTCCTCGCGCGCGGAATCGGCATCGAGCTTGGCGAGCTGTGCGAGGTCGATGGCTTCGATCAGGGCGCCGAAAATCGTGCCCTTGACCTCGTAGTAGGATTCCGAGCGGCGCGAGTCGACAGCGCTCGGGACTTGCGGCTGCGACGGCGACTTGGGCCCGGCATTCTGCTTGGCGGTCGGCGCTCCGATCAGCGGCGCACCGAGGCCAGCGGAGGGAAACGGCGTGCGGCCAGCCTCCTCGGCGGCACCAGGCGCCGGCGATTTGGCGCCCGACGGCGGCGGCGGCAGGCTCTCTTGCGGCGGCCGCTCGGCCACCGCGGCGGTAGTTCCGGAAGTGGGACGCTTACCAAACACGACACTACTCCAACAATCGCTATGCTTGACGCTGCAGCAGTTTCTCGATCAGCGGCGACAACAGGCCCCCGCGTTGTTTTTTTGGCGCCGCCCGTCCGGTCAGGAACTGGGCGAGGCTCTGGAACATCTCCGCAGTGCGGTGCCCCTTGGATATCTCGGCGATCATTTGACCATTATTGGCCGCCGAGCCGAAAATCTGCGGTTCGAATGGGATGATGGCAACCGGATCGGCCTCCAGCGCCTTGGCGAAATCGGCCGCCTTGATCTCGGGCCGCTTGGGAACACCGACCTGATTGAGGCAGTACACCGGCTTATGATCGTTGGGCCGCGCCGCTTTCAGAAAATCGTAAACGTTCTTGGCGTTGCGCAGGTTTGCCAGGTCCGGCGCCGCGACGATGAGGATATCGTCGGCGCTGATCAGGGTCTGCTTGGTCCAGCCGGTCCATTGATGCGGCACGTCAAGCACCACGCACGGCACCGTGGTGCGCAGCGAATCGAAGATGGCCTCGAACGCGTCGGCGCCGAAGTCGTAGACCCGGTCGAGCGTCGCCGGAGCCGCCAGCAGGCTCAGATGGTCGGTGCATTTCGCCAGCAAACGGTCGATGAACGCCGTATCGATGCGATCGGGCGAAAACACCGCTTCGGCGATGCCTTGCGGCGGGTCCTGATTATAATCGAGTCCGGCCGTTCCGAACGCGAGATCAAGGTCGGTGACGACCGAGTCGAGCTTCAGGTCGTGGGCGATGGAAAAAGCGATATTGTGGGCGATCGTACTGGCGCCGACGCCGCCCTTGGCGCCGGTCACGGCGATGATGCGGCCGACCGGTTTGGCGTCCGGTGCGGAAAACAACCCGCAAATCGCGCGCACCACCTGCAGAGTGCTGATCGGCGAGATCAGATAGTCGCTGACGCCGCGCCGCACCAGCTCGCGATACAGTTTCACATCGTTGGTACGGCCGACAACGACGACGCGCGTCGTCGCGTCACACACCTCGGCAAGCTGGTCGAGGCCAGCCAGGATATCTTCGCCGCGGCCCTCCGATTCCAGCATGATGACGTTCGGCGTCGGAGCGCCGTGATACGCCTCGGCGGCGGCGGCGAGACCGCCCATCTGAATGCGCAGATGGGCCTTGGCCATACGCCGGTCTTCGCCGGCCGCCTGTATGGCGGCGGCGGTTTCCACGGTTTCGCAGAACGCTTGAATCGAGATGCGCGGCGCAGGAGCGATCTGCTCCTCGCGTCCGACAATCTCGTCCGGACCGATTTCCCCAGCGTCTGCTTGGTCAGCTTGTTGCATCGGCATTCCGCATTATTGTCCTAGGTCGGTAATCTTGCCGACTGACGGCGTGAAGTTTCCCGATGACGTCGCTGTCGGCTGCCCCAGCCGGTATTTTTCCATCACGACGGTACGCCGCTGCGCATAGGTCGGCGTCTCTTCGCGCGGCTGCACCAGATCGGCCGGATCCGCGACCATCGCCGCGAGGTTGCGCTGCGTCGAGCAACCGAAATTCCAATTCGGCTGATTTTCGAAATAATCGCGATTGAGACTCGGCCCGATATCCTCGGGCCATACACCGCATGGCCCGGCTTGGGCGGCGATCAGTGGATAGCTGATGCGCACCGTCGCCAGCACCCGCCCCGAAACCCGATAGTTGCGCACCGCGATGCCATGTGGCGGCACGCCGGTCGCGGCCAGAATCGATTCGATCTCGCGCAGCGAGTCGGCTGAAGCGCGCTCGTTGCTGCTGCCGATCGGCAAATCGACGATGACGCCGCCAGTCGCACGGCCCTTCCAGGTCTGCCCGAACGCCAGCACCTCGGCGCGCTGCAACGGCGTCAAGCTGTCGCGATTGGCGCCCATGAAGAGCTGCAGCGTGTGATCCTTCTCCGTGATGGAGATCGGATGGCGCAAGCGGTAGTCGCTCGGCACACTGGGAGCGCCGGTGATCTGCTGGTCGGTGTTGCAGCCGCACACCAGCGCGGCGAAGCCGACGGCAAACGCGGTACGCAGCGCAAGCCGTGAGCCGGCGCGGCGATCGGCAATCGAGGTGCGGACATGGTGCATCGGCGGTCTCCAAATGTCTCGCATCAGTCCAGGATGAATCCGTAATTGCCGTGGTAGGTGTCGTGCGGCGGTTCAGTCTTGCCGCCAACGCCGTAGAGCCGATTGAAATTGCCGAGCAGCACCTGCGCGGGATCGCTGGGATCGGCGAAGCCATCATCGGGCCGCGACAGGTCCTTCTCCGCAACCGAGCGCACGATGTAAGGCGTCACCAGGATCATCAGCTCGGTGCGCTGGTTGACGTAGTCGTTGCTCTTGAAAAGCGGGCCGAGGATGGGAAGCTCCATCAAACCCGGAAGGCCGTTGATATTGTGCCGCGTCTCGTCCTGAATCATGCCCGCCATCGCCAGCGAGCCACCGGACGGAATTTCAACCGTGGTGTCGGCGCGGCGCGTGCGGATCGACGGGATGGTGGCCGTCGCCGTCGAGCCGGGCTGCGTAATGACCAGCGAGTTGGCGCTGGACAGATCGGACACTTCGGTCAGCACCTTGAGGCTGATGCGGCCGGCGCTGAGCACGACCGGGGTGAAATTCAGGCTGACGCCGAAATTCTTGAAGCTGATCGACGGCTGACAGGTGGTCGGCGCGCCCGGCGTGTTGGAGGTGGCCGAGCAGGAATAACCGTTGAGGATCGGGAACTGGCCGCCGGCAACGAATGTCGCCGTTTCTCCCGAAATAGCGGTCAGATTTGGCTCGGCCAACAAACGGACCACGCCGGCCTGCTCCATCGCCTGCAGTGTGGCGTTGATGTTCTTCCAGCTCCCGGTAATGGCGGAGCCGCTCAGCGACTGGCCGTAGGCCGAGAACGGATTGGTATTGTTGAAGTTAACGACAGCCGTGCCGTAGCCAAGGCTGCCCGACAGATTGATGCCAAGTTGCTTGACGATGTCGCGTTCGACCTCGGCAACTGTGACTTTCAACATCACTTGATCGCGGCCGCGAATGACAATGGCGTTCACGATCTTGCTGCCCTGCGGAATGCTGACCTCGTCGGCATCGTTGAGCATCCGGACCGCGATGTCGTAAGCCTGCTGCGACTGCGCGGCATCCGCCACGGTGCCGGTGAGGATAACGCCCTGGCCGATGCCTTGGGCATCGACATCGGAATCGGGAATCGCCTGCTTGATCGCGGCACGCAGGCCGTTGAGATCGCGCTGCACGGCGATATCGAAGCCGGCAATCTGCTTGCCTGCCGCGTCGAAGAAGAAAACGTTGGTCTCACCGACAGCAATACCGATGATGTAGGCCCGGCGAGACGATCGCACCACCGCATTGGCGATCTTCGGATCGGCGACCAGGACGTCTTTGACATCGCGCGGCAGATCAATCACCGCAGACTTGCCGGCGCCCAGCGTCACGTGCCGCGAGGTACCGTCGCTGGCCGCAACGCTCACAGTCTGAGCGGATGCCGCGCTGAACGCCACACCGCCAACGACGGCAAGCGTCAGCATGACGAGCAATGCGACAACGAGGCTCACAGCGGCCGCCGCCCGGGTCTGTGTGCTTGCCGCCATCGTAATTCCCCCCTTACGCATCATCGGCCGGCCGCCGAGATGGTGCTGACGCCGAACCGCACCGTTTGTATCGACGAGCCGTGATCGCTGGCCTCGCCGCCCTCGGGCACCGACGACTTCGAGTCGATCAGACTCCGCAGCGCCAGCGAAATCGTGCCGAGTTGCCGCGACATCGCGAGCGTCTCCGCCTGCTGGGGCGTCAACTCGACGGTCGCAGTATGACCCACGACGACCTTCTGACCGCTCTTCTCCTCGACCGCTTGATCCACCGCGAGCACCCGAACATTCCGCAAGATCGTATCGCTGATGATCTTTTCGTTGCCCGTGAGTTTTTCCGCGGCCTTGTCATGACGCGTCAGCAGGATATCGACATGGTCCTCGGGCAGGATGAAGCCGCCGGCAGCGCTCTCCGCCGAAATATCCAGGGCGACGGCGCGCATGCCCTTCGGCAGGATCGCAGCCAGGAAGCCCGAGCCTTTGGCGAGCACCACCATCGGATCAAAGATCGGTTGTCCAGCGGCGAGCGGAACCCGCACGATGGCGCCCGTGAGTTGAGTTACGGCGTCGGGCCGTCCCGACTTGACGATGAAATTGCCGTTCGTTGAGGCCTTCGGCCACATCTGCCAACCGATTTGATTGGCGGCGATCACATCACCGCGGCTTAGATCGGATTTGGCAGTCAGCACTTCAACCGTCTCGAGCGCGACGACGGGTGCCTTGGCGGGTTCGGGCGCCGGCGTGCGACCATGACTCGCCAGATACGCCGCGACACCGCCCGCGGCGATGGCCACACCAAGTACGACGAGACGCGCGGCTTTCATTACGCTTCACTTCCCGAATGACGCTTTGGCGCGGGGCGCCGTCATGGCCGAATTTGACCAGCTAAACGTCAAAGCATGGTTAATGAGGCGTATCCAAATCGCGTTAATCTTGCGTTAGGCCGGATTCCCAGCAGCAAGTAGTAAACGCGTCGTTAAAGACCGAGCGCGGCCATCCACTCGGTGTGCGGATAAACCAATAGCGCCGCGGCCGCGAGCGCGATTCCGTATGGCACGCCGCCGCCGCGCTGATGCAGCCGATCTATCCACTCGCGTCGGGCGAGCGGAGCCGGCAGCGGCAGCATGCGAAACTGGATCAGCGCCAAAGTCAGCACGCCGCCGAAGATGGAAGCGTAAAGCAGATAATCCAACAGATGGGCAAACCCGAACCACAGTGCCGTGGCCGCCGCCAGCTTGGCGTCACCGCCGCCGACCCAGCCGCGACTGAACATCACAAAGGTGAGCACCAGTACCGCGGCACCGGCCGCGAAATGCCAGGCCATCGCGATCGGGCTCATACCAGTCATGACCGCGAGCAGCACAAAGCCGCCAACCAGAATGAGCGAAACGCGGTTGGCGATCGTCATCGTAAACAGATCGCTCGATGCGGCAAACGCCATCATCCCTGGAAACAGTGTCAGGACGATCGCCTCGGTCAACATCGCGCTCTCCGGCTTTCGCACCGCTTATCCGGTACGAGTTGACGGGCGGTTACCGTCGCCCCGATAGCGAAAAGGCTCCGGTGCGCGACCGGAGCCCTCTCGTAGCAGAGATTGAGCGCCGCTTACTGGAGGGCGGTGGAAACGCTGCTGAAGGTGTTCTTCAGGTTGGTGCCGAGGCCCTGCACGACGGCAATGATCGCAACCGAAATACCGGCAGCGATAAGGCCGTATTCAATGGCCGTGGCGCCAGACTGATCCTTCACGAAACGTGACAAAAGGGTCTTCATGAGTTGGCTCCTTAGGTCCACACGTGGCTGTCTGAGCGTGATCCAGCGGCCTTGTGCTGACCGGTTTGGATCGGACGGAACTTAGCGACGAGAAATTTCGAGGCGGTTAAACCGATCAAATAAACCCACCGCTACAAGCGCAATCGACGACGTAGTTAACACCATGTTTCACCGCGGCGCGGCAATAATTTTGATGAATATTTTTCCAAATTTGGAAACGCTCTATTAGCCATCCGCCGCCCGGGAGCGCCTGGCTTTGTTTGCCTCGCCGGTGTTGTTTGTCGTTCCACGTTCGCCAAGCCGACGCATGCGCCAGTACAGATTATCATTAAGTCTTTCGGAAGACATTTCCGGTCATTAGTTCTGCATCGAATTCGGCAATTTCGGCAGGTGAAAGCCGCAACATTTAAAATAAAAATTGCACCGGCCGATCAGGGAGTCCGTCGATGAAGAACGCAATCGGTACAATGGGCCACCTCGCCGCCATATGCGGGCGCCTGCGGACACTGGCGACGAGTTTCGCCGGCAACAGGCGCGGCAACGTGGCGATGATCACCGCGCTGACGGCCATTCCGCTCGTCAGCGCGGTCGGCTGCGCCATCGACTATTCATACGCATCGATGATCAAGACCAAGCTGCAGGCCGCCGCCGATGCAGCGACGCTCGGCACTGTCTCCAACAATTCGCCGGTCGTCACGACCGCGAAAGCCATGACCGGCAGCGGGACAGTATCGGGCGGCTCAACCTATGCGCAAAATTTTTTCACGTCCAACACCTCCGCGTTTTCAGGCGTCACGAATACCGAAACGGTCAGCAAAAGCGGCATGACCGTCACGGCGACGCTCAATTACTCCTATTCGGTTCCGACCTTTTTCATGCGGATCATTCCTGGCTACAACAATATCAATGTCTCCGGCTCGTCCACCGCGAGCTTTACGCTGCCGACTTACATCAATTTCTATCTGATGCTGGATGTCTCCGGCTCCATGAGCTTCCCGTCGACGCCCGCCGAACAGGCGAGACTCATGGCGGTCAATCCCGACGACAACCTCGGCAATCCCGGCTATCCGCAAGGCTGTCAGTTTGCTTGCCATTTCCAGGCGCAAGGGGCGTGCGCGCAGACCGGGTCGCTTGTCTACCAAGGTCCAATCCCCGCTGTTGGGCATAGTTACGGAGGCTACAAGCCGAACCCTTCGCCGGGAGGATATTGCCAGGGATTTACTATTTCCCGTTTGGGAACCACCCCGACATCGTTTGGGAGCGGCACCAATGCGACCAACGGCGGCAGTGTAAATTGGACCAACACGCCGGTTTCATCGTGCTCGACTGCCGGAACAACGTCCTGCATCCAATTGCAAGCCGACGCCGTCGGCTATGGGGTCAACGCGCTGTTGCAGCGGGCAACCACAACAGAGACCTACACCGGCATTTCCAATCAATTCCAGATCGGATTGTTCCCGTTCATTCGATGGCTCTGCACCTCCAGCGCCGGAAGCAGCAATTCCTGCTCGGTCGGGCTGACCAACAGCTTCGGCACCGGAAGCACGATCGCCACCTTTGCCGCGAGTCTAGCAAGCCTGCTCGATACCGGCCAGGACGCGACGCTCGGCTCCGGCGGCACGCATTTCGAGAACGCGCTTCCCGAGATGAACACCTTCATCACCTCGATTGGTACGGGCACGAGCCCGAGCAACGCCCTGCCCTACGTCTTTATCGTCACCGATGGTTCACAAGACTATCAATACCAATCGGGCGGCTCCTGGGGCTCGGAAAACTACAGCGCTTCAACAAACGTGCCCTACCAAAATTCGGCAACCACCATACCTAAGAATCCCAGCACGGGCGCTCGAAACGATCAAACCACCGGTCCGAACGCCACGGATTGGTGCGGCACGATGAAAGCTCGCGGCATCACGATCGCAATCCTGTACATTCCATATCAGCCGATCCCTGACGCGAGCACGATCTTCGATGATGAAGATGGCTATGCCAACACCAATGTCGGCTATCCCAGCGGCACCGACTACATTCCACCGGCACTGCAGAGCTGCGCTTCGCCGAATTTTTTCTATACCGCGAACTCGCCGGCAGCCATCCAGTCGGATCTGCAGGCGATGTTCCAGCAGTCCCTCAGCACCGCCCACATTGCGCAGTAGGACTGCCGCGGCGCGTCGTCTCGGCCACAGATAGTCAAGACTAAGCGCGACGATTATCGCCGCGTCGCGTTTGTTTGGGGGTTCGGAAGTCTCCCTCTCATCATCGCGGCGCTGACACATCCACAGGTCGGCGGCCTCTATGCGCCGGCCGATCACCACCGTGATCGCGCCTATGCGATCTTCCATGTCGGCATCAATATCGGCGCGTTCCAGGCGCTGCTGATCTGCGGCACGCTCGGCGAAGAAACGTCACGCCGCGCCCGGCAGGCGACGACGCAATATCACTGGCGTGGTTATGAAATCAGTGCCGGCTTTATCCGGAGCTAGCAGCTGCTCGGAACGCCGTTGTATTGAACGCAAGCAGTGACGCGTGGCGTCGCAAACACCGTATCTGCAAGGGTGATTGGCCCGGTCATGAAGGAACCGAACATCGGCGTGAAGGTGTAACTGACGGTGGCCACGATCGCATAACAAGGATACTTATTGCCACACGAATTCTTCGCAAAGTTCGCGGGCAGACCACTATAAGTATTGGACGGTGTCAGCGCCGTACTGTTGAGCGAATAACTCCAGCTCACGACAGCAGCGGTATTGGACGTCGCCTTGATTTGCGAAAGAACCACAAACGGCGTTCCCGTGTAAGGCGCAAGAACCTTGCTGGCCGCCCCGGTGATATTCGTCATATCCGTGGTGGCGATCGCAGGGTAAGTACCACCGGTGCCGAATTGATTGGTGATGGCTGCCAAAACGTAAGACGCCGAGCGAACCTTCATGTAGACGGCGATCCCGTTTGCTGCGTCGAATGTGCTGAGAAACAACACCATCAGCATCGGCAGGATCAGCGCGAACTCGACGGCGGCTATACCGCGGGTCGATGCGCCGAAACGCCGGCAAATGCTGGCAGCCGCGCCCCTCATCCGGAATAGGGCTCCACCCGGAACGCGCTCACTCCCATCATTTCGACGGCGCCATTTTGAACAGAGCCGACATTGAATCCCAATGGTCCCGGCACCACTGGCCACGCGTAAACGAGTTGTACGACCATGATCTGGCCCGCAGCGCCCGCGGCGTAGGTGTACTGCGACTGGGTGAGCATGCTGCCGCCGCTGCTGTACATCGACGGGGCCGAGGTGCTGGCTGCGGCAAACGACGCGTAGTCCTGCACCACAATGAACAGCTTGGTGCAGGTGAACAGTACTGGACAAACCTTGTTGACGACCGTGGTGGCGGTCCAATTTCCATTTTCCGCCTGGCCGGTCAGGAAATAACGTGCGGCCTGATTGGCCGCATTCTGCAGAGCCATTTGTCCGTACAGAAAGATGCATACTTCCAATATGGCGATCAGCGTCGCGATAAATGCCGGCGCGATCAGAGCAAATTCCACGGCGGTTGCGCCGCGTTCCATGCGGACAAAACGGGAAATCTGCTTTGTCAGGCGCCTCAAATACGCCGGCGTATTTCGAAACATCGCAAGCCCGCCGCTATTCCACAGCCGCCCTGCCACACGCGAGGCCAAGCCGGTTCCGAACGGCACGAAAGATGCTCCTCAAATTGTAAATTATCCATTCTGCCAACCGTTCGATCTCGGGCACTTCGTCGTTGGCGCGATTAAACGATCGTTTACCCAACAATCTCATTTGCGGCGGTGAAAGCTTCCGCGAACACCATTCGAAGCCAATTGGCAGGCTAACAAGATACCCAATGCGCGTCGCCGCGCGAGTTGCCGAGCTTGGCCGTTCGGCGCTGTTTTTACGTCGCGCAGATGCCCGGCCCGCATCGCAGAAGCGGTATCGCAAATGATCCAGGAATTGCTCGCAGTCGCGGTGACCGCCGGGCAGAGTTTTATGAAAATCCTTCCGATCTCGATCGGGG
This sequence comes from Xanthobacteraceae bacterium, assembly GCA_036511795.1. Taxonomy (GTDB): domain Bacteria; phylum Pseudomonadota; class Alphaproteobacteria; order Rhizobiales; family Xanthobacteraceae; genus BOG-931. The sequence goes on from DATCBO010000153.1 coordinate 13,123, forward strand.
TCGCGTTGCTGTTCACCGTGCTCACGTGGTTCTGGTCGTGCAATCCGGGCCGCGCCTGGTGGCACAAGAGCGACCTCGTGACCGATCTTTGTTACTGGCTGATCATTCCGATAATTGCCCGCTTTCTGCGCATCGGCATGCTCATTGCGGTCGCGGCCATCGTACTCGGCATCACCAGCGCCGGTGGACTCGTCGCATTCTATGAGCACGGTCATGGACCGCTCGCCGCGCTGCCGCTCGTCGCCCAGGGCATTATCTTTCTCATCGGCCAGGACTTCATCATGTACTGGACGCACCGCTGGTTCCACGGCGAGACGATGTGGAAATACCACGCGGTGCATCATTCCACCGAGGAACTCGAATGGATCTCGGCGGCGCGGTTTCACCCGATCAATCTGTTCCTCGGCAGCGTACTCGCCGACGTCACCATGCTGTTCGCGGGCATTTCGCCGACCGTGTTTGTCGTGCTCGGACCGCTGACGGTGGCGCATTCGGCCTTCGTGCACGCCAACCTCGACTGGACGCTGGGCCCGTTCAAATACATCTTTGCCGGCCCGGTGTTTCACCGCTGGCACCACACTTCGCCGGATCGGGGCGGAGAGAAGAATTTCGCCGGCACGTTCTCGCTGTTCGACGTCATGTTTGGCACGTTCTATATGCCGGAAGGCCAGCTCCCCGACCGTTACGGCATCGACGAGCATCCCTATCCGCAGAGCTTCGGCGCCCAGCTCCTCCATCCGTTCAAGCAGCAGCAGCAGCAGCCCGCAGCGCTAAGGCCTCCCGTATAGTTAAGCAAACGTCACCGCCGCGGCGCTGAGTGTCCGCCGCGGGGGCGATTTGCAGTTCATTCACCAATTTGCAGTCAATTAGGCCTGTCGGCGTGCGGACGCTTGGGTTGTCGAATCCGCGTAGCGTATCGGAGAGTATCGATGACAGACAAAAGCGTGCGGGACCGCTCGCGCTTACGACTGGTGTTTTGGCTCGCCGCCGCCCTCGCCTCGCCAATCGTCGCCACGCCGGCGGGCGCCGCAAGTCCGGTCGTCGTCCATGTCGATCAAGCCCGCATCATCAAACTGCCCGAGCGGGCTGTCACGGTGGTGATCGGCAATCCGCTGATCGCCGATCTGACGCTGCAACATAACGGCCTCGCCATCATCACCGGCAAAGGCTACGGGGCGACCAACGTGGTCGTGCTCGATAAGGACGGCAGCGTGCTCGCCGAGCACAACATCGAGGTGCAAGGGCCGGCCGATCCGACCGTTGTGGTGTATCGCGGCGTCGACCGCGAGACCTATAGCTGCACGCCGGATTGCTCGCCGCGGATTACGCTTGGCGACCTCCCCGACTATTTCAACAAGACGATGACCGAGACCACCGCGCGCAATTCCCAGGCGATCGCGGCGGGCGGCAGTCAGCCCCACTAGAGATTTGGTCGCATTTCTTCGGAAAACCGTCGGCCGCTTTTTGCGGAAAATGCTCTGGTTACGCCGGGGCCGCGGCCGGAATCGGCAGCGCCGTCGTCGACTTGATCTTCTCCATGGCGAAGCGCGACGTGACGTTCTTCAGCGGCACGGCCGCGATCAGCCGTTTGTAGAAGGTGTCATAGCCGGCGATGTCGGTGACGACGACCCGCAGCATGTAATCGACGTCGCCGGCCATGCGGTAAAACTCCATCACCTCCGGCATGGCGCCGACGACCTGAGCGAAGCGATCGAGCCATTCCCGCGAATGGTCGCCGGTCTCGATCGAGACGAACACCGAGACGCCGAGCCCGATGCGGTCCTGGTCGACTAGAACGACGCGCTTTTGAATGACCCCATCAGCTTCCAGCCGCTGGATACGCTTCCAGCAGGGCGTCGAGGATAGGCCGACGCGCGACCCGATCTCGGCCACCGACAGCGAGGCGTCATCCTGCAGAACTGTAAGGATTTTTCTGTCGATTTGATCCATTGGAGATTTTATTCCAAGAAACTCCATTGCATCTCAGTATATAAGAAAATTATTCCAAATCAACCCCTGCCAGCCGCCACATCCGTCGTGGCGCCGGCTTGCCTTTCCCGCTCACCCGGCACGGCCCCCGTACAGGGAGCCAGCCCTTGCCTGCGGCACCTTTCTCGGCCGGCATTGGCATAGCGGCGCAGCCGCGAAGCTTTTCGCGTTTGAGGATAACCACCCAGCACCCAGGAAACACCGGCGGGCAGCCGGGTATTCCGTTTCCGAGCGTGGCCCACCGGCGGCGTCGCCTGGATCGGCACTTTCCGCGCGGGCGCCTCAGCGCAGGACGTCGCCACCTTCTTCGATATACCGGCGGATGATGTGGTGCGCGATGGCGTGCGGCACCGTTGCGGTCAGGCCCTGCGGATGCTTGTGCACCAGCATCAGCACCAGTTCCTCGCGGCTGAACCAGCGCGCGTCTTCCAGTTCGCTGCGATCGACGGTGATTTTGTCGGACAATGCCTCGGCATGACAACCGATCATCAGCGACATCGGGAACGGCCACGGCTGCGACGTGAAATAATTCACCTTCCCGCAAACGATACCGGCCTCCTCGAGCACTTCGCGGCGCACCGCCTGCTCGATCGTCTCGCCCGGCTCGATGAAGCCTGCCAGGCATGACCACATGGTCGCCGCAAACCGCGGCGAGCGGCCGAGCACACAGCGCTCACCCGCGATCGGCAGCATGATCGCCACCGGATCGGTGCGCGGAAAATGCTGCACCTTGCAGGACGGGCAATCGCGCCGCCAGCCGGCGTCCACCGCATTGGTCGGCACACCGCAATTCGGACAGAAGCGGTGCCGCGCATGCCAGCCGAGCACCGCCTTGGCCTCGGCGAGCGGCGGCAGATGCTCGGCATCGACCAGGCCGTGCACAGAGATGCTGCGCAGATCGGTGAGCTTGAGATCGCTGCGCGTCTTGAGCAGTTCGACGGCACTGACATCAAGCGCAATGCCGAACCGGGGCGCACCGTCCATCAGGCCAAGGAACACGGTCTCGCGCGCCCCGTCGAACGCGCGCACCTCGTCCATCGCGAACAATGGCTGTAGCGCGCCGTTCTCGTTGCGCAGCACAACGAGCTCGCCGCCGATCAGATAACATCCGGCGGCCGGATCTTTGACGAATTTCACCAGCGCGGCATCGTCGGTGCGGCACTGCGCAGCACGGTCGATACGGCTTGCCGTATAACCGAGATACGGCCAGGGGCCGAGTTCTGAGCGGATGCCCACCCCCTACTCGGCCGCTTCGCGCAACGGCCGCGGATAAAACAAATCGTATAGTTCCGGGCGCTGCCATTGCGGCCCGAGGACGCCCTGCTTGGCCGCACAGGCCTGCGACGAGCCGACCTCGTCGCGCGTGCCGCGCAGATAACGCACGCGGTCAAGATCGACATCGACCACACTCAAACCCGCCGCGGTGCTCTCGAACAAAATCTCCTCGGGCGTCGCCACCATCGCGAGCCCGCGCTGGGCGTGGTCGAACAAATTCTGCGTGGTCACCACCACCGCCAGATTCTCGATGGCGCGCGCCCAGATCAGCGTCCGCCACGTCGCCCAGAGCCGGCGCTTGTCGACGCCAGCCGGCATGAAGATGAGTTCCGCGCCGCGCAGCGCCAGCGACCGTGTCACCTCCGGCATGTAGACTTCGCTGCACATGGCGAGCCCGACCTTGCCGTGCGCGGTGTCGAATACCGGAAACTCGTTGCCGGCAACGTATTTAAATTCCCAGGTCGAACCGCCCGTATAGATCCATGGCCCGTTCGGATGCGTGCGCCGATAGCGCACCGGCGTGCGGCCGTCCGGATACGCCATCACGATGAGGTTGTGCGCGGTCGCAGCCTTGCGATCGATCGGCTCGATGGTGCCGAACACCGCATGCACGCTATGGGTCGCCGCCGCTTCGGCGAGCGCCGGGATCGGATCGTAGCCCGCCGGCATGCGCCACGGCCCCGGATAGGTTTCCGGAAAGCACACGAAATCGGCGCCGTCGTGGGCGGCATGCTCGATCGCGCGCACGGCGTCGGCGACATTGCGTTCGTCCTCGCCCGGCGGGTGCGCGATCGGCTGCACGATAGCGATGCGGAAGGTCATTCGTTTCCTCCTCCACGCGTCCAAATCACATCTGCGCCGGATTGAAGCCGCACCCGGCACTTTGGTCAAGCTGGCGTGCCAACCGTGGAACCGCCCGTTCGCGTTGAAGTTAAAGGCGCTTTCGCGGCGCGTCATCCTGTCCCGCGATATTGCGGAAGGGAACCGCCCGAGCGCCCGAGCCGGAGCAGCGGCACGACGAAGAAGGCGACGGCTGTGACCGCCGCCGAGATCACGACAAGCGGCCGCAAATTTTGGTCGAAAACATGCGTATAGAGAAAGGCCCCGACATTGTTGGCCAATGTCGACGCGAGATTGCCTACGGACAGGAGGGTGGCAAAAGTGAAGCCCTCGGCCCCTGGCGGGCAGCAGTTGGCGGCGAGTGTCAGCGTGGCGACCATGGCGAGCATTCCGGCAAAACCGGCGCCGAAATAAATTATCGCGGCTGAGGTCTCGCTTGAAAGGAACAGGAATGCCGCGGTTGTGAACGCGCCGAAGCCGATGCTGACGTTCAGCAATCGCTTTAGGCTCAAGTCACCAAACAGCGGCCGATAGAGCAGCGCACCGACGACCCAACCTAAAGCCGAAATAGAAGACAGGATGCCGACATAGCTTTGGGAAAATTTCAGGGTATCGGTCATGGTGAAATAGAGCGGCGTGCTCAAGCCGGGGCTGAAATTGTACAAAAATAAAAATCCGGCAATCAGCCATAGCTCGCGGCGCTTTAGCGACGTCTTGAGACTCGCGAAAGAGTCCTTCATTGCTTGAACGTTGATCGCGACTTTGCGCTCCGGAACCAGGAGCAATGTCCCCGCGATGACAACGACAGGCGTGAAAGCGACAATCGCCGCGGCGCCATGAAGCGCCTGTTGCGGCAATAAGCGCTGAACAAGCTGGCCGCCGGCGATTGCGGCCGCCATGGCGGCGATGTTGTACCAAAGCCATTGCTGATTAACGAAACGACTGCTCGCGCGGAAACGCTGGCCGTTTTCCACCAGCACGGCGCCGCACAGCGTGCTCGATATCGCCATCGCATAGGCGGTCCCCGCCAGAGCGAAAAACAGCGCGCTCGGCGCGGAGAGCTGCGTCGCCCAGAAAAAACCGCCGACCGCCGCAACGTTCACAAGCACTAGGTAGCTTTTGCGCCGGTAGCCAAACAGCGGGACGAAGTCCGAAATCAAACCGTAGAGCGGCTTGATGATCCAAGCCAGGTACAATAGCGACGTGTATGCGGCGATCTGCGTAGGCTTCCAGCCTTCCGAGGTCTTCAGATAATAACTGAGAGGTTGCGCGATCAGTCCATCGGGCTGGGCTAGTCCCTCAACCACGTAAACAAGCGCGAAGAACAGCAGCAGCCGGCGGATTAATGGCCGGTCGCCGGGCCGCTGCTCGGAGCTCATCGAGGACGGCTGCTCATTCATCGCCGGCGGGCCGACAGCGTGAGCACGCGCACGCGATGGCTCACCATTTGGCCGAGACGGCAAGTTCGTAAGTGCGCGGGTCGCCCAGATAGACCTGGTCGGGATAGCCCGGATCGGAAAATGCCGCATAGATGGCATTCGTCAGGTTGCGCACGCGAAATGCGATGCGCATCGTGTTGATGTCCATCATGGCCAAATCCTTGCCGGGAACATCGACGAACGCGTAAACGTCCGCCGTCGTGTAGGCATCCATCGTCGTAACGTCGTCCTCGAACAGATAACGGTTGCCGACGTGGCGTACCGAGCCGCCGATTTCCACCGGCCAGCGCCAATGCTCGAAGCGATAGGACGCGCCGGCATTGACGATGACCGGCGCAACGTTGGAGGGCGTGTTGCCGGTCCAATCGCCGTTGACGCTGTTGAAATTTTCGTAGCGCGCGTGCGTCAGGGCCACGTTGCCCCAGAGCTTCCAGCCTTCGAACGGACGCACTGCGCCGGCCAGTTCGATCCCCTTGGTGGCGATTTCACCGGCAAGGTCGAAGGTCATCGGGCCGGTCTGCACGTAGACGTTATTCCGCTTGATGTCGTAAGCGGCAAGCGTCCACTCGGCTTTGCCGTCCCACAGCAATTGCTTGACGCCGGTTTCGTAGATGCGCGCGCTGGTCAACGCCAGCGGCGTGGAGGCATTGACGGAGAAGATGCTGGCCGCCGCCGGATCGTAGGAGGTGGCGTACATGCTGTAGAGCGTCAAGTTCGGGATCGGCTCATAAGTATAGGCGGCGCGGTAGGAGACCGGCTTCCAAGTCTGGGTGAACGGCTCGCCAGCGGGGATCGTGCCATCGAAGTCGACACCACTGCTCGACAGCGTCCAATCGTCCGCACGAACGCCGCCGATCAGGGCGAACGACGGCGTGATCTTCAGACGGTCTTCGAGCGCGCCGGCGACGTCATTGAGCTGCTTGGTCCGGACATCAGGAAACTCCGAGCCGTAAACGCCCTGGACCGGATTGACGACGGCGACGTTGTCAAAGGGGTAATCGTTTGGATCGCCTTCCTCCACAAACGTGAGCGAGTTTCCGCTCACCTGGGCTTGAGCGGCAAGCCGGTTGTCCATGCCGAACAGCCGCGAGTCCCACAAGAAATCGATGTTGTTGCCGATCATATGCTGATTGTGCGTGACGAAGAAACGGTCGCGGTCGATGGTTCCGGCCGCAAAGACCGCACCGTCATCGAAGGCATAGGTTTCGCTGTCGAGCCAGTTGCGCTTGGCTTGATAGTAGTAGACTTGGTCCTTTACGGTCACATTGTTGAGGGGCGTCCATTCGAAACCGCTGCGCAGCCACAATTCCTGGGCGCCGGTGGCGTTGTCGGCGACGTTATAATTGGTCGTCAGCGTTCGCCTATCGATCGTCATCGGTCCGAGATTGTCCCCGGAAAACGTACTGACCGCGTTGCCCGAGACGACGCCGTTCACCGCGTTGCCGCCGGCAAACGAGGTCGGCACCAGCGGCGTGCCCCAGTAGGCGTGACCGGAATCCTTCTTGTAATCGATGGCCGCGAAGACCATGAAGTTATTATTGACGTGATAATTGAACTGCGTGGCGAGATCCGTCAGGTCGCGCCAATCGCCGTCAATGAAACTGTTGATGCTCGACCCGACCGCGTCGAAGCGATAATCGAGCCCCGGCACGCCGGTGCTGCCGCCCGAGCCGTAATGCGAACGGAACGTGCCAAGCGAGTCCACCGAAAGGTCGAGTTCGTTCTGGATCGGGCCCGTGGTCGGGTGCCGGCTGACGTAGTTCACCGAGCCGCCAATTGCCTCCATTCCGGACATCAGCGCCGACGGACCTTTAAGAAACTCGACCTGGGCGAGATTGCCGGTGTCCATCAAGCGCGTCGTGTCGCTCGATTGGCCGATGGAAATTCCGTTGTACAGAACGTTGACTTCGCCGAACGTGAAGCCGCGCATCGAAAAGCCGGCGGGCGCGCCCGACGAGTCGATATCAAGGACGCCCACGGCGCCTTTGGCGATCTCGGCGCTCGTGCGGTAGCCTTGCTCCCGCATTGTGGCCTGATTGACCACCTCGACCGTTGCCGGCGTCTCGCGCACGCTCAAGCCCAAGCGGCTGGCGCTTATCGCAGTCGCATTGCCGTTGAGCGGACTCGCGACCGAAGGTGTTGGTGACGGCTGGCTCGTGCTGGCGCTGCGTATGGGAGGCGCAGAGGGGGTTGGCGTGCCGCGCTTGCGAGCGGTTTTGGGCTGCTTTGGCAGCCGTCCCCTCACGCTGATCTGTGGCAGCTTGCTCTGGCCGCTGATCGGCTGCCCGCTGGGCGGCGCCGTTTGAGCGGCAGCGGCGCCGATTGTTAGCTGCGCGCCGATCGCCAGAACAGATGAAGATGTGAGAACATAGCCGAATGCAGATAGCCGGCCGCTCCGGCGGCCGCGGTTGTTGACAGGCACGACATAACGCCTCGAAGGCGAAAGAAACCCGTCACCGCGGCTTTTGGCTGCCCTACATTCCGCTTTCGCCCTTCGTTCGCGGACTGCAAAACAACCGGACTCTCTGTCGACGCCTGGACACCCCGCCCGAGACGCGCACGCGCGTGACTTACGACTGACGGCAGGTCTCCTGGCTTGCGGGTCCTCACCTGCCGTCGCCTTCCCGGGTACCAATCCCAGTGGCTAGTGACGGAAGATTCGCCGCTCACAGTTGCGGGGGCAGCCGCGGCGTTGAGCGAGACGTGCCCGCACCGCGTTCCCTTTTGATCCCCGAGGGGAACCGTCGCGAACAGAGTAGGCAGAAAGCTCCGCGCTGTGCAATCCCTCGAACCGGGCTCAGCCGCTTTCCCGTCAGAGCTTTCGAGCAGAGAACCAAAGGCGCGGCGTAGATCGCAGGACGATGCCGACAAAGGGGTCGCTCGGGTCGGGATATTTGCCGTGGAGGATCTGATACGGCTCAAAACGATATGTGTGGCCGTCAATGGTGATTTCGTAGTGGCTCAGCTTGTAGGGAAAGGTCGCCTTATTCAGCTTTACACGAACTCGGCCCGGGTTGAGCGGGTAGATGGCGCGCGGCTTAACGCTGTCGTTCTTCACACCGTCGAGCAAGGTCAAAAGCTCGTGGTCAGGACCGACTTCCTCCTGGTCGTCGCCCGTTACTTTGCAGTGCCGCAATTGAATATTGGCGACCTCGGACGCGATGGCGTTGACGGCCGCATAGGTCCTGTTAGTAAAATTCCCCACCGCCTTCGCGGCGTCGATCGTCTTGGCACCACTCGGCTTGCAGATGGCGAGCGGGTCGTTGCCGAGAGTCAATGACCTTTCGTCCGCGTTCGGCAGTTCGGCTTTGAGCGTCCCGCGGCGGTCGCGGACAATTACCTCCCCGCGAGAGTTGAAGCCTCCATAGATATTGACCGAGAGCGTATCCTTGCGGCTAAATCGCTCGTTGAATTCTTTGCCGATCGAGGGGGAAATATCGAGCATAGAGGTGCTTTAATCTTAGCACCCAGCTCTGTGCGAATCGGCGCGGGCGTGGGGATATTTAGATGTTTAAAGAGCTGATATTTACGGGTGCGCTGCTGATGAGCGTCGATGCGCAAGCCGCTCCGACGGTCCCTAATGATTGTTGGTCTGGCGTCATGGCCGCCGACAAAGCGGCTCACGGTCGTTTCATCGCGACAGGAGCGGTCACGCAGTGGCGTGTCGGCATGCCGCTTGTGGTTTATCTAACCATTGAAAACCTTGCACAGATCGACGAACTTATGAAGCAAGGAAAGACAGGTACGTTCGATACTGCCCATCCGATTTCGGTAATTCCCACTTGGATTTCGGGACCAGAGCCAGGCGATAAAGACAGTGATGAAGACAAAAGCATTGAAGTGAGCCTTAAATATCGCACGACACAGGGCGAGACTGGGACGATGCTACTCACCTACTGGACGCCGATGGCCGGGGGATACACGTCGTTACCAAAAGATCAACAGACGGCGGCCAATGAATTCGATTGGCAAATGCACGATTTTCAGTGCCGAGGCATTCCTTAAATCGTTAGTAATGGTCAAACATAGGGCACCTTGTGCTCCTCAACCCGTCGCCAACTAAGCCGAGGATGAGATAAACGAGAGCATCGACTGCATCGTCATGCTTCTCGCTCCCAAACCCAAGTAGCTGCGTCAAAAGCTGCTCGCAGCCGGTGCGCGGAAATTTCACCACTCCTATTTTGATGTACCGCGCGACAAACGCCGTTTCCCCCGCCCCGCAATCCCGCTGCGCCAACACAGCAGATGCGGGCGCGTCAAGTCTACTCGGCGAGGCCCGGCCGCGGGCGGATTTCTGCTCTACGGTTCTTCACCCAGGAGAGAACGCGCACTACAACGTCTCGCCGCTCGCCGCCAGCCCGAAACTAAAGCTCAAATAGCCGGACGATCCGACGCCTTTGCCGACGACTCGAGTCGCATTGGCGGCGCAATCAACAGCGGAAGCTCCCATATCTGCGACCAGACACCAGATACCGGAGGTGGCGACCGCTTACGCGACGCCCAAGGGGCTGATCGCGAAGACGGCGGACGCGATCTCAAAGTAGCGACTGCGGGCCGCGAACCCGGGCCCCGGCCCCGCGTCAGCGTCAGTGTCAGTGTCAGTGTCAGTGCGGCCACGGCATGATCGGCACGGTGCTGAGCGCGTTCGCCGGCGAGCCATTGACGATCTTGGTGCTGATCGCGAGGTAGATGAGCGTGTGGTGCGGCTTGTCCAGCACGCGATAGATCCGGGTCGTCTTGAAAAAGATGCTGGTTTTCTGACTGAACACCTCTGTCTTGTCGGGCAGCTTCGACATATCGACACTGATTGGACCGATCTGCCGGCACGACAATGAAAAATTAGAGGGGTCTTCGTTGAGGCCCAGAGGCTGGCCCCAGCCGCCTTTTCTCGCCTGCGAAATGTGGCACACGACGCCGGCCACTTGCGGATCCTCAAACACGCTCAGGCACACCTTGTCGTTCGGCGAGAGCAGATTGAATGTCGTGCTGACGCAGTCCAGGTCCGTGGCGTGCGCGGGATGAATGGACATAACGGCCAGCACGGCCAGGCTCACAAGCCACTTCATGACATACTCTCCAGTTCCATGCACTGACCGCTGCACCGGTGCGAGCGTCCTGCGGTCGCCGCACCAGTCAATGACTCAGGGCCATTGCGAAAACAATAGGACAGAGACGACGACACCCAATAGACCGAGCCCAGTGAAGCCGAGCACGGCGCAATTCAAGCTGTCGCGGCAGAACGCGACGCCGTTCCGCCGTATTTCTCTGACTGGGACTGCCTCAAAGCCCTGTGACGCGTACGAGCAGCGCGTCGACATCGTCGGGCAACCGGTCGCCGCGCCAGGCGATGTATTGGTCCGGGCGGATGAGCGCGAGAGCGCGACCGTAAAGTTCGCGCGCTTGCGGCAGCGTGACGTCGAGAACCTTGAGCGGAATGTCGCGCGCCGCCGCGGCGCGTTCGAGCGGCGCCGTATCGATTGCGCTGGAATCGAATCGCAGCAACGTAAAACCGCGGCCGAATTGGTCGAACAACGAACTGCCCATGACGCGGCGATCGTCGAGCCAAAGATGCGGCGCGCGTCCGCCCGGAAGCCCGCTTGGGACATATTCGTCGTAGGTCTCCGGGAGAACATCCGGCGGCGGCGTGCCGTCCGCAATGATGACGGGAGAACCGTCGTAGCGGCCGCCGATCTGCACGCCAACCGCGTCCACGTCCTCGGCGCGGTTGAAATGATTGTAGCGCACGTAGGTCATCGTCGCCGCCTCGGCGCGCGCGGCGTCCCCCGCGGGACCCTCAGCCTCGATATTGTCCGGCACGACGGCGTCACGCATGCGCGACGCATATTGGCGCGATGCGCCGGTGTTGCGACGGCCGATCGGCTTGCGTTCGGCTTCGTAGGAGTCGAGCAAACGCGGCCCGCCCCAGCCGTGCAGCACCGCGGCAAGTTTCCATGCCAGGTTCGAGCTGTCGTCGATGCCGGTATTCATGCCGAAGCCGCCGGTCGGCGTGAACAGATGCGCGGCATCGCCGGCAATAAAGACGCGGCCGGCGCGATAGCGTTCGGCGACCAGCGCCTGGCCGGCATTCCACGGATGGTAGGCCAGTATCTCGATCGCGATATCGGCGCCGATCGTCCGCTTGAGCCAATCCGCCACCTTTGCGGTGTCGACGCCGCTGTGGCCGCGCTCCGGCTTGATCAGCATCATGAACTCATCGGCGCCATTGAGCGAGAAGATGACGCCGCGCGTGTGCGGGTCGGGATTGATAGCCCAATACATCCAGCCGCGGCGATGACCGACGAATTTCGGATAAAGCTCCGGGATGCGCATGTAGATGGAGAAGAACTGGCCGGCCCAATAGGCGTCCTTCTTCTGCACGTCGCCCTCATAGGCGATGCCCAGTGTCTTTCGGATGAAGCCGTTGCCGCCATCGCACGCGGCCGCGTATTCCGCACTGCAGACGATTTCATCCGCGCCGCCGGTCTTGCGCGCGTGCAGCCGCACGCCCTCTTCGTTCTGCGTGAACCAGTCGACCTGCCAGCCGAAGCGAACGTCGATGGACGGCGACCGGCATACGCGCTCGAGCAGATAGCGCTCGACATACATCTGATTGACGTGAAACATCGGCTCCGGCAGCTGATCGGTGACAGGCATCTGCACCCGCATGGCGATCCGCTCGTCGCGGCTCGGCATCGGGAAGCGATAGATCTCGTGTGACGACAGCCGGGTGAAATAGGCCTGATCGAACGGATGATTGCCCGGCAGGCCGAGGCGGCGCACCTCATCGGCAAAGCCGAGGCGGCGGTAATGCTCCATGGTGCGGGCGTTCTGGCCGTTGCCCTTTGGGTGCCAGCGGCTCTCCGGCTCGGTATTGAAGATCGCGCATTTGGCGCCGTGAAAATCGAGAAACAGCACGAGCACCAGACCGACCGGCCCGCCTCCCACGATCGCGACTTGCGTTTGTGTTTGCGTTTGCGTTTGCGTTTGCGTTTCCCGCGTCACGCCGCAAGCTTGCGTCAGCCTCGGCGGCGGCACAAGCAGGCCGGCCGCGACGGCGCGTGGCCGTCAATCGCCGAGCGCCTCGCGAACCGTTCGCGCCAGATCTTCTTTTCGATAGGGCTTGCTGAGCAGGCGAACGCTGGTGCCGAGCGTTTGCATGTCGGTCAGCCGCGCGCCGGGAAAGCCGGAGGTGAGCAGCACCTTCGCGTCCGGGCATCGCGAAACGACTTCGCGGGCGAGAGCGCAGCCGTCCATGTCTCCCGGCAGCACCACGTCGGTAAACAAAAGATCGACCTTGCCCTTGAGCGCGAGCAGCTCCAGCGCACGCTTTGCGTTGTCGACCTCAAGCACCTGAAAGCCGAATCCGCTCAACTGCTTCACCACGATCTGGCGCAGCTGAGCATTATCTTCAACCACAAGGATCGTCTCGTGGATATCGGCGTCGGGCTGCAACGGCGGCGCCTCGACGTCCTCGGCCATATTGCTTGCGTTTGCCGGTCGCAAATAAAGCCGAAACGTCGTGCCGCGACCCGGCTCGCTGTAAACGTTGATGTGCCCGCCGGACTGCTTCATGAAGCCGAACACCATGCTCAAGCCGAGGCCGGTGCCCTTGCCCTGCTCCTTGGTCGTATAGAACGGTTCGAAGATGTGGGCGGCGACCTCGGGCATCATCCCCTGCCCCGAGTCGCTGACCTCAATGGCCACGTAACTGCCCGGAACGACCTCGGCGTGGTGTGCGGCGTAATCCTGGTCCAAATTGGCCGTGTGCGTTGCGATGATCAGACGGCCACCATCGGGCATTGCGTCGCGCGCGTTGTTGGCGAGGTTGGCGATCGCGGTCTCCAACTGCACGCGGTCCACTGTGACCGCCGGGATGGAGCGATCGAGATCGAGGCCGATTTCAACGTTCTGACCGAGCGTACGCTTCAACAGCATGCTGATCCCTTCGATCAACATATTCAGATCGACCGGCTCGGGGAGCAGCGGCTGCCGCCGTGCGAATGCCAGCAACCGCTTGTTCAATTCGCTGCCACTCAGTGCCGCGCTGATCGCGCCCTGCACCAGTTCCGTCTGCTCGGCATCGCCCGGACGCAATTCCGCCAGGACGTCGAGATTGCCGATGATGATGGCCAGGAGATTGTTGAAATCGTGCGCCAGCCCGCCGGTCAGATGGCCGAGCGCCTCCATCTTCTGGGCGTGGCGCAGCTGGTCCTCCACCTGCCGCTGCTCGGTGATGTCCTCGGAAAATGCCAGCAGATATTTTGGCGCGCCGTTCTCGTCGAGGACCGGCAATTTTTTCGTCCGCACCAGGCGCTTGCCGCGCTTGCGCGTATTCAGCGTGCCTTCGTAGATCTCATAGGGCTTGTCCGACGTCAGCGTGCGCTTGTCCTGCAACTCGATCAGATCGGCGTCCTGTCCCTGCGCCAGCTCGCGCACGGTCTTGCCGACCATCTCGGCGCGGTCAATGCCGAGCAGATCTTCACCGGCCCGGTTGAGGTAGATGCACTGGCCGGTATTGGCGTCTTTCACCAGCAGCATGGCGGGAAGGCTCTCGATCATCACGTCGAGGAAGGTGCGCGTGCGCCGCAGCTCCTGGTCGGCCTGCTGCCGTTCCGCGATTTCCGCCTTGAGCAACGCGTTCGATTGCTGCAATTCTTCGGTGCGCTCGCGCACGCGCCGCTCGAGATCACGGGCGCGTTCGGCCAATTGGGCGCGGGCCGCGGTCAAACGGTCATGCAGCCAGCCGGTTTCAAGCAACAGCGCCGCCAGCACGAAACTTGCGGCCAGCAGTCCGTAAGCGCGGCCGACGTAGAAGCCGAGGTCGAAGCGGCCGTGGTTGAGGATGGAGCTGAGCGCCACGTCGAACAGCCACGCCGACATGACGACCATCAGCCATAGATCGAGAATGCTGTGCGGGCGGCGCCACCACAGTATCCCAAGCGCAGCCGCCGACAGCGCCCAGACCGTGCCCACCGCAACGGTGAGGGCAAGCGTATTATGATTGCCCGCCATGATCGCGGGCAGCAGCGCCTGGCCGGCGGTGGCGAGCAGAGTGAGACCGACAACGGCGGCGAGCACAGCGGCGATCGCGACCAGAAACACGGTGCGAACGGATCCGACGCGCCGGGCCGAGACTGCGTCCCGATCCTTGCCTAACGAATAGACGATGACGGCAAGCGGGAAGCCGCCGTGCCAGAACACGTAGAGCCACGCGGTGCTGTCCGGTCCCGCGCCGAGCAGTCCGCCCGGCGCGAACAGGTCCGGAAACGTCAGCGCGTGCGCGACCGCCATCAGCGCGGTGAACAGATAGCCGGAGGCCAAGGCGCAGACAGCCCGCGAGCGCAATTTTGCAAACTGGCTGAACAGCAGGATGGCCGTGATCAGATCGTTGATGGCGAACGCCGATTCGTAGCTCGGTATGAATGCCGGCACCTTCGGCAGCGGCGTCCCGGCGAACGGCGCCGCGCATACGAAGATCACGGCCGAGATGGCGATGACCGCAACCGCGAGGCGGCGATCCGCCGGGCGAACAGGGGCGGTTGAGAGAAACCCGTACGCGTTTTCGGTGTCGTCCATGACCGCAGACATCGGCGCCTATGACGCGGATCGCAGTGCGGGGCCTATCGTCGCGGCGTCGCACACCGGCCCGTTTTGCGCCTTGGCGAGATACCCAAGCAACCGCTCGAGCGGCATCGGCTTGGCAAAGAAAAAGCCCTGCGCGGTATCGAACCCGAGCTCCGCAAGGCAGTGTAGATCGTCCGCCGTTTCCACCCCTTCGCCGCACGCCGACGCGCCGAAGCGGTGCGCGAGGTCGACGACCGTTTGACAAAGCGCACGCTTGAGCGGGTCGGCGGCGCAATTGGACACGAACGTCCGGTCGAGCTTGATCTCGCGGAACGGCATGTCCTTGAGCCGCGACAGTGACGCGTAGGCCGAGCCGAAATCGTCGATCGAAAGCGAGACGTTGCAGAGCCGGAGCTGCATCGCAACCTCGTGGATCCAATCGGGGTCGCGAATGATTTCATCCTCGGTGACCTCGACGATCAGGCCGGGGAATTCCCGCTTCGCGGGCACGAGCTTGCGCACCACATCGACAAAGCCGGGCGCGTTGAGCACCGACGCCGGCATGTTGATGGCAAGCTTGAGCGGATATCCCGCGCTGGCAAGCGTGCCCCAATCCACCATCGTGCGCTGGGCGACGAAGACTGAAAGCGGCCGATAGAGCGGGTCGCCTGCCGGCGGCAGCAAATCGACCGGCTGGATCACGCCGCGGTCCGGGTGGCGGGCGCGGACCAAGGCCTCGGCGCCGGAAACCGCCAGCGAGCGAAGGTCTATTTTGGGCTGATACCAAACCTCAAGCCAACGCTGTTTCAGCGCCTCACCAAGGTCGACCTGCGAAGTCTGCGGCGCTTCGGGCTCCGGCGCTTTCAGATTTTCGGGGTTCGATTTTTCCGGTCTGGTCACGGATTGGAGCCGCGCCTTGAGCTCGGCGGAACGGAACGGCTTGCGCAGCGACGGCGCCATCCACAAGCCATGCGACCGCCCGATGCGTTCGATCTCGGCAAGCGTAGCCTCGTCGCGCCCGCTGATCAGAAGCACCATGCCGGGAAACTTGAGGACATCGAGCTTGCGGATGACGTCGACCGCGTCGGATTGGCCGAGCGCCAGATCGAGGATAACCAGCTGCGGCTGCGATCGTTTTATCTCGATCAGAAAGGCGATCGGATCGGTGAAATGCTGCGCCGCAATACCGATCAGAGATAATACTTTGCAAACCATCGTCCCGATTTGCGCTTCATCATCGAGGACGAGCGCTGCTTTCGGGAGTGTTTGCTCAACGGGCTCACTCATCAGAGACATTCCGAAAGTTGCACCAGGGTAATTCTGTACCTTTCTGTCATTAAGGCTTGCTTAAAGATTGAGGCCGACGCGCGAAGCCCCGCAAGCCAGCCCATCCGTGCCATCGCGGCGTCGCCACGGAATTTGACTTGGAATCGCAACGCGGTCATGGCTGCGGCGAAGCGGCTCTTCCGCCGGCCCCCGCAGCGTTCGTCCTATCGCGTCCATGACCACCCTCATCCTCTTCGTCGCCGCCTTTGCGGGCGGGGTGCTGAATTCGCTCGCCGGCGGCGGGACGCTCATTACGTTCCCGGCGCTGCTGTTTGCTGGGCTCAACCCGATCGACGCCAATGCGTCGAGCGTCGTCGCGCTGTTTCCCGGCACATTCGCCGGCGCGTGGGCGTACCGGCGCAACATTCTCGCCATCACCGAATTCAGCGTGCGCGGCTTTATCGTTCTGAGCCTGATCGGCGGCCTGATCGGGGCACTGCTGCTGCTCTACACCCCGCCGACCGTCTTCTCCGCGCTCGTGCCGTGGCTCATTCTGCTCGCCACGCTCATCTTTGCGGCCGGCAATTTCGCGCCGCTCGAAACGATCCGGCGCCTGCAGACCGGCCCGCGCGGCGCGCTGTTCTGGCTTTTCATCATTGCGATCTATGGCGGCTATTTCGGCGGCGGCATCGGCTTTTTGATGCTCGCCGCCTTCACGCTGTTCGGCATGCGCGACATCAATGCGATGAACGGACTGAAGATGGCGCTGGTCGGCATCATGGGCATCGCCGCCATCGTGACGTTCGTCATCGCCGATGTGGTGCGCTGGCCGCAGACCGCGCCGATGCTGATCGGCTCGATCGCCGGCTCCTACATGGGCGCGCACTGGGCGCAGCGCCTCGACCAGCGGCTGATCAAGGGCTTCATTATCGTGCTGGGCGCTGGGCTGACCGCTTACTTCTTCTGGCGCGGCGCCTGAACGCCCCCTGCCTCGTCATTGCCGGGCTTGATCCGTCAATCCATACTGCGCTCCCGAATGTGGAGGATTGCCTGATGCCACGCGCACCGCGCGTTGCCATCGTGGGAGGCGGGATCGGCGGGCTCGCCGCGGCGCTGGCGCTGGAGCATCGCGGCGCCGAAACCATCGTGTGTGA
Organism: Xanthobacteraceae bacterium; assembly: GCA_036511795.1. Classification (GTDB taxonomy): domain Bacteria; phylum Pseudomonadota; class Alphaproteobacteria; order Rhizobiales; family Xanthobacteraceae; genus BOG-931. Next base: position 30,650 of record DATCBO010000153.1, read on the forward strand.
GCAGACGCCGAATCTGAGCGAGATCGGCGCCGGGCTCAACACCACGCCCAACGCCGTCAAGGCGCTGCGCGCGCTCGGCGTCGAGGACCAGGTCAACGCCGTCGCCTGCGATACCAACTTTCTCAACATCCGCTCCTGGGACAGTGGCCGCTACATCTCGCGCACGCGGCGCAGCGATTTCAAAGAAAAATTCGGCGCGCCCAATCTGGCGGTGCACCGCGCCGACCTGCTGGCGATCCTCGCCGGCGCGCTCAAGACCACCGAGATCCGCACCGGCATGCGCGCCGTGTCGGTCGAGAGCCGCGCGAAGAACGCCGTGGCGCGCTTTGCCGACGGCAGCGAAATCGAGGCCGACATCGTGGTCGGCGCCGACGGCATTCATTCGGCGGTGCGCAACAGTCTGTTCGGCGCCGATGTGCCGCGCTTCACCGGCTGCATCTGCTGGCGCGGCATGGCGGCGGCGGACGCGGTGCCGCGCGACATCAACATCGCCGATGGTACGATGTGGATGGGGCCGCACGGCCATGTGGTGCACTATCCGGTCCGGCGCGGCGAACTCCTCAACATCGTCGCGCATTTCGACAGCGACGGCTGGACCGAGGAATCCTGGACGCGCGAATGCGACGTGTCGGAGCCGGTCACGACCTATGCGGCCTGGCACACCGATCTGCGGCGCGTCTTTCCGTGCAGCACGCGCTGGTACAAATGGGCGCTCTACGATCGCGATCCGCTCCTGCACTGGAACAAAGGCCGCGCCACGTTGCTCGGCGATTCCGCGCACGCCATGCTGCCCTATTTGGGCCAGGGCGCCGCGATGGCGATGGAGGACGGCGTCGTGCTCGCCGCCATGATCGCCAAACAGCCCGGCGATCTCGACGCCGCGCTGCAGGATTACGAGCGCCTGCGCGCCCCGCGCGCCAAGGGCGCGGTGCTCGGCTCGCGCGCCCGCGCCAAGGAAAACCACCTCGCCTCGCGCTGGGCGCAGCTCACGCGCAACGTCAAATTCGCGCTGCGCGAACGCTTCGGCGGCGGCAGCAAAAAGGGCGACAACACCGCGTTCCAGGTCGGCTGGCTGTACAACTACGACGTCGGCAAGGAAATGGGGTGAGGCGCACTCCCTCTCCCCGCTCGCAGGATGATTCGCCGCCACATCCTACGATTTCACGATCCCCGCAACGTGCGCGACTTCGGTCCAGCGCGCGATCTCGCTCTTCATGAATTTCGCGAACTCTTCCGGCCCGGCGTCGAGCGAATCGTCGCCCTGCTTGTGCAGCGCCGCCATCGCGTCCGGCGTGTGCATCGCTTTTTTGGAATCCGCCGCGAGCTTGTCGACGATCGCGCGCGGCGTGCCGGTCGGCACGTAGAGACCGAACCAGAGGCTGGTCTCGACGCCGGGCAGGCCAGCTTCCTTCATGGTGGGGACGTCCGGCAGCGCGCTGGCGCGCTCGCGCGTCGTCGTCGCCAGCGCCTTGAGCTTGCCGGCCGCGATCAGGCCCACCACGGTCGAAACCGGCGAGAACGTCATCAGCGTGCGCCCGGCGACGACATCCTGGACCGCCTGTGGGCTGCCCTGATACGGCACCTGCGTCAGCTTGATACCGGCCTTCTGCGCGAACAGCTCGCTGGCGAAATGCGGCATGCTGCCGATGACATTCGAATCGAGCGCCTCCTTCGGCTTCGCCTTGCACAGCGCGATCAGTTCCTTGACGCTGTTGATCTTGCTCACCGGATTGACGACCAGAAGGATCGGCGCGTTCTGGATCAGCGCGACCGGCGCGAAATCCCGGGTCAGATCAAGCGCCTTGTTGGGATTGATGATCTGATTGGTGATGATCGAGAGCGTTCCGAGAAACACCGTGTAGCCGTCCTTCGCCGAGTGGGCGACATATTCGGCGGCAATGCTCGAGCCGGCGCCGGGCTTGTTGTCGACCACGAGCTGCTGGCCGAAGATCGGGCTCGCAGCCTGGGCGTACACGCGGGCGACAACATCGGCAGCCGCGCCCGGCGTGAAACCGATGACGACATGGATCGGCCGCGTCGGATAGGCAACTTGGGCCGTGGCAACGTGCGTGAACGGCAGCGTGGCGGCGCCCGCAGCCAGGTGCAGAAATTTGCGACGCGGCAAAATCATGGCGCCCTCCCAGATCGACTTTCCCAGTACGGAAGCTTCCGAGAGAACGATTTTGTTTTTCAGGATTGGCCGCTCGCCGGAAACCCCTCGCCGCCGTTCCGGAACGTCGTCCCGCCGACAGTCTTGCAACAACGCTACACGGCCGCGAAAGGCCGCGGAAGAGGTCCGCAAGGCACAGCGTTATTATGACGCAAACGCCGCGTGGCGGGTCGCGCCGCGCTCGCCATCGCCTGCGAGGCGGAGAGTTGGAGTGAGGGTCTGCTGACCCGTCGCCCCCGGTTGGATCAAGGACGCCCGAAATTGCGGCCCGCGACCCCGCCTCATTCCTCTCCTTTCAGGGGAGGAAGCAACGAGCGGGACACAACGCAGGCGGATTACGCCTCGCTAATCCATCCTCAGCGATAGACTTCGCGCCGATGGCCGACGGCCACCACCAGCACCACGAAGCGATCATCCTCGATTGCGGCCACGATACGGTAGTCGCCAACGCGGTAGCGCCACAGCTCCTTGGGGTCGCCGGTTAGCGCTTGGCCGAGACGACGCGGGTCATCGCGACCGGCGATACGCTCGCGCAGATAGCGCAGCACGCGCCGTTCAGCATCCATGCCGAGCTTGCGCAGGTCGCGCGCGGCGGCGCGATCGAATTCCACCCGCCAAGCCGGCGCAGCCATCAACTTTTGGTGCGCTTCTTGAGATCACGCTCCAGGTTTTCGAGCGTCAGGCGCGGTCCGCCGCGTCCAAGACGCCGGCGCGCCAGGTAGTAATCCTCAATATCCTCGATTTGTCGCAGGATGGCCTCACGCGCGTAGAAACTTTTGCTGCGGCCGGTCTTCTTGGCAAGCGCATCGAGCCGCGCCTCCATCTCAGGCGGTAAGCGAAGGGCGAGCATGTCGGGCCTCCAGCACGCTATACATGTATAGCACGCTGAGCGCCGAAACAATGGCCTTAATGGTCCTGCACGAGCACACAACCCGTCATCCTGAGATGCCCGCGCGAAGCGCGGGCCTCGAAGGATGCGGCCGAGGCTGTCACCGTAACTACGTATTAAATGCACTGTCACCGGTAACCGCCACCGGTAACCGTAACTACGTATTAAATGCACTGTCACCGTAACCCATCCGGGATTCAAATGTCAGAATTGATCCATTAGGGCAGCGAAAAACTGGTAAAGTCGGCTTAGATGGAAATTGCTTCGATCATCGGACTCGGTTGCTTCGTCGCCGCCTGTTTCCTGGCGGCGCTCACGGGCGCGTTGTTTCGTCCCGGCGAATGGTACGAGCGACTGAAGAAGCCGTCATGGCGTCCACCGAACCGGCTTTTCGCGCCGGTATGGACCGTCCTCTATCTGACGATTGCGGTTGCCGGGTGGCTGATCTGGCGGGAAGCCGGCCTCGCGGGCGCCGGCTTGCCCTTGGCGTTCTATGCCTTGCAGCTCACTCTCAACGCCGCGTGGACGCCGCTCTTCTTCGGTCTGCACCGCCCCGATCTCGGCTTCGTCGATATCGTCCTGGTCTGGATGTTCATCGTCGTGACCATCGTGCTCTTCTACCCGATCCACGTTGTCGCGGCGTTGTTGCTCGTGCCCTACCTTGCGTGGGTTACATTCGCCACCGCGCTGAATTTCGCCGTGTGGCGTCTGAATTCGGTGGCGTCACCGCAAGCATAATCGGGCGTCGACGATATCGCTCCGCCGCTCCCTGCCACTGTCGATCGCGGGGGGTATTCGGCGCGCTCGTCGCCGCGATCGCGCCTCGCCCCTCTCGCGCGGGCGTGAGGGCAGCGAGATGAGTTAACGGGGCCCTAGTCGCTGTGCGCAACACGGCTCGATCGCCGCGACCCCTTAGATCATGACGTCACAGCCGCCGGCATCACCATAGTCTCCAGCGCTCGAGTATGCGCTCCGACTACCAACGCCTGCCCCACGACGATGATGACCAGGAGGTTTTGGTTGGAGAGGTTCATAGCCAGTGCTCGCATAAAGGTGGGCTCACATCCAATACTTTGCAGTCTGAATAGTTCCATCCTTTAGCTAGAATATCTCCACGCGAAGAACAAAACGGCATCAGATATCGCGGTCCGTGGGACGCGAGCACATGACTGCTTTGGGTCTTGGTCGTGTCAAAACACTTTGAGAGAGGAGCGAATTCAGCGACCTTGACGGCGGGGCGCACAAATCGCTCGGTTCTGCTCGGCTTTTCCTCCCTGTTCGGTATCGAAATCTTTCCTGTTTTTGAAAACGCGGCGTTTCGTTTTGATTTGGGCGCGGACAGGCACGAGCCCGGCGCGCGCAAAAATGTCCGACAAGCGTGTGAATTTCTGCGTCGTCGGACGGAAAATGCCCTCTGGTTCGGACAGCGCGGCGCAGCCTCGAGTTCAACGCCTCGATGGCATTCGTAACCGGTATGAGGATCATGGTGCCCACTCTGCACTTGAGTGCGAGCTGAAAATGTCAGGGCTGCAGAATCCCGGGTAGGATCGGCGGCACCTCGCAGGTAAACCGTCGGGTGACCAGCCGGGGCTGCACCGCCCTGCCGGCTGAGGCAGATCGCAACGCTCCGGAGGTACCGGCTATGGACTCGGCGAGAGCCCGCCCCACACAAGGGGCAGCTGGCCGTCGCTGCTCTCGATCAGACGAGTAAAATAATCGAGTCCGTTGAATCACTTACGCTTTGAAACAGCAACCCACTCGGCACAAGCGACGAAATCCGAAAGTGCGTTCGCATGGCGCTGATTCTCCGTTGGAGAACCAACAGTCGTCCGCGAACTTCATCAGAATTGAGTCTGAGCCGCAGTTGGAAGCGATTTGACACGCTGGCCACGGCGCCGCAGCGTGCGCCGCCAGTGCCAGATCACGCCATCCCGGAAGACGCGGAGCGATGGACCATTGACCGGCACAGCATGATAGGCGAACCAGCCTGTCACGACATGTCTCAGCCAACTGCCCTGCTCCTCGATCCGCGCGCGCCGGTGTTGCCACAGGCTCTCCCTGATTTCGCGGAGCTTGGCGCGCAAGCGGTCGCGGCCATAATGAACTTCTCAATCCGAGAGCATCTCCTAACGCCCCTACAGCCCATATCTCTGGAGGGAGTCCGATCCAGGAAGAAAACTTTAGATCTTCCAAATCGCGGTTCAGCGGGAGATGTCGAAATACCCGACGAATTCTAGCGCGTGCTCCGCGGCGGGATCTCGTTCGCAACAGCCCATTCTGTTCGAGCGTGCAATCCTGTTGCCACGAGTGCCGAGCCGCCGACGATCAGATTGATTCCTATTAGAAGTCCCAATGTCCAGGCAGAGCTGCCCGGCAGCGCAAAAATGATGATAATGGCCAAAATAATGTCCGCGACACCGCTTGCGCACATGAACGCCCAGCGCGTTGAAAAATAACGCCGGTGATCGATCCCAAACATGATCGACGCAGCGCCTTCGACAAGGAAGAAAAGAACAAAAATCAACCGCAGCGGGCCGGCGTCGTGAAAGGGCCAACCCAATAGACCGCCGTACAAATCCACCGACTTGTTCTCTATCAACACTACACCGACGAATATCGCCAGCAGGGCCGACACCAGAGACCACAACAGCCCCGGCGCCTGCCGCGCCCAATAGGTTGTCACCAATCCGGTCGCTCCGCTGAGAAGAAAGAGCCAGCCCATGATGCCGGTCACGTTCTGGTTGGCGATTGACGGGACGACGGCCGCAAGCAGACCCAATAAAATAAGCGCCACGCCTTCGATCAGAAAGAGAACCCAGTGGTCAGGAGTGGACTTCGCGACCGATCCCGGATCGCGGTCCGAATAGCGATTCATATCCATTTTCGGCTTTCACGAATTACGGGGGATGATTTTTCAGGTCGTCGTCTGACAGGACGCATGTCGCCTCGATCAGCCCCGCGCTGCGTTGAGTACGACAGTGGTATCAGGAGGGCGCGATACTGACGGTGTCTATAACCGTAACCCGTGGACACCATGCGGCGCCTACGCCCATAAATATAGTACGCCGTTTGAGCGCAAAAGTGAAGCGAAAACTTTCAAGCCGCCCCTCGGGGCGGCTTTGCCGACTAGCCCACTAATCAACAATCTGAACGATTGTGTGCGTACGCGGGTCTACTAGCACCGTGTGTCCGTTGATTATCGTGTATCGGTATCCGCGGGCACTCGAATATTCCGGCGGTACTTCATAGTAAGTCACACCCCCATCCGGAAGCACTGCACCAACACGAAGTTATTCGTAAGAATGGTAATGGCGTTGCGCAACATAGCCGTGGAATCGCGTACGATCATCGATACCCAGCACACCGTTTACGCCGCCTATGACGCCGCCAACGACGCCGCCGACAACCTCTCCCACGGGACCTGCATCGTGGCCACCAACGCGAGCGCCATGGGCAGCGCCTTCCGGTACGCCCTGAGCATGTGCCCCGGACGACATTGCGAGCGCCATCGCGCTGACGAGTATGATCTGTCGAAACATATGTATCTCTGCTTTGAGGGGAAGCTTTGCAACAAACGCCCCAAAACGAAGTTGGTTCCAGAATCACAATCAGATTCTTGGGGTTTTATCGGAAGCATCGAGCCAACGGGTCCGGCCCAAGTGGCCGGCCCGATGACAGGCTCCGCTAGCCTCGAAGGGCGACGGCCGGGGCGCATCGGCAGCATCCTTCGAGGGCCGCTTCGCGGCCACCTCAGGATGACGGGCTCTGTTCAGCGAAT
>DATCBO010000154.1:0-102560 GCA_036511795.1 Xanthobacteraceae bacterium
AGCGCAATCAGCTCTTCCCGCGATGGCTCGGCCGGCGAATCAGGATTCATCGAATCCTTGAATCGAACCCCGATTCCGATGTCCAGAAAAATCTACGGGCCCGACTTCGCCAAACCGCCTACCCAACCTGGGCAGAGACGACTAAAGGTACCGAGCGCTCCCGGAAGGTCTCGGACCCATACGCGTTCAAGATCGCGGATGAGACGACTGTACCGAAGCCGATCATTTTCTTTAATGAGTAAAAGCGCGTCTTCGACACGACGAAAAATGGGCTCCGCCGCTTCGCCGGCGAAGGCTATCCCGACCCACAGACCATCGAGTTGCCTGGCGGTCGAGAGACGAAGCGCAGCCCAGTCGAGGAACTTGGCCCGCTTGTCTTGTCTCATGTTGCCCGTGGCTTCGGTTATGCGTACGCATTTCAAGTATGCGGTTCAGATGAATTCCGCGTCGCATTGGGCATAAAGGCTTCCAACAGATCCATTGGCAGCGGGAACACGATGGTCGAGGTGCGATCGCCGGCGATGTCGAACAGCGCCTTGAGGTAGCGCAATTGCATGGCTTGCGGCACCGGCGCAAGCACCTGAGCGGCCTCAAGCAGCTTCTGCGAGGCCTGAAACTCGCCTTCGGCGTTGATGATCTTGGCGCGGCGCTCGCGTTCGGCCTCGGCCTGACGGGCTATGGCGCGCACCATGCTTTCGTCGAGATCGATGCGCTTTAGTTCAACGTTGGAGACCTTGATTCCCCAGCCTTCGGTCTGCTTGTCGAGCACGTCCTGAATGTCGGCATTGAGCTTGTCGCGCTCGCCCAGCATCTGGTCGAGATCGTGCTTGCCCAAAACCCAGCGCAGCGTGGTCTGGGCGAACTGGCTCGTGGCGGCGAGGTAATTGCTGACCTGGATGATCGCCTTTTCGGGGTCGACGACCCGGAAATAGATCACGGCGCTGACTTTGACCGAGACGTTATCGCGCGAGATCACGTCCTGCGGCGGCACCTCGTCGACCATGACGCGCAGATCGACGCGAACCATCTGCTGAATGAACGGGTAGAGCAGAATGAGCCCCGGGCCTTTGGTGCCGGTGAAACGGCCGAGCGTAAAGATGACGCCGCGCTCGTATTCGCGCAGGATTTTGATCGAAGCGTAAAGAAATATCAAAATCAGAATGACGATGACGGTGACGGCTGCGAAAAACATGGGGTGCTCCTCGGGAAACAATACCTGGACGGGTCACGTCGCTTCAACGCACAGAATTAGTCCATCACGCTTGAGAACCTTGATGCGCTTGCCGGCCGCGAGCGGCGCGTCGGCGCGTGCCCGCCAGATTTCGCCCTGCACGCGCACGCGGCCTTCGTCGCCGTCCCAGGACACGGCTTCGCCTTCGGCGCCGATCAGCGCTTCGCTGCCGGTGACGACTGGCCGCTTGCGCGAACGCAACAGCGTAGCGAGCGCCAACAGGATAAGGCCGGCGCTACCAAGCGCGGCGCCGATCACGACGCCCCACGACAGCGTGAAGCCCGTGCCACGCTCCGGAAACATCAAGAGTGCGCCGATGACGAACGCGGCGATGCCGCCGACGCCGAGCGTGCCGAACGCGCCGATGTGAATTTCGGCCAGCATCAGTCCGATGCCGACGATGACCAGCGCCACGCCCGCATAATTGATTGGAATGAAGGCGAGTGCGTAGAGCGCGATCAGGAGCGAAATGGTGCCGACCAGTCCCGGTGCGACCGCGCCCGGATTGAAGAATTCGAGAATGAGCCCGTAGATGCCGATCAGCATCAGGATAAAGGCAACATCCGGATTGGTGATCAACCCAAGGAGCTCCGTGCGCCAGTCCTGCGGCACATCCACGATGTTTAGCCCGGCGGTCGCGAGCCGCTCAGATTTGCCGTTGACCGTCACGGTCTTGCCGTCGATCTGGCGAAGGAGATCCGGCACATCGGTTGCCACGGCGTCGATGACGTGCAGCGACAGCGCTTCGCTGGCCGGCACGCTGACGGCGGAGCGGACCGCGTCGGCGGCCCAATCGGCGTTGCGGTTGTTCAGCGTAGCGAGGCCGCGAATATAGGCGATGGCGTCGTTGATGATCTTGCGCGTTTCAGTGTCTGCGGTCGTACCGCCCTTGGCCTTCGAATTTTGATCTGAACCGCCCGGCAACAGCGAGCCGCCCAACTGCACCGGCGTCGCGGCGCCCATATTGGTACCGGGCGCCATGGCGGCAATCGCGCTCGCATAGGCGATGTAGGTGCCGGCGCTCGCGGCGCGCGCGCCGCTCGGCGCCACATAGGTAGCAACCGGAACGGGCGACGCCAGGATGGCGCTGATAATCTGCCGCATCGAGCTATCGAGACCGCCCGGCGTGTTTACGCGCAGGACGACGAGGCCGGTGTCGGACGGCGCTGCTGTCCTGATCTCGCGCACGATATAATCAGCCATGGCGGGCCCGATGATGCCGTTGACATCGAGCACGACGGCGCGCTTTGCCGGGCCTTCGGCCGCGCCAGCCGGCGCGACGCCGAGCGCGGCCAAAAGCATCGCCCCGATCGCCAAGAGCATTCGTAGGCGCATTCGGGCCGGGCGCGATCGAATCATGACAATGAGCCTCAAAGCGCTGTCGAACCATTATTATATCCGGCTTAGAGGAATGCGTCCCGCCCCCGGGACGTCTGCCGGAGGGGGTTTGGAACCTCACCCCCACGCGGCGAGTTGATCCGCGGGGAGGACTTTCAACAGCACGGATGGGTTTCGTGGCCACACCGAATTTACGTAGACGCGAATCGCACAATGCCGCCCCCGGCCGAGTGGATGAGAGCGCACGCCTTGACGGCCTGAGCATCGACACCATTCGCACTTTGGCGATGGATGCGGTGCAAAAGGCGAATTCCGGTCATCCGGGCACGCCCATGGCGCTGGCACCGGTGGGTTATACGCTATGGCAGGAGGCGCTGACCTACGACTGCGACGATCCCAAATGGCTCAATCGCGACCGCTTCGTGCTGTCGAACGGCCATGCCTCGATGCTGCTTTACGCACTGTTGCATCTGGCGCGGGTCCGCGATCCGGCCGATGGCGGTCGCCCGGCGGTAAGCCTCGATGACATCAGGCAGTTTCGCCAGCTCGGCAGCCGCTGCCCGGGCCATCCGGAATACGGCCACACGCCGGGTATCGAAACCACGACCGGACCTTTGGGGCAGGGCTGCGGCAACAGCGTCGGCATGGCGATCGGCGGGCGCTGGCTCGCGAGCCGGTTCAATCGGCCGGATTTTTCGGTGTTCGACTTCAAAGTTTACACATTCTGCAGCGACGGCGACTTGATGGAAGGCGTCGCCAGCGAAGGAGCCTCGCTCGCTGGCCATCTGCAGCTGTCGAACCTGTGCTGGATCTACGACAACAATCGCATCACCATCGATGGCGGCACTGGCATCACGTTCACCGAGAACGTCGCGGCGCGGTTTCGCGCCTACCGCTGGAATGTGGTCCATGTCGCCGACGCCAACGATACCGAGGCGATTGCCGAAGAGCTTAAGCAGTTTCGCCGCACCAGCGACCGGCCGACATTGATCATCGTCGACAGCCACATCGCGTTCGGCGCCCCGCACAAGCAGGACACCAGCGCCGCGCACGGCGAACCGCTCGGCGTGGACGAAATCCGTCTCGCCAAGCGCGCCTATGACTGGCCGGAGGATTCGTCGTTTCTGGTGCCCGATGGCGTTTACGAGCATTTTGCCGCCGGCATCGGCGAACGCGGACACCGGGCGCGCGCGCAATGGAATGAAAAATTCGCCGCATATTGCGACGGCAATCCCGAGCTTGCCGCGCGCTTGCGTGCCATGCAGGCGCGCGCGCTGCCGCCGCACTGGGATCAGGATTTGCCGGAATTTACGGCTGACGCCAAAGGCCTCGCCACGCGCGAATCCTCCGGCAAGGTCGAGAATGCTATCGCGCAGCATTATCCGTGGCTGATCGGCGGCGCCGCCGATCTCGCCGCCTCGACCAAGACGACGCTGAAATTTGAATCCGCCGGCGAGTTCGAGCCGGGCGAATATGTGGGCCGTAATCTCAATTTCGGCATTCGCGAAAATGCCATGGGGGCGGTGCTAAACGGGTTGGCGGTCGAGGGACTGCGTCCGTTCGGTTCAAGCTTTTTAATCTTCTCTGACTACATGCGGCCGCCGATGCGGCTTGCCGCCATGATGCGTCTGCCGGTCATCTACATCTACACTCATGACTCGATTGGACTAGGCGAGGACGGGCCAACCCATCAGCCGGTCGAGCAACTGATCGGGCTGCGTTCCGTTCCCGGGATGATCGTGATGCGGCCCGCCGACGCCAATGAAGTGGTCGAAGCCTGGCGGGTCATCGCCGGGCTGAATGACGCGCCGGCCTGTCTTATCCTCAGCCGCCAGCCGCTTCCCACGCTCGACCGCACCCGCTACGCTGCGGCATCGGGACTGGCGCGCGGCGGCTATATTTTGTCGGATGCGCCGAATGCCCGGCCCGATGTGATCCTGATCGGCACCGGCAGCGAACTGGCGTTGTGCGTGGCGGCCGCCGAAAGTCTCGCCGGCCAGAATATCGCGGCGCGTGTCGTCAGCCTGCCGTGCTGGCAATTGTTCGATCGGCAGGATGAAGCGTATCGGCAAAGCGTGCTGCCGCAGGCCGTCAAGGCGCGTGTCTCGGTCGAGGCCGGCTCGACGCGCGGCTGGGAGCGCTATGTGGGCGCCGACGGCGCCATGGTCGGATTGGATCACTTCGGCGCGTCGGCGCCGATCAAGGATCTGACGAACGCTTTCGGTTTTACTGTGGATAATGTCGTTGCGGCCGCCAAGGCGCAGATCGCAAAATGGAAACAGCCATGAACCCATTACGGGCGCTTGCAGAAAAGGGCGAGGCCGTCTGGCTCGACTTTCTGTCGCGCGAAATCATTCAGAACGGCCATCTCCAACAACTGATCGACCAAGACGGTCTCGCCGGCATCACGTCGAACCCGTCAATTTTTGAGAAGGCGATCGGCGAGACGGGTACCTATGACTCCGAGATCGCCCGCATGGTCGGCGAAAACGGCGCGTCGGTGAGCACGATCTACGAACGCCTTACCACCGCCGATATTGCCGCCGCCGCCGACATGCTGCGCCCGCTCTACGATCGGACCGAGGGACGGCACGGTTATGTCAGCCTCGAAGTGTCGCCCTATCTGGCGATGGACACGCACGCCACGATGGACGAAGCGCGGCGGCTGTGGGCGGCCGTGGCGCGGCCGAATATCTTCATCAAGGTGCCGGCCACCAAGGCCGGTATTCCGGCGATTCATCAACTGCTCGCCGAAGGGCTCAACATCAACATCACGCTGTTGTTCTCGCAAAGCCGCTACGTCGACGTGGTCGAAGCTTATTTGAGCGCGCTTGAGCAGCGGGTCGCGGCCGGCAAGCCGATCGATCGCATCGCCAGTGTGGCGAGCTTCTTTGTCAGCCGCATCGACACCGCGGTCGACAAGCTGCTGGACGAGGCCGCCGCGCGCGCGCCGAATGCGGCTGAGCGCGGCCGGCTCGAAGCCTTGCGCGGCAAGGCCGCGATCGCCAACGCCAAGCTCGCCTACTGGGACTGGCAGCGGCTGTTTGCCGGCGAGCGCTGGGAGCGCCTGAAGAAACACGGCGCGCGCCCGCAGCAGTTGTTGTGGGCCTCGACCGGTACGAAAAATCCGGCTTACAGCGACGTGCTCTACGTCGACGAATTGATCGGTCCCGAAACCGTCAACACCATGCCGGAAAAGACCATGGACGCATTCCGCGACCACGGAACGGTGCGCGATACGGTGACGGCGGATGTCGGTGCTGCGGAACAGACGTTGGCGGCACTCGATCGCGCCGGCGTCTCGCTCGATGCGGTCACGGCCGCGCTTGAAGCGGACGGCGTAACGCTGTTCTGCGATTCATTCGACAAGCTCCATGGTGCGCTCGCCGAGAAGCGCAGCCGCATGTTGGGCGAGGCGCTTGACGGCCAGGGCGTCGCGTTGCCCGCGGCGCTCAAGAAAGCAGTTGGCGAAGCCACGGAGGCGTGGCGCACAAAGGGCAACATCCGCCGCTTGTGGGACGAGGACGCTACGCTCTGGACTGGAAACGGTGAGGCGGATTGGCTCGGCTGGCTCGACGTGATCGATGCGCAGTTGCGCGACATGCCAAGCCTGCACGAGTTCGCCGCCGAGGTGAAGGCCCAAGGCTTCCGCGATGTGCTGCTGCTTGGCATGGGCGGCTCAAGCCTCGGTCCGGAAGTGCTGGGCAAGACGCTCGGCTCGGCGCCCGGCTTTCCGAAGCTGCACGTGCTCGACTCCACCGATCCGGCGCAGTTGAAAAGCTTCGAGCAAAAAATAGATCTGGCGCGCACGCTGTTCATCGCGTCGAGTAAATCCGGCACGACGCTCGAACCGAATGTGCTGATGGACTATTTTTTCGAGAAAGCGGCCGATGTCATCGGCGCCAAGGATGCGGCGCGCCATTTCGTCGCCATCACCGACCCCGGCTCCGCGCTGGAAAAGCACGCAACCAAGGCCGGCTTTCACCGGGTGTTTCACGGCATTCCCAGTATCGGCGGACGCTACTCGGTGTTGTCCGCGTTCGGCACCGTACCGCTCGCCGCAACCGGTCACGACGTGCGCGCCTTTCTGGAATCCGCGCGCCTTATGGCGCGCTCATGCGGGCCCGAAGTGCCGCCGGCGCAAAACCCCGGCGTTGAGCTGGGCGTCGTCATCGGCGTTCTGGCGCTGGCGGGCCGCGACAAGGTCACAATTGTTTCTTCGCCGGGGCTCGAATCGTTCGGCGCTTGGGCTGAGCAGCTTTTTGCGGAGTCGACCGGCAAGCACGGCAAGGGCGTTATCCCGATCGCCGATGAGCCGCTCGGCCCGCCTTCGGTTTACGATGGGCACCGGTTGTTCATCTATGTCCGCGATACCGTGCAACCCGATATCGCCCAGGACAAAGCCATCGATGCGCTGGAAAAAGCCGGACAGCCGGTGGTGCGGATCGGTGTCACATCGAAGAAAAATCTGGGACAGGAATTCTTCCGCTTGGAAATGGCGACCGCTGTGGCGGGCGCGATCATCAGCATCAATCCGTTCGATCAGCCGGACGTAGAGGCCGCCAAAGTCGCGGCGCGCGAGTTGACCGATGCTTACGAGAAGAGCGGCACGCTCGCCGCCGACAAGCCGGTGTTCAAGCAAAACGGCATCGCGCTCTACACCGACGAGCGCAACGCCCAGGCGTTGCGGCAGGCCGGCGCCAATTCCACGCTGGAAAGTTGGCTGCGCGCGCAATTCGGCCGCCTGCACGCCGGCGATTATTTTGCTGTGTTGGCCTATCTCGAACGCAGCGACGCCCACATCCGCACGCTGCAAAAGCTGCGCACGGAGGTTCGCGACGGCAAGCGGGTCGCCACCTGCCTGCAATTCGGTCCGCGCTATCTGCACTCGACCGGCCAGGCCTACAAGGGCGGGCCTAATTCCGGCGTGTTTCTGCAAATCACCGCCGACGCAGCCGAGGACGTAAAGATTCCAGGCCGCAAGGCGAGCTTCGGCGTGATCGAGGCCGCGCAGGCGCGCGGCGATCTCAGCGTGCTGGCGGAGCGCGGCCGCCGCGTGCTGCGCGCGCACCTGTCCCATGATCTTGATGCCAGTATCGCCGCGCTCAGCGCGGCAACCCAGGCAGCGTTGCGATGAGGTAGGCGTATGCAGCTCGGTGTCGTTGGTCTCGGCCGTATGGGCGGTAACATCGTGCAGCGCCTGCAGCGCCACGGTCATTCGTGCGTCGTCTATGACCGCAGTGCCGATGCGGTAACGGCGCTCGCCAAAACGGGCGCTGTCGCCAGCAGCGGCCTCAAGGATTTGGCGGCAAAGCTCAGCACTCCGCGCGCCATCTGGCTGATGCTGCCGGCTGGCGAAGCGACCGAGGATGCGGTGAACGAACTGCGCGGTGTGCTGCAATCCGGCGACATTGTCATCGACGGCGGCAACAGCTTCTACAAGGACGATGTACGCCGCGCCCGCTCGCTGAAGGAGAAGGGCATCAATTACGTCGATTCCGGCACCAGCGGGGGCGTGTGGGGTCTTGATCGCGGTTATTGTCTGATGATCGGCGGCGATAAAAAGATCGTCGATCATCTCGATCCGATTTTCTCCGCGCTTGCGCCTGGCCTCGGCAACATCGAGCACACTGCCGGCCGCGACGGACGCGATCCGCGCCCGGAACAGGGCTACATGTATTGCGGCCCGTGCGGCGCCGGCCATTTCGTCAAGATGATCCACAACGGCATCGAGTACGGCATGATGCAGGCTTATGCGGAGGGCTTCGCCATTCTCAAAGGCGCCACCTCCGACGCGCGGCCGCCGGACGAACGCTACGATCTCGATGTCGCCGACATCGCCGAGGTGTGGCGGCGCGGTAGCGTGATTTCGTCATGGCTATTGGATCTCACCGCGATCGCGCTGGCGGGCGATCCGAAGCTTGAAGGATACACCGGCGTGGTCGCGGACTCGGGCGAGGGCCGCTGGACCGTGATGGCGGCGATCGAGGAGGCGGTGCCGGCGAACGTGCTCTCGGCTGCGCTCTACGCGCGCTTCCGCTCGCGCGACGATCACGGCTTTGCCGACCGGCTATTGTCGGCGATGCGCAAAGGCTTTGGGGGACACGTCGAAGCGAAAGGGTCCTGAGCATGGACGTCGCCGCGCCCGGCATCGCTGCCGCAACTCGACAAGCGCCGCGTCCTGCCGATCCTTGCGCCTTCGTCATCTTCGGCGCAGCCGGCGATCTCACCAAGCGGCTGCTGTTTCCCGCGCTCTATAATCTTGCGGCCGGCAAGCTGTTGCCCGATGGCTTCGCGCTCGTCGGCGTGGCGCGCGCGGAATGGTCCGGCGACGAATTCCGCGATCGCATGCGTGCGGCGCTCAAGGAATTCGCCACCGATGACGTCGAGGCGAAGACGGTCGATGCGCTGCTTCGCCATTGCCGCTATGTGCGCGGCGATTTCGACGACCTCGCGACCTACGATCAACTTAAAGCTCAGCTCGCCGAACTCGGCCGCAGCGCAGGCACGCGGGGCAATGCCCTGTTTTATCTCGCGACGCCGCCGGAATTGTTCGCTCCCGTCGCGCGCCATCTTGGCGAGACCGACCTTGCCGCGGAAAGCGGCTGCTGGCGACGGCTCATCATCGAAAAACCGTTCGGCTTCAATCTCAAGTCGGCCTGCGCGTTGAATGCTGAGCTGCTGCACGCCTTCGCTGAGCATCAGATTTATCGGATCGATCACTATCTCGGCAAGGAGACAGTCCAGAACATCATGGTGTTGCGGTTTGCCAACGGCATGTTCGAGCCGATCTGGAACCGGCACCATATCGATCATGTGCAGATTACGGTGGCCGAGACGGTCACAGTGGAGAACCGCGGCAAGCTCTACGACCACACCGGCGCGCTGCGCGACATGGTGCCCAATCATCTGTTTCAGCTTTTGGCGCTGACCGCCATGGAGCCGCCGACCTGTTTCGAGGCCTCCGCGGTGCGCACCGAAAAGCTCAAGGCGATCGAGGCGGTCCAGCCACTGACGCAAGACAAGGTTTTCACTGACGTGGTGCGTGGCCAGTATGTTGCCGGCCGCGTCAACGGCAAAGACGTCTCCGACTACCGCGCCGCGGCCGGCGTCGCACCGCAGAGCGTCACCGAAACCTATGTCGCCATGCGGCTCGCACTCGATAATTGGCGCTGGGCCGGCGTGCCGTTCTATCTGCGCACCGGCAAGGCGCTCGGCGCGCGCAAGACCGAGATCGCCATCAGATTTCGAAGCGCGCCGCTCGCGCTGTTTCGCGACATGCCGGTCGAAAACCTGGCGCAGAATCTTCTGGTGCTGCGCATCCAACCCGACGAGGGCGCGGCGCTGCATTTCAACGCCAAGATCCCCGGTCCAGAAATCCGCATTGAAAACGTGCGGATGAATTTCAAATACGAGGACTATTTCGCCGCCGCGCCGTCGACCGGCTACGAAACCCTGATTTACGACTGCATGACTGCCGATCAGATGCTGTTTCAGCGCGCCATCGACATTGAGGCCGGGTGGCGCGCCGTCGATCCTATTCTCAAAGCCTGGCGCGAGGCGGGCGGACGCGATCTGTACACCTACAAAACGGGCAGCGACGGGCCGGACGCGGCGCAGCGTCTGTTTTTGCGGAGTGGGCAGCAATGGCGGCCGATCGCATGAGCGCCGTGAGTGGAGCTTGAATATGGATATGGCGCAGGCAGACGTGGAGGTGGTTGCGGAGCAGCGGACCAGTTTCATCGAGGCCGCGGTGGCGCCTTCGGTACTCGTGGTCATGGGGGTTTCGGGAAGCGGAAAGTCCACAATCGGCAGTCAGCTTGCGCTGGCGTTGCGTTGGGATTTCGAGGACGGCGACTGGTTTCACCCAGCCCGCAACATCGACAAAATGCATGCCGGCATCCCGCTGACTGACGAAGATCGCGCGCCGTGGCTCATCGCCATCGCCGACTTCGTCGATCAGGCGCGGCTCGCGCGCGCCCATGTCGTGATTGCTTGTTCGGCGCTCAAACGCCGCTACCGCGCCGTCATCATCGGCAACAGGCCCGACGTACGGCTCGTGTATTTGAAGGGCGATCTCGGCCTGATCTCCCGCCGCGTCGCCACGCGCCACGAGCATTTCATGCCGGCAAGTTTGCTGAAAAGTCAGTTCGAGGCGCTTGAAGAGCCGGGCCCCGACGAAAATCCGGTGGTCGTTTCGATTGCGCCGCGGCCACGCGAGATCGTCGCGCAGATTCTGGCGGACTTGCAGGCGGAG
This sequence comes from Xanthobacteraceae bacterium, assembly GCA_036511795.1. Classification (GTDB taxonomy): domain Bacteria; phylum Pseudomonadota; class Alphaproteobacteria; order Rhizobiales; family Xanthobacteraceae; genus BOG-931. The sequence goes on from DATCBO010000154.1 coordinate 10,827, forward strand.
CGGCGCGACGGCGATGCACTGGCCGGCACGGCTAATGGGGCTGCCTCGCCAAGTGATTGAAAAAGCGGAACTTTCGGCCGGCGGATGACCGGCGGATCGTCGAAAAGACGTCGTTAAATCTCCTCATTGTGGCGCGAGTATTTCTGCGGCACCAAGGGTATTATTTCGATTCGGTCAGAGAGTAAGAAACGGAGTCCCGATGATCGCGCATATCCGAGTATTCGCATTGGCGGCCGTGGCGCTGCTTTTTGCCGTCAACGCCGCCACCGCGGATCCAGCCGTGACCGGTCTGTGGCAGAAGATCGACGAGGACACCGGCAAGTCAGTCGGCTGGTTCTTGTTTTTTGAGCACAACGGCCTCTACGAGGGCGTCATCGCGAAATTCACCGTGCGGCCGGGCGATCGGCCCGACGAGGTTTGCACGAACTGCAAGGACGACCGTAAGGATCAGCCGATGCTCGGCCTGCCGCTGGTCAGGGGAATGAAGCGGACCGGTCTGAAATACAAGGACGGCAATATCCTCGATCCGCGCGACGGCGAAATCTATCACGCCTTGATGACGGTCAGCCCCGACGGACAGACGCTGACGGTGCGCGGCTATCTGGGCATCGCGATGTTTGGCAAGGATGAGGTATGGCACCGCCTGCCGGATAGCGCCTACAAGCAGCTCGATCCGAAAATTGTCGCACGCTATCTGTCCGGGCATATCCCTCCTGGAGGTTCGAGCGCTGCCAGGCACCATCCCGAAACGACGGCGCGTTCGGGCAGCCCTGAGCAGCAATAACGGCGCGCACACCTTCCAACGCGCACCGCCTCCCGACGAACAGTCTTTAGGCATCGACCCATGTCCGCTTACTTTGAAAGCGGACATGGGTCTTATGCTTTGCAACGCCTGCAAACGAACGTGCGCGCAAGCCAATAGCGTCTGCGCAAATCCCCAATGGGGCAGCGCAGACGCGCCGGACTTCATCAAGGCCGCCTCTTATCCCGCTCCCAATGTCGGGAACGCTCCGGCTTGCGCTTCTGACAGAATTCAGTGCGGCGCAGTCGCCAACAACAACTGCGGATTGCTACCGGTATCGAGAACCAGCGTGCCGGTGGTGTGGTCGGCGGCGATTGCGCCATCGCTCGCGGTGGTGAAGGCCGCCGCGGAATAGTTGCCGAGCAGCGCGATATTCACGCTGCCGACGCCGTTGGAGACCGTCAGCGTGCCGCCGGTCGTCGTACCGGAAAAACTGACCGTCGTGTGGGCGGGATCGTATGTCAGGTTTGTCAGGTCAATCGCGTCGTCGGCAACCAGATTGTACTCGAACGAGGCCTCGATCCTCTGGCCGGCATCCGAAAAGTGCTGATCGTCGGCGAAGAAATTGGTTTCCTCCGGGCTGATCGGCTGCTGCGGATTGCCGGGCTGCTGTAGATAGGAATACTGGTCGATAAGCGGTACGGTGCTCGATTCTTGCGACGTGGTGTCGGCGCCCCACAGGCCGTAACCTTTCTGATCGCCGTCGCTGCTGTTGGAATCAGGCTCGATGAGCGCCGGATCGTTGGTGGACACGGTCGTCGAGGTGAACCCGTAATTTCCGGGATTGTCCTGAACGGTCTGCGACATCTCATGGACGTCGCTCTTGATATAAGAAACGCCGGCAGCGTCGAGGTCATCATACAGATAACGCGAATAATCGCTCGATGCGTTGGCATTGTTGCCCACATCGTTGACGATGATGTGGCGAGCGCCGGCATCGAACAATGCTATGATTTCGTTGGCAAGCGTCTGCGCCTGCGGTGCGAGATAATCATCCTGCACCTGTTCCGACGAAGACTGGCTCCTCACATAGGCAGAATCATTGGCGCCGGAACTGATGATGTAGAGCGCCGAAGAATCCGCAACGCCGCCGGTGGAATTCAGATAGGCTTGTATCTGCTCGACCGTCGACAGAACGTCCGGATTGATCACGCCGGTGCTCTCTTGAAAGGAATTCGTCAAGCCGCCGTTGCCGATATCCGAGCCGCCGCCAATATCGGCGGCGTCCAACGCGCCTGAGATGGCGTAATCGGTTCCGCCGCCGCCGACAACGCCGCCGGTTGTGTATGCGGTGCTGAGGGTCAGGCCGAACATGGCAGCTAGGTATTGAACGTTCATTTTGCCGACCCCGACCGGCGAATCCGTCCCGCCGTTTGCCAGCGCATTTTGCAGCCGCGCGGTCAGGTTCGGATCGCCGAGGTCCGGCGACAGGAATTGCAGCGCGCCGACATCGACCGAACTGTCGCCGAAAACAAACATGTTGGAAAAACTGGTCGGCTCTTGCCCGGCAAAGCCGGAAACCGTGCCGGTGAAGGTCGAATCAAGCTTCAGGGTACCGGCGGCGCCGGCTGTAAAGTTGACATTGGCCGCGGACGAGCCACCGAATTCGACATCGCCGCCGTCGATCGTGGTCGACACGGCGCCGACGTTGCCGTTGACGATGAGTGCGCTGCCAAGGCCGTTCGACATCAGCGTGCTGGTTGTACTGATGGTGCTGTTGTTGATGCTCAGCGTGCTGAGCGAATTAGCCTCCACGGTGCCGCTGCCGGTTACGGTGAGGTTCGAGAGCGAACTCTGGCCGCTGTCCGCAACGGTTTCGGCAATGCTGCCGGCGCCGAGCGATAGCGTGTCGCCGTTGATCGTCGCGCTGGAAAGGTTGACGTGGGCGCCGTCACCGGAGGCTTCGACGATTCCGGTATGCCTGGTGATCGGGAAAACGAATCGCGTCGTATTGTTGACGGCACCGTCGATGGTCAAGCTCGCGTCCGGCCCGAACGCTTCGAGGAGCCCAGTGTTTGTGACATTGCTGACGATGGTGACGCCTTGCGCCGTCGTGCCCTCGATCACGCCGGAATTTGTGATGGTGTGGAAGCCGGTGTTGAGGATCAGGCCGGCATTGACGCCGTTACCGATGATCTTTGCCTCGTTATCCAGCACAAGATCAGGGCCGATCGTGCCGGATCCTTCGATGGTATTGCCCACATTGGTGAGCGTGGTTGCGAACAGGAAAGAGAAGAAGGGAAACGGGAATCGGGATGGCAGCCCTTCGATGACATTGTGTGAGTTGTCGCTCAACTGGACCACGCCGTCACCTGTCAGAAGAGTATTGCTCGCGATGACGAAATCGGTGGCGTGACCGGTCGAATTGAGGTTGATCTTGCCGGTATTCTGGAACGTACCACCGGTCTCGAGCGCGCCGCTGTCCGCAATGCTGATTGTGCCGGCGCTGGCGCCGGCGCCGGTAGTGCCGTTCGTGACGGTGAGCCTGTGACCGCCGGTGATCGCAAGCGTCGCGGTGCTGATCGTCGTCAGCGATCTGATAGTTTCATTGGCGCTTACTGTGACGGTGTAGGTGCCGCGAGCATTGATCGCGACGTTGTCATTCGGCGTCGGCACCGAATTGCTGCTCCAATCCTGCGCGTCGCTGAACTGCCCACTGATGCCTCGCTTCCAACTAATATTCGCCATGACGTCGCCCCTGTTCGTTACAAAAAACCTTTCTGTCGCACCGCGACGGTAGCCTGCCGTGTAAAGTCTGACAACCGCGCCAAAAAAAATCTCGCTTCGACCTCAGACAGTTTGAGCGAAATTTTCGGGCGTAAGTTGGTTGATTGCGCCGAGTTCGTCGACTTTTACGTGAGGACCGTCGCTGCGGATTAATATTAAAATGTCGCCGCGACGGTCAGTCGAACTGCGAGGGGTTCGATCGGGTGAAGCGCGTAATCCATGACGCCGTTCTGGCAGACCGCCTTTGGCGGCGGCGCGGGCGAATTGCACATTGCAAATAGACTGTCCGTCTTGAGCAGCGAGCCATACGCGTACTCTGCCTGGGGCGCTTGTGAATTGAGAAGATTGAGACCGTCGAGCTGGATACGCCAGCCGTTGTCGAAGCGATAGCCGATTTGGCCATTGAAGATACTCGATGGCGGCGACCAGAACGCGCCGTCCTCGGTCAGCGGGCGCGAACTGATGTAACGCCAGCGCAAATCGCCGAACCAGCCGGCTTTGTCGCCAAGCTTGATTCCTGCCGACGCCACCATCCAGGGTGCGTTGTATATGTAATTGCCCGGTGCGTTGCCGATCTGCGACTGCGGATAGCCGGCAAGCGACGCGTAGGTCGCTTCCTGCGCATAGTCGAAGCCGATGAAGCGTGCGCGCGTGAGCGCCAAGTCGGCATCGATATGCAGCCAATTGGCGAGACGATAGTCGTTGGTGAATTCGACGCCAGTGCGCTGGCTCGGCAATCCCGCAACGGTCTCGCCAGTGTCGCCGTCAAAGAACAGCTCCGAAGCCTGGCGAAGGGTAAAGAGACTGACCGAGCTATCGAGGCCGGGCACGATCTTGGTGCGAACGCCAATCTCGGCGCCGCGAGAGCGGACCAGAAATGGCGAGGCAGCTTCCGGCGTCGTCGGATCGCCCGGTACTTCGGTGATGACCGTGCTGCGCGCGTCGTTGCTGTGATAGCCCATGCCGGCGCCGATGAAGGCTTCCGTCTTGTAGAACGGACCAACCACGATTCTAAGTTTCGGACTGCCGATCGCAGCGCTGTCTTTCCCGGAATTTGTCGGCTGCAGGATCGAGTCGACCGACGCGTCATAATAGTCGCCGCGCCAGCCCAGCGTGGTGCCGAACCAGTTGGTCCAATGGACCGTATTCTCGACATAGATGCCAGCGTTGGCTTCATTAACATGATCCGCCAGCGTTGCCGACAGGAATTGCTGCGCAACCGTATTGTTCAGTGCAAGGTTGATGTCGTCATAACGAGTCTGAATTCCAACAACTGTTTCGGTGGGGCGACCGAACAACGTTCCGTTGAACGTCCGGGAAGCGCCGGCGCCTCCGAAAACGCGGTCGTCGTGCTGCTGAAACTGGTCGCCATCGATGGGATTGGTCAGAAACCAGGTGAAGTCGTTGAATAAATCCATCTCGTACTTGACCAGATAGGCATTGGCCTTCCACGAGCCGGCGTTGTCGGACTGTGCTACGCGCGCCGACAGCGAGTAGCGGCTCGTGTCGCCGCCGTCCGTCGGGTCGATTTCGCCATAGAGCCCGATCAGTCCCGATTGGATCGCGCGCAGCGGTTCTTGTTCGGTTGTGGTCCATGTGTTGGAATAAGCCATCGCGGTGGCGGAGAAGCCGTCGGTCGCCGTTCCCTGGCTGTAGCGCAACATGCCTGTGTACTTGTGCATGTGATCCGGCGTGTCCCAGGGACCGTTATAAAAATCGGACTCTCCGGCATAGAGCAATGAGCCGCCATCGAGTTTGGTCGATCCCATTGCGAAATATCTCTCATAGTCGAAGCTGCCTGCCGTCACGGAGACGATAGGTTTGTCGACGCTGTCGCGCAGATTGAGAAACAGCGAGCCCGCATTGGCGAAGTCGCCGACGTCGGCGAAATATGGGCCCTTGCGGATGTTGAGGCTGTTCACTGTTTCCGGCATCAGCCAATTGAGATCGGCGTAGCCCTGGCCGTGCGCATGCGTCGGTAGATTGATCGGCATGTCATCGACGAACACCGCGAAATCGGTACCGTGATCGAGATTGTAACCGCGCAGGTAATACTGGTTGGCCTTGCCGCCATCGGCGTGAGAAATCACCGCCAAGCCCGGTGCGGCCTCGAGGATTTGACCGGGTTGCGTCACCGCGCGCTCGTTCAGCTCCTGTCCGGATACCGTCATTTGGCTTGCGGTCGTCGGTGGCGCTGGCGGGCCACCCGCCACGTTTGACGTTGAGTTAGCTGTCGCCGGCGCCGGTAAGGCCGGTTGCGCCGGCGCGGCCTGCCGAGACGCCTGTTTCCGCTTTGGCGTTGTCTGCTTTGCGTGTTTCGGCGCCGTGACCTGGATGGACGGCAAAGCGACGGCGGCGTCCGGTGTAGCGCGGGGCAAGCCTTGTGACGGCGGCAGTCCCGGCTTGGACTGCGACCAAGCCTCCGAACACACAAAGGACAACAGGATGATTGTCGCCGCGACCGTTCGCAGCGCCATGAACGCCCCCAACAGATCAGCCGAATTCACGCCACCCCGACGGCGGCGATCTGCAGCTTCCGCCATCAGTATGATGATGTCAATAAAAGTGCATACGCCCCGTGGCAAGGTGCGCGCGGGCAGACGTCGGCCGGACGGTTGCGCTGTAAGCCGCGAAGCGAGATTGGGTGCTGGTTTCAGCGCACGACGCGCGAGCAGGCGCGATTAAAACTCTCCGACGCCGAATTCGCAGCCGGGCCGAGCGTATTGGTACCGCGGGACGCCGTAACGGTCTTGCCGCAGCGTCGGCCGGCAACGCGCCACCCAGCTCCGGTCCTGCTCTATGGCGCGCGCGCGTTCCGCATCGTTACCCGGTTGAGGCACTTTCCGGATGTTAGGGTCTTCGAGCGGCGCCCAGATCGTTGCGCAGCCGCTTGCGTGCCAGCTACCGACGCAGCTGTCGAGCCTGATTCCTTTGGCCTGAGCCGGATGCACACTTGTGAGTGTGATGAGCGGCAGCGCGAGCACGGCGCCGGCAAGGGCTCTCAGTCGCGAAGCGTGTAGCACTCCGGCACAGGCGAAGGTTAACACGGTACTCTCCCTTGCGCGCGTCGCGATTCCGTTCGGTCGCGTAGCGCGACACGATTGGCGACAAGCTGCTCGCGGGCGCCGAGCGACGTGAGCTGCGTTCGGCAAAATGCAGCAAGCCTCGGTTGGGAGAGCAAGGCAGGTGCCAGCTTATCTGCCCTGTTTTGGTACAGTGCCGATCTCGCGCGTTAAGCTTGATGAGCGCCGCCGGCCGTCTTCAGCGGCGGATCACGACCGACTCCGGCAGCCGCCGTCGCTCCCAGCCGCTTTGCTCCAGTTCGGGGACGGTATCGTCGGTCTGCGGATAGCCGAGACAGAAATAGCCGATGAATTTCCATTGCGGCGGCACCGCGAGGATTTCTGTGACTGCCTGCGGATCGAGGATCGAGACCCAGCCCATGCCGATGCCTTGTGCGCGCGCCGCGAGCCAAATCGTGTGCGCGGCAGTGACTGCCGAATATTCAATCATCTCCGGCATGGTGTGGCGCCCGAGGCCGTGCCCCTGCGCGGTCGCGCGGTCGGCGAACACGGCAAGATGACATGGCGCTTCCTTAAGGCCGGCGAGCTTGAGCCGTGCGTAAAGTCCCGCGCGTTCGCCGTGTTGTGCGCCGAGCGCCGCGGCGTTGCAGGTCTCGAAATTGCGCTGGATCGCCGCGCGCCGCGCCGCGTCATCGACGATGACAAAACGCCAGGGCTGACTCAGGCCCACCGAAGGAGCCAGGCAGGCAAGCTCGATCAGCGCGTCCAACGCGCCGCTTGGCAGCGGATCCCCGCGGAAGCGGCGAACATCGCGGCGCCAGAGCAGGAGATCGCGCAACCGAGCGCGGAATGCCGGCTCGAAGGTAGCTGGCGCTTTTGCCGCCGCGCGATGGCTAGCGCTCCGCGGCTGTGACGATCCGCTCATGCCACGAAGCTTAGAACGAAATCGCCGCCGTTTGAATCGTTTTTGCCCGGTTTCGCCCGCTCGATTCAAACTCCAGGTCTTGGCCTCGATGTATCGTCGCGGCTCGGCTCACTCCTCCTTCAGGCCGTAGGCGAGGTTATTACCCGAAGCGCCGTAATATTTGTACGGCAGAAACTTTCCGGTCATGCCGATCTTGACCCGGTCGCCCTTGGGATCGCTCTGGCGCATGATGTCCATGTCGAAATCGATTGCCGACATGATGCCATCGCCGAATTCCTCTTCGATCAACGCCTTGAGCGCCGGACCGTTGACCATGATCAGTTCGTAGAAGCGGTAGATCAAAGGATCGGTCGGGGGCATCGGCGTTCCGGTACCGCGCATCGGCACCTCGTTGAGCAGCGTCTGCTCGCTCTTGGTGAGGCCGAACAGCTTGGCGGCATTGGCGGCCTGAGGCTTGGTCATTTTCATCTGGCCGAGGACGGCGCCGGTGATGAGGATCGGCGACATGCCGCCGATCTCCCCGCAAACATACTTCCAGGTCCATCCTTTCTCGCGCTTTGTGTCGAGCAGTTTCTCGGTAAGATCCTCACGAGTCATCGGTGTCTCCCTTTGTGGATATCGAAGATTTCAGTGGGTGCTTCAGGGCGCTGGCTAATCCTCGCGGATCCAGCTTGCGCGCCGGATCGCGTGCTCGCAAATCAGGTCGAGGGTAAAACCGATAAAGCCGATGATCAGTACGGTGGCGGCAAGCCGATCATATTCGAGCGCATCGCGCGCATCGTTGATGGCGTAGCCGAGGCCCGAGGTCACGCCGAGGAACTCGGCCGGCACCAGCACAATCCAGGCGACTCCGACCGCCAGACGGATGCCGGTCAAGGAATCTTGCGCGATCGCCGGCCACACGACGGTAAACAGCATGTGCCAGGGCCGCGCGCCAAGATTGCGCGCAACTTCGAACCAAGCCGGATCGATGCGGCGAAAACCGTGCGCGGTCGAGAACAAGATCGGCCATACCGCGGCGACGCCAATAAGGAAAATGATGGCGCCATCCCAGGTCTTGAATGCCATGATAGCAACGGGCATCCAGGCCAGCGGCGAGATCATGCGGAGGAACTGAAAGGGCACGGCGCTGGCCTCGCGCGCCGTCCGAAAGCGGCCAATCAAAATGCCGCAGGGCACGCCGAGCGCTGTCGCCCAGGCGAGGCCCGCGGCAATGCGGCCAAGGCTCGGCAACGTCATCCTCACCGCCTCACCGCTGATCACCATGCGCTACAACCGTTCGAAGGTCGGCATCGGGGCGAAGCCCGCGAAGTTGGCCGTCGCTGGATTGGAAGCGACGATCCGGCCGCCCAGCCACCACACTGCAAGAAGGACAGCAACACCGCAGAGGGCCAAACCAAAACTGCGCGCCGCATGCGACAGCGACGCGGACGTTGCCCGAGCAGGCGCGCTTTCCGAAGTGTCTCCGACCGCGAAGCCCAGTGTCACAGCGCAAGCACCTCGGTGCGATTGAAGGGGTCCGTCGGATTGACGCTCGGATCCTTCTTCCATTCCGGATATTTGTTCATCGCGGTGCGGACATAATCGTAATTGACCAGATCCTTTGCGACGAAGTCGGGATCGAGTTTTTTCAGGAATGTGGCGTCGCCCCCGACCAGGGTGTCGTTCATCGCCTTGACGATCAATTTGGTCGCTGACGGATAGGGCCAAGGCTGGAAATCGATGCGTCCGATATGCCATTGCGGGTGCTCGATGGCGCCGTCCGGTCCATAGAATGCATCGTCGTAATAGGTCATTGCTCGATCGATAATGGGATCCGGCAGCGGCAGGTAGTGGTCGCCGTCAGTGGATAGGAATTTGGCGACCTCTTTCTTGTTCGCCGAGGCGTAGATTTCCGCCCTCACCAGCGCGTTCATTACTTTCTGCGTCCAATCGGCCTTCTTGGTTACCGTCTCCTCGTGCATGCAAACCACGCAGCAAGGGTGGTTCTTCCAAATATCCCCGGTAAAACGCAGGATGCGGCCGCCGGCTTTCACTTCGCCCAGCGCGTTGAACGGTTCAGCTACCGTGTAGCCGTCGATCTTTTTGGCCGCCAGCGCGGCGGGCATGTCTGGCGGCTGCATCACCTGCAGATTGCATTCGTCGGCCGCGAGCTGCTCGCCCTGTCCCTTGATGACGGGCTTAATCTTTGATTGGCGGAGCGCATATTGCAGCACGATGTTGTGCATCGAGTACCAGTATGGCACCGCCATCTGTTTGCCGCCGAGATCGGCATACGACTTGATGGCGGCGTCCTTACCGACGACAACGGCGGAACCGTTGGTGTGCGCCCAGGCCATGATCTTGATCGGAAAATTATTGTTGTAACGCATCCAGATCGGGATGGGCTTGAGCAAGTGGACGAGGTTGAATTTTCCGGCAGCGAAGGCTTCGACCAGCGGTGACCAGCCGCGGATCAAGGTCGGCCGCTCGGCGGTGAGGCCTTCGTCCTTGAAGAAACCCATGCCGTGAGCGACCAGGAGGGCGGTGGCATCGGTGATTGGCAGATAACCGATGCGAACGACGTCGTCGTCGGCCCGGGCGGCGGAGCCAAAGCCACTGGCGAGCGAGCCAAGCGCAGCAAGGCCGCCCGCGGCGAGCATATCGAGTGTCCGACGCCGGGTGACGGGATGGCGCAATCCAGCGCCACCCGCGTGGTTCGCATCGTCTCCGCACATAACACACATCGGAAGCTCCTTTACGACAGTCAGCGATATCCGGTCGCGACGAACCTAAGCGCGTCTTGATCGCCGTGCCGCTGCGATTCGATCACACGGACGGACGCCCGCTCGAACGCCGTTTGCAACGTCGACTGTGCAGCCTGCGCGCCGGCGCCGCGGTGATCCCGATCGTGCCGATCAATCTTGATCGGTACGATCTCGGCGATCGCACCGGGATTCGACCGCATCACAATTGCGCGGTCGGCCATGGCCACGGCTTCAGCAATGTCGTGCGTGACAATGACAACCGTAATGCCGATCTCGATGGCGATTTGGCGTACATCCCGCTGCAGTGCGCGGCGGGTCACGTTATCGAGCGCCGAAAATGGCTCATCAAGGAGCAGGACATCCGGACGCACTGCGAGCGAGCGGGCGAGCGCAACGCGTTGCTGCTGACCGCCCGACAGGTCCTGCACGTTCCGCGCGGCGTAGCCCTCGAGCTCCACGAGCTGAAGCAGCTGGTCGACGCGGGACTCGATCTCTCGTCGCGGGCGGCGCGCAAATTTCAAACCGAGACCGACGTTTTGCCGGACGGTCATCCACGGATAAAGGTGCGGTTGCTGGAACATGACGATCCAGCGAGGCGAGGGTGCCCACACCAGTGCGTCGTCGATGCGCACCTCGCCGGCGCTCGGCGTCATCAGACCGGAAAGAATGTGCAGCATCGTCGATTTGCCGCAACCGGAGCGGCCGACCAGCGCGACGGCTTCGCCGGGCTGCACTTCGAAGCTGATATCCTTGAGGGCAAGATCTCCGGCGCGGCGATAGCCATGACTGACGCCGCTGACGCTGATATGCGCACCCGGCCGCCGCCGTGCTGAATTCATTCCATGCATTGCGTCAGGCCGCTCCATCGATGTAGCTGCCGGCGATGTTTCCTCGCGTCGAGGCGAAACGGGGCCGTCGCTTTGGGGGGCGCGCGGCACCGCCGGTTCCTCACGCCGCGGCCTTTGACGGCTCGCTTGCGTAAGGCAGGCCCTCCTCGATCGGCAGCGATGGATCGCGCGACCATTCGTTCCAGGAGCCGAAATAGAGGCTGACATGCTTGATGCCGGCCGCCTTGAGTGCGACGAGCGTGTTCGACGCCCGCGCGCCCTTGAAGCAATAAAGAACGACCGGGGTTTCCGGCGTGATGCCGACGGTGGCGCACTCCGCGAGGATCTCCATCGGCGACTTGAACATCGGGCCCGCCGGTGTCGGCTTCATCATACGGTACCATTCGATCCACACCGCGCCGGGGATGCGGCCTTTGCGCGGGCAGAAGTCCTTGCCATAGGGCGAAGAACTGTCGGCAATCCACTCGTCGACATCGCGCGTATCGAGCTTGACGCAGTTGGGATCGGCGACGGCCGCTTTCATCGCCGTAAGATCGACGAGAATGCTTGCGGCTTTCGGATCGACCGGGAAACTCTTGGCCTGCGGCGCCGGCACTTCCGTCGTGATTGGCAGGCCGGCCGCAGTCCAGGCGACGTAACCGCCGTGCAAGATCATCACTTTCGGATAGCCGAGATAGCGCAGCAGCACGTAGCCACGGCACGACTGGCCGAAGCCCGTGTCCATCGACTGCTCATAGACCACTGCGGTTTCGGCGCCTGACAGGCCGGCGGCGCCGAAGATTCCTGCGAACTTGTCGCGCATCGCCGACACGCCTTCGGGCGTGGAGGTCGCCAGGTAGGTGAAAATGTCGTGGATGTTGACGGCGCCCGGCAGATGGCCGGCCTCGTAGCTCTTCGGATTGCGTGTATCGATCAGGACGATGCCCGGAGATTTGATCTGCTCCGCAAGCTCGGCCGGCGTAATCAGGACTTTCTCGCTCATCTTCTGCTCCTGTGCTTGACGTCGATCGGTCCCGGCAGATTTCCTGTGGTCGCCGTTTCTCGTGCGTGTTTAATGCGCCATGTCGGCGAGCATTTTCTTCAGCTGCTTGGTGGCCGGCGTGACGATGGCGACGAAATAAGCCTCGCGCAGGCGTCGCTGCGCCGTGGCGTTGGCGACATAGCCGCGCGCGCCGCAATGGAGCATCGCCGCATGGGCCGCGGCGACAGATGCTTCACCGGCAGCCAATCGCGCTTCGATCACTGCCCGCCAGTACGAGATATCGGACTCGAAAGGCGTTATCGCGAGCTGCGCGACCTCGGCTTCCATCGCCGCAAGGCGCTCCGCCAGGTCTTCAGGCTGGACCTCAAGGTATTTGTTGACGTGACCGAGCGGACCTCTGGTTCGCTGCATCAGCTTGATGCGATCGCGGATCAGGCCGAAGGCCATCCCGGCTTGCAGCAAAACGAAGCCGGCACGGATGCGCTTGACGTATTCATCGGCCGGGTCGGCGAGGATCCAGGAGTCGGGAACGAACACATCGCGCATCTGCACCGAGAAAGTGCGGGTGCCATCGAGCGCGACGAATTTGGTGCTGTCCGCAAGATCGAGGCCGTCGGCAGCGCAGGGAAAGATTGCCATCACGTTGCGCTTGCCGCCGCCGTCTTCGGCCTCGAAGATGCCGCCGAAATAATGATCGCTGCCGAGATTGGAAACATAAGGCAGCAAACCTTTGACGACGTAGCCGCCGTCCGCGCGTTTGCCCTTCAGCCGCATCTGCTCGATGCCGAAGAACGTCTTCATCGGATTGGAGAGCGCGGTGCCGCCGAGCGCCTCTCCGCTGGCCGCCTGGCGGCCGAGATTGTTTTTCAAGTCATGATTGGCCGACGCGAAGATGTACCAAGCGAACGCGTCCTGGCACCAAACGCAGAACGACGTCGACAGACAATGTTCGCCGGCCGCCGCCATCGCCCCTATGGCGCCATTGAGATCGATGCCGGCACTGGCGCCGGCGCCAGGGAGATGGCGCGCGAACGCGCCAAGACGGCCGAGTTCGCGCATCACGGCTTCGGGGTAGAAGCCTTCGCCATCGATCTTCCGAATCAGCGGAGATAGTTGTTTGGCGCACATCGCCCGGACTGCGTCGACCATGTCGGCCGAGGACGTTGCCGGCCGTACGTCTGCCATCGTGGTGCTTCGGTCCAGCATCGTCAGTCCCCGTTGGGTTTGGCGCCAAAACTTCCCACTGTGCCGCTCAGGCCAGCGCGATTTCGAGATTGACCGGCCGAGAGAATGTGTTGGCGACCGGTGACCATTGACGCGCGTGAGCGACCAGCGCAGCGAGTTCCTCGCGCGGACGATCGGCCTCGAATGTCACCTTGGCGCGCACGTCGGTGAAGCCGACCGGCTTCTCCGACAGATCGCCGGTTCCCCAAACTGCGGTGATGTTGAGATCGCCCTCGAGTTCGATCTCGAGCCGGTAAACAGTGATGCCGCTGGCCACGGCGTTGGCATGAATGCCGACCGCCAGGCAGGAGCCGAGCGCGGCGAGCGAGGCTTCCGAGGGATTCGGCGCGGTGTCGTCGCCGAGCAGACCCGGAGGCTCATCGACAATGTAGGGCGGCAGTGAGCGGATAAAGTTGAGATGACGGAAACGGCCCTCAGCCACCGTCTTGCACTTGAGCGTCTTGATGGCCTTGGGATCGGCCTTGCCCTTGGCAATCAAATCACTCAGTCCGTCCTTGTCGATCGGGGCCAGGCACCCGGTGAGGACGGTGTTGGCGACGACTTGGCTCATGGGAGTTCCTCCGGCTAATGAATACAGACCGTTCTGTATGAAGCAGGAGTCGTGCCAGTTTATTGCAGCGCAAAAAAGTGAGGCGAATCAATCCGCGCGCTTGGCCCAGGATCAAATGCTAGAAGCAGAACAGGCTAAGAAGCGGCCAATCTTCCCGCACCGCTGCTTCCTTTTGCAGCATTGCGCGCCAAACACCGTCGCAGAACAGACCCTTCGGTTTCCTCGATTGCGATTCAAGTCAGCGGGCGGTATTTGGGCGGCATGGAAGGCGCGGCCCCCATCCAAACCGACTCCGGCTCTGCCCAGGCTATCTCGCTGCCTGCGCCGCGCGAGCGTTTGATCGAAAGCGCCCGAGTTTTGTTCTGCCGCTACGGCATCAACTCAGTCGGCGTCGATGCGATCATCGAGGCGGCCGGGACCGCCAAGACGACGCTGTACAAATTGTTTGGCTCGAAGGACGGGCTGGTTGAAGCTGTTCTCGATCGCGAAGGCCGTATCTGGCGCGCCTGGTTTCTGGACGCCATCGACGGACCGGGCGGCAGCGCGAACGAACGGCTCGGCCGTATCGGCCCGGCCTTAAAGACGTGGTTCAGCCGCGACGATTTCTTCGGCTGCCCGTTCATCAATGCGGTCGGCGAATCCGACAAGGCGGACGATCGTCTGCGTGCGCTGGCGATCGCCCACAAAAAGATCGTTCTCGAACGCTTGTCGATATTGTGCGCCGAAGCCGGCGATCCGGAACCGGAGCAAGCAGCGCACACGCTCGGTCTGATCATCGACGGCGCCATTGTGGTGGCACTGATGACCCGCGACACTTCGGCCGCGGAAGTGGCAAGCCGCGCCTGCGCAGCGTTCATGCGCCGTTGAACGTCGGCCAAATTGAAAAATGCGCGCACGCGGTAAAAACCCAGGACGAAATCGCGTCACATGAAGCCGACGCCGGCGTCGCCTCAGTACGCCGCTATCGCAACCTGCAATCGCCGCCAGGCGGCTTCGTCTGTCGGCAGTCCAAAGCGGATCCACTCGGGATGCTCCGGGAAGATGCGCACCAGAATGCCCGCACGGCCGAGATGGCGAAATAGTTTATCTGCTCCCGCCACGCGAACGAGTCGGAACAAATCCGTACCGCCAAGGGCGGTGAATCCGGACGCGGTCACCAGGGCATCGATCCTCTGGGCCGACTTGGCGAGACGGTGGCGCGTTCGCTCGATCCAGGCCGTGTCGGCCAGCGCTTTCGCGCCCGCGGCCAGCGCCGGTCCGGACACTGCCCATGGTCCGAGCATTGCGGTGATGCGCGCCGCAATCGGTGGTGCGGCCAGTGCGAAGCCGAGTCTGATGCCCGCCAGCCCGAAAAACTTGCCGAACGAGCGCAGCACGATGATGTTGCTGCGGTTGCGGCCGAGCTCCGGAGCGAGGCTCGTACCAATCGGTCCGACATCCATGAAGGCTTCGTCGACGATCAGCATCCCGCCGCGCGCACGCAAATCCTTGGCGAGGCGGATTAGGTCAGATGCGGCAAACAGTCGACCGTTGGGGTTGTTTGGATTGCCGACGAAGACAAGCCGGGCGTCGCCGGCCGCGGCGAGGTCGCTGACGGCGACGACTTTATGTCCGGCGAGCGCGGCGGCGTGGGCCAATTCGCCATAGGCCGGCGATATGACGGCGGCACGTCCGGGGCGTAGAAGCCCGGCGACGAGCGGCAGCAGAATTTGCGTGCCGGGCGCCGGCACGACGTGAGCCGCCGCCGGTGCGCCGTAGGCTCGCGCGGCGATGGCGGCGAGTTCGGCGGTTGCGGCCTGTGCCGGCAGGCGCTCGAATAAATCCGCCGAAAAGTGCGGCAGCCTATAGGGATGAGGATTGATCCCGGTCGACAGGTCGATGAAAGGTTGCGCCGCGCCGGGAAACAGGCGCCGGGCGGCGGTAAGGTCGCCGCCATGGAGGAGCGGTTCTGTGTCACCGCTAAACTGAAACATGCCGGTCGCTTTCGCGCTCTTTCTCGCCTTTTTGGCCATGCTGATCGAGCTCGCGGTTGGTTATCCGCAGGCGTTGCTGCGCGCGATTGGCCATCCGGTCACCTGGATGGGCTGGCTTATCGAAACGCTCGACCGGTCGCTTAATCGCGAGACGGAGACGCCGCAGCATCGCCGCCGCGCCGGCGTGTTCGCGGTTTTGATCCTTTGCGGGGTCGTCGGCGCGATTGCCCTGATCCTGCAGAGCGCGCTTTTTCGTCTGCCGTTCGGAGCGTTGTTCGTCGCGCTCGTCGCCTCAACTCTCCTCGCGCAGCGCAGCTTGCGCCAGCACGTGGCCGATGTCGCACTCGCGCTGGAGCAAGACGGCATCGAAGCCGGCCGCCGCGCCGTCGCTCGAATTGTGGGCCGCGATACCGGCGCGCTCGACGAGGCCGGTGTTGCGCGCGCGGCCATCGAAAGTCTTGCCGAGAATTTCTCCGATGGCGTGGTCGCGCCGGTGCTGTGGCTGATCATTGGCGGGCTCTCCGGCGCGGCACTCTACAAGGCAATCAACACCGCGGACAGTATGATCGGCCATCGCACGTCGCGGCACGAGGCATTCGGCTGGGCGGCGGCGCGGCTCGACGATCTGGTCAACTTGCCGGCCTCGCGGCTCACTGCGCTGCTGATCGTCGCGGCGGCGGCGATGCACGGCGATGACGCGCCCGGGCCGGCCTGGCGCGCGGTGGTGCGCGATGCGCCAAAGCACCGCTCACCCAATGCCGGCTATCCGGAAGCCGCGATGGCCGGCGCGCTTGGTCTGTCGCTTGCCGGTCCGCGTGTTTACGGCGGCGTTGTCGTTGACGACGCCACGATGGGGCAGGGGCGCCGCGACGCGACGGCAGCCGACATTCGCCGTGCGCTCGCGCTTTATCGCAGCGCCGACGCCATCTTGTTGGTGCTTGTCGCGTCGCTGGCCGCTGGTTGTTTTATCGTGCCAGTGTGAGCAGTCGGTCGAGATCGAGATGGGCGGCAAGGTGCGCGGCGAGCGCATCGAGCGTGCGTTCGATCAGATCGTCGTAGGCCACGCGTGACGGTCCTGCCGACAGGCGCGCCAACCATGCCGCGCGCTGCCGGTCGTTGGTCAACAGCCCATGCACGTAAGTGCCGGCGACGCGTCCGTTGGGTGCGGTCGCGCCCTCAGGCGATCCGTCAGCGAGCCGCGCGAACGGCCGCGCGCGGTCCGGCCCATTGGTGATACCGATGTGCATCTCGTAGCCGGCAAACGGTTCGCCGTCGGCGGTCGCGCCGTGCACCGGTTCGAGGCTTTTGTCGGCGGAGAGGACGGTATCGACATCGAGCAGGCCAAGGCCTTCGACTTTGCCGGGCGGGCCTTCGATGCCATCCGGATCGGCGACACTGCGTCCGAGCATCTGATAACCGCCGCACAGGCCGAGGACGAAGCCGCCGCGGCGCACGTGGGCCGCGATGTCGATGTCGAAGCCGGCCGCACGCAGCGTCTTTAGATCGGCGATTGTCGCCTTGGTGCCAGCAAGCACGATGAGGTCGGCGTCGCCGGGCAACGCGCTGCCGGGCTTGACGCGGATAAGATCGACCGCGGGCTCGGCGTCGAGCGGATCGAGATCGTCGAAATTGGCGATGTGTGGCAGGATCGGCACGGCGATGCGCACGCGCGCATTTGCCTTTGCGGGCCGGTTTTGCTCCAGCGCCAGCGCGTCCTCGGCCGGCAACAGGTGCGCGTCGGGAAAGTGCGGCACGAGGCCGAGCGCTTGCCAGCCGGTGAGTTGTGCGATGCGCGTCATGCCGGACGCAAACAGCGCCGGATCGCCGCGAAACTTGTTGACGATGAAGCCGCAGACCTGCGCGGCGTCCTCGGGCGCGATCACGACTTTTGTTCCGACCAGGCTGGCGATGACGCCGCCGCGGTCGATATCGCCGATCAGCACGACAGGTACATCGGCGGCGCGGGCAAAGCCCATATTGGCGATGTCGTTGTCGCGCAGATTGATCTCGGACGCGCTGCCGGCGCCCTCGACCAGGACGATATCGGCTTCGCCGGAGAGCCGCGCGAAGCTGTCACGCACGAACGGCAACAGATTTTTCTTCATCTGCTGATAGTCCGAGGCCTTGGCGCCGTGTGCATACATTTTGCCCTGCACCACGACCTGCGCGCCGATATCGCTCTGCGGCTTGAGCAGCACCGGGTTCATATGCACGCTCGGCGGCGTGCGGGCGGCGCGCGCCTGCAGCGCCTGCGCCCGGCCGATCTCGCCGCCGTCCGCCGCCACGGCCGCGTTGTTCGACATGTTCTGCGGTTTGAACGGCCGGACTTTCAGGCCGCGCAGCGTCAAGGCGCGCGCCAGCCCGGCGACGATGAGCGATTTGCCCACGTCCGAGCCGGTGCCCTGGAACATCAGCGCGCGCGCCGGCATTCTTTAGAACTCGATGCCTGGCTGAGCCTTCACGCCGGCCGCGAAATGATGCTTGACCAGCGTCATCTCGGTGACGAGGTCGGCGGCCGCGATGAGCTCCGGCTTGGCATTGCGGCCGGTGACGACGACGTGCAGGCCTTCGCGCCGTGTCGTGAGCGCCGCGACAACCGCGGTAAGGTCAAGATAATCGTAACGCAGCGCGATGTTCAACTCGTCGAGCACGACCATCGCAAAATCCGGGTCGTCCATCAGCTCGCGCGCCTTGGCCCAGGCGCGCTCCGCCGCCGCAACGTCGCGGGTGCGGTCCTGCGTCTCCCAGGTGAAGCCTTCGCCCATCGTGTGCCAGGACATCTGATCGGCGAATTTTTGCAACGCATCGCGCTCCGCCGAGTGCCAGGCGCCCTTGATGAACTGCACCACGCCGACTTTGTGGCCGCGCCCCAGCATGCGCAAAGCAAGCCCGAACGCGGCGGTGGATTTGCCCTTGCCGGTGCCGGTGTGCACGATCAGCAGGCCTTTTTCGATGGTCTTGCCCGCGACCTCCGCATCCTGCACCGCCTTGCGCTTGGCCATCTTGGCGCGGTGGCGCTGGGCGTCGGGTTTGTCTGTTGCGTCGTTCATAACGTCCCTTTCACCGCGAGCGGCAAGCCCGCTACCATAAGCACGACGCGATCCACGCGCGCCGCGATGCGCTGGTTGAGCAGGCCCTGGGCGTCGCGGAAGCGCCGACCCAGCGCATTGTCCGGTACGATCCCGGAACCGACTTCATTGGCGACCAGCACCACGGGCGACCTCGCCGCGGCAAGTGATTTTTCCAACTCTTCGATCTCGGCGTCGATATCGGCCTCCGCCAGCATGTGGTTCGACAGCCACAGCGTCAGGCAATCGATCAGCACCGGGGCTTGCGCGCACGCTGCCAAAGCTGCCGTAAGGTCACGAGGCGCTTCGATGGTGCGCCAGGATGGGCCGCGGCGCGCGCGATGCGTGCGGATACGGGCAGCCATCTCATGATCCAACGCTTCCGCCGTCGCCACATAGACCCACGGTGGCGGTAGGGCAGCGATCAAGCCCTCCGCGTAGCGGCTCTTGCCCGAGCAGGCGCCGCCGAGAACGAGCGTAAACTTAGGCTGTTCGATCATTGATTGAGATCGGGTTGAACAAGGTGCCCGGCTAGATTGACAGTACGGCTCATCGAAATCTATCGTCAGTCCATCGACGGTCCCTCGTCAGAGGGCGAAAAGGGAATGCGGTGCGGAACTTCTGTTCCAAAACCGCAGCTGCCCCCGCAACTGTCAGCGGGAAGTCTCGTCCACATGGGCCACTAGCGGCTGTTTTGCCGCCGGGAAGGCAGGGCGAGGCGCCGATCCGCGAGCCAGGAGACCTGCCGTCGATCCGAGGTCGACGCGACAAACATCGGTCGGGGTGTACCGGTGGATGATCCAATAGACCCCGACTCTACCTTCCCGCACGCGGGGAAGGGTAGGGTGGGTGCTCTTGGTCCTCGCTCGCGCCGGCTGCAGACGGCAGGTCACGTGAGGACCCATCGTGCTCAGAATCCTGCGTATTGCGGCCGACGACACGTCGGCCAATCAGCGCGCCAAGATTTTCTCCATCTACGGGCTTTTGCTCGCCGCCAATGCGGTGATCTGGACGTGGGCGGTGATCGTACTCGCCGACCACCCGGCGCTCCTCGGCACCGCGGTGCTCGCCTATGTGCTCGGGCTGCGGCACGCCGTCGACGCCGATCACATCGCCTCGATCGACAATGTCGTACGCAAGCTGATGCAGGAAGGCAAACACCCGTTCTCGGTCGGCCTGTTCTTCTCGCTTGGCCATTCGCTCGCCATCACGCTTGCGGTCGCCGGCATCGCGGCGGCAGCGTTTGCGCTGGCCCGGCGCTTCAACGAGCTGCAGGCGATCGGCAGCGTCATCGGCACCAGCGCGTCGGCATTTTTTCTGCTCGCCATCGCGGTGATTAATCTCGTCATTCTACGCGGCGTGTGGCGCAGTTTTCGCGCCGCGCGCCGCGGCGAACCGGTCGCCGAACACGAACTCGACGCGCTTTTGTCGGGCCGCGGCTTTCTCGCCCGCATCTTCCGCCCGTTGTTCCGCATGGTGTCGCATAGCTGGCAAATGTTTCCGGTCGGCTTTCTGTTCGGACTGGGCTTCGACACCGCGACCGAGATCACGCTGTTCACGGTCTCCGCGAGCCAGGCCACCGGTGGCATGAGTTTCGGCACGGTGATGATTTTCCCGGCTTTGTTCACCGCCGGGATGACGCTGGTCGATACCACCGACAGTGTGCTGATGGTCGGCGCCTATGGCTGGGCGTTCCTCAATCCGATTCGGAAGATCTGGTACAATCTCACGATCACGGCGATCTCAGTCGTGGTCGCGCTCGTCATCGGCGGTGTCGAGGCACTCGGTCTGATCGCCGGCAAGCTCGGTCTTGAAGGCGCGTTCTGGGATTTCATCGGCGCTCTCAACAGCGGCCTCGCCAATTTCGGCTATCTGGTCGTCGGCATCTTCATCGCCAGCTGGGCGATCTCGTATCTGATCTACCGGTGGCAAGGCCTCGACCGCCCGCTCGCCGACCGCGCCCCGGTGTCGCCATGATAACTTTGACCGAGAACAATGCCGACTCTGCCGCCAAACGCACCGCGGCGCCGGTGATCTACGTCTGTATCACCTGCCGCCAAGCTGGCGCGCCCGATCGTGAGCCGCGTCCCGGGATCCTCCTTGCCGACGCGACCGAGCGCGCGGCCGCCGGCACGGAAGTCGAAGTCCGACGCCTGCGGTGTTTTGCCAATTGCTCGCGCGGTCCAAGCGCGGCGCTGCGCGCCGATGGCTCGTGGACCTACGTGTTCGGCGGACTCGACGAGACATGCGCGGAGGCGCTGGTCGTCGCCGCTCGGATGATGGCGAGCGCCGCCGACGGCATTCTGCCGTGGCGCGGCCGGCCCGAACGATTAAAGCGCGGCTTGATCGCGCGCGTGCCACCCATCGGCTTTACAGAGATTGACCCATGAATGATCGATTGATGAACGGTTCGCTCCGCCGCGTTCCCTGCACCATCGTCACCGGCTTTCTCGGCGCCGGCAAAACGACATTGATCCGCCACGTGCTCGCGAATGCGAAGGGCCGGTGCCTCGCCGTCATCGTCAATGAGTTCGGCGACGTCGGCATTGACGGCGAAATCCTCAAAGGCTGCGGCAACGAAGCCTGCCCCGAGGAAAACATCGTCGAGCTGGCGAATGGCTGTCTGTGCTGCACGGTTGCCGACGAATTCGTCCCGGCGCTCGATGCCATTCTGGCGCGCGAGGGTGTCGAGCACATCGTGATCGAGACATCGGGTCTCGCTTTGCCGAAGCCGCTGGTGCAGGCATTTCAGTGGCCGGCGATCAAAAGCCGCGTCACCGTCGACGGCGTCGTCGTCGTGGTCGACGGCGCCGCGCTCGCCGGCGGCCGGGTGGCGGCGGATCTCGGCGCGCTGGCGCAACAGCGCGCCGCCGACGCGGCGCTCACCCATGATGACCCGGTCGAAGAAGTGTTTGAGGATCAGATCGCTTGCGCGGATCTCGTCGTGCTCAACAAGCGTGACTTGCTCGACGACGCGGGCATCGCCAAGGCGCAGGCGGCAATTTCCAGCGCACTGCGGCGTAGCGTGAAGATGATCGCAGTTGCCGACGGCAAGGTCGATGCGGCGCTGCTGCTTGGGCTTGGCGTCGGCACCGAGGACGATATCGACAACCGCCGCACGCACCATGACGATGAGGCGGAGCATGACCACGACGATTTCGATTCGTTCGTCGTGCCGGTCGCTGAGATCGCCGATCCCGCGGCGCTGGCCGCGCGCATCGGGTCGTTGGCGGAGAAATTCGACGTACTGCGCGTCAAGGGGTTTGTCCCGGTCGCCGGTAAGCCAATGCGCTTGCTGATGCAGGCGGTTGGCGCCCGCGTCACGTATCATTTCGACCGGCCGTGGAATGCGGACGAGGCGCGTGACGGCCGGCTCGTTGTGATCGGACTGAAGGGCATCGATCGCGCCGCGGTGACGCGCGCCCTTTTGGGATGACCGGGCATGCATCTGCTCACGACCAGTTCGGCGACGCTCGACGACATCGTCGAAGCGGTCGATCTCGGCCAGCCCCCGGGCGACATCGCGGTGCTGTCGTTTGTCGACAGCGATCTCTCGGGGCTCGCGGCGGCGTGGGAAGCGGAATGCGACGGCTTGCCGAGCGTGCGGCTGGCGCACTTACGCGAGCTGCGCCATCCGATGTCGGTTGATCTGTGGATCGATCGAGTCGGCGCGCACGCCAAGGTGATTCTGATTCGCCTGCTCGGCGGTCTTGATTGGTGGACATATGGCGTTGAGCGTCTATCAACGCTGGCGCGCGAGCGCGGTTTGGCGCTCGCGGTGCTGCCGGGCGAAGACCGCGACGATCCGCGGCTTGCCGCGGCCTCAACGCTGCCGTCCGCGGAACTCGACGTGCTGCTGCGCTATTTCCGCGAAGGCGGGCGGGAAAACCTGCGCGCGCTGCTGCGCCGTCTCGCACGCCATGCCGGAAGCAATCTGAAAGTCTCCGCTCCGCAAGTCGTGCCGCGCTTTGCCGGCTATCTGCCGCGCGAGGGCGCCATCGACGTGGAACGGTTTGTGTCAGTTGCGCCAACCATCCCGATCATCTTCTACCGCGCCATGCTGCTTGCGGCCGATACTGCGCCGGTCGACGCACTTTGCGAAGCGCTCACGGCGCGCGGTCTCGTGCCGGCGCCGCTCGTTGTGACAAGCGTGAAAGACACCGACGCGGCGGCGTTCTTGCGTGGCGCGTTGGCCCGGCTCGATCCGGCGGTGATTGTCACCATGACGGCGTTTGCGGCTATCAATGCCGACGGCATCAGCGCGCTCGACGGGGCCGACGTGCCGGTCCTGCAAGTCATCAGTGCCACGACGCGGCGCTCCGCGTGGTGCGCGTCGCCGCGCGGCCTCGGCGCGGCCGATCTGGCGATGCATGTGGTGCTGCCTGAGCTTGACGGTCGCATTCTCGCCGGTGCGGTTGCCTTCAAGGATGCATTGCCAACGCATGACGCGCTCGCCTTCGCCGCCGTGACGAGCCGTCCGGAGCCTGATCGCGTCGAAATGATCGCCGACCGCATCGCGGCACTGGTGCGTTTGCGTTCGTTACCGCGCGGCGAACGCCGCATCGCGGTGCTGATGCCTGAGTACCCCGGTGCGCCAGGGCGCAGCGGTTATGCCGTTGGGCTGGACGTGCCGGAAAGCGTACGGGTGTTGCTCGGCGATCTGGCGGCGGCCGGCTATGCCGTTGTCGATGCACCAAACAATTCGCGCGCGTTGCTCGATACACTCGCGGGCGGCGAAGCGGCCATCAGCTTGGCGGAGTACGAACGGTTGCTGGCGCGCCTGCCGGAAGCGGCGGCCGTACGCCTGCGCGAAACGTGGGGCGATCCGGCGGCCGATCCCGATTGCCGCGATGGCGCGTTTTTCTTTCGCGCCAGACAATTCGGCAAGCTTTGGGTGGCATTGCCGCCCGATCGCGGCCGCAGCTCGGAGCGTCGCGCCGATTATCACGATCCATCGCTGCCGCCGCGCCACGCGCTGGTCGCATTCGGGCTCTGGCTGCAGCACGTGGCGAAGGCCGACGCGCTCGTACACATGGGCGCGCACGGCACGCTGGAATGGCTGCCCGGCAAGGCGGTGGCGCTCACGGCGGACTGCTTTCCGGAAATCGTCGCCGGGCCGCTACCGGTGATCTATCCATTCATCGTCAGCAATCCGGGCGAAGCCGCCCAGGCCAAGCGCCGCATTGCCGCGGTGACCATTGGGCATCTGCCGCCGCCGCTTGCCGACGCCGGTCTCTGCGGGGACGCCCGCGAGCTTGAGCGTCTGATCGATGAATATGCGCAGGCCGACGGCCTCGATCGTCGCCGCCGCGAGCGCCTCGCACGCCTGATCGTCGAGACGGCGGAGCGCACCGGGCTGGCACGCGAGGCGGGCATCCCTTCCAACCCTCTCCCGCTTGTGGGGGAGGCCAGAGAGGGGGCCGACGATGCGTTGCGTCGCATCGATGCCTGGTTGTGCGATCTGAAAGACCTCGCTGTCAAAGACGGCCTGCACATTTACGGCCGCGCGCCGGCTGGCATCGACGATGCGACATGGCGCCTGAGCGCGGATGCCGAACGTGCGGCTGTGCTGGCCGCGCTCGACGGACGGCGTGTAAAACCCGGCCCGGCCGGTGCGCCGGCGCGCGGCCGCCGCGACGTGCTGCCGACCGGCCGCAACATGTTCACCGCCGATCCGCGCACGCTGCCGACCCAGACCGCGATGGATCTGGGCCGGCTTGCCGCCGACGAAGTGGTGCGCGCGCACATGCAAACCCACGGCGAGATGCCGCGCGCCATCGTTATCGACCTGTGGGGCAGCGCCACCTTGCGCACCGGCGGCGAGGAAATCGCGCACGGTTTCGCGCTGCTCGGCTGCCGGCCGATCTGGGAGCCGGCGACGGGCCGCGTCAGCGGCGTCGAAGTGCTGCCGACAGGCGCAATGGGCCGTCCGCGGGTCGATGTCACCTGGCGCATTTCTGGTTTATTTCGTGATCTTTTCCCGGCGCAGATCGCACTGATCGATGCTGCCGTGCAGGCGGTTGCGGCGCGCGATGAAGACGCTGGTGAGAATCCGCTCACCGCCGCACGGCGCGAGTCCGGCGGCGCGCGGCTCGATCGTATCTTCGGCAACGCGCCCGGGACATACGGCGCAGGCGTCGAGGATTTGCTTGGCCGCGATGCCGATCGCGACGCAATCGGTATCGCGTATCTCGCCGCTGCCTCGCACAGCTATGGGGGCTCGGCTGGCGAAGGCGCGGCGGCGCCCGGCGCCTTCGCAGAGCGCATCGCCGGCGCCGATCTTCTGCTGCACCCCAGCGACGACCCGGGCCGCGATCTGCTTGAGGGCGCCGAGGATGCTGCATTCGTCGGCGGCTTCGCCTCGGCCGCGCGGTTCGCCGGTTGCGCCGCCGATCTGGTGATGCTTGACGTCACCGATCCACAGCGGCCGCGGGCGCGCACGCTATCGACGGCGCTCGCCCGCATCGTGCGAGCGCGTGCGATCAATCCACGTTTCATCGCTGGGCAGATGCGGCACGGCCCGCGCGGCGCCGCCGAATTTGCCGAAACCGTCGATCGGCTGTTTAATTTTGCCGAAACCACCGATGCGGTGCGGGGCGAATTATTTGACCTGTTGTACAACGCGTACGTGGCGGACGCCGACGTGCGCGACTTTCTGCTGCGTGAAAATCCGCAAGCCGCCGCGGCCATTGCGGCGCGGCTCGAC
Organism: Xanthobacteraceae bacterium; assembly: GCA_036511795.1. Lineage (GTDB taxonomy): Bacteria > Pseudomonadota > Alphaproteobacteria > Rhizobiales > Xanthobacteraceae > BOG-931. The sequence continues at coordinate 36,423 of DATCBO010000154.1, forward strand.
ACTGCGCGCTGTCGCGGCTTCTGGCATCCGCGCCGTAACGATGTCGACGCGGGACTTGCAGCACTGCGCGCCGAGGCTGTGCCATGAATGCTCCGTTGCGCCGCGGTGCCTGCCCGGGATTGTCCGCGCCGATGCAGACGGGCGATGGATTGCTGGTGCGCATGCTGCCGATCGGCACTATTGCGCTCGCTGCATTCGCTGCTCTGTGCGCGGCGGCGCGCGAGCACGGCAATGGTGTCGTCGAGATCACGGCACGCGGCAGCATTCAGGTGCGCGGATTGAGCCCGACATCGGCGCCGCGCTTCGCCGCCGCCATCGCGGCGTTCGGAATCGCGGCGTCGGAGGGTATTGCGGTTCATGCCACTCCGCTCTCCGGTCTCGACCTGGATGAAATTCTCGACGCCGAAGAAGTCGCTGCCGATTTGCGCCGCGCGCTGGCCGAGCGTGCCTTGGCCGCGCAGCTCGCGCCGAAAATCTCGGTCGCCATCGACGGTGGCGGCAAGCTCGGCCTGGATGGACTTGCCGCCGATGTACGGCTGCGCGCCAAACTGAAAAACGGTCAAGCTGCATTCGCGGTAGGCGTCGGCGGCGACCGCGCGAGTGAAACGCATCTCGGCTTTATTGCCGCCGGCGACGCCGCAGCGGCGGTTATTCGCTTGCTTGAGATCATTGGCGAACGCGGCCGTAATGTCCGCGTACGCGATCTCGTCGCCAGCGAAGGGGCAGCGCAGTTCAAGGCGGTATTTGGTGATTTGTTGCTGTCGTCCAATAAATTGTCATGCCCGGCCTTGTGCCGGGCATCCACGTCTAACGATGGCGCCAACGACGTGGATGGCCGGGACAAGCCCGGCCATGACCAAGCGCTCGGCGTGCATCGCCTTCGCGACGGTTCGCTGGCATACGGTCTCGGCCTCGCGTTCGGTCATGCTGACGCGTCGTCGCTCGATCAGTTGGCGAAAACCGCAGCCACCGCCGGCGCGCGCGGACTGCGCACGGCGCCGGCGCGGGTTGTGCTGGCAATCGGGATCGCGCCCGATACGCTCCAGGGCTTTGCGGTCGAAGCCGAACGACTGGGTTTTATCGTACGTGCCAACGATCCGCGGCGCTTCGTTGTCGCGTGCGCCGGCGCGCCGATTTGCGCCTCCGCGCATATCGCCGCGCGGACAATCGCCCCGCGTATCGCAACCGATTGCGCGCAAGCGCTCGCCGAAGGCTCCGTGATCCATGTCTCCGGCTGCGCCAAAGGCTGCGCGCATCCCACGTCCGCCCCGTTGACCGTCGTCGGCACCGCGAAAGGCTGCGGACTGGTCGCCGACGGCACGGCGCGCGATGCCCCGTTCGCAATGGTGACAGTGGATGAGATGCCGGCCGCGCTTGCGCGGCATGCTCGTTCGTCAATCGGCGGAGCACATCATGTCTGAGCGCCAAGCTTATCTGCGCGACGGTAACGCGATCTATCAGCGATCGTTCGCCATCATCCGCGCCGAAGCCGATCTGTTGCGTTTTTCAGCCGAAGAGGCCGACGTCGCGGTGCGCATGATTCATGCGTGCGGCGTCGTCGAGGCCGCAGCCAATATTCTGTTCGGCGGCAACCTTGTTACTGTCGCGCGCGGTGCGCTCGCGTCCGGCGCGCCGATCCTATGCGACGCCGAAATGGTTGCGCACGGCGTTACCCGCGCGCGGCTGCCGGCGAGGAACGATGTGATCTGCATGCTCAACGATCCGCGCGTCGCCGAGGTCGCAAAACAGCACGACACGACGCGGTCTGCCGCGGCCATCGACCTGTGGGGCGCTCGCCTTCGCGGCGCCATTGTCGCCATCGGCAATGCGCCGACCGCTTTGTTTCGTCTGCTCGAACTTATCGACGACGGCGCGCCGAAACCGGCGGCAATCCTTGGCATTCCGGTCGGCTTTGTCGGCGCCGCAGAGTCGAAAGAGGCGCTGGCTGCCGATCCACGCGGTGTGCCTTTCCTGACGGTGCGCGGCCGCATGGGCGGCAGCGCCATGACGGCGGCTGCCGTCAACGCGCTGGCGCGGGCTGGACTATGAACGCCACGGCCGGAAAACTGATCGGCGTTGGCGTCGGGCCCGGCGACCCCGATCTCGTGACGCTCAAGGCTATGCGTACGCTGGGCTCCGCCGACGTGGTGGCGTTTTTTGCCAAAGCGGGAAATTCCAGCCATGCGCGCACGATCGCAACGCCGCATCTGCGCGCCGGCGTTGTCGAGCTACCGCTGCACTATCCAGTCACCACCGAACTGCCGAGCTGCAGCGCTGCTTATCGCGATGCGCTCGCCGCATTCTATGACGGTGCCGCCGCCACGCTCGAAACGCATTTGAAAGACGGACACGCGGTGATCGTGCTGTGCGAGGGCGATCCGCTGTTCTACGGCTCCTACATGCATCTGCACGCGCGGCTCGCGGCGCGCTACCCGGCCGAGATCGTCGCCGGGGTCAGCGGCATGTCGGGCTGCTGGTCGGCGGCCGGTCTGCCGATGGCGCAGGGCGACGACGTGTTCACCGTCTTGCCGGCGACATTGCCGGAAGCCGAACTGGCGCGGCGGCTCGCCGATGCCGATGCGGCCGTCGTGATGAAGGTCGGCCGGCATCTGCCGAAGCTGCGCCGGGCGCTGGCCTGCAGCGGACGGCTTGAGCGCGCGATCTATGTCGAGCGTGGCACCATGGCGGATGCGAGAATGCTGCCGCTTAACGCCAAGCCGGATGATGAGGCGCCATATTTTGCGGTGGTCTTGGTGCCGGGCTGGAAGCGCCAGCCATGACGGGGCATCTCGCCGTCGTCGGACTCGGACCAGGCGACGCGCGTTACCTCACGCCGGAAGCCAGCGAGGCACTCGCCGACGCGCAGGCGCTTTATGGCTACGCGCCCTACCTTGATCGCGTGACTGTGCGCACGGGCCAGCGCCGCAACGCGTCGGATAATCGGGAGGAACGGGCGCGAGCGGCGGCGGCGTTGCAGGAAGCGGCAGCGGGGGCGCGTGTCGCGCTTGTTTCCGGCGGCGATCCCGGCGTGTTCGCCATGGCGGCGGCGGTGTGCGAAGCAATCGAACGCGGGCCGGAAAGCTGGCGCGCGCTCGACGTCGCGGTCATCCCCGGCATCACTGCGATGCTGGCAGTCGCCGCAAGAATCGGCGCACCGCTCGGTCACGATTTTTGCGCGCTGTCGCTGTCCGACAATCTGAAACCCTGGGAGCTGATCGAGCGGCGGCTCGATGCGGCGGCCGGCGTGGGCTTCGTCATCGCGCTTTACAATCCGGTATCGCGGGCGCGGCCGTGGCAGCTTGGCAAGGCGCTCGAACGGCTGCGGCGGCATCTGCCCCCGGCGACGCCCGTCGTGTTTGGCCGTGCGGTCGGCCGCCCAGACGAAAGCATTAACGTCGTCACGCTCGACGCCGCCGGCGCGGCGGCCGCCGACATGGCGACATTGATTATCGTCGGCTCGCGCGAGACGCGCGTGATCGTGCGCGCCGGCGCAGCGCCGCTCGTCTACACGCCGCGCGCCGCCGTGGAGGTCAGCGCATGATCGAGCCAAACGATCGCGTCGTCGATTGTGCTTACGGTGGCGGCCGTATCGGGCTGCGTCGGCCGGCGTACGATGATGACTTCGATGCCGAGCGCCCGCGCCGCGGCGATCTTGCCGTAGGCGGCGCTGCCGCCGCTGTTCTTGGAGATAACGACGCCAATCCGGTGCGCGGTCATCAGCGCGTGGTCATCGGCTTCACGAAACGGGCCGCGCGCGGTGACGTAGGTGACGTCGGGCAGCGGCAGCGGTGGGTCGATCGGATCGACGCTACGGATCAAATAAATGTGCTGCGGCGCGCTAGTGAACGGCGCCAGCTCGTTGCGGCCGAGCGCCACAAAGACGTTGCGGCTTTGTTGGCCGATGGCGCGCACGGCGGCGGTGGTGTCATCGACTTCGGTCCAGCGGTCGCCGGCGACAGCGTTCCACGGCGGCCGGTACAACACCCGAAATGGCACGCCGGTGCTGCGCGCGGCATTTGCCGCGTTGGCCGAAATCATGGTCGCGTAGGGATGTGTGGCGTCGATCAGAGCGTCGATGCGCTGTGCGGTGAGGTGCGTGGCCAAGCCCTCGGCGCCGCCGAAACCGCCGATCCGCACCGGCACCGCGTGCGGTACCGGGGAGGCGGTGCGGCCGGCGAGCGACAACGTCACGTCGAGACCGCCGCGCCGTGCGAGGCGTTCGCCCAGCAGGCGGCCTTCCGTGGTGCCGCCCAAAATGAGGATGCGTGGCATGGCTAGCGCGCCGTTCTCCGAGAAGCCGATGCGCGACACTGCCGCATCGCCGCGCTGGCTGTCCATCGTCGGCATCGGCGAAGACGGCGCCGAGGGCCTGAGTGCCGCGGCGCGCGCTCTGATCGGCGCGGCCGAAATCGTGTTCGGCGGCCGGCGCCACCTGACGCTGGCGGCGCCGCTTATTCGCGGCGCGGCTCGGCCGTGGCCGAGCCCATTCGACGGCGCCGCCACTGAAGTGCTGGTGCATCGCGGGAGGTCGGTCTGCGTGCTCGCGTCGGGCGATCCGTTCCACTATGGCGTCGGCGCGGTGCTGGCGCAAAAGATCGACGCGCGCGAGATGACCGTGCTGCCGGCGCCGTCGGCGTTCAGTCTCGCAGCTGCCCGGCTCGGCTGGTCGCTGCCGGCGACGGTGTTGCTCTCGGTGCACGGCCGCTCGCTCGATCTGGTGCGTCCGCATCTGCAGCCCGGCGCGCGTATCTTGGCGCTCACGTCGGACGGCGGCGGTCCGGCCGCTCTGGCGAAGCTGCTCGCGGATACCGGCTTTGGCGGCTCGCGATTCACCGTGCTCGAAGCACTTGGCGGCCCGCGCGAAAATATCCGTGCGGCCGCGGCATCGGCGTATGATTGGGGCCCGGCCGACGCGCTCAATACGGTGGCGATCGAGGTCGAGGCCGCGCCGCGTGCGCGCGTGCTCGCGCGCACACCGGGTCTTGCGGATGATTTGTTCGAGCATGACGGCCAAATCACCAAGCGCGAAATTCGCGCTGTCACGCTGTCGGCGCTGGCGCCGCGGCGCGGCGAACTTTTATGGGACATCGGCGCGGGTGCGGGCTCGGTATCGATCGAGTGGATGCTGGCCGATCCGGCAATGCGCGCGATTGCGACTGAACAACGCGCGGATCGCGCGGCGCGGATTGCGCGCAACGCAGCGGCCTTCGGCGTGCCCGGGCTTGAGATTGTCGAAGGCGTGGCGCCGGCGGCGGTCGCCACACTGCCCGCGCCCGATGCGGTGTTTGTCGGCGGCGGCGCCAGTGACCCAGGCGTGCTCGATGCCGCGTCGTGCGTTCTGCGCAGCGGCGGACGCCTGGTCGTGAATGCCGTGACGCTCGAAACGGAGGCGCTGCTAATCGCGCGCCATGCTGGACTCGGCGGCGAGCTCATCCGAATCGCGATCGCGCGCGCCGAACCGCTCGGCGGCATGAGCGCCTTGCGGCCGGCGCTGCCGGTCACGCAGTGGGTCTGGACCAAGCCATGACGGTTAAGCCATGACGGTGCATTTCATCGGCGCCGGGCCGGGAGCCGCCGATCTCATTACGGTGCGCGGCCGCGATCTCATTGCCCGTTGTCCGGTATGCCTCTATGCGGGCTCGATCGTGCCGCGCGCGCTTCTTGCTTTCTGTCCGTCCGGTGCGCGGATCGTCGATACCGCTCCGCTGTCGCTCGATGAGATCGAGGCGGAATTCGTCGCCGCGCATGCCGCCGAGTGCGACGTTGCGCGGCTGCAGTCCGGCGATCTCTCGCTTTATTCGGCGCTTGCCGAACAGCTCCGCCGGCTTGAACGCCGCAACATTCCCTACACGCTGACGCCCGGTGTGCCGGCATTCGCGGCCGCGGCGGCGGCGCTGCAGTGCGAACTGACCGTGCCGGAAATCGCCCAGAGTGTGGTTCTGACGCGCGTATCGGGTCGCGCCTCGCGCATGCCGGAGAAGGAAAAGCTCGCGACCTTTGCGGCAAGCGGCGCAACGCTGGTGCTGCATCTCGCCATTCACGCCGTCGATAATGCGGTGAAAGAACTTGCGCCGTTCTACGGCGCCGACTGTCCGGCGGCCGTCGTCTACGCGGCCAGCACGCCCAATGAGCGCGTGCTGCGCGGCACGCTCGCCGATATTGCGGCGCAGGTCGCGGCGGCTCGCATCGAACGCACCGCGCTCATTCTGGTCGGCCCGGCGCTCGCGGCCGAACAGTTTCGCGATAGCGCGCTCTATGATGCCGATTACCGCCGCCGATTCCGGGGAGGCGCCGGATGAGAAAGTCAGTTTTCGAACGGCGCGTGGCCGACCAACGCGCCTTCGCGATCAAACACAACAATTTCGATGGCGATGTCACGTCCAGTGACAAGTTCCGTGGCCGTTTGCTGTCCGGCGCGCGCGACCGCATCGCCGAGCGCGATGCCTTCGTGCTGTGCCAGCGTGAAGGCTTGCGCGGTTGTGTTGGCGTCGACGATCTGGGCTGCCAATTCTTCAGAACCGCCCGCCGCGCGGGCGAATTGTGCGAGCAGGGCGCGATCGACCTCGCCGCGTTTGGAATGCAGGTCGGTCAGCCCCTGCGCGAGCTTCGTCATCTTGGCGACGCCGCCCGCGATGGTGACGCGCGGCACGGGATGCCGGCGTATGTATTTCAGCATGCCGCCGACGAAATCGCCCATGTCGATGAGCGCGATGTCGGACAGGCCGTAGAGCTTGCACACCGCGGCTTCGGAACTCGCTCCGGTCGCGCCGGCGATGTGCGTGAGTCCCGCGGCGCGCGCCACATCGATGCCCTGATGGATCGAGGCGATCCATGCCGCGCACGAATACGGCACCACGACGCCGGTCGTGCCGAGGATCGACAGGCCGCCGACAATACCGAGCCGTCCGTTGAGGGTCTTTGTTGCGATTTTCTCGCCGTCCGGAATGGAGATTTCGATATCGGCATCGGCGCCGCATCCCGCCGCGGCGGCGACCTCGGCGATGGCGTCGCGGATCATCCGCCGTGGCACCGGATTGATGGCGGGCTCGCCCGGAGGCAGCGGCAATCCCGGACGCGTGACGGTGCCGACGCCCGTGCCGGCGCGAAACGTCACGCCGGCACCCGGCGCGCCGATGCGCACTGTGGCGAGCACCAGCGCGCCGTGCGTCACATCGGGGTCGTCGCCCGCATCCTTGATGACTCCTGCCGTGGCGGAGGTCTCGTCGCGATCTGCGCGCGCCAGCGCAAAGCTTGGCCGCTCGCCGCGCGGCAACGTTACGGCGACCGGATCGGGAAACTCGCCGGTCACCAGCGCCGCGAAGGCCGCCTTGGCGGCGGCGGCGGCGCAGGTACCGGTGGTCCAGCCCCGGCGCAGCGGGCGTTGCTCCTTGGCCATGTTTGTTTCTTTAATCCCGTGCGGCGCGCAGGTCATTATGCAAGTCACCACGGAGGCCGCGCATGACCGCGTGGGATGCGCTCGCGGCACGCCGCAGCGGCGTGCCGGTGTTTGCACCCGGCCACGTCTGGCTGGCCGGCGCCGGCCCGGGCGATCCTGGTCTGCTGACACTCGATGCGATGGCCGGCTTGGCGCAGGCCGACGTGATTGTGCACGACGCGCTGGTCGATGTGCGCGTGCTGGCGCTCGCGGGCGCGAACGCGCGCCTCGAGTTTGCCGGCAAGCGCGGCGGCAAGCCATCGGCGACGCAGGCCGACATCTGTGAGCGTCTGATCGCGCTCGCACGCGCCGGCGAACGCGTCCTGCGGCTCAAGGGTGGCGACCCGTTCGTGTTCGGCCGCGGCGGCGAGGAGGTTTTGGCGCTCGCCACTGCCGGTATTCCGTATCGTGTCATTCCCGGTATCACCGCCGGACTGGCGGCGCTGGCGGAGGCGGGCATTCCGGCGACGTTGCGGGGCACCAACCGTGCCGTGATCTTCGCCGCCGGCCACGGCGCCGATGAAGATTTCGACTGGACGCCGCTGGTGCGCGCCGGCCAGCCGATCGTGCTCTACATGGTGATGCATAATCTGGAACGGATCACGGGCGCGTTGCGCGCGGCGGGGCTCGCTGCCGATACGCCGGCTGCCGTGATTGCATCGGCGACCACGCCGAAGCAGCGCATCCTTGTTGCAACGCTGGAGCAGCTTCCCGCCGCCGTGCGGGCCCAAAATATCGAGCCGCCGGCCATCGTGGTGATCGGCGATATTGTGAATACACGAAGGCAGTTGGTGGCCGAGACTTCGGCGGCGAAGAAAGAATCCAAGTGAAAGGCGTCATTGCGGGGAGCGGAGCGGCGAAATGACTGCGCGCGGGCTCATTGTCGCGGCGCCGCATTCGGGTGCGGGCAAGACCACGGTGACGCTGGCGCTGCTCGCCGCGCTGATGCACCGCGGCGTGCATGTGCGCGCCGCGAAGGCTGGGCCCGATTACATCGATCCGGCGTTTCACGCGGCGGTGACGGGCAGCGCCAGCCTCAATCTCGATTCGTGGGCGATGTCGGGACAATTGCTCGATGGCCTTGCAGCGCAGACCGCCGCAGACGCCGATGTTTTCGTCATCGAGGGCGTGATGGGCCTGTTCGACGGCGCGCCCGGTGCATCGGGGCGAAGCGGCGCGACTGCCGACCTTGCGGCGCATTTCGGACTCCCGGTCGTGCTGGTGATCGACGTGTCGCGTCAGGCGCAGTCGGCGGCGGCACTCGTTCGCGGCTTTGCGGCGCATGATCCGGCGGTGCGCATTGCCGGCGTGATTTTGAACCGGGTGGCGAGCGAACGGCACCGCGGCCTGGTGGCTGGCGCCATCGCCCAGCTTGGCGTTCCGGTGCTGGGCGCCGCGCCGCGCGAACAGACACTCACATTGCCGGAACGTCATCTGGGCCTGGTGCAGGCGAGCGAACATGCCGATCTGGAAAATCTCGTCGAACGTCTCGCTGCGATGGCCGAGCAGCATTTTAATCTTGATTCGATTGTTGCCTGTGCCGCACCACTCGCGATCAAGGGTGCACCGAACGTCCCGCCGCTGCCGCCGCCCGGTCAGCGCATCGCGTTGGCGCACGATCGAGCCTTCAGCTTCGTCTATCCGCATGTGATCGACGGCTGGCGGCGCGCCGGCGCGGAAATTTTGCCATTCTCGCCACTCGCCGATGAGGCGCCCCCACAGGATGCCGACAGCTGCTGGCTCCCCGGTGGCTATCCGGAACTGCACGCCGCCACGCTCGCCGCGGCCCGGCGTTTTTCAAACGGGCTGCGGCGGTTCGCGCAGACGCGGCCGGTGCACGGCGAGTGCGGCGGTTACATGGTGCTCGGCCAGAGCCTGGAAGATGGCCAAGGCAAGCAGCACGAAATGACGGGTTTGCTTGGGCATTCGACGAGCTTCGCCAAGCGCAAGCTGCATCTTGGCTACCGCTCGGCGCGGCTCCTGTCCAACTCCGTCCTCGGCCGCGGCGGAACCGCGCTGCGCGGCCACGAATTCCATTACGCCACGCTCACCGCTGCCGGCGACGACGACAGCTTTGCCGAATGTTTGGATGCGGAGGGCATGGCGCTCGGCAAAAGCGGCGGCCGCCGTGGCCGTGTCAGCGGCGCGTTTTTTCATGCGATCGCGCGCGAAGATTAATCAGGAAGACGAATCTTCGCCGCGCCATTTCTATTGAGCGGACGACTTCGCGGCGGCAATCGCTTCTTGGAGGAGCGCGCTCTCATTGGCAATGCGCGCGTTAAAGTCTTTCGATGTGCTCCCCACTGGCGTGATGCCGAGATTGGTCAGCAGCTTTATCACGTGGGGATCTTTCGCCGCCGCGATGGTCGCTGCCTCAAGCTTATCTTTTACATCCTGCGGCGTCGCCGCGGGCGCCATCAATCCGTTCCAGGATGTGAGCACAAAGCCGGGATAAAGCTCATTCATCGTTGGTATATTGGGCAGTTGCGGCAGTCGCTTTGGCGCCGAAGTTGCCAGAATGTGGATGTGCGGATCATTCGCCAACGGGATCAGTTCGGAGGCATTGCCATAGTAGGACTGGACTTGCCCGCCGAGCAGAGCCTCGACCGCCGGAGCGCCGCCTCGGAAGGGAACATGAATGAGATTTGCTCCCGCTTTTTTGAAGAATAGCGCCGCGACGAGGTGTGTCCCTGAAAATATGCCGCCAGAGCCATACGTCATGGCGCCCGGCTTGCCCTTCGCGTAAGCGACGAAGTCCGTCACAGATTTGGCCGGGATGCTGGAATTGACGGCGAAGACAAAGGGCCCTTCGCCGAAAATGCTAATATAGGAAAAATCCTTTTTCGGATCGTAGTTGACGGTCTGCGTGTAAGGTAGAACTGAAATCTGCTGAATGGCGCCGAAAACCAGCGTGTAGCCATCCGGTGCGGAGCGCTTGACGTCCGCCATGGCGATCGCGCCCGAAGCGCCGGGCCGATTCTCGACGATGAAGCTACGCCCGAATGTCTCGCCGAGTTTCTGCGCAAGGATGCGCCCCATGCTGTCGGTGTTGCCGCCCGGAGGAAACGGAACGATGACCGTGACCGGCCGCGATGGCCAATCCGCGCTCATTGCAGGATGCGGGACCGTCACGGCGCAGATGAGACCGAGCCCAACTGCCAGCCACCGAGCCCCTGACACTGCGGTTTGCCACGACACAGGGGTGCGTAACGCGGAGCGCATTTTAGACGACATTTTAGTCCTTTCCGTCGATTGCTGAGCACCTCCCGGTCTTTGAGTTACTCAATGTGTTCCGATTTCTCCCACATTGAGATCAGCGACGCGCGTTTGACAAAATCGAGATGACGCGCCGGATCGTCCTGGATTTTCCGTAACTCGCTAAGGCGATCGCTGCGGACCGCGGGATCCTTCTCCTCCAGCAGGCGCTTGTTGGCGATCGACTGTGCCTGCACATATTCGATTGCCGTCAGGCGCCGCTGGCGGTCAAAGCGATCGAGCAGCGTCTCGGCGTTGCCGCCGTTGGCGATCTCAATGAGCTTGCGCGCGAGCGTGATGCCGTCCTGGAATCCGCTGTTCATACCCATTCCGCCGATCGGATTGTTGACGTGAGCCGCATCGCCGGCAAGCACGATGCGGCCGCAACGGAAGCGTCCGGCGACCCGCTGATGCACGTTGTACATATTGCGATGTACGATCGGGTAGGGCCCGGCACTCATGCATTCGCGGAACCGGGCATCGATCCATTCATCACTCATCACCTCCTCGTCGCTTTCCTCCGGCTTGGCCGGAAAGACGCAGCGCCACACGCCCTTTCGATCCTCACCCGGAACCTGCATCAGCGAGACCCAGCGATCCGGATGCGAGCAGTAGTTCCGCAGCTTGAAGCCATGGATTTTTCCAAGATCGATCGGCGTCGAAACGATGTTGAAGCGCTCAGGCCAAGTGAAGCCGTCAAACGAGACGTCGATGCTCTTGCGGACGATGCTGCGGCCGCCGTCACAGCCGACGAGATAATCACCCCGATAGGTGGCGCTCTCGCCGTTGTCGTGGCGCACGTCGCACTCGACCCAATCAGGCCCCTGACGAACGGCGGTGACTTCGGCGGGCCGGTGCAGCACAAGGTTTGGGCAGCGAGAGGCCGCGTCGAGTGCAGTGTAGACCGTCTTGTGCTGTTCGAGCTGGATGACGTAGGGATGCGCGGACACTTCGGCGAGGCGCCCGTAATCGAATTCAGCGACAATCTCGTCCTTGACGCGATCGCGCCACTGGAAGTGGCGGGATTTGAATCCCTGTTCGAGGATGGATTCCGTCAGTCCAAGTTCTTCGAACAAGTCGAGAGTTGATGGCTGCAGAGTCGCGGCCCGATGGTCCTCGGGCGGTTTCGGCGCCATGTCAAACAATGTCACGTCAAGCCCGTTCCGCGCCAAATAGAGACCGGTCACGATTCCAACAGGACCGGCGCCGGCGATCAGGATTTTCTTGTCGTTAGCCAATTCGCCTCTCCACCTGGAAAGCCTTGTTTTATGCGATCATGTTCGCGCCGCGTCACGGACGATGCAGCAGACAGTCCCGCCGCCGATCGGCGCCTGCTGCACCGGGTCAAATGTGCTGAACAGCCGCGTCGAATGCAGCGTCGCTCCGAGCGCGCCCGAAAGCGCAGCCCGAACGTGTTTTTCCGGCGGTGTCGCGGAGTTGAAGATCGTCGTCGGTGCGCCGGAAACCCGGCCACTCGGATCGACGCCGAGTTTCGCGAGCGTCGCTACAAGCCGGCTGGTATCGAGTTCGCCATCCCGGTCGAGCGGCAAGCCGGCTTTGACAAGCATGCGCTTGACCGAACGCATATCCAGCAAATCCGTCGTCAGCGTATTGCAGGCGAAGAGATCGCCGCCCCGGCCGGGCGCGTTGCCGATGACGACAACCTCGAGATAGGCGATAGCTGGTCCGGTAAATGTCTGGACCCGGGCGGTATAGAGAGAGCCATCGCTGACAAGGCTGTCATCCCGGACCCGCTCCGGCGCGATCTCGCCCAGCGCGAGCCCGGCGCCAAGCGCTGCCGCGGCGCGTCCTCGCCGCCCGCGGACGCCGACGTCGCCGCTGGTCGGTTGCGGTACATTGACGATAACGGCCTCCGCATCGGCGGGGCTCATACCGCCATCATTAATTCCGGCTTCGACTGCCGCCTTGACGTCAAGCGCGTACGCGGCTGTTCCGATCGTCTGCTCCGGCGGGGAGGCGGCGCGCGCAATGCCGAGCGCGAGGCGCCGCGGCCCATTCGGCGATCCGGTAGTCCCGGTATCGATGAACGCGTAGCCGCAGGGCGTTGACGCGCCCTCCGCTCCGATGACGGTGATATATTGCGACCTGTCGGCGAGTTTTCTGCTGGCAAGCAGTGTCGAGATTGCCCCGCGCGCCTTTTCTCGGGAACCGTCGGTGTACTCGCCGGCAACGCGCAGCAGCAGCGCCAGGCGGCGGATGCCGTCCGTCTCGGCGGCGGCCAGCGCATTCTCAAGGCCCGACAGATCATCGGGGGCTTTCATGTCGAACGCTTTGACGTCCACACTCATGACACCTCCGCGCCGTGCAAGGATCATTCCAAACGCCGCAGGCAACGACGCTATCGATTGACCAAAATAGTTGCAACTGATATTATTTCGTATGAAACTATCTGGCAGGTTGGGATGGTCGGATATTTCGAGCGGCAATTCGAAAACGAGGAGTTCCTGCTGTTCAGGCTCTCCAGCGTGTCCCGCCGCGTCGCTGCTGCATGCGCGAACGTCTACCTCAGCGAATTTGGGCTGAGCGTCGCGGAATGGCGCCTGATGGCGCAGATCGGGCGGTTCGGCTCCATCTCCGCGAAAGACGTCGCCGAAAAGATCTCGATGGATCGAGTCTCCATAAGCAGAGCCGCGGCAAAGTGTCTTGCCGAAGCGCTTATTCAGGAAAAGCCGAGCCTGACTGACCGCAGGAGCAAGGTCCTGTCCTTCACGCCCAAAGGCAGGGCGCTTTATAAGCGCGTCATCCCGCGCGCCTGTGAGCTTGCCAATCTCATCGAGGCTGGCTTGACCAAAGCCGAAGCGAAGATGCTCAAGACCCTGCTGGAAAAGCTCGACAAGGCCGTCGTCAAGATCGAGCCGGCTGCGGCGGCTGCGTTTGAGGCCGCCTGAACGCTGCCGTTAGTTCGCGGTCTTCGGTTCTGGTGACGGTTCGTTCTCTTTGTCGGAAACGCCCGCCTGGGCAAACGTCGCCATGCCGGTGTGGCAGGCGAGCGCCGCGCGCAGGATGTTGACTGCAAGCGCGGCGCCGGAGGCTTCGCCGAGCCGCATGCCAAGATCGAGCAGCGGTTTGAGTTTCAGTTCATCGAGCAGCATACGGTGGCCAGCTTCGGCCGAGACATGAGAGGCGAGTGTGTGCGCCAGCGCGTCGGCGCGCAGCTTGGCGAGCGGCGCCACGGCGGCGGTGCAGACAAAGCCATCGAGCAGCACGGGAATGCGCAGCCGCCGCGCCGCCAGGACCGCGCCCAGAAGCGCGGCGAGTTCGCGGCCACCGAGCACCGCCGCGACGCGCAGCGGTTCGTGCAGCAGATCGCGGTGCCGCGTGAGCCCGCGATCGATGACGTCGCGCTTGCGTGCAAGGCCCGTTTCGTCAACGCCGGTGCCGCGGCCGGCCCAGCGCGCGCCGCCGCCGCCGAACAACGCCGCCGCGATCGCGGCCGCTGCCGTGGTGTTGCCGATGCCCATCTCGCCGAGGCAGATCAGATCGCTATCCGCCGATACCGCCTGATAGCCGGCCTTCACCGCCGTGAGGAATTCGCCGTCGCTCATCGCAGGTTGTTCGGTGAAATCGGCCGTCGGCTCACCGAGTGCGAGCGGAATGACACGCAACGCGGCGCCGGCGGTGCGGGCGAGCTGATTGATGGCGGCGCCGCCTGCTGAAAAATTGGCCACCATCTGCGCCGTGACCTCGGCCGGGTAGGCCGACACGCCCTGTCGGGTCACGCCGTGATTGCCGGCGAACACGAGGATCTCGACGCGCTCGAGCCGCGGCGGGGCAAAATCCTGCCAGAGCGCCAGCCAGGCGACGAGATCCTCCAGCCGGCCGAGACTCCCTGGCGGCTTGGTCAGGGTGGCTTCGCGCGCCGCCACGGCGGCGCTCGCCGCGTGATTGCCGTGCGGCAGGTCGAGACAGGCCGCGCGCAACTCTGAAAACGATGTAAAATCCGTCATTACCGTTTCGCTCTCCGGCGCAGCCCGCCATGCGTAGCAAACCCGGGGCGCTGCCGTCACCACTAAGGCGCGAGGGAAGCAATGATGACTATCGATCAAGCGTGGCTGGGCGAGCGCGGACGTGAGCTCCAGGCCGGCGTTTTGTTTCTGACGCGGCTGCGCTATGGGGCGCCGGGACCAGCCTCTGGCGGCGCGCTTGGCAGGGCCGCGTGGACGTTCCCGGTAGTCGGCATTCTGGTCGGCATCGTGGGCGGCGTGGTTTATGGTTTGGCGTATCGTCTCGGCCTGCCGTTTTGGCCCGCGGCGGCGCTCTGCGTTGCCGCCACTATGATCCTGACGGGCTGTCTGCACGAGGATGGGCTTGCCGACACCATCGACGGCTTCGGCGGTGGCGAGGCGCGTGAGCAGAAGCTCGACATCATGCGCGACAGCCGCATCGGCACTTATGGTGTGTGCGCGCTGGCTATCGCCATTCTGCTTCGCGTGAGCGCGCTGGCGCTGCTCGGCGCCGCGGGGCCCGTCATGGCGGCGCTGATTGCGTCGCACGCGGCGGGGCGCGCGGTGATGCCGGCGTTCATGGCGCTGCTGCCACCGGCGCGCCGCGATGGGCTTTCAGCGAGCGCCGGCCAGCCGCCGCTCGGCAGCGTTGCCGCGGCAGCGGTGCTCGGCGTTCTGATCTTGATTCTATGCCTTGGTTTCGGGCACGGCCTGGCGGCGCTGATCGTCCTTGCGATTGCCGCTGCACTGATAGCGTGGCTGTCGCTTCACCAGATCGGCGGCCAGACCGGCGACGTGCTCGGTGCGGTCGAGCAGGTGAGCGAGATTGCCATTCTGCTCGTCGCCCTGTGGTGAACGCGCCGCCGCGAAAGTAAGCGGAGACCTGAAGCCTGTCAGTTGCTTGCCATCGCGGCGCGGACGCGTGCGACGACGTCGGGCGGCGTGTGCGCCACTTCTTCGACCAACTTCTGCACGTCTTCACCGGTCAAAGGATCGATCTCGAGCTTTTCCCTCGCGGAGTCGGCGCGAAAACCTTTATCCTTCACCGTGGCATCGAAGGCGCGGCGCAAAGCCGCGACGCGATCCGCTGGCACGCCGGGCGGCACGAAAAACGGCCGGCCGAATTCGAGCCGCGCCACCATCAGCTTGACGGCGGCGCGATCCGCGTCGGTGTGCAGAAACTCGAAGATGTTCGGCACGTCGCCGATCTCCGGCAGTTTCTTGATGCCCCACTGCACGATCAACCGGATCTTCTTGTCGGCCAGCCAGTCGGCATTTAGCGCCCGCAGCGTCGACCAGTTGGCGATGGTGCCCTGCACCTCGCCGCTCTCCAGCGCCAGATGAATTTTCGGCGTGCTCTGATATCCGGTAATAACCTTGAATTTGTAGCCGAGCAGCCGGTCGAGCAGAATCGGATAATCGTATTGCGTCGAGCCGGGCGCCTGCGCGCCCATTGTCAGTTCTTTGGTCTTGACGTCATCGAGTTTGGTGATCGGCACCGTATGCCAGACATACATCACCTGCGTTTCACGATTGGTGCTGCCAAGATAGATCAGCTTGTCGGCGTCGAACCGCGCGCTCTGTGGCTGCAGCAGCGGCATGGTCGGCGTGCCGTTGAACGGCGCGCCGATCACGGTGCCGTCGAACGGGCCCGAGGCATTGAGCGAATTGGTCATGCTCATGCCGCCGGCGCCCGGCTGATTCTGCACGATGATGAGTGGATGACCCGGGATATACGCCGGCATGTAGCGCGCCAGGGTGCGCGCGGTAATGTCATAGCCGGACCCGACACCGGAGCCGACCAGGATGCGCAGCGTCTTGCCTTTGTAGAACGCGGCGACGCCGTCCTGCGCGTGCGCGGATGTCATCGTGGCGAGCGCAAGGCCGACAACGATCGCGACCTTGCGGGCAGTCTTCGCTTTCACACGCACCATGTTCGCCATACCGCCGTTACGCGCCCCCTCAATTCGCCTTGATATTGGCTTCTTTGATAATCGGCGTCCACTTTGCGATCTCGGCTTGCTGCAGCGCCGCCAGCGCTTGCGCAGTCTGCTGATCGGACGGCGGTACGACGAACGCCTGGGCGTCGAGCTTCTTCCGGGTGGTCGGGTCGCGCATCGCCGCCACAGCCGCGGCGCTGATGGCTGCGATGACGGTCTTGGGCGTGCCCCGCGGCGCGAACAGCCCCGACCAATAGGAGAAATAGAAAGATGGCAGTCCCGCTTCCGCCATCGTCGGGATATTCGCCGCCGCCGCCATGCGCTTCTCGGCCGTAAGGCCGAAAACCTTGACGCCGCCGGAATTGATCTGCGGCAGTGCCGGTCCGACAGTGATGAACGTCGCATCGATCTGCCCGCCGACCACATCCTGCATTGCCGGCCCGGCGCCGCGATACGGAATCATGCCAAAGCGCGTGTTGGTCTGCTGGCGAAACAGCAAAGCCAGCATGTGTGGCGGGCTGCCGACTCCCGCGGTACCCATCGAGGCCTTGTCGGGATTGGCCTTGAGCCAGGCGATGAATTCTCGGAGGTTGTTCGCCGGAACCGTCTTTCGGGCGATCAGCACCATCGGCGCGGACGGCAACAGCACGACCGGCTCGAAATCCTTCACCATGTCGTATGGCAGCGAATAGATCAGCCTGTTCGCGACCTGGGTGTTCCAGTTGCCGACGATGAGCGTGTAACCGTCAGGCGTGGCGCGGACGACGCGGTTGGTCGCAACGGTACCATCGGCGCCGGCGACGTTCTCAACGATCACGGGCTGGCCAAGCGATGCGCTCATGCCGTTGCTCAGCAGGCGTGCAACAATATCGTTCAGGGCACCCGGAGCGAACGGCACGATGACCGTGACGGGCCGCGCCGGATAGGTCTCCGCCGCCGCGATCCGGCTGGCGGCCGGCAGCGCGGTTGCGCCGACGGCCAGACGCAGAACTTGCCGACGAGAAGATTTCATCGATACCTCCCGATATTTTTGTTTGTTTACAGCGAAGTGTGCTCGTGCTCCGGCTCAAGCGGCAGCTTGACCGCCTGTTTGCGCCTGGCCGACAGATCGAGCGCCTTGGTCAGCATCAGCCGGTTGTGGGCCTCGGCTGCGGTGGCGGCCTGCGTGGGCAGGCCAAGCGAGACGCGGTTGAGCCACGATACGGTTTCTTCCGCCATCGGCCCGCGCAATTCGCCGAGCGCCATGTCGCCGGGCGGATACGAGCCCATGAAATCGACCAGGCGGCTAGTGTCCGGCGCGTAGCCTTCGCCCTGCGGCGACGACACGGCGAGCACGATGTCGCGATGCGTATCGTCGATGGTCAGCACGCCGTGGGTGCCGTTGATGCCGACTTCGAGGCTGTAGACCGCGCCCGGCCAGGTCACCGGCAGCGCCCAGGAGATCGACAGCGTGTGCACCGAGCCATCTGAAAACATGATCATGCCGGCCGTGGCGTCGATACCGTGATAGAGCGGGCCGAGAACTTTATCGACCGAGCGGGCGTAGCATTCAACCGGCGTCTTGGCTTCCAGATACCACATGATGATGTCGAGTGCGTGTGTGCCCGAGATCACCATCGGCGAAATCGTCGCTGGGTCGTTGGTGCGTTTGTAATTGTCGATGGCGACGAGCCGGTTCATGAAGGCGCGCGACGAGACGAGCGTTACGTCGCCGAGCGCGCCGGTGCGCACCTTTTCCTTGGCGCCGAGCCATTTGCGCCGAAAGCGTTGGGTGTAGCCGACCACGGCATCGAGCTTGGCGTCGGTGATGGCTTTGAGCACCCGCGCGGATTGGGCGAGGTCGGTGGCGAGCGGCTTTTCGATCAGCATCGGCACGCCGCGCTCGACCGCCGCCAGCACCGGCTCGACATGCAGGTGCTCGTCGGTGGCAATGATCGCGCAGGTCACTTCCGGCCGCGCCAACAGTTCGCGATGACTGGTGGTGATGAAGTCGGCGCCGATGCGCGCGCCGACATCGCCGCCGCGATTATGGTTGAGTTCGGCGATGCCGATCCACTCTACCGCCGGATGCCGCGCCGCGACTTCGCCGCGGAACAGACCGACCCGGCCGGCGCCGATAATCGCCAGCCCGATGCCCTTGGCATTTTGCCTCATCCGGCGTTCCTCTTGGCGTCCGCTGCCGCAGGGCTACTCGGCCTTGATCCCGGCCTTGCGGATGATCGGCGCCCATTTTTGGGTATAGTCGGCGATGAACTTGCCAAAGCCAGCCGGGGTATTTGTAAATATCTCGGCGCCGAGCGCGGTAAAACGCGCCTTGAGCTTGGGATCGGCAAGGCCGGCGTTGATTTCGCTGTTCAGCTTGTTGATGATCTCCGCCGGCGTGCCCTTCGGCGCGCCGATGCCCTGCCAGCCGACACCCTCGTAACCGGGCACGAAGTCGCTCACCGGCGGCAGATCAGGCAACAGGTGTGTCCGCTTCGCGCTGGTCACCGCCATGGCGCGCACCTTGCCGGCCTTGATCTGTTCCACCCACGTCACCACCGAGCCGAACATGACCTGGATACGTCCCGCGATGAGCTCGGGTATCGCCGGGCCGTCGCCGCGGAAATGCACCGTGACCATGTCGGTGCCGGTCATCGATTTGAACAGCTCGCCGTAAAGATGCGGCGAGCTTCCCGGACCAGCCGAGCCGAGATTGAGCTTGCCAGGATTGGCCTTGGCGTAGGCGATCAGTTCGGGAACGGTCTTGACAGGAAACGACAGGTTGGCAACGAGGACATTGTAGGTCTGCACTGTCGTGGCGACCGGCGCGATGTCGTTGACGAAATTGAAATTGAGATTCTGATAGATCGAGGCGTTCCAGGCGTTCGAGGTCGACGCTTCGAGCAGCGTATAGCCGTCTGGGTTCGCCTTGACGACCAATTCGGTGGCGAGATTGCTGCCAGCGCCCGGACGGTCCTCGATGACGAAATTCACCTTCAGGCGCTCCGAGAGCATCTGTCCGGTGAGCCGCGCAACGATGTCGTTGACGCCGCCAGCCGCGTAGCCGACGAGAATGTGCGGCGGCCGCGACGGATAGGTATCCGCCCGGGCAACAAGTGGCAGGGCCGGAAGCGCGGCAGCACTTGCTGCCCATTGCAGGACACGGCGGCGGGGAAGTTGCATGAATTTCTCCTAGGATCACGCGACTGGCGTGCGGTCGGCTTCGACATTACACCGACGGCTGGTGCAGGAGAAAGCGTCGCTTTCTATTGCGCAACCACAGTCCGTCTGTTGAGATTGCCCGACAACGGTTCTCCCCTGCTGACGAATCGACCTGGAGCCTCGCCGCACATGCCTCGCCTTGTCATTACCCATATCGACTACCTCGTCACCGTCGATCCGAGCCGCCGCATCATACGCGACGGCGCGATCGCCATCGCCGACGGCCGCATTACCGCGGTCGGCAAGACGAACGAATGTCCGGCCCTTCCAGACGACGAGGTGGTTGACGGCCGCGGCAAGCTGGCGTTGCCTGGGGTATTCGATACCCACGTGCACAATGCCCAACAGCTCGGCAGGAGTTGCGGCGACGAAGCCTATTCGGGGCCAGAGCGGCTGTTCCGCCGGCTCTGGCCGATCGAAGCTCATATGGATAAGGGCGACGCGCTGTGCGCTGCGCGGCTCGCCCAGCTTGAGATGATCCGCGCCGGCACCACCTGCTTTGCGGATCCGGGGAGCTATTTCAGCGCCGAGACCGCGCAGGCCGTCAAGGAGAGCGGTATGCGCGGCATGATTGCCCGCACGGTGTTTGACATGGGTCAGACCAACATGGGCGACTTGCCAAAGAATTTCTTTGAGCCGACCGACGACGCGCTGGCGCGCGCCGATGAAATGGTGGCGGAATACGAAGGCGCGCTTGACGGCCGGCTCAAGGCCTGGTTTTCGATCCGCGTTCCGGTCGCGATGTCGGACGACCTGCTGCGGCGTATGGGCACGCTCGCCGCCAAACGCGGCGTCGGCATCATCGGTCACGCCTGCGAGAACCGCGACGAAACCGTCGCCTCGCATCTGAAATACGGCATGGGCGATATCGCGCGGCTCGACAAGCTTGGGCTGCTCGGGCCCAAGATGCTGCTGCTCCATATGGGCTGGGTCGACGCCAAGGAGCTGCACATGCTCCAGAAACACGACGTCAAGATTTCGCTCGCGCCGAGCGCGACCATGCACCAGGCCATGGGCAATATCAGCCACGGCAAGACGCCGGAAATGCTGGAGCTCGGTTTGGCGCTGTCGCTCGGCTCGGATTCGGCGATGTCGAGCAACTATCTCGACGCCATCCGGCAAGCCTTCCTCATCGTCGGCGGCTTGCACGAAGCACGTCTCGATCCGAAGGTGCTGCGCCCCGAGACCGCGGTCGAGATGCTGACGATCAACGGCGCCCGCTGCATGGGCTGGGACAAGGACCTTGGCTCGCTGGAAGTCGGCAAGAAGGCCGACGTCACGCTGCTCGACATCATGCGGCCGGAATGGCAGCCGATCCACAACCCGATTGCCAATCTGGTTTATTGCGCGCACGGCGGTTGTGCCGACACCGTCATCGTCGACGGCAAGATTCTGATGCGTGGCGGCAGGGTGCTCACGCTCAACGAGCGCGATCTCTACGAGGAAGCGCAGGACCGCGCGACGTCGCTGATCCGGCGCACCGGTCTCGAGCGTACGGTGGCGTCAATCTGGCCAATGCATTAGAGACGCGGGCGCCGGGTGGACTGCGCATCCGCGAGTTGGCAACGGATCAAATCACGCCGCTGATTGGCGCCTCGCCGCCGAACCAACGCAATACGAGCAGCTCGGCAATGCCGACGATGCCGTAGAGGCCGAGGCCGATGATGCACAGCAAAACAATCGCCGCCAGCACCGTCGCGGTCTCGCTGGCTCCCGCCGCGAACATGATGACATAGCCGAGGCCGCGCTGCGCGGTAATGAATTCGCCGACGACGACACCGATCATGGCCATCGTCACGCCGACTTTCATGCCGGCGAAAATGTAGGGCAGCGCGTAGGGGAAGCGCACCATCCGGAATGCCTGCCATTCGCTTGCGGTCAGCGATTCGCACAGCCGCAGCACCTCGGGCTTGGCGCTGACCAGGCCGGTCGCGGTCGACACGACGATTGGAAAGAACGCGATGAATACGGCGACGACCACGGACGTCGTCTCGCCGACTCCCAGCCAGACGATAAACAGCGGTGCAAGTGCGATCTTTGGGATCAGCTGGAACACCACAATCCCTGGGTAAAGCGCTTCGCGGATCCACGCCGAGAACGTCAGAGCCACCGCAATCGCGACGCCGAGCACGCTCGCGATAGCAAAGCTCAGAATGCTCTCGCTGAGAGTAGGCAGTGTCTCGTCGAACAAGATCGCGAAATTGTCGCGCAGGACCGTCCACACAGCGAATGGCGGCGGTAGCAGGACCGGCGGGACGCTCAGCATCTGGCACGTGATCTGCCACAGCGCGATGGTCGCCGCGGCAAAGCCAACGGGCAGCAACACAAGGCGCAGAATGCGACCGTTCGGTATGGACTCGTCAGCGCCGGAGACGGTGTCGAGGAGGGCCATGGGCGTCTAACGCCGACCGTAAACGCGGCGAACGCCGAATTCGGCGAGCGCCACCGCGCCGTAGAGCACGATCCCCAAAACACTCAACGCGCCAAGCGCCGCGAATACGTCGGCCGTCTCCAGTCGCGAACCGGCGTTCATGATGTAGTGGCCAAGCCCTGCCTGGGACGAGATGAACTCACCAATAATGACCCCGACCACCGCCATCGTCATCGCCACCTTCAGGCCGCTGAAGATCGCCGGCAATGCGAACGGGAAACGCACCAACAGAAAGGACCGCCATTCGGAGGCTGTTAGCGAGCGACACAGCCGTAACACTGCTTGGTCAGTCCCAGCGAAGCCGACCGCACCTGAGATGACGACAGGGAAGAAGCTGATGAAGGTGGCGAACGCCACGCGTGCCGGGCTGCCGAAGCCGAGCCAGATGACAAAGAGCGGCGCCAACGCGACTTTCGGTACCAGCTGGAAGAACACCAGATTCGGATACAGCGTGTCGCGCATCAGGGGCGAATAGGTAATCACGATGGCGAGCCCGATTCCCAAAACCGCGGCCGCCGCGAACGCCAGCAGCGTATCGAGCGCAGTCGGCCACGTTTGATCCATCAGGATTGGAAACGCGCGCCACATCTCTCGGGCGACTTCAATCGGCGTAGGCAATAGCACCGTCGGGATGTGCAGTTGGACCGCCGCGAGCTGCCATAGCAGCAGCGCCGCCGCCGTCGTGGCTATTGGCAGAATGATCGGACGTGCTCGGCGTAGGTTCGGGCCGAGAGCTGGGACGATACCCTGCCGCACGACTGCGGGCATCTCCACCCTCACCTTGCCGACTCGCGACGCCCCGCAATTATCCCGGTCCGAGGCGCCCGCGAGCGGGCGTGGCTCTCTTCGATCCGCTCGCGCAGATGGCGGCATATCTCGTTGAATTCGCGGTTCTCGCCGAGCGCCAGCGAGCGCGGACGGGCGAACGGCACGATCAGATCTTCAACGATTGTTGCCGGGCGCCTTGTCATGACCAAAACGCGGTCGGCGAGCAGCACCGCCTCGCGGATGCTATGGGTCACGAACAATGCCGTCTTCGTGAATTGCTGCCACAGATCGAGCAACAATTCGTTCATTTCATCGCGGCTTATGGCGTCGAGTGCGCTGAACGGCTCGTCCATCAGCAGCACGTCTGGATCGTAGACCAGCGTGCGGCAGATCGCCACGCGCTGGCGCATGCCGCCCGATAGTTCGTGCGGCCGTTTGTGTTCGAAACCGTTAAGCCCTACCTCTTGCAACAGGTTGTGCGCGGTTTCCCGATAATCCGCGATTGAGCGTTTCAACACTCGGACCGGGAACAACACGTTATCGAGTGCGCTCTTCCACGGCAGCAGCGTCGAATCCTGAAACATGACTCCGATCGAGGTACGCGGGCCGTTCATCGGCTCGCCTTCGACGACGATGCGGCCGGATGAAACCGGTTCGAGACCACCGACCATCATCAGCAGAGTGCTTTTGCCGCAACCGCTGGGCCCCAAAATCGCGACGAACTGGCCCGGCTGCACCGTGAAGCTGACGGTGCTGACCGCCTCGACTGCGGCAGCTGTGCCGGCGCGGTAGACCTTGCTGACCCCGCTCGCCTCGATGCTGGGCCCCACCTTGGCAGTTGACATTGACCATTCCCGTGGCGCCGGCGCAGCGTGCCTGCCCACCGGTATCAGGTGACGTAAGCGCGAAATTCCTCGGAGTTCTTGTGCGCCGTGTCAAACTCGGCCGCCGAGACCTTGACGCTGCCGACGAAGCGGTTGGTCATCAGCGAATCCACGGTTGGTTGCTTGTCGCCAGGCTTCGCGACATAACGCATGATCAGGTCGGTCTGCGTCTCGTAAGCCTTGGGCTCGATCCAGCCCACTCCGTTCGTCTTTATGACCGGGTTGGTGGCGGCGTAAACCATGATGCCCGTGCCGACCCGGATCTGTTCATGCGCCTGTGCCGCCAGCGCCATTTCGGGCACCTGCTTGAAGAACAATTTCATTGCTTCGGCCGGGTCCAGCATCGTCGCCTTTAGACCTTCGAGCATGCCGTCCACGAAAGCGGCGCACTGTTCCGGTGCGGTTGCGACGCGGTTCGGCTGCGTCAACAATACGTAGCCGTAATTGACGAGTCCGACGGCGCTAAAGAGCATAAAATGCGCCTTCACTCCGCTCGCCGAGTAGATCGGCATGATGCTGACCGCAAAACCCGAGATCGCATCCACCTTGTGGTCGCCCAACAGACGGTTGCGAACGTTGGGGTCTGTTTGGATGATCGACACTTTTGACAGATCGAACCCCGCCTTCGCCGCATAAGCCGGAAGCAGCGGATGCTCGCCTGAGGTCACGGTCGTACCAAGCTTATGTCCGACAAGATCACTCGGCTTCTTGATGGGCCCGTCGTTGAGGACGCCGATCCCCATCGTTCCATCATATTGGCAGCAGCCGATCGCCGTGACCGGCAAGCCTTTGATGTTCTGCAAAATAGCTGCCGGCGCCGCGGCCATGCCGAAATCGAAGCGACCAGTGCCGGTCGACTCCGCGGCCGCCACCGATCCGGTCCCGCGCGCCACTGATACGTCAAGCCCGTGCTTGTCCCAAAGGCCCATGCCCTTGGCGGTGTAGGCGAACAGATCGCTGCCTTCCGGGACCCACGGCAGGACAAATTTGATGGAGGTCTTGTTTTGTGCAAAGACGAGACGAGGCATCGCCACTGCACCGGCGAGCGCGCCACTGGCCGAACTCAGAAGCCTACGGCGTGAATATTGACCTCGGGCCATAGCAAGCCTCCTTCAGAGAGCTATCTGAAACTATGCGCGAAGCAAACAAGATTGAAAGTCGTGTGTCAAGCGACGGTCCGGAATCGGAAATTTGTAAGATGAAAGCTTGCGTAGCCAAAGCGCAAAGTGCGTCCTGAAGGTTTGTCGGGCCGAATGTTGGTCGATAGCGGGTGCCGCGAAGGAGGCACGGGAATGAACCGCTTCAATCTAGGACAGCACACTCGGCTGGTTTCAACCGATTCAGTTGAAGCGCAACGCTGGTTCGATCTGGGCCTCAATTGGTGCTTTGGATTCAATTTCGGAGAAGGACGCAAGTGCTTCGAGAAAGCGCTGGAACTTGATCCCGAATGCGTCATGGCGCATTGGGGCGTCGCTTATGGATCGGGCCCCTTCTACAACCTGATCTGGCGCGAAATGGGCGATCAGGAGGCCGCTACTCGTACCCAACTCGCTGACGAACACCTTCAAAGAGCGCAGTCGCTCTCGCATCGCGCCACCGAAGTTGAGAACCGGCTCGTCGAGGCACTGGCTTGCCGCTTTCAAAAGCCGCATTCGGTCTCTCCGGCCGAGTATGACCGCTGGGACGACGACTACGCTGCGGCAATGCGCAGGGTTCATTACGCCCATGCGCAAGATCATGATGTGGCAGCTCTCTTGGTGGAAGCGCTGATCACACGCACACCGCGACGCTTGTGGAACGTCAAGACCGGCGAACCTGCAAGAGGCGCGGATATTCTGGAAGCATTGAATGTCTGCGATCGCTCGGTCGCGTTGTCGGACCAGGAGGGCAGGGCACCCCACCCGGCGATCTTGCACTTGCACATCCATGCTCTCGAAATGTCGAACTTTCCCAAGCGCGCCAGCCGCTCGGCGGACGTCCTGTCGAACATGTGCCCTGACGCCGGTCACCTCAATCACATGCCGGGTCACATCTATGTACTCTGCGGGGATTACTGGCGTGCGCGACTGTCAAGCCAGAAGGCCATCGCGGCGAACGACAAATATCTCGATTATGCGGGACCGCTCACCTTCTACACGGTCGCCTGCTGTCATGATCTTCATCTGATGATGCATACGTGCATGTTGCTCGGCCGCTACAAGGAATCGCTCGCGGCGGCCGACAAGATCTGCAGTTTGCTTACCAAGGAGGTTTTGTCGGTCAAGGATCGCCCCAAATTCGCGATGAGCCTGGAAGGCTACTACTCGATGAAAATGCACGTGATGGTGCGGTTTGGGCGATGGAGCGAGATCGTCGAAATGCCGTTACCCGATGACCGTGAACTCTATCCAGTCACGACGGCCATGCACCATTACGCGAAAGCCATATCCCATGCCTTCTTGAAGAATTTTCCAGAAGCCGAACAGGAACGCAGGCGCTTTCACGACAGTCTCGGCCGAATTCCGCAAGAGCGGCGATTCTTCAACAATCCAGCCCGTTCCATCCTGGCGGTCGGCGAGAAGATGCTCGACGGCGAATTGAATTATCACCAGGGCAATTATGACGCTGCGTATGAGGATCTGCGGGAAAGTGTTCGTCTCGATGATAACCTGGAGTACATCGAGCCGTGGGCCTGGATGCACCCGCCTCGTCACGCGTTGGCGGCTCTCCTTCTTGAGCAAGGGCATTGTGAGGAGGCCGAGGAAGTCTATCGCGACGATTTGGGGCTGACTGGAAAAATTCAGCGCTGCGCTCAGCATCCGGACAATGTCTGGTCGCTACATGGACTTGCCGAATGCTTGCAGAGAAGAGGCGAGCGGGACGAACTGCA
Organism: Xanthobacteraceae bacterium; assembly: GCA_036511795.1. GTDB lineage: Bacteria > Pseudomonadota > Alphaproteobacteria > Rhizobiales > Xanthobacteraceae > BOG-931. The sequence goes on from DATCBO010000154.1 coordinate 63,174, forward strand.
AACGATCCGCGCAAAGCTTGCGCGCGCGCTGGCGATGACCGACGTGCCGGTCACCTCCTCCTGCATGTGCCGTCACGCCGAGCCCGAGCCCGAGCCCAGCGAGTGCTGCCGATAGATGGTTGCGCGACCTCGCAATAGATCGAAGCAGTCCATCTCAGTTGAATAGGCTCCCAGACCCCCAGCGTTGCCCGCCACTGACGCCCATAGCGAGGCCGAATCCGGAGCATCATCGGCACGTTGAATCATGCTATTATTAGTACGATAATATCGCGCCAAGCTCGCTACCCGGAAATCGCGGCGGCAAGGAGGTCTATCTTGGCCAGCAATGGCGTCGGCGCTCGTGTCCGGCGAAAGGAGGACAGCCGCTTTCTCTACGGCGAAGGCCAGTACATCGGCGACCTGCGATTCCCGAGAATGCGCGATGTCGCCTTTGTGCGCAGCCCGGTGGCCCACGCGCGGCTTAAGGCCGTGCTCATCCCCGAACACCTGCGCTCCTCCGTTTTTATCGCCGGCGATCTTGCCGGCGTGCTGCCGCTTAGGGCGATTTCGCCACTGCCGGGTTTTCAAGTTTCGGAACAGCCTGCCCTCGTCACCGACAAGATCCGCCAGGTGGGTGAGTTGATCGCCATGTGCGTTGCAGACACACGCGCCGAGGCCGAGGACATTGCCGCTCAGGTCTCGCTGCAATACGACGAACTGCCCCCTGTCATCGACATGCTCGAGGCGCAGAAGCCGGGCGCCCCGCTCGTACACGACACCGTCAAAGGCAATGTCTACGTCAACGTCGCATACGATGGCGACGTGGATTCGGTCGCGAAGACTGCGCCGGTGAAGGTAACCCGCAGCGTGCGGACTGCGCGTCAGGTGATGTCGCCGATCGAATGCCGCGGATTCATCGCGCAATGGGATTCGCGGCTCGATCAGTTGATTTTGCATGGCGCGACGCAATTCCCGCATGTGGTGCGCAGCGGACTGGCGCAAGTGCTGCAGGTGCCGGAATTGAAGATTCGCGTCGTATCGCCGGATGTCGGCGGCGGCTTCGGATACAAAGCGCTCCTCGCCGGCGAAGAGATATGCCTGTGCTGGCTCGCCATGCACGTCAAGTATCCGGTGCGATGGCTGGAAGACCGGCGGGAAATGCTGGTCGCCAACGCGAATTGCCGCGAACATTATTACGATATGACCGCCTATGCGGATCGAACCGGAAAAATTCTGGCGTTCGATGCCAAAGCGATCGTCGATACTGGCTCCTACTCGGCGTATCCGTTCACGGCGGCCATCGAGGCATCGCAGGTCAGCGCTATTCTGCCTGGTCCATACGACATTCCGGTTTATCGCTGCGTTACTTCCGCGGTCGCCACCAACAAGGCGCCGCAGCTGCCGTATCGCGGCGTTGCCCGGCCAGGCTGCTGCTACGCGATGGAGCTGATGGTCGATGCCATCGCACGCGAGATCGGTCGCGAACCGCACGAGGTGCGCACCGTCAATCTGGTCCGGCCGGAGCAGATGCCGTACGACAATGTCACCGACAAGCATTTCGATAGCGGCGATTATCCGCAGCTCCTGCGCATGGCTGTCGAAGGGATCGACGCCAGCGGCGTGCGTGCGCGGCAGCGGCGCGATGAGAGCGACGGCCGGCTGATCGGGCTCGGCATGTCAATTTTCTCGGAGCAGACGGGTCACGGTATGACCGCCGATGGCAAGCGCCGGGTGCTCTACGAGCAGACCTTTGCGCGTCTCACTCCCGACGGCCGCCTCGAGATCCGAGCCGGCATTCAGAACATCGGCCAGGGACTCGAGACCACGCTGGCGCAAATCGGCAGCGAAATCCTCGGCCTCGATCTGGAGGATATCCAGGTCAAGCTCGGCGATACCGAGACCTCGCCCTACTCAAGCGGCGCCTGGGGCTCGCGCGGCATGATCTGGGCCGGCGGAGCGACGTCGCGAGCCTGCAAGGAATTGGCCGCACGGGTCGCGCGGATCGGCGCGGCGCTACTGCAAACCGACAAGGATTCGGTGAGGCTTCGCGACAATTGCGTTTTCGGCCCGAGCGGCAGCGTGTCGCTGCGCGCCATCGCGCAAGCCTATTATCTCTCGCCCGGCGAACTGCCGAGCGACATCGACGCGCATGGCCTGGAAGTGACCGGCGGCTTCTCGCCGTCGTGCATCACGGGCATCCACACCGGGTCCGCCCATGCGGCCGTCGTTGCGGTCGATCCCGAAACCGGGGCGGTCGAGATTCTCGATTACGTGGTGGCTGAGGATGCCGGCACACTCGTCAATCCGATGATCGTCGATGGACAGATCTTCGGCGGCACCGCCCAGGGCATTGGCAGCGCCTTGTATGAACAAATGCCATTCGACAAACAGGGCCAGCCGCTGGCGTCAACGCTGGCCGACTATCTGTTGCCGGGCAGCGCCGAAGTCCCGAACATCCGTGTGTTGCACATGGAAACGCCGTCACCTTACACCGAATTCGGCATCAAGGGTGTTGGCGAGGGCGGCGCTATCGGTCCGGCCGCGGCAATTGCCAACGCCGTCAATGACGCGTTGCGGCCGCTGCACGTCGAGATAACCGAAATTCCGATAACCCCGCGGCGCATCCTGCACGCGTTGGCAGCCCGGCGTTTGGCCAATAATCTTGAGCATTCGCAGTGAAGCCGGCTCGATTTGATTACGCTCGTGCGGCGAGCCTGGACGAGGCGACCAAGCTGCTCAGCGAGGCTGGCGGCACCGGGAAGGCGCTGGCCGGCAGCCAGTCGCTCGGACCCATGCTCAACCTGCGAATTGCTCAACCCGAGCTGTTGGTGGATGTCACCTCGATTCCCGAGCTGACGACCGTTGCGGAACACCGCGACCATGTCGACATCGGCGCGTGCATTACCCACGCCGACATTGAAGATGGCCGCATCGCAGATCCGTCTTTGGGACTGTTGAGTTATGTGGCAGGCGGCATTGCGTACCGCGCCGTGCGAAACCGCGGGACTGTCGGCGGAAGTCTGGCGCACGCCGATCCGGCGGCGGATTGGGTATCGGTGATCCCGCTGCTCGGCGCCGAACTGTTGACGCAGTCGCCCCGGGGCAATCGCTCGATTGCGGCGGATCGTTTGATGGTCTCATCGTTCGTAACGACGCTTGCGGCCGACGAATTGATCTGCGCGATTCGCGTACCGAAAGTGTCGGCACGTTCACGCTGGGGGTTCTGTAAGTTCAATCAGAAGGTCGGTGAATTCGCCCATTGTATCGGCGGCATTCTCTACGATCCGGACAATCGGCGGTATCGCGCGGTGATTGGCGCCATCGAGACAGCGCCGATTGTTATTGTAGACGCGACCGAGCTGTTCTCCGGCCCGTTCGGTCCCGATCTCGACAAACGTCTGGACATCAAGGCCTTGCTCGCCCTGCTCGATGACAAGGAAATAACCGACGACTATACCCGGCAATTGGCGCCCGTCGCTCTCAAGCGCGCGGCAAGACAGGCGAGCGCGTCGTGAACCCCGTCAATTTGGAGATCAACGGCAAAGTGATCGCCGCCGAGGCCGAGCCGCGCACACACCTTGCGGATTTCTTGCGGGGTCAGCAGTTTCTGACCGGCACGCATATCGGCTGCGAGCACGGGGTTTGCGGCGCATGCACGGTGTTGCTCGATGGCGTGCCGGCGCGCTCATGCATAACTTTTGCAGTGGCCTGTGACGGCGCGCAGATCACCACCATCGAGGGGCTGCGCGACGATCCGATCATGGCTGAATTGCGTGAGGCGTTCGCAGCGCATCATGCTCTGCAATGCGGCTATTGCACGCCGGGCATGTTGATTTCCTGCCGCGACATTCTGATGCGCCTGCCGGATGCCGACGAGGCGCGGCTTCGTCGCGAACTGTCCGGCAATCTCTGCCGCTGCACCGGCTATGTCGGTCTGGTGGCGGCGCTGAAATCCGTGCAGCGCAAGCGCCAGGAGGCGGCCATGCCGGCGATCGCTGTGCGCAGGACGCTCGGGCCCGTCGGCGCGCATGCATCGCACGAAGGCGCGCGCGCCCGCATCACTCGAACGCCAGGGGTGAAGCCGGTGGCGCCGCTGGTCACCGCAACGACGGTCACCGCGGAACAGTGGCGGGCCGTCGAGAAGGAAGGTGTCGAATTACTGCAAACGTTCCAGGTGCCGTTCGCGCGCGACGCCGTGTGGAACTATTTTGAACATCTCGATCTGGTCGTACGCTGCATGCCCGGCGCGCGCCTTCTCGGACCGCCGGTCGCCAACCGCGCCGAGGGCGAGGTCAACGTCAAGCTCGGTCCGTTCAGCAGCGCGTTTCGCGGCGTCGTCGAGGTGGAACGCAATCCCTCACGTTTCGCCGGCATTGTGCGAGCCGCGGGCCGCGACGCCCAAAGCGGATCGAACGCCCGGGCGATCATTTCCTATCATCTGGACGCGCTCGGTGAAGCGACAACGCGCGTTGAGGTCTCGGTGCGTTTTTTACTTGCCGGATCGCTGGCCCAGTTTGGCCGATTGGGTTTGATAAGGGATGTTGCGGACCATCTGACGAGCGTGTTTGCAAGCAATCTGCAAGCTGCGCTGTCGGGCAAGCCGGCCGGCGACGAGGCGTACAAGCCGTTGACAGCCGGGTCGCTCGCGTGGCTCGCCATCCGAAACGGAATCCGCGCCGTCTTCGCGACACTAGGGCTGCGTGGGCGGTCTCGCGACGGAGGCTGATCACGTTGCCTTGATTTTTGGTCGGTAAAAACAGGCTTGCGCTGCAAGTCGATTGTCGAGTCAGGCTGAAGGTTGGAGTCAAGCCAGAATGGAGTCGTACGGAATCGGAGCCTCAGTGCTTCGCAAAGAGGACGATCGATTCTTGCGCGGGCGCGGGCAATACATTGCCGATTTCCACTTGGCGGGGATGCGAGAGGTGGCGTTCGTGCGCAGCCCGGTCGCGCATGCGCGGCTGAAGCAGGTCCTCGTTCCCGAGCAGTTTCGCAACGCCGTATACACGGCCAAGGACCTGGCCGGCGTTAAACCGATCGTTTCCGCGCCAACCCTGAAGGGATTCAAATCGTCCAGCGAGCCGATCCTGGCGGCAGACAAGCTTCGCTTTGTCGGCGAAATCGTCGCGATGTGCGTGGCATCGAACCGCGCCGAAGCCGAGGACATCGCCGCCGCCGTAACGCTCGAATTCGAGGAACTGCCGGTCCTGACCGATGCGCTGGCTGCTTGCGAGGCGGGCGCACCGCGCGTTCACGACGAATGGGCCGATAATCTTTTTGTCGAGTTCAGGCACGAAGGCGCCATCGAGGAGGCCGCAAGAAGGGCGGCCATCAAGGTCACCAGGCGGATTCGAACCGCGCGCCATTGCATGGTTCCGATCGAAGGCCGTGGCGTGATCGCCTACCGGGACACGCGCCTTCGCCAGCTCACGCTGATTACATCGACGCAATTTCCGCATTCGGTGCAGACGGGCTTGAGCGAATGTCTCGGAATCGAACACGGGCAGATCCGCGTCATTTCGCCCGACGTCGGCGGTGGCTTCGGCTATAAGGGGTTGCTGTGTCGCGAAGAAGTGTCGCTCGCATGGCTGGCGCGGCAGGTCGACTATCCGGTTCGTTGGCTGGAGGATCGGCGCGAGCATCTAACGGCGAACGCCAATTGCCGCGAGCATCACTATCAGATCGACGGTTACGCCACAGCCGACGGCAAGCTCATCGGCATCGACTGCGTCGCTCATGTCGATGCCGGCGCCTATTCCTGCTACCCGATCTCATCGGCTCTGGAGGCGGCGCAAATTGCGAGCCTCCTGCCGGGTCCTTACGTCCTGTCCGCCTATCGCTGCCGTTCGGCCGCCGTCGCCACAAACAAATGTCCGATCTTGCCATACCGGGGCGTCGCCCGGACAGGCGTTTGTTTGGCCATCGAAACCATCATGGATGCGATCGCCCGGGAAGCCAATCTCGAACCTCATGAGGTCCGGCTTCGCAACATGGTCCGGCCCGAGCAAATGCCTTTTGACAATATCGTCGGCAAGCATTTCGACAGCGGCGATCATCCGGAATGCCTGCGTCGTGCCGTTGCAGCGATACGCCTCGAAGCGGTGCGGGAGCGTCAGAGATCTCCTGAGAAGGACGGACGCCTCATCGGCGCTGGCATTTGTTTCTTCGTTGAGCAGGGCGCGATGGGCACCTCGGTGCTCGCCTCATGGGGCCGGCCGATGGTGCCCGGCTACGAGCAGGCCAACATGAAACTGACGCCCGACGGCGAAATCGAGATTCACGTCGGCACTCATTCCCATGGTCAGGGCCACGAGACGACCTACGCGCAGGTCGCGCATGAGATCCTGGGCGTCGATTTCGAAAAGATCCGAGTGGTTCAAGGTGACACGCTTTATACGCCGTATTCGACGTCGACCTGGGGCTCGCGGTCGATGGTCTATGGCGGCGGCGCGGTCGCCGCAGCTTCGCAGCTCTTGGCCAAGCGCGCCGCGCGCATCGGTGCCTGGCTCATGCAAGCGGACGCGACCGAGGCGCGGGTCGTGGGCGGCAAGGTCCTGGCGGGCAAGAGCAGCGTGACGCTGCGCGAAGTCGCACGCGCATGGTACTTGCAGCCGCAAATGCTGCCGCCGGAAATCGATACCGGAGGGTTGGAGGTGACTGCCGGATATCGCACTGCTCGCGACAGCGGTACGTTCACCTACGCGGCACACGCGGCCGTCGTCGCGGTCGACCCTTCGACCGGTGCGATCGAGATACTGGACTACGTCGTCGTCGAAGACGGCGGCACGCTAGTCAATCCGATGATTGTCGACGGCCAGATTCGCGGTGGAACGGCGCAAGGTATAGGCACCTGTCTTTACGAAGCCACGCCCTTCGACGCGCGCGGCCAGCCGCTCGCGACCACCCTGCAGGACTATCTGTTGCCGAGCGCCACGGATGTGCCGGAAATCAAGGTCCTGCACATGATGACTCCGTCGCCCTATACGGAGTTCGGCATCAAGGGACTGGGCGAAGGCGGAGCGGTCGGGCCACCCGCCGCCATCGTTTCGGCGGTCAACGACGCTCTTCGGCCGTTTCAGGTCGAGGTACACGATCTGCCGTTGACGCCGCAGCGTATCGTTGCCGCCATCGAGAGCTCCCAGCAAAGAGTCTCGGCATGACTGAGATGCAGCCCATCGAGGCGCGCCCGCTCGTTCTGCGCATCAAAGACGTGCGCAAGCTCTACAGAGACCTTGAGGCGATCCGTAATGTATCGCTCGATGTCACGGCCAACGAGTTCATCAGCATTCTCGGTCCAAGCGGCTGCGGAAAGAGCACACTGCTGATGATGGTTGCGGGCGTGGTCGACCGGTCCGGAGGAGAAATTTCGATCAACGAGACGCCGGTCGTCGGGCCGCGGCAGGATATCGGAGTAGTCTTTCAGCAGCCGGTGCTGCTGCCCTGGCGCACGGTTCTCGACAATGTGCTGTTCCCCGTCGAGCTACTGAGGCAGCCGCGCATCAAATACACCGAGCGCGCGATGCAACTGCTGGCGATGGCGAAGATAGACGACTTTGCCCGTAATCTTCCGCGTCAGCTGTCCGGCGGTATGCGCCAGCGTGTGTCGATCTGCCGTGCTCTGATCCACGACCCCGGCCTACTCCTCATGGACGAACCGTTTAGCGCGTTGGACGCGATCACGCGCGACGAAATGGGCGTCGAACTGTCGCGCATCTGGCAGGCGAACCGTAAGACCGTGTTGTTCGTGACACACAGCATCCGCGAGGCCGCATTCCTGTCCGATCGCGTGATCGTCATGGGCCGCCGCCCCGCAACCGTTGTTGAAGAAGTCAAGATCGACCTCCCGCGGCCGCGCGAAATCGCGATCATGGAGAGCGAGCCATTCAATTCCTACGTCCGCCGGCTCCGCAAAGCCATCGAGGCAAGTCATGCTCAGTAGGCAAGTCATGCCCAGTAAAGCGCGAAAGATTTTTTTTGATCTTGCCTGGCCGATCGCGATAAGCCTCGTCATGCTCGCCGGATGGGAATTGACCGTTCGCGAGCTCGGCGTCCGCAGTATCATCCTGCCATCGCCCTCGCGCATCGCGGAGACGGTCATCGAGCGCCGCGATTTGCTCATGACCAATCTTTGGCCCACGCTATACCTGACCGTGATCGGATTCGCCCTCTCGGTTGTCGGCGGCATACTGGTTGCGGTGCTGATTACCTATTCCTCGTTCATGCGGCGGGGTTTTTATCCGATCATCGTCGTTTCCCAGGTTGTGCCGAAAATCTCTATCGCGCCGCTGTTCATCGTCTGGTTCGGGACAGGAACGGTATCCTGCCTGCTGCTCGCCTTTTTGATCACTTTCTTTCCCATGACTATCAATTCCGCTCTCGGATTCGAGTCCATTGACGAGGATATCCATCTCATGGCGCGGACATTCATGGCGTCGCCCTGGCAGGTATTCTGGAAAATCCGGATGCCCAATGCGTTACCGCATATTTTCGGCGGGATGAAGATCTCAATCACGCTGGCGATTATCGGCGTGATCGTTTCCGAATTTGTCGCCTCGCAGCAGGGCATCGGCTACCTCATAAAACTTGCCGGCGGGCTGCTCGACACGCCGCTGATGATGGCGTCGATTGCGGTGCTTAGTGTTGCCGGTCTCGTGCTCTACGGACTGATCGCGCTGGCCGAGCGGCGGGCGGTCTACTGGCAGCAGTCGAGTGATGTCAGCGGCAGAGCCGGCGGATGACGCCGCCTCTCGCAATGCCTGCTTGTTTGCGAGGTGGCTTGTTTTGGCCTTTACTGCTTACGCAGCCGGTCGATAATCTCCGCGACAGCAAGGGACGTTCCTAATGACAGAACAATTGAAAATCTTGCGCGATGAGACGGTCGATCCGGCTGGACATTTCGCCGCCGAGATTAAAAAGGGCCAAGTGTTGCGCATTATCGATCTGGAAGGTCAGCAAGTGGCCGACCTGATAACTGTGAATGCCGGCAACACTGCCGAGAAGCTGTCCGTGATGAATACGATCAATCTTAACAAGCAGGTATTTCCGCGTGTCGGCTACGTGCTCTATTCGGATGAGGCGCGCGCGATGATGACGATTATCAACGACACTTGCGGCGTTCACGACATGCTGGCTGGGGCCTGCTCTAGCTTCACCAACGAAAAGCGCTACGGCGTGAAGAACACCAAGAACTGCCGCGACAATCTGGCCGCAGCGGTGAAGCCGTGGGGCATCGCCTGGAAGGATGTCCCCTTCAACATGAACGTCTTCATGAATTGCCCAATCGGCGCTGACGGCAACTGGTCGATCCAGGCGCCCAGGAGCAAGGCCGGCGACTACATCGACTTTCGCGCCGAAATGGACGTGGTCGCGGCGTTTTCCAACTGCCCGCAAATCCACAACGCCTGCAACGCCTTCCGCCTGAAGCCATTGAAGGCGGTCATCTACGAGTACAATCCGTACTGATCGGGCATGGGCACGTAATTTGCACCTGGGCACGTAATTTGCAGGTGTTATTTGCAGGTGCTCGGCCAACAGTCTTCAGGGAGAATGCGACATGACACTCCATCGCCGTTCGTTACTCAGACTCGCAGGCCTCGGCGCGACCAGCAGCGCACTCGGAATCTCCGCGCCGGCGATCGTTCGCGCCGCCACTCCGATCAGGCTCACGCTTCCGTGGTTGCCTCTGGGCACCTACAGCTTCACATTCGTCGCCAAGAAGCTCGGCTATTGGGACAAGCGCGGTCTCGATGTGACCATCGACCGCGGCTTCGGATCCACCAAGGTCTGCGTTCCGGTCGACCAGGGCCAATACGACTTCGGGCTCCTCGACATGGCCGTGCAGGCGGGTTGCGCCGGCCGCGATCTGGACCTGGTCGCAGTCGCTGCCATCTGGCCGCGCTCACCCATCGGAATCTTTTCGCTCAAGGAACTGAACATCACCCAGCCCAAGCAGCTGGAAGGTCAATCGATCGGCTTCGAAGTCGGCGGCGGCGAATATGCGCTGTGGCCGGCGTTCGTGAAAGCGACTGGCATCGACGCCAGCAAAATAAACATCGTCAGCATGGACGCCGCGAGCCTGATGCGGGCCGCCGCAGCCAAGCAGGTCAAAGTCATCGGCAATTTCTTCGGCAGCATCGCGCCGACCTATTGGGCCAACCATATCCCCATCAACGCGATGTTCTATGCGGATCATGGCGTCAAATCATGCAGCGTCGTGGCCGCCTGCAAACGTGAGACGGTCGCGAAGCGGCCGCAGGTGTGCAAGGACTTTGTCGATGGCTTGCTGGAAGGCCTCAAGTACGTCTACCTCAATCCGGAAAAGGCGATCGATATCCACATCGACAGTCTGAAGGAATTTCAAGGCGGCGCACCCGCGACGCGCGAGGTTCTATTCTACGGGCAGGAGGTGGGCACGTCGCTCGGCTTCATCGACGCTTTCAAGCAGCACGGACTCGGCTACATCGATCCGGCGCTTGCCGACGTCACCAGGCAATCCGTCATCACCTATATGGGGATCAAGGGTGTTCCGCCGGCCGACAAGCTCTACACCGACCAATTTGCCGGAGGGGTGACACTCACGCCGGACGAATGGACCCAGGTGGAAGCGCGGGTGAAGAAGGAGCTGCCGTCAACGGTGTCATGATTGGTCGACCCGTCATGCCGGCGAGAGCCGGCAGACGACGCGGGTCGACCGCAACCTCGGCGCTTTAGCTAATACTTCAAATCTGCGGCCGCACATGCGAGCCGCGGACCCCGGCGGATCGTGAGTTGACCGATGCCAATCAAGATCGCGGTGCCGGATCTCATTTCGAACTCCTATTTTCCGGTCCTTGCTGCCAGCGAATTGGGAAAGCTGCGTGCCGAAGGGTTGCAGGCCGAACTCGTTCTGATGTCGCCGGCCGACAAGGCCTATCAGGCGCTGAGGAACGGCGAAGTCGACTTCGTCGCCGCCGAGGCGCACGCCGCTCTCGCTGTGTTCCCGCGCTGGAGCGGGGTGAAGCTGATCTGCGCGCAGGCGCAGGGCATGTACTGGTTCCTGGTGATGCGCTCCGATCTCGGCGCCAAGCGCGGCGAGTTGGAATGCGTTCGGGGTCGCCGGATTGGCGCCGCGCCATGGGTCGAGCTTGGGCTACGGCGGCTGCTGGCCGAGGCGGGGCTGGATCCGGTCCGCGAAGGCATCACGATCGCGCCGATTCCCGGTGGGCTCGAGCTGAAGGTCAACACCGGCGTCACGGCGGCCAAAGCGCTGGAGAGCGGCGCCATCGATGGCTTCTGGGCAAACGGCATGGGCGCAGAAATTGCGGTGCGCAGCGGCGTCGGCACGATCGTTCTGGATGTGCGCCGCGGCGACGGGCCCAAGGGAGCGTTCTCTTATACCTTTCCGGCCGTCGCGACGACGGACCGTATGATCCAAAATGACGCCGAGACCGCTGCCGCAGTTGTCCGCGCCATTGTGGCGAGCCATGCGGCCCTGAAGAACGACGTGTCGCTGGCGACTCTCGTCGGGCGCAACCTGTTCCCGGCATCGGAGGCTGAGCTGATCCGTGATCTGGTCGCGCGCGATCTGCCGTTTTACGACGCGTCGCTGTCAGCAGACGCGATCGCCTCACTCAACAGATTCGCAGCCGACGTGGGCCTGCTCGATTGTGACCCGTCATACGAGGATGTCGTAGCGGTGAAATTCCGGGGGCTCTGGACCCCACCGCCTGCTCAGTCGAGTTCAGGATAACTGTAGGGGCAGGCCTCCTCGGAGCTGCGTCCGAGAGGGTCCCAATCTGGCAGCGTCGCCCAGATCGCTTCGCCCGCAGCCTGTGCATCGGCGCGCAGCCGGACGAAATCGACGCCCGGAATAGTGCGATTTTCCATGCAGACCTTGCCATCCACGATGGCAGTCTCGACGTCGTCGCCGACCCCGCATTCCACGACGCTCTTGACCGGATCGCGGACCGGTCCGTAGCGCAGCGAATTTTGACCGGACAAATCGATGATAATGATGTCGGCCACTGCTCCAGGGGCAAGGCGTCCAAGATCCTGCCGTCCAACTGACTTGGCGCCGCCCAACGTGGCGGCTTCGAAAATCTCTCCCGCTGGCGCCGCAAAGTAGGAGTGCCCCATAATCTTGCCCATGTAGCAGGCGGTACGCATGTTCATGATCATGTCGCGCGGATAGGTGTCCGAGCCGATCGAGATATTGACACCCGCCTGCCGATACTTCTGCCAATGGTCGAGAACGCGCGCTCGTCGCACGATGTTGATCGGACAATGCGAGATCGTGGCGCCGGACCTGCCCATCAGCTCGAGATCGCGCGCCAGTGCGTAGTTGAGGTTGGGATTGTCGGCGATGAGGTTGCCGTGCCCAATATTTAATGTCGGGCGAAGCAGGCCGACATCCTCCAGCACCTCGATCGGCGTCTTCATGTACTCGCGCAGAGTATCGTGAAATTCGAGCACGCTGTAAGCCGCATGGGTGGCGACAGGCAAATTGCGCTCGTCCGCCGCTACGCGTGTCCGTTCGAGCACTTCGATGCTGCACGTCTCGACTTCGCGCGGGACCAGGATGCCGCGTACGCGATCTTCCGCAGTACCGTGATGGGCATCGATCCAGTCAAGGGCGGTTTTCAGCCCGGTCAGCCCCAGTTCGTCGTTGCGAACGCGCTTGAGCCGGCCAAGCTCGTCGCCGACCCAGCGGCCGCAATCGTAACCGGGGGCCAGATAGGCGCGGGTTCCGAGCCTTTTCACTTCCGCGAGCAGCGCATCCTGCACCCGCATCTGGCTGCCGAACTCGATCATCGTGGTGACACCGTTGCGCAGCAACTCGGCAACGGTGAACGTTGCGTTGAGCTCGAAAGCGGCCTGCGCGCCGGCATCGCCATGTTTGAGATAACGCGGATCGCCTCTTACGGTGCTGCCTTCCTTCGGCACGCTGATTTCCAGGAAGGGCTGGCCGAAATACATCGGTCGCCCGGTATCGGTGATAAGGCGGTGCGATGCGCGGTGGCCGCTGTGGACGTGGGTGTCGATGAAACCCGGCGCCACGAGCTTGCCCTTGGCGTCGATGGTCTTGTCGACCGGGCCGTCGAAGTCTTTGCCGACATGGATGATCTTGTTGCCCTCGTAGACAACGACGCCGTCACGGATAAGAGCATGGCGCCCGCCGTGATGGCCTACGATCCAGCCTCCCTTGATGGCAGTGCGCATAGCGTTTCCTTTCGTCACTGGTTGCATATCCCAGGCCGTGAGCGAACGCCGACCGGGAAGTGAAGCGGGTTTCGCGCCTACAAGGCCAGTCCCGCTGAGGCGAGAATCTTGCGCGCCCGAGCGCGCTGCTCCTCGCTGATGGTGAGCCGCTCGGCAAAGTCGCGACCCGTGGGGCGGGTCGCGTCGATGCCCATCTTTGTCACCGTGAAGGTCTGCGGGTCGGAGGTGGGATCGAGAATTGCCGACTTTGCGCCGGGGATGAAGAATATGTCTTTCTCCGCCTGCACGCGTGTCGCGACCGCCCACATCACATCGTTCACATCGAAAACGTCGACGTCGTCGTCGACGACGATGACATATTTCGTATAGAGTTCGGTGCCGAGCGTCGCCATGACCGCCATTTGCGGCTCGCCATCCGCCGTTTTCTTCATCGAAATAAAGGCCATGAACCCGCCGCAGGTCGTATGCGGTACGTGCACGGCGCGCACGTTGGGTAGATTGCGTTGCAGCGCATTGAAGATTTCGCCCTCGCGCGTGACGCACGACACCAGGATGTGGTCCTTGGACATGCCGGAGATGACGGATTGATACATCGCGTCGCCGCGCATGCGGATGCGCTTGGCGACGAATACGTTTTGCGTACTGCGGTACGACGCGTAACCGGTAAACTCGCTGAACGGCCCTTCCGGTTCTTTCACTCCGGCGAGGATTTCGCCCTCGATCACAATCTCGGCGCCGGCGGGGACTTCCAGATCATCGATGCCGCATCGCGCCAGCCGGTACGGCTCACCAAACAGGCCGCCGATGATCTCGAATTTCCGCGTGCCCGGCGGATACGCGTAAACCATCGAACCCATGTAGTGCAGCGGGTGGGTTCCGATCGTGATAACGGCCGGCAAGGATTTGCCCTGCTCCTCGGCACGGCGATGAAATTCGTACATGCGGCGGCGCGAATGCAGCGAAACGCCCAGGCGATTCTTGCCCTTGAGCATAAGGCGATGAAATCCTGTCGTGTCGACCCCGCTCACCGGATCGCGGGCGGAAATCTGTCCCGCGGTGATGTAGGGCGCGCCGTCGACCGTGAATTGCAACATGATAGGCAGCTTGGTGAGATCGACGTCGTCGCCTTCAAGGACGATGTCGTTCCAGGCCGCCTGTGGCACCACCTCGCATGGAATGTATTTCTGGCAGCGCTGACGGAAGGCGCCCGGCAGCTCGGATTGACTGACGCCAAGGCAGGCCGCCAGGAGCCGCCGGCTTGCTGCGATATTGGCGACGACCGGCATGTCGTAGCCTTCGACTCGTTCGAGCATGACGACGGGACTTTTGCCCAAGCGCTCCAGCTCGAACACGATCGCCGTCATATCGAAGCGCGGATGGACGGGCTCGCGGATGCGCAGGAATTCGTCGGGATATTCCGTCTCGACCATTTGCAGAAAGCCACGGAGGCTTTGCCTGTCGAAATTATCCGCCATTTTCTGCATGCTCGACACCCATTGGGCCTATAGGCTAGAACATAGTACGTTTGAAGCCGTGGGCTTGGCAACCGCGCCCCAAGTCGGGGCTGACCTCACGGCTGCGGTAGCAAACGCGCGGTTCGTCAATGCGCTCGGTGCTCGGCTCTCGATGTGCATCGATCGCATCGGGGTTGTTTGCGATCCGGTACTTGCGCGTCCTGCCGGCGTCCGACCGGCAATGCTGAATGATTGGCACGGTCGAAGATGTCTCAACTTTCCAGGGTCTATGACCGTAGCCGGATCCCGCTATACATCCAGGTTGCTTCGGTCATGCGCCGGCGCATCGAAACCGAACAGTGGCGGCCGGGAACAAAAATTCCCACTCTGGTGGAGTTGGAGCGCGAGTTTCAGGTCGCTCGAGTCACCGTGCGTCAGGCGGTGGACATTCTGCGCGGCGAAGGGCTGCTTCGTGCTCAACAGGGACGCGGCACGTTTGCATCGGAACAGTCTGCCGACCGCCATTGGTTCAAGCTCGCAACGACCTGGGATGTGCTGATCGAGCAGATCCGGCACAACGTTCTTAAGCCCATCAAGGTCAGCGATCCGCCGCGCTTCCCGACACTGCGCGAGGGCGAAGGTGAACCGGCGGACAAGTACGTGTTCTTGCGCAGCGTCCAATATAAAGACTCGACGCCGTACGGGATCGTTAATTTGCATCTCGCCAACGCGATCTACAGGCTCGCGCCGAGCCCGTTTCGCGAACACCCGGCGCTGTCGGTGATCGCGGGCTGGAAAGATTTTGAAATTCAGCACGCCCATCAGACGGTCGTCATCGGTTCCGCCGACCCGACCAGTTCGGATCTTTTGGAGATTGGACTTGGCGCCCCGACCGCCGAATGCCGTTGCATTCTGATCGATAGAAATGGCGTCGCCATATACGTCGCCGATATCGTGTACCGCAGTGATGCGATCCAGCTTCATATCGATCTTCTGACGGAAAAACGGGCATTAGCGGGCGCCGGCGTCCGGGCGGCGCCGGTCAAGGGGGCGGGCCGTTCCCGCCGCGGTGACCGATTGCAATCGCATTCATCCTAAGTTTAGAATCTTGGGACCCCGAGGGCAGATTGTGAGGCGCCTGGGCCGCGGAGTTCGCGCTATCGCGGCGCCCGCCGGCGAACGTCGAGAGCTTGATCGAACGATGATGGATGGAAAGCAATGAACAGCGATGGTCGTGGGAAGGTTCTGCAGCAGATCGACGCCAGCCGCGACGAGTCCTTGAAGTTTCTGCAGCAGATGGTCTCGATTCCGAGCGTCACCGGCGACGAGGGGAAAATCCAAAAATTCCTCGCCGAGTATCTCGGAAAAATGGGCCTTGAAGTCGATATGTGGGAATCCGATTGGGAGCAGCTCAAAAAACATCCCGGCTACATTCCCGTCGACCGCGGTTACGAAGGCCGTCCCAACATCGTGGCGACCTGGAAGGGAACAGGCGGTGGCCGCTCGCTGATGTTCAACGGTCACACCGACGTCATCCCGGTCGGCAAGGGCGAGGGATGGAGCGACAATCCCTGGTCGGCGTCGGTCAAGGACGGCAAGCTCTACGGACGTGGCTCCTGCGACATGAAAAGCGGCGTCGCCAGCCATATCATGGCAATTGAAAATCTGATGGCCGCCGGCGTGAAACCGAAGGGCGATGTTTACCTCGACATCGTCATCGACGAAGAAGTGAGCGGCCACGGCACGCTCGACACGGTGATCCGCGGCTACTCGGCCGACGCCGGCATTTCCGGCGAGACCAGCGGACTCGCGGTGCAACCGGCGTGCATCGGACGCATCTGGTTCGAGATCGAAATTCAGGGCAAGGCCGCCGGTATCCAGCGGCGCTACCAGGGCGTAAGCGGTATCGAACTCGGCTATAAAATCACCAAGGCCGTGGAGGCGTTGGAGCAGAAGCGGGTCGCCACAGTCAAACATCCGCTTTACCCCAAACCGATCGATGCCCTGCCGTGCATGATCGGCGCCTTCCACGCCGGCAGCTTTCCGAGTTCTTTTGCTGCCACCTGCCTGTTGAAGGGCAGCATGGCCACCGTGCCCGGCGAGGACCATGAAGGCGTCAAGCGCAGCCTCGTCGATCACATCGCCCGCGCCGCCGCCGAAGATCCCTGGATGAAGGACAACCCGCCGAAGGTCCGCTTCGTCGGCTACGACGCCCAGGCTTCCGAGATCCCCCGCGAGCACCCGATCGTTCAGTTGGTCTGCAAGAACTACAAGGAAGTGACAGGGCGCGAAGCCGAGGTCAGCGGCCGCCAGGGCGCGGCGGACACCCGCTTCCTCAACCTGTATGGCCATACGCCGACGGTGATCTTCGGGCCCGGATCGACCGCGATCATGCATTCGGACGACGAGTACGTGAGCATCGACGATTATCAGACCGCGATCAAAGTGATGGCGCTGAGCATCTACGATTGGTGCGGCGTCTAGGCCGGCCGACGCCGTTGGGGCGCCATAAGGGTCTGGCGCCATAAGGACTGGGCGCCATAAGGTATTGTGTTACTAATCTTAGTACCTTACACCTCGGTCGTTTCGCGGCAATGGAGCCTCCGAACCCGTGGAAAATCAAAAGCCGGTCATCGCCATCATCGGCGGCACAGGCGACCTGGGCTCCGGGCTCGCCCGGCTCTGGGCGGCCGCCGGCTATCGGATAGTGCTCGGTTCGCGCGACAAGGACAGGGCGAGCAGTGCGGCGGAGGAGCTGTCCCGGCAGATCGGCGTAGCGGTCGCCGGTAATGACAATCGCGCGGCGGCGCAGGCCGCGGACATCGTCGTGCTGTGTGTGCCCTATTCCAATCACGATGCCATCCTCGCGGAGATCGGGCCGGTGCTTGGCGGCAAAATCCTTGTCGACGCCGTCGTTCCGCTGATGCCGCCCAAGGTGGCAACCGTGCAATTGCCGGCCGCCGGCTCGCCTGCGGTGGTGGCGCAGCGCCTGCTTGGCGCGGATGTCCGCGTCGCCTCGGCTTTCCACAACGTCGGCGCTGCGAAACTGCACAGCGGTACGAAAGCCGACTGCGACGTGCTGGTGTTTTCTGACGATGTTGCGGTCCGCGAACAGGTGATCGCGTTGGCGAATGTTGTGGCTACACGCGGCGTGCACGGCGGCGTGCTCGCCAACAGCGTGGCTGCCGAAGCGCTCACCTCCGTGTTGATCGCCATCAATCGGCGCTACAAGATACCCGGCGCCGGCATCCGCATTACTGGTTTGCCGTCCTCCGATGGACAGTGATCTTCATATGGGCGCAGCACGGCTTACGTTGACCGCCTTGGCCGGCATGCCGCTGGTCGCGGCCGGCAACGATCTGGCGGGACTGTTGACGGCCGCGCTTCGGCGCGCGGACATTTCGCCGGCAGACGGCGACATTCTCGTTGTTGCCCAGAAAGTGGTGTCGAAGGCGGAAGGCCGCTTTGTCGACCTCGCCGCCGTCGTGGCTTCGCCGCGCGCCGCCGCGCTGGCGAAAGAAGTCCATAAAGATCCGCGCCTCGTCGAGGTCATTCTGTCAGAATCGAGCGAGGTCATCCGCCATCGCAAGGACGTGTTGATCGTGGCTCATCGTCTCGGACTCGTGATGGCGAACGCGGGCGTCGACCAATCGAACGTCGCCGATGGGAACAGCGAGCTTGTGTTATTGCTGCCGCGCGATCCCGACGCCTCGGCCGCGGCCTTGAAAGCAAAGATCGACGAGGAGTTCGGCGTCAGCTTCGGCGTCGTCATCAATGACAGCTTCGGCCGCGCCTGGCGTAACGGTGTCGTCGGCGTCGCTCTCGGCGCCGCCGGCGTGCCTTCGTTGCGCAACATCATTGGCGATCCAGATCTGTTCGGGCGCAAGATGCGGGTGACCGAGGTGGCCATCGCCGATGAAATAGCCTCCGCGGCATCGCTGCTGATGGGTGAGGCGGCGGAGGGACTTCCGGCCGTGCACGTGCGCGGTCTTGCTTGCGACGCACCGGCGGTTTCGGCCGCCGCACTGCTGCGGCCCAAGGAAATGGACCTCTTTCGATGAAATCCCAGGTCCAGCCCGGTCACGTGGTTGCGCTTTGCGGCGGCGTCGGCGGCGCCAAGCTCGCGCTGGGGCTCTATCGCGTACTGGAGCCGGAGCAGTTGAGCGTGATCGTGAATACCGGCGATGATTTCAACCATCTCGGGCTTCACATTTCACCCGATCTTGACACCGTGCTCTATACGCTCGCCGGCATCGCCGACCGAGAGCGCGGCTGGGGACGCGCCGAGGAAACGTGGAATTTCATGGACGCGCTGCGCGGCCGTGGCGGCGAGTCCTGGTTCCAGCTCGGCGACCGCGATCTGGCGACGCACATCACGCGGACCCAGTGGCTGCGCGAGGGCGGCGCACTCAGTGAATTCGTCAGCCAAACCGCGCGCGCGCTGGGAATTTCCGCCCGGATATTACCGATGTCGGACGATCCCGTCCGGACGATTGTTGAGACCGCTGAAGGCGACCTGCCGTTTCAGCATTATTTCGTGCGCAGGCGCTGTGAACCGGCCGTGAAAAAAATCCGCTTCGAGCACGCCGCGAAGGTAGTGCCCGCTCCTGGCGTATCGGATCTGCTGTCGCAACCTGGCTTGCAGGCGATCGTGATCTGCCCGTCGAATCCCTACCTCAGCGTCGATCCGATCCTGGCGGTCCCGGGAATTCGTAGCGCGCTCTTGAACGCTGTTCCGGTGATCGCAGTTTCTCCGATTATTGGCGGCCATGCGGTAAAAGGGCCGACCGCGAAAATCATGCGCGAGCTGGGGATTGTGGTAAACACCCAGGCGATTGCTGCGCATTATCGCGGGTTGATCGATGCCCTGGTGATCGACGAGGCGGACGCGGCCGACCAGGCAAATAACGACGTTCCGATCATGCGAACGCGTACCATGATGAAAACTCTCGAGGACCGCGAACAGCTCGCCCGCGACGTCCTGTCGTTCGCCGGACAATTCTCGCGGCAGCCGACTGCCGCCCGCTTTGCAGGTGGGGCGCGGTGATCCGGCATCCAGACGTATGGGCCGTGGTGCCGGTGAAGCGTTTTGTGCTCGCCAAGCGCCGCCTGACGCCGGCGCTTGGCGCGGCCGAACGCGCCCACTTGGCGCGCGTCATGTTCGAGGACGTGCTCGATGCGCTGTCGAGGGCCAACAAGGATCTGGCCGGAGTTGCCGTCGTCACTGTCGATCCGGACGCTGCTCGACTGGCCGAACAGCATAACGCCATCGTCGTTTCAGACGAAGGCTGCGACGACATCAATCTGGCGATCCGGCTCGGCGTCGAGGCTGTCGTCAAGCGAGACGCCGGCGCGGTGCTGGTGGTCCCATCCGACATTCCACACTTGTCGCCGGAAGCCGTGGCGGACGCCGTGGCTGCGATCGATGTGTCCCCTTCGCTCGCGGCCGTTCAGGCAACGCAGGACGGGGGCACCAATCTGCTCGCGTGTCGGCCGGCGACCGCGGTTCCGCTGTGCTTTGGACCGGACAGTTTCAAAAAGCACTGCCGGTCGGCGCGCGCCGATGGCATGAATGTATGCGCGTTGCCATCCGGCGATCTCGGTCTCGATATCGACCGGCCCGAGGATCTCGCATCCTTCGTGTCACTTCGGCCTGCCACGCGCACTCACTCTTATCTGGCTGCGTTGCGCGCTTTAGAACCGACGCAACCGGGCCTGTCTTTGCTGCAGGATTTTCCCGACAGCCGGAATTTGACGCGCGAGGAGGCTTTCGACCTTGCGGGCTTGACTGATCTCGAACCGCTGTTGTCGGCCGCACGCCGACGCCGCGATAGCGCGCATGGTCCGATCGTTTCCTACTCGCGAAAAGTCTTCATCCCGCTGACAAAGCTTTGCCGCGACGTTTGCCATTATTGCGTATTTGCGCAGCCGCCGCGTGCCGGCGAGCGCGCCTTCATGTCGTCCGATGAGGTCTTGGCGGTCGCCCGCGCCGGGCGCGACGCAGGCTGCAAGGAAGCGCTGTTTACGCTTGGCGACAAGCCGGAGCTTCGTTATCGCGGCGCGCGCGAAGAGCTCGCACGCCTCGGCCACCAGACGACGTTGTCGTACCTCGCCGCGATGGCCCGCCTCGTTTTCGAGGAAACCGGCCTCCTGCCGCATGTCAATCCCGGGCTCCTCGACTCCTCCGATCTGGCCGCCCTGCGGAACGTCTCGATTTCGCAAGGCATCATGCTGGAAAGTGCATCGGAACGCCTGATGCAGAAAGGCGGACCGCACTACGGCTCGCCCGACAAAGCGCCCGCGGCGCGGCTCGCCAGCATCCGGATGGCAGGCGAACAGCGCGTGCCATTCACCACCGGCATCCTGATCGGCATCGGCGAGACGCGGCAAGAACGCATCGAAGCGCTGTTAGCGCTGCGCGAACTGCACGAAGCCTACGGCCATATTCAGGAAATTATCATCCAGAATTTCCGCCCGAAGCCCGACACGCTCATGGCGAACGCGCCGGCGCCAAGCGTGGACGAGCATTTGTGGACCATCGCCGTAGCGCGGCTGATCTTCCGGCCGTCGATGAACATTCAGGCGCCGCCGAATCTGAGTCCAGGGGCGCTCCGGCCGCTGATCGAAGCCGGCATCAACGATTGGGGGGGCGTATCGCCGGTGACGGTTGATCACGTCAATCCCGAAGCGCCGTGGCCGCACTTGCCGATGCTGGAGCGTGCCACCAGTGCGGCCGGCAAGCGCCTGCATGAGCGGCTGGCAATCTATCCCGCTTATGCCCTCGATCATCGACAATGGGTCGACGAGAAGCTGCACAAGGCGCTCCTCCAGCGCATCGACGCTGACGGGTGGCCGCGGACCGATGCCTGGTCGCCAGGCACAGCGCAGCCGCTGCCGGACGAGAGCCGCTCATTGCCGGTATCGGCTTTCATTTCAAACGATCTGTCGAAGATCATCGATCGGGCGTCGGCGGGGCGGACGCTGTCGGAACCTGAAATCGTTCGTTTGTTCCAGGGCCGCGACGACGAGTTTGCGCTCGTCTGCCGCTCAGCGGACATCCTGCGGCGCGAGGTCTGCGGCGAAACCGTCTCGTATGTCGTGACCCGCAATATCAATTACACCAATATTTGCTCGTACAAATGCCAGTTCTGCGCGTTTTCGAAGGGCAAAACGAGCGAGAATCTGCGCGGCCGCCCTTACAATCTTTCGCTCGAGGAAATTGCCGGGCGCGCGCGCGAAGCCTGGCAGCGCGGTGCCACCGAAGTCTGTATGCAGGGCGGCATTCATCCCGACTTTTCCGGCCGCACTTATCTGGAGATTTGCCGCGCCGTGCGCGAAGCGGTGCCGGATATGCACGTTCACGCCTTTTCGCCGCTTGAAGTGCATCAAGGCGCGGCCACGCTGGGCATGCCGGTCGAGCAATTCTTCTTGCAATTGAAAGAAGCTGGGCTCGGCACGCTGCCCGGCACGGCGGCCGAAGTGCTGGACGACGAGGTGCGCGCGGTGCTGTGCCCGGACAAGATCGGCACCGCACGCTGGCTCGAGGTGATACGGGCGGCGCACGACGCCGGCTTCAAGACGACGTCGACGATCATGTACGGACACGTCGATCATTATCGGCATTGGGCGCGGCATCTCTTACGCTTGCGCGCGCTGCAAATGGAAACCGGCGGTTTTACTGAGTTCGTCCCGCTGCCGTTCGTCCACATGGAGGCGCCGATCTATCTCAAAGGGCGCGCGCGGCGGGGCCCCACATTCCGCGAAGCCGTGTTGATGCACGCCGTGGCCCGGCTTGCTCTCCATCCGGTGCTGTCGAACATCCAGACTTCGTGGGTCAAAATGGGATCTGAAGGCGTGAAGATATGCCTTCGTTCCGGCGCCAACGATCTGGGCGGTACCTTGATGGACGAAACCATCACCCGATCGGCCGGCGCTGTGCACGGTCAGGAAATGACGCCCGCAACGATGGAGCGGATTATCAGATCGCTCGGCAGGACGCCGCGTCAACGCAACACCGTCTACGGCGACGTAACGGCCGAACGCTATCGAGCCTCGTTCTTGCCTGGTTATGCGGCTGCCGATGGCGCGGAATCGACGAGGGCATTGCAATGAGTCTGTCGGTCGCCCTTGAGATTTCCGACCGCGCTCGCCGCCGCGCCGCGGTCGATCGTTTGAAACAAATTGGCGGGTTCCTGCCGACGTGGAGCGAATTGGCAGATCCGACTACGGCCGGGAACGGCCGAGCGCCGGACCTGGGGCGGGTCGATCCCGATGCGCCCGATGTCGCCAATCTCTGGCGCGTGCACTGGTTCAACGGTCCAGACCGCAAGTCGCGCCTCGATGTGCCAATGCATGTCGTGCTGCCGCCGGAACTAACCGGGGTCAAGGCGCCGATCGTCGTGCTGGTCGGCCGCAATTTTCCGATGATCGGTGCGCACAAGGTATTGGCCGCGTACGCCTGCCTGGTGCCGAGGCTGATCATCGGGAGCTTCGACCCGTCACACCAGCGGGCAATCTGGCCGTCCACCGGAAATTATTGCCGTGGCGGAGTTGCCATTTCGCGCATTCTCGGCTGCCGCGGTGTCGCGGTTCTTCCGGCCGGCATGAGTCGTGAGCGGTTCGACTGGCTGGCGCAATGGGTCGGCGATTCGTCAGACATCATCCGCACGCCCGGCACCGAAAGCAATGTCAAGGAAATCTACGACAAATGCGCCGAACTCGAGCGCGACAAGGACAACGTCATTTTTAACCAGTTCTCGGAATTTGCGAATTATCTGATTCACTACCACTGCACGGGCCAGGCCGCTGGTCGCGTCTTCGAACATCTACAGTCCGGCCACAACAATTACCGGCTCGCCGCGTTCGTGTCTGCAACCGGCTCGGCCGGCACGATTGCGGCCGGCGACCGGCTTAAGAAAAATCACGGCAGTAAAATCGTCGCCGTGGAAGCCGCCGAATGTCCGACCATGTATTGCAACGGCTACGGCGAACACAACATCCAGGGGATCGGCGACAAGCACATCCCGCTCATCCATAATGTGATGAATACCGACCTCGTTGTCGCGGTCTCGGACGCGGCCACCGATGCGCTTAACCTGCTGTTCAGCGATGAATGCGGCCGCACGTATCTCGGCAAACGCCGCAAAATCGACGTGGAACTGATCCGCTTGTTCGACTGCTTCGGAATCTCGAGTCTCGCCAACATCGTCGCCGCCATTAAACTTGCCCGGCACCTCGACTACGGACCCGACGACGTGGTGATGACGGTCGCGACCGACAGCGCGGCCATGTACCACAGCGAAGGCGAGACCTATCGGGCGCGGAAATATCCGGCCGGCTTCGACGAGGTCAATGCCGGTGAGATTTACGGGCGGCATATCGAGGGCATCGCCGACGACCACGTCCTGGAGCTCACGCATCTCGACCGCAACCGCATTTTTAATCTCGGTTACTACACCTGGGTCGAACAGCAGGGCGTCTCGATCGAGGATTTCGACAGCCGCAGGAAGCAGGACTTTTGGCAAAAACTTGTCGATACCATTCCCGCCTGGGACAGGCTGATCGAGGATTTCAACGCCGAGATCGGACGTAACGCACCGGCATGAGCAAACTCACGTGAGTGACGTCAAACCGTACGAAAAGCTGCGCAACGATCTGGCGCAACGCGACCGCAGCCTGCGCGAGAAGGTGGTAACGCTCGACGACGTTGCCTCGTTCGTGCGTGACGGCGAAACGGTCGGCATCGGCGGCAGCACGATGTCGCGCACGCCGATGGCGTTGATCTGGGCGCTGATCCGCGCGGGACGCCGGAAACTGACCTGCGCGCGCGGCATTACTTCAAGCGACGGCGACCTGTGGTTCGCCTCAGGCGCCTGCGATCGCATTGTTACCAGCTGGTTCAGCCAGGGCATCCTTTGGGGAGTTTCCAAAGTGATGCGGCATCATGTCGAGACCGGCATGGCGCAGTTCGAGGAATGGAGCCATCTCGCCATGGGCATGCGGCTTCGCGCCGGCGCCATGGGCGTGCCCTTCATGCCCATCCGGCCGATGCTCGGCTCCGACGTTCGCAGAGAACGGCCCGAGGCCAAGGAGATGGATTGTCCGTTCACCGGCGAAAAGCTGCTCCTCGTGCCGGCGCTCAATCCCGACGTGGCGCTGATCCACGTGCAGCGATGCGACGCCTACGGCAACGCGCAGATCGACGGCCTGCAATTCATCGACATCGACCTCGCAATGGCGGCCAACAAGGTCATCCTCTCGACCGAGCGCGTCGTATCCAACGATCAGATCAGGCGGGCTCCCGATCACACGAAGATTCCGTTTTTCACGGTCGACGCGATCGTCGAAGTGCCGTTCGGCTGCGCTCCGCACGAGTGCTACGGCGTCTACGAACCGATGATCAAACACATGGAATATTACGTCGGCCTCGTGAACAAGGATCCGGTTGCGGGCATGCGCGAGTATCTCGATCGCTTCGTTTACGGGCCGAAATCCTGGGCGGAGTTTCTCGACCTGATCGGGATCGAAGAAGTGCTTGCCGCCGCGCGTTTGGGAAATTCGATCTATGACTCATAAGCGCGACTACACGGCGGGCGAATTGCTTGCAATCTTGAGCGCGCGCCAGCTCAAGGACGGCATGGTGGTCTTCGCCGGCGTCGGAATTCCGTTGCTTGCGGCCACGCTCGCACAACGGCTGCATTGCCCGGGCCTCACCATCCTGTTCGAAGGCGGCGTCGTCGGCGCCTTTGTCGAACCGGGCAAGCTTCCGCCATCGACCAACGATCAGCGCTGCACCGCGCGCGCCAACATGGTGCTGGGCAGTGCCGATGTGCTGTTGCTGCTGCAGCGCGGCTACGTCGATATCGGCTTCATGGGCGGCGCGCAGATCGACCAATACGGCAACTTGAACAGCTCGATCATCGGCGAGGCAAAGAAACCGACGGTGCGATTGCCCGGGACGGGCGGCGGCAACGACATTGCGAGCCTCGCCAACATGGTCGTGGCGATGAAGCACGAGAAGCGGCGCTTCGTCGAGAAAGTCGATTTCATCACCAGCCCGGGATGGATGCGCGGCAATGATAGCCGGCGTCAGAGCGGACTGCCGTTCGGCGGAATGTTCCGGGTCGTCACCGATCTCGCCGTCTTCGGCTTCGATGAGAAAACACATCGGATGAAGCCGCTTGCGCTCAACCTCGGAGTCACCCGCGAGCAGGTGCAGGAAAATACCGGCTTCAAGCTTGAATTCGATTCCGACGTCGGCGTTACCGAGCCGCCCACCGACCACGAATTATCCGTGTTGCGCATGCTCGACCCGCAACGGCTGTACATCGGCTGACGCGCCGAGCGAATGCGCTGCCCCAAAAGGAGATCCGAAGAATGACGGCCTTAAGCAAGACGTTCGGTATTGCAGTACGCAATTTCACCGCCTATCCGGAAATGCCCGATGCCGGGGCGCTCGTCGAATACGGCGTCAAGATGGAACAACTTGGCTTTGATTCAATATGGGCCTGGGACCATGTTCTCCTTGGCGTGCAGCCGAATTTCCCCATCATAGAATCACTGACGCTGCTCACCGCGATTGCGGCGCGCACCAAAAAGATAAAGCTGGGCACTGGTATTCTTGTTCTGCCAATGCGCAATCCGGTCATTCTCGCAAAACAGCTCGGCAGCATGGATCTGTTGTCGAACGGCCGTCTCATCATGGGACTGGCGTCAGGCTGGTACAGGCGGGAGTTCGACGCGGTCGGCGTGCCGTTCGAAAAGCGCGGCAAAATCATGGACGAAAATCTCGACATCCTGAAACGCTTCTGGACCGAGGACATGGTCAAGGGCGAATGGATGAACCACAAAATTCCGGCTGGCGTGATGTATCCCAAGCCGGCGCAAAAACCCTATCCGCCGCTGTTGATCGGGGGTTATGTCGATCGCGTGCTGCAGCGCGCCGCCGTGGCGGGTGACGGCTGGCTCACCTACTTCTATCGGCCCGAAAGCTTTGCCAAGTCATGGGCTAAAATCCGCAGCTTCGCCCAGGAAGCCGGCAAGGACCCTGATAAACTGTTGAACGCCGCGCAGCTCCCCATTCGCATCGGCAAGTCGCGCGCTGCCGTGGAAAGCGAGATGATGGAGTGGCTCGGCAAGGAATGGGACTATGCGTCCTGGAGCGAATCGACCAAGGACAGCGCCATTCTCGGCACC
The DNA here is from genome assembly GCA_036511795.1 of Xanthobacteraceae bacterium. Lineage (GTDB taxonomy): Bacteria > Pseudomonadota > Alphaproteobacteria > Rhizobiales > Xanthobacteraceae > BOG-931. Next base: position 89,996 of record DATCBO010000154.1, read on the forward strand.
GTCGACGAATGTGTCGAACAGCTCAAGGCGCACCTCGCGGTCGGCACGCAGAAACTCATCTTCGTGCCCTACCGCTATGAAATGGAGCAGATCGAGATCATCGCGCGGGACATCATTCCGCGATTGAAGAACGCCTGATTTTTTGTTGCTGAGGTGGTGTTCGCCCGTCCCCTCGGCGCGTCGGATTCATCTCAGGTCTGATCGCCGGGCGCAGTCGGGGCAGCGCCGTCGCCCGACACCCAGATCGCGACTTGATCTGGCGCAAGCCGCGGCCGCCCGCTGCCGCCGCTCGCGGCGGTGCCGATCATGACCAGCATCTGCGCCTTCCATTCGCGGGGCACATCGAGCACCTCGGCGACCGTGTCTGGACAGAATAGCGGTGCGCACATGATGCTTGCACCAAGCCCCTCGCTCTGCGCGGCAAGCAGCAGGTTCTGCACCGCCATGGCGGTGCTCTGTACCGCCATTAAATATTCGGCCTCGCTCCGACGACGGTCCGGATAATGATCCATCACGCGCGCGTCGGCGCATACGACAATGGCGACTGGCGCCCCGGTAATGCGCGAATATGACCGCGAGACATCGGTATCGATCGCACTCATTTCATCGCCGTCCGCGGCCCGGTCCGCCCGCAAGCGCTCGCCCATCGCCTTGGCGAGCCTCTGCTTGCTCGTCTCGTCGTCAAGGATGGCGAAGCGCCACGGCTGGCGGTTGTGCGCCGATGGCGCGCGCGTGGCTGCGGCAAGTATCCGTTCGATCACAGCCCGGGCAACCGGCTGCTGATGGAAGCGGCGGACCGACCGGCGTTCATTGATGGCGACTATTAGTTTCTGATCGGGGATCATGAGGACTGGCTGCTTTCGTGGGACTAATATCACGGCGCAAGCGGCCTGCGACACATTGTATCTCGCCGCGGCGATGCAACTCAATTGCGATGCCGATCGCATAACGAGCGGGGACTGCCGACACTTTGCGCTGAAGGGTCTCGGCTGCGCACGTCAAACGCCCAAAAGTCCCGGCGGCGGGAGGGCAGCCTTGATCGAAGCCAAAGGAGCAACTGGTCGGCGAACACGCCGATACGGAAATCACAGGTTGCCGAGTTTTATAAAGTCACCGGGCGTCTCCCGAGGAGGCAATCCCGACCCGCTTTGGGGCGACGATCTCAAGGCTAACCCCGCGTTCGCCTTGCGGAAATCTCTGAAAAAGGCGATCATTCGCGCAAGTCCGGGCAACATCGAATGGATGACTCATCCATTCACAGGAGAGTGTGACTATGTCCCGATCAACGAACGTATCACGCCGGACTGTTGTCACGTCATTGGCCGGGGCAACGGCCGCGGCAGCCGCGGGGTTTTCGTTTCCGCGGCCCGCGATCGCGCAGCTCGCAAAGGTCCGCTACACGCTTTCCTGGTTGCCGACCGGACAATACGCTTACCTCTACGCGGCCCGACAGCTGGGCTACTTCACGTCGCGCGGCATCGATCTGGATATCTCGCGCGGCTTCGGATCGATGGCGGCGACGCAGGCGGTCGCCACCGGCAATTTCGAAATGGGCGGCGCGCAAACCGGAGCGAATTTGCTGTCGATGATGCGCGGCCTGGGCGTGCACATGCTTGGCACCCAGGGCTACGACGCGTCGCTGGGTATCATCGTGCTGCAGAAAGGCCCCATATCGAGTCCGAAAGATCTCGAAGGAAAAAAGATCGGCGTGACGGCGGCCGGCGGCGATACCCCGTTTTTTCCCGCCTATTGCAAGCTTGCTGGAGTCGATTTCAGTAAGATCAAAATCGTTCAACTGGACAGCAAAATCATCGAGCAGTCGGCCATGTCCGGCGTCGTGGACGGCATTGTCGCGACCGGCCTCAGCTCAATACCGAATTTCGTGTCTCAGAACGTTCCGATCCGCATGTTCCCGTATTCGAAGGTCGGATTGCAATTCTACTGGATCAACACAATCGCAAGCCCGGCATATTATGCGAAGAACAAAGAAGTGGCCGAGAACGTTCAGGCCGGCATCGCAGAGGGCATGAAATTTATGCTGCTCAATCCTCAGGAGGCCATGGAGCGGCATATGAAGGAACACCCGGAAGTCGCGCTGGGAAAGAACGGCAAGCTTTATGTGGAACTCGGAGAGGGCCTGACGCGCGCCATCATGATGGCGCCGGAATCGATCGAGCACGGCTTGGGCTATACGGATTTGGCCAAGATCGACAAGCAGGCCAAAGTCGTTAAACAATATATCGGCAAGCCCGGCGATCACGACCTGCCGAAGGCGGAAACATTCGTCACCAACAGCGGCGCCGTCACCTTGACCAAGGCCGATTGGGATCAGGTTAAGGACACGACCAAAAAGTACGCCGGGCTGCTGGGCCAGGTCTGATACATGCTCCCTGAAATAAGCTGCGAGCGCGTCCGCAAGGTCTATGGCACTGGCGGGCGCGCGTTCGAAGCGGTGCGTGCCGCCACTTTTTCGATTGAAAATGGCGAATTCGTCTCGCTGCTGGGCCCCAGCGGCTGCGGCAAGAGCACGCTCCTCATGATGATCGCGGGTCTCGAATCCGTCACCGAGGGACGGGTTCTCGCCGGCGGCGTGCCTGTCGACGAGCCGCGCGCGGAAATCGGAATTGTCTTTCAGGATCCAACGCTGCTTCCCTGGAAGACCGCGCTGCAGAACATTCTGTTTCCGATCGAAATGATGCATCGGAGTCGCGCCGCCTATGTCGAACGCGCGATGGAATTGCTGCGTCTGGTCGGACTGCACGACGCGTCGAACAAGCGACCCGGTCAACTTTCCGGCGGCATGAAGCAGCGGGTATCGCTGTGCCGCGCCCTCATCGCCGATCCGGCGATTCTTCTGATGGACGAGCCATTCAGCGCGCTCGACGCAATTACGCGCGACGACATGAATATCGTCCTGCTCGCCTTATGGGAGCGATACCGTAAAACCGTGCTCTTCGTCACGCACAGCATCCGCGAAGCGGCGCTATTGTCGGATCGCATCTTGGTCATGGGCCGGAACCCGTCGACCATAATCGCAGACCATCAGGTGCCGTTTGCGCGGCCTCGCCATTTCAGCATCGGCGAAACCGCGGAGTTCAACGAACTGTGCGGGATGTTGCGCGACGAAGTGACGAGAGCGCGGCAGGGTGAAGTCATGCAGGATGGGGGCCATGGCTGAAAACACTCCGTCGTCCTATCCGTTGCCGCCGATGCAGGCTGCTCCGCCGGTCAGCCCATGGTGGCTGGCGATTTCACGCCAGACGCCGGCCTTCCTTCTACCGATCGGCACTGCCTTCCTGTTCCTGCTGGGCTGGCAGGTGATTGCGGTCTATGGAAAGATTTCGCCCGCCATATTGCCGCCACCGACCATGATCTTGGAGCAATTGCGCGACAATTTTCCGTTGATCATGTCGCACAGCTACCCCACGACGATCGAAACCCTGGTTGCGTTCCTCATTTCCATTCCGTTGGGCATCGCGCTCGCGGCGCTGTTGGTGTACTCGACGCTTGCTCAGCAGGCGCTGTATCCCAACATCATCTTCTTTCAGTTGATCCCCAAAATCGCGTTGGCGCCGCTGTTCATCGTCTGGCTCGGCATCGGTCCTTCGGCGCGCATCACTTTTTCCGTCTTCATCTGTTTCTTCCCAATATTGATAGCGACCGCTGCCGGGCTTCGCGCGGTCGAGACCAACATGCTGAGACTTTGCCGTTCCCTTCGCATGTCCGAATGGCAGATTCTTATTCGGGTCCGCTTTCCAACCTCCGCGCCGTACATTTTCAGCGGCATGAAAGTCAGTGTCACGCTGGCCATCATCGGGGTCGTCGTCGGCGAGTTTATCGCCTCGGAGCAGGGGCTCGGCTACCTCATTCTGTTCGCGTCATCGCGGGAGCAGACTGACTTGGCGCTGGGGTGCATCGCGATCCTTTGCGTCGTTGGTCTGCTGCTCTACGGCCTGGTAGTTGCCGCCGAGAGGGTCGTCATGTCGCTGTACGACTTCCGCTAAGCCGCTGGCGGATCCGCCGCTCGGGGTAACCGTCTCTAGTTTGCGGCGATGCGGGCTTTGGCTTCCTCGACGCGCGCCATAATGGCCTGCGGGAAAAGCGGGACTTCGTCGATCCGCACTGCAAACGGCTGCAACGCATTTTCCGCGGCGGAAATGATCGCGGCAGCGGCCGGGATGACGCCGCACTCGCCGACGCCCTTGACGCCGAGCGGATTGAGTGGCGAGGGCGAAATCTGCGTGAGCACTTCGATTTTCGGCAGCTCCGTCGCCGTCGGCAGCAGATATTCTCCGAAATTGGTGGTGAGTGGCTGTGCGTTTTCGTCGTAAGCCATCCGCTCGAACAGCGCATTGCCGATGCCGTGTACAACGCCACCGACGATCTGACCTTCGACGATCATTGGGTTGATGAGACGCCCGCAATCGCTGACCACGACGTAGCGGAGAACTTGAATGAAGCCGGTGCCGATATCGACTTCGACCTCGACGCAATGGCTTGAATGGCTGTAGGCGAGGCCGGCCGGCATGAAATTGACGGTCTGTTCCAGGCCAGGCTCGATGCCTTTTGGCAGTGCGTAGCCCGGAATGCCGATCGCCTCGCGCGCAAGGTCGCCGAGGCCGATCGACAAATTCGAGCCAGGCGCGATCACTCGCCCATCCTGGAGCAAAAGGTCTTCGACGCGCACGCCGAGCAGATCGGATGCAACCTTGAGCGTCTTTTCCCGCACTGCCTTTGCGGCGACGTGGGTCGATGATCCGGCATTGACGGTCTGGCGGCTGGCAAAACCACCGTGGCCCATGGAGACGTAAGCGGTGTCGCCGACGATGACGTTGACCTCCTCGGGGCGAATGTTGAACTGCTCCGCCGCGATCTGGGCAAGCATCGTCTTGGTACTTTGCCCCATCGGGGCTGCCCCCGAATAAACCGAGAGCTTGCCTGAACGGCCGATGCGCACGACCGCTGTCTCAAACGGACCACGGCCCGTGCCTTTGATTCCGTTCGCAACGCCGATACCGAGATAGCGTTGTTGCGCGCGGGCTTCAGCCTGGCGCTTGGCGAACCCTGCGTAGTCGGCTGCTTCGAGCACCAGCGCCTGGCAGTTCAGAAAATCGCCGCTATCGTATTTGACCGGACTGCCCGCGCGAGTCTTCATGGGCGTCGTATAGGGCATGGCATCCGACGGAATGAGATTGCGCCGGCGGATTTCGGCGCGGTCGATTTTTAGCCTGTTGGCCGCGAGATCGAGCAATCGCTCCATCGCGAAAGTCCCCTGCGGGTAGCCCGCACCCCGAACCGGCATGGTTGGAACTTTGTTGGTCTCCACTGCAATGACGTCGAGATGATAATTCGGCAGCCGGTATGGTCCCGGCAGAGCCGTCGCCGAATTGTACGAAACGTTTATGCCTTGCGGTGTGTACGCGCCTTGATCGTTGATCAACGATCCGCGCACAGCGAGGAGACTGCCCCGCGCGTCCAGCGCGACTTGCAGGTCCCAATACTGGTCGCGTTCTTGAATCGAAGTCAGAAAATGTTCGCGGCGATCCTCGATCCATCGGACCGGGCGACGCAGAAGCCGGGCCGCCAGAGGAATCACGACTTCCTCCGGGTAGATTAAATATTTAGCGCCAAAACCGCCGCCAACATCGGGAGTGATCACACGCAGCTTATTGTCGTCAACGTCGAAAAGTTGCACGAGAGACAGGCGTATCTCATGCGGACTTTGCGTTGACGTCCAGATCGTCGTGCGATCTTCGATCGCGTCGTAACGGGCCAGTACGCCGCGACCCTCAAGCGGGTGCGCGCATCCGCGATGCTGAGTGAGCGAGAGTTCGAAGACGTGCGCCGCCTGGGCAAATGCCTGCTCACAATCACCGTAGGCGATTGCATATGTGACCAGAATATTGTCCGCCGCCCGCCTGTGGGCGAGAGGCGCGCCCGGCTTGGCCCCTTCCCGGCAGTCGGAAACTGCCGGCAACTCGCGATACTCGACGGCAACGCGCGAGGCGGCGTCCTCGGCAAGATAGCGATCGTCGGCGATAACGACCGCGACCGGGTCGCCGGCATAACACACCTCGTCGCGGGCCAGAATGAACGGCGTTATGTCCTGGCGCAGGCCTTTGCTCGTCAACCCGACAAGTTCAGAAACCGATTGGCCAAGCGGCGTGCGATCGGCCGTCAAATGCGGACGCAGATCTTGCAGCGTGTAGACGGCGTGAACCCCGGGCATCGACAAGGCCGCGGAGCTGTCGATCGCGCCAAGCCCGGCATGGGCGTATGGGCTCCGTACGAAGGCCGCGGCGAGAGCGTCGGGCATTTCGATGTCGCCGACGAACGTCGCCCGCCCGGCAAGCAGGGCAGGATCCTCGACACGCCGCGCGCTTTGTGTCCCTCGTCCAATTCTCGAGGAAGGCGGAGAGGTCATCGTTGAGGATCGCGGTCGGAATTGCGGCGTTCACCCATGACTGGCCGCCGTGGCATGGGCCTCCCAGGCCGAAAGCTTCGCCGCATTCCGGCCGGCCGTCCATCCGCCAACGAAGCACTCAGCAAGGTTCCCCCCGGAAATATACAGATGGCCGAATATGCCGCCTAATTCTCCGGCGGCGAACAGCCGTCCGATCGGCTCTCCAAAGCTGTTGAGGACGTGCTGATCCGCATCGTGCACGGGGCCGCCATGGGTGTTCGAGCAAACCGGCCAAACCTCGGCAAAATAGAATGGTGGCGTCGTAATCTTCACCATCGACGTCGACGGCCGCTGATGGACGCGGTCGTCGTGAGCATCGCAAGCGCTGTTCCATGCGGCGATCGTGGCTTGTAAGACCGCTTCGTCGACCTTCATAAGCGCGGCGAGTTCACCGATCGAATTTGCCTTGTGCAGGATTCTGGCTTCCAGATCCCGCAGCGTCGCCTCGCTCCATTCGAATTTGAAGCGCCGGTCATTGAATGTCGGAGAAACGATCGGATACGCGCCACGCCCCGCTTCATCCATGATCATGTATGAGGGGATGCGAAGGTAGCTCATCGAGTAGCCGTCGAACGCCGCCATGCTCCGCCACGTCGTGTCCTGGGTATAAGGCTGGTACTCGTTCATGAAACGGCGGCCGTGGCGGTCGACAATGATCCACGGGACTTTCACGTCAGCGCGTGCAGCCTCGCCCGGGATCCAGTCAGGCAAGCGCTTGGGACGGATGCCGAATGGATAAGCCGGATCCGGATGTTTGAACCCATAGACGCCGTGGTAGTGCCACATGTGCCACAAGGCCGCGCCGACGTCCTGGGCCATCCGGATTCCGTCGCCGGTGTTGCCCATGTAGGCCGCGTTGAGAACCGGCTTTTCCTGCCAGTATTGCATTTGCAATTCCGGACTTGCTTCGAAACCACCACAGGCAAGAATGACGGCGCGGCGCGCCTTGATGTTGATCAGGCGGCCGTCACGCTCCGCCTGGACGCCTTGCACTTGGCGTGCCGTGCCTGAGGCGTCGGCCACGCCGGTAATCAGGCGCTTGGCCGGCGTCGAGAGCATGACGCGCACCTTGCTTGCGCGAATATTGTCCTCGATCACCTTGAACAAGCGGACGCCCGCCGCGCGCTCGATCGGCACATAGCTCGAAACAAACGGATAGGCTTCCGCCGGCTTGAATCCGGGTACCTGTTTCACGCTGACGTAGCCGAAGGTTTCCGTGCCGGGAAACGGATAATTACCGTCGGCTTGGCGGTAGTCGACCGTGGCGCCGTTAACGGCGCAGAGCGCTTCGAAATACGCCCGCATCTGGGCAAGGCCCACGGCCATCGCACGCAAGACGCTGTCCGGCGTGGTTCCGGCATTGGTGGCGCGCAGGTATTGGAAACCATCTTCGACGCTGACGACAGTGCGGACGTTTCCGCCCGATGTGATCGAAATGCCGCCTGGATCGGGCATCTTCTCGATCAGCAGCGTGTCCGCTCCGGCTTTGTGCGCCTCAAGTGCGGCAATCGCGCCGGCATAACCATAGCCGACGACGACCACGTCGGCCTGCTCGTCCCACATCGGTGTCGAACTCCCCGCGTTGCTGCTGATCATTGCGCCTTCTCTGACGCGGCCAAAATGCCCACGACACCCGCCTCGGTAGCGTCCCTATTGCTAATGGTCAGCTTCAGCGTCGGCGCGAGGCACGTTAACGTATATTTTTCCGTCAACGATCTTGAGCTGATAGGTCTTGAGCGCAACGAAGGCGGGCGCGCTCATCGCCTTTCCGTTGCGCACGTCGAAGCGGCCCTGGTGAAACGGGCATTCGACGATGCAATCGATCAAAATGCCGTCGGACAGATAGGCGCGCTCATGGGTGCACAGATCCTGAGTCGCGTAAAAGTTTCCCTCGGCGAAATAGACCGCGACAGCAAGGTTTCCGACTTTGAGCTGTTCGATATCTTCGTCCTCGAAATCGGCGACGTTTCCGGCAAGATACCAATCGTCGGTTTGGGCTTCGGTCATTTCCGCGCACGCCACATCAAATCAATGCAAATTTCAATCGAGCGCACAAATCCAGTTGGTGTCAACCTGCTCATTTCTGGCCTTGCGTGCGGCAATGATTTGAGTGGCCTGCGTGCCGGTAACGATGCAACTCTGCCGCACTTCATGATCGACTGCCCAAAGGCTTCGGCCCATCGGATGCAACTGATTGCCAACGACCCTGTTGAGCGCAGGCAGCGCAAAGAACGGCGCCTGCGGACAGACGTGATGTTCGGAATGGTACGGCATATTCCAACACAGCGCGCGCATCAGGAAGCTCGCCTTGGTCGAGCGCGTATTGGTGCGCACGTCCGGGCCTTCGTCACAGCCCTTGTGCTCGGCGATTCGCCAAACGCGTTGTAGCGGCTCGCCCATCATGCGCGGCAGCAGCCAAAAGATCAGCGGCGCAAAGGTGCCGAAATAGACCGCAAGCGCCGCCCCCGAGCCGTACACTGCGATCATGAAACGTGCTTCGTTATGAATTCGCGGCAAATCGCCCTTCGGCACGTACCAGGAATCCTGCGGCCGCATCGTTCCCAGCGCGTGCTTGGTGATGGCCACGGGAAATGTCGTCCAGAAGCGCCAGCCGACGACCTGTTCGACATAGTGCTTCCAGGTCGTGGGACTGGGCAGCACCATGGCCGGGTCTTTTCCTTGAATTTGCGTGTAGGTGTGATGCACCGCGTGCCGGTAGCGGTACCAGGTCGGCTGGCTGATATAGACGAGACTCACCAGCCGATAGGCAAATTCATTCAGCCAGCGCGTGCGGAATGCGGTGCCATGACTGCATTCATGCATCGGCGCAAACAGGCACGCGAGTACAATACCATGCACAAACATGGCCGGAACGATCAACAAGGTGCCGGACGCGAGGTAAACCAGAACGCCGGTGCAACCGATCGCCGAAAAGTGCCCGCATAGATAGGTCAGTCCCATGAAATCGCTGCGTCGTGTCAGCTGTTTGCGCGTCTTCTTGTCGATCAGCTGAAACGGATCGAACACCATTTCCTGGCGCTTCATGGCGGAATCTCCTGACCGGCTGGCAGTGTCGCAAAGGATCAGCTATAAGGCAAATTCAAAATATCGATGCACCCTATAGCTTCAATCTATGACACCAGGCCAAGCCCGCGCCTTCCTTGCCGTCGCCCTTAAAGGCAGCTTCAGCAAAGCGGCGCGCAGTCTGAACGTCAGCCAGCCGACGGTGACAAATCAAATCCAGCAAATCGAACGCCAACATCAGGTAGAGCTATTCTATCGCGGGGCCCGCGGCGCGACGCTGACGCCGGCGGGCGAAGCGATCGTCCCCTTCATCCAGCGTATGTTTTCGAATTTCGAGGAAGCCGGCGCGTTTCTCGACGGGCTGCGAGGAGTGCAGCGCGGGCACCTGCGGATCGGCTCGTACGGTCCCTATGACGTGATCAAGCTCGTGGCCCGTTACAGCGTCCGGTTCCCCTCGGTGTCGATCTTCGTCGATTTTGCCAACTCGCAAAGTCTCACTCAAAAGCTGGTCAGCTACGAACTGGACGTCGCGGTTCTCGGCCGCGTCGAAACCGAGGCAAGATTTTTTTCGCGTCCGTTCAGAGATCCTTCGCTCGTGGTCATCGCGCCACGAAAGCCGCCATGGATGGACCGGTCGTCGGTCCGGGTTGCAGAATTTGGCGGACAAACGGTCGTGTGCCGCGAGCTGGGTTCGGCGGCACGCGCCGCACACGATCGACTCCTGCGTAACGGCAGGGTTTCGCCGGGGCGCATGATTGAATTTGCCAGCCGGGAGGGCGTCGTCAACGCGGTGGCCGAAGGGATCGGCATCGCCACGATATTTGACGAAGGCATTCTGCCGGACGACCGTGTCACAAAATTGAAGATAATGGGCGTCGCGATTCAATCGCGCGTCGAAATCGTGTGCTTGGCCGAGAGGAGAAAGAACAGGCTGATTTCCAGCTTCTTTGAAATCGCCGAAGAGGCGCAGTGACGGGCGCCCACAGCGCCGCCGAATAATTGGCAGATCAGACCCATCCCAAGACCTGCATCAAGACCTGCATCAAGACCTGCCCCAAGGCCTGCCTCAACGACTCTCGCCTGATCCCTCGCCTGATCCCTCGTGAGCCTGCATGAACAACCGGCAGGCCTCGACGAGCGTTGCTTCCGGCGATCCGCTGCGTCTTGCTTCTTCGGGCGCGGACCTTTGCCACCACTGCATGATCGAAATAAGAGGATTGATGAACTGAAAGTCGTCGTTGTCCCGCGACGCAAGATCGATCGCCCGGCCCACGATTTCACTCTGTTCGGGGGTGAGATTGAATTCGATCTCGCCCATGAAATCGTCGTCCATGTCCATGTCAATTCTCCAGCCTGTCCTGCGCGACCGGCAGACGACCAAAGCGGTGGTCGACGATTTCGGCGAGCGACAGCGGCGCAGTCACGGCGCCGAGCTTCCGCTGCAGATCGAGCGCGGCCTGAAGGCCGTCGAAGTCGATCGCGCAGTCGAAGTGGAGATCGCTGAGTTCGCGTTCAATGGACTTCATCATCGTTTGCCGCGAAATCTTGAAGTAATGGGCGCCAAAGTCTGCCCATTCGTCGCGATTATCTGCGGCGTAACGATAACTCCTCCGGCAGCCGCGCAATACCGCGGACACCAGAACCGGCTCCGCAGCCAACACGCCATCATTTGCAACCGCGATCGTCCATTGCATCGGCGGTACAAAATCCAGCTTGTTCATGCCCAACCAAACATTGAACAGACCGTCCTCTTCGCCCATCGTGACGTGCGGCTCCGACATCATCGCGCCGTCAAGCTCTTCGCCGGCGAGCATTTGCAGAATGTCGGGATAGCGGGCGCCCAATCCGCTGATCGTGACATCCGTATCGGGATTGATGCCGTGGTGCGTGAGCACCTCGCGCATATACCAGTCGCTGCAGCTGCCGCGGCCGAGGACGCCGAGCCTTGATCCGGCAAGATCCTGCCACCCTGCATACCGGCGATGCGCAACGAAATATTGAACGGCGCCGCGGCGAACGCCGCTTCCGACGATTTTGAAACGTGCCCCGTTCGCCAATGCGGTCAGCCCGGGCGGCGTTCCGAGCTCGCCGATCGGCAGACGTCCGGTGTCGAATTGCGCGGCGATTTCCGGCCCGCCGAACACAACGCGCAGAGTCAGGTCGATGCCTTCGTCGCGGAAAAAGCCTTTTTCTTGACCCAGCCGCAGTTGCAGTCCGCAACGATTGGTGGGTACGCCGTAGTCCACTGCGGTCGGCATCTGATATCGCTCTTCTTGCATCCGGCGCTGTTCGTCGGCGCACGAATAGTCACCGATCGCTCTCATTATAGCAAGAATGAGGGAAGGACGCGTTCCGTCGGTATCAGCCAAACGGATCGCGGTTCGATTCAGGATTGGGACTGCTGCCCGCTAAGCGGCCTCGAATGCGATCGCTTCGTCGGCGTTCAGTGAAAGGCCGACCGGTGCGTCCAGAACGCCCGGCTGCTCAGCATGGGCGCCGGAATGGTCACGCTGGCGCAGCGCTATCAGTTCCCGCTGCTGATCCTTGTTTCGATGCTTCCTCCGCGTAGGTCGCCGCCGCTTCGACCTGCGGACCGATCGGCCGCATTCGACCCGGTGCTCACCAAGCAACGGTTCATGACCGCGATCGGTGCGCCCCGCTACGTGCCGACGCTGTTCGGCGGCGGGCTTGAAGGCGCGTAGCGTTCCTTACGGCTCGGCAACAAAGACTGGAATTTGGCGTTTCGTGCGCGTCTGATATTCCGCGTATGGCGGGAACGCCGCCACCGCCAGTGCCCACAGACGCGCTCGTTCCGCCGCGTCCTCAATCTCACTCGTGCGCATTGGGCGGAGGGCGGCCTCATCGCGAAGCTCAATGTTCGGATTGGCGCGCAGATTGTGCACCCACGCCGGATCTTTCGGCGCTCCGCCCTGCGAACCGACGAGAACATAGTTATTGCCGTCCTTGACGCGCATCAAAGGTGTCTTGCGAATTTCACCCGTCTTATTGCCGAAGTGGGTCACGATGACGACAGGTAAGCCAGTGTCGCGCAGAGTGGTGCCCTTGGTGCCGCCGCTG
>DATCBO010000155.1:0-5433 GCA_036511795.1 Xanthobacteraceae bacterium
CCACAGATGGTAGACGCTGCCGGAAACGAACTTCTTCATGCTGCAAGCATTCTGTATGCGATCGGCGAGCATGATCTCGTGCTGGACTTTGTTTCCGACCTTGCTGACGTGAGTAGCGATACCGCCGTTGTAGCGGAACTCTGCGAGCTCACTGCAAAATACCACGATGCTCAAGCTACGCTTCTCGTCGGCAAAACGGCCTTGGAGCGCGGTATGGCGATGGAGCAGTACGCTTTTCCCGATTTCGGCGTCCCGTCTTACAGCGCGATCGGTCCGGCGCTTGATCGTTGCATCGTATATTCAGTCGCGCGGACGGAAAGCGCGTTTGACCAGCGCGACAGATCGTCGGCCGATGCTGTCGGCCTAATGCAAGTAACCCCTCAGGCTGGGCGAGACACCGCCAAGCGGCTTGGTGTCTCCTACGACTGGCACCGGCTCGTGTCTGACCCGGTTTACAATACCCAGATGGGCGCTGCCGAAATCGCTGCGTTGCTTAAGGACTATGGCGGCTGGTTGAGCGCATCCCATTTGCCGAAACGCGCAACTATGTCCAACGTGTGATGGAGAATCTGCAGGTCTATCGTGTCCGCTTCGATTCCACGCTTGCAGCGGTTTCGCCTGATCCACTCCCGACGCCCAATGTTGAGCCAGCCTTGGTCGAGACGGTCCCGCATTAGCTCGAACTGGTGGCTTATTGCGACGCAGCGATATGTCCGAAGTGGGATGAACAGCGGAAGTGGCTGAAGCACGCTCGATATGACGTGAATGACCCACACCGACCGTTTGCTACGAGACTCCGGTGCATCGCAACATTCGACGCTATGTAAATTTTTGCGGAGGTTTGGAGCAATCTCGGGCTACCGCGCCCCGCTCCAAAATGTCCGGCACCGCCGTGTCAGGCATGCCCGCTGACTGACCCTGGACAATTCGATATTCTGCCGCGCTCTCCTGGTGAGCGCCCCGGTGCGCGATAGGTGGCCAGGCTACTCGATCGAGGCATCATTAATGCTGGCCGGTTCTAAATCGGCTAACATCTGCGGCCGATCCGGGAGGCCCTGATGGCGGTAGATGTCGAGCCTGCGCAGGATACTGAGCCGAAGGCCAGAATCTTCATCTCCTATTCGCGCAAGGACATGGCGTTCACGGATCGGCTCGACGCGGCGCTGAAAGCGCGCGGCTTCGAGCCGCTGATCGACCGCGAAGAGATTTATGCCTTCGAGGATTGGTGGAAGCGGCTGCAGGCGCTAATCGAGCAGGCCGACACGGTGGTGTTCGTACTCTCGCCGGATTCTGTCGCCTCACGCGAAGCGATGAAAGAAGTCGAGTATGCGTCTTCGCTCAACAAACGCTTTGCGCCGATTGTCTGCCGTCGTGTCGACGACGCGGCAACGCCCGAGGCGCTGCGGCGGCTGAATTTCGTTTTCTTCGACGATCCGGCTCAATTCGAAGCGAGCGCAGACCGGCTCGGCGAGGCGCTTAAGACCGACATCGGCTGGATCAGAAAACACACTGAGTACGGCGAGGCCGCAAGGCAATGGTCGGCCGCCGGCCGTCCCGCCGGCCTACAGTTGCGCTCGCCGGCGCTTGAGGACGCCGAGCGCTGGATCGCCTCGCGGCCGGCAAACGCGCCGGTGCCGACCGAGGAGACGCAGACCTTTGTCGCCGAGAGCCGGCGCGGCGCGACCAGACGGCGCAACATGCTCACCGGCAGCCTCGCTGCCGGTCTCGTCGTCTCGCTCGTGCTCGCCGGGCTCGCTTATTGGCAGCGGGAGGTCGCCGTTGCGCAGCGCGAACGTGCCGAACGGACGCTGGCACTGGCAACCCGCACGGCGAACGGCCTGACCTTCGACCTCGCGCAGAAATTCCGGCACGTCGTCGGCGTTCCCGCCGCAACGGTGGAGGCCATTCTCGACCGGGCGCGTCAGTTGCAGGATCAGTTGCTGCAGTCGGGCGAAACCAGTCCGGATTTGCGCAAGAGCAACGCGGAGTCCCTGACGGAAACAAGCCTGACCCTTCTCGCGCTTGGTAAAACCACGGACGCGCTCGCCTCGGCGCAGAAGGCACAGGCGATCATGAAGGAGCTTGCCGGTCAGCAGCCTGGCAACGCCGATTATCAACGCGAGCTGTCCGTCGCGGACATCGATGTCGGTGACGTGCAAGAGGCGCAGAACGACCTCGCCGGCGCACTAGCCTCGTTTCAGGCGGGACTGGCGATCCGATCGCGGCTTGCAGCGTCAGCGCCGGGAAATACCGGCTATCAGTTCGACCTTGGCATCGTCAATGAGCGTGTCGGCGACGTATTAAATGTGCAAGGCAATCTGACGGAAGCCCTGAAGTCCTACCAGGCGCGGCATGAGATTTTGCTGCGCCTGACCCAATCCAAGCCCGGCAACACAGACTGGCAGCGCGACCTTGCGGTGTCTTATCAGAAAGTCGCCAACGTGAAGTTTGAGCAGGGCGACCTGCCCGCGGCATTGGCGGCCTATCAATCGGGTCTTGCGATTATGGATCGGCTGTCGAAGGCCGATACGACGCAGGCCGACTGGCAACGCAGCGTGTCGGTGTTTGAGGAGCGAATCGGCAGTGTACAGGCCGCGCAGGGCAACCTGACTGCGGCATTGGCGTCGGAGCAGGCAAGCCTTGCGGTCGCTGCGCAGTTGGCCAAGTCGGATTCCACCAACGCCGGATGGCAGAACGACCTGTCGTTATCCTACAATCGTGTCGGCCAGATGCAGCTCACCATGAAAAATCTGCCGGCCGCCCTGGCGTCGTATCAGGCGGCGGTCGCGATCGCGGAGCCGCTAGCGAAATCGGATCCGCACAATGCCAGCTGGCAACACGATCTGGCCTCGGCGTATGCCGGCCTCGGCTTGGTGCAGCGGGATCAGGGCAATCTGGCTGCGGCGCTGCCCGCGCAGCAGACCGCGCAAGCGATTTTGGATCGTTTGGCCAAGACAAATCCGGCCAACACCGACTGGCAGCGTGAGCTTGCGGCCGCCGACGAATTGGTCGGTGAGGTGCAGGCAGCGAAGGGCAATGCCGGCGCCGCGATGGCGTCCTATCAGGCGGAACTCGCCATCGGCGATCGTCTGGTGAAGTTGGCGCCGACGAATCGCGGCTGGCAGGACGATCTGGCGATGACCTACGAGAAGATCGGCGACCTGCACAGGTCGCAGGGCGAAGTTGTCGCCGCGCTCGACGCCTATCACGCCGAAGCTGACATCATGCAAAAGCTCGTCGCGATCGACCCGAGCAACGCGACATGGCAGCGCCTGCTGTGGGTCGCCAACGAACGCATCGGCGATGTCCGCATGGCGCAGGACAATCCGGCCGCTGCGGAGGCGTCCTACAGGACCGCTCTGGCGATTGCCGACGCGCTCGTCAAGGCGGCGCCCGATAATCTCGACCGGCAAGGTGACCTCTATTTCTCGTACTTCGGACTCGGCGTGGCGCTTGCCGCCGAACACAACCCCGACGCGGCTCTGAAATCGTATGCGGCGGCTCACGATAGTGCCGAGACAATATACAAGGCGAAGCCGGATAGCGCTGACTGGTCAAATCGGATTGCCGCAACTCTGATGGCGCGCGGCAATGTTAAGTCCGACACGGGCGACGCCGATGCCGCATTGGCGAGCTATCAGGACGGATTGACCCTCGTGCGGGCATTCGCAGCAAAACATCCAAGCAACGCTCAGCAGTATGAGATCGAGACGTTCCTCCGGCTCGTGGCGGGCGCACTTGCCGACAAGAAGGATCAGGCCGGAGCGCTGGCCGACTATCGCGAGGCGCTCGATATCGAGCACAAGATCGCTACGGACGCTCCAGACGACGCCGGTCTTCAACGCGACATCGGAGAGACGCTCGATCACTTGTTCGACATCTTGCAAAGTGAGAACGATCGAGCCGGTTCGTATGCCGCCGTCAACGAAAGTCTCGCAAGGCGTCAGGCGCTTGCCGCGAAGAATCCCGCGGATCGGGCGCTGCAGATCGAACTGACCTACAGCCTATCGCGCCTCGGCGGCCTGCAGTACGACGAAGGCGATTTCGCGGCGGCGCTGAAGACCTATCAATCAGCGGCCGGTATCTGCGAGAGCCTGGTCAAGGCCGATCCGGCGAACACGGAGTGGCAGTACAATCTCGCGCTCATGGACAGCCACATGTCGGCCACCTACCAACGGCTGGGCGACGATCGCCAGGCGCTGGCCTACGCCCGGCAGGGACAGACGACCGTCGCCCAGCTCCTCAAGATCGCGCCCGACAATGCGGCCTGGAAGCACATGGCGGCATTCTTCCAGCAGCGTATCACGGCGCTGACTCAGGAAACGTCGCAATAGGTGGCTGGCACACGCCTGGCGACGCCATCGTTTCGCCTGGCGCGGCGGCGTGGATGGTGAGCGCGTGCACGCTGCCGCTAAGCTCGGTCGCCAGCGCCGCGTTGATCATGCGGTGGTGTTCGATCCGGCTCTTCCTGCGCAGCGCCCAAGACCCGCGGTCGTCCAGTCCTTGGCCGGAGGCAAATGCGGGCTCGATCACGCGCCATTTCCCGCCGGCTACATCGCTTTGGTAGCGCAACTTTTTTATGCCGATACTTTTTGCGCATGCAGTGCAAAATTAACGCTCTTGGCACCAAGTGTCGTTTGCTGCGACGCAGCAGCATGTCGGCGATGGGGGGCACATCGACCGTCACAAGGGGCGCTGCAGCGAGGCGGCCCCATCAACTGTTCTGACTTGCCACCTCTTCGAGCGTCTTTTGCACCCGCAGCACGTGGCTGTATCAGGACCTCGGCTGCAATCACTTCGATCGCCGTTCCACCGACCAGCAAAAATACCGCCTGGTCAAACGTTTGGCCGACCTTGGCTACGCTGTGGAGCTCAAGCCGCTCGCCGCCTGAGCCGTGTTGGTGGCGCTGCCAGCAAGAGGAGTTTGTCGCACGCGCCGAGCAAGTGAGTTTCTTCTTAGCAAAAATCGGCGGTGGTCGAACGGCTCGACGCTGGTGCTTTGGCCGCGGCGCAGCAACCGGGTCGCAGCGCATCGGCGCCGGCCGCGAGCGAACGGGCCGGGGGGCCCCGTTCACCTTAATCGCTGTCCTTACGCGCGCGCGAGGGAGAGCGGCGGCAATAACAGGGAAACAAGGCGACTGCCAACCAATCGCCTCGTGCTCAAGCTCTGCCTATAAAGAGTCTGCTTCCAAAAGGACGTCTACGCGTCAACGATTGGATTATGCAAAGACCCCACGATGATACAGTCAAAGAAACCATCGAACTCCGATTTCTGACGGTCTTTCAACATGTATTTGATCCAACCCGAATTCGCACCATCGCGAACGAGAATGCGGCCGCGCGCCCACGCGACCTTTGCCCAACAGCCGCGAAGTAGCTTTTCAAGGGTAACAGCATCGAAGTGCAGGGGCAACTCAATCGCACAATGGATAT
>DATCBO010000156.1:0-18974 GCA_036511795.1 Xanthobacteraceae bacterium
GCCGAATTGCGCATGCAGTTCGAGCCGGTGCCGCCCGACAGCGGCAACCGCATCTCGGACGCGCAGCGTTAGCGATGCCGCCGCGACCGGCACACTCGCGCACAGGCGAGCCTATCAATCGAAACGGACGTTCAGTGCCGCGAACCGCTTCGCTCGCCCGCTCGCTGACGTTCAACGCGCTGTTCTACGCGAGCCTGATCATTCAGATGCTCGTGGCGCTGCCGATACTGCTGCTGCCTCACCGGGTGCATCTTGTCTTTATCCGGTCCTACGCCCGCACCAGCCTGTGGCTGCTGCGTGTCGTCTGCGGCACGAAAGTGGAATGGCGCGGGCTCGACAAGCTGCCGCCAGGCGCCTGCATCGTCGTCTGCAAGCATCAATCGGCATGGGAGACGTTTGCGCTCTACGCCATCCTTGACGATCCGGCCTACATCCTCAAGCGCGAGCTAATGTGGATTCCGTTGTTCGGCTGGCACATGGCGAAGGCCGGCTTGATTCCGATCGACCGACGCGCCGGCATGGCCGCTTTGTCGCGGATGACTGCCCGCACGCGCAAAGAGCTCGAACGCGGCCGCCAAGTGGTGATCTTTCCTGAAGGCACGCGCCGGCTGCCGGGCGCCGAACCGGACTACAAACCGGGCGTCGCTCATCTCTATGTCAGATCGGGCGTCGCCTGCGTGCCGGTGGCGCTCAATTCCGGACTGTTCTGGCCGCGCCGCTCGCTGCTGCGCTATCCGGGTACCGTGTTGGCGGAAGTGCTCGATCCGATCGCGCCGGGATTAGGCGGTCGCGAATTCCTGGCGCGGTTGCAGGAGGCGCTGGAGCCCGCGACGGCGCGCCTCGTGCGGGAATCCGAAATGGGTCAAGAATCAGAAAAGACCGAAGGCTTTGTGCCCGAGTCCTGATCGCGGATGGCCGTATCGTGTGCGCCGAGCCGCTGCGCCAGCAGATGCAGATCGGTTTCCCGGTAGCCCAGCATCTCCAGCGCGCGAACCGCGTGCAGCACATAGTCGCGATTATGACCGGATTGACCGTGCCCCTGCCGCACGTAGTGCACGCGCTCCGCCGACGTCAGGCGACCGGCATATTGCACGTGGCCGCGATCGACGAGGTAGCAGAGCGCGTCGAGTTGCCGCCTGGAACCATCTTCCAGTTCGATCCGCCGCATTGCTTCGAGATAGACCGAGGTGACCTGTTCGCGTCCGCGCAGGTAGGCGATCGTTTTAGCGCGCGCCGATGCGGCGACCCGATACGCGATGCCCCGGCACATGCCGCCGCGGTCGAGCCCAAAAACCAGGCCCGGATGCTCCGGGGTTCCCCGATGGACATGTGAAAAGACGCAGAGCGCCCGGTGCAGTCCCCGAAGCCGCGCCGGAATCCGTTCAAGGTAGTCAAAGCCCGGGCGCCACATCAGCGAGCCATAGCCGAACACCCACAACTCGCTGTTTTCGTGCTCGTCGATGGCGGCCATTAACTGATTGCTTCCCGCGTCGATTGCTTCGGGCGGCTTGATCTTGCTCGCCTAGCAGTCCGACTGGGGCGGTACAATGGCGGCCTTCGGGCCGCTTATTGACCTTGAAGTCTTCCTGAAATGGTCGTTGATCAGGTCTTGGAAACGCCGCAGTCGGCAGGCGAAAAGGCCCCATGGCAGGTGAATCTCCACTCAGCATGATGCAGGCGGATCGACGTCTGCCGCGGCGCGGTGCGCCGCCGGCAGCGGTCCGTTCCAGGCCCCGCCGTCGGGCATGGCCAGTTTTTGGTGTCGCGGCCGCACTCGTTGTGCTGGCCGCCGGCTGGAGCGCGCTCTGGTATTACGCGGCCAATGTGGCTGACCGGACCCTGGCTGGCTGGGTCGCGCGTGAGGCCGCAGGCGGCCGGATCTATACCTGCGGCTCCGAAGGCACCTCGGGATTTCCTTTCCGCATCCAGACGCATTGCACCGAGGCGGCCGCCACTTTGAATACGATCCAGCCGCCACTGGCGGTGGCAGCGCAAGACATCACATTCACCGCCCAGGTGTTCCGTCCCACCAGGTTGGTGGGCGACATCACGGGTCCCCTAACCATCGCGCCCCCGGGACAGCCGCCGAGCCTGACCGCGAACTGGTCGAGCGCTCGGATCAGCGTCAGTGGGCTGCCGCCCGAACCCGACGCTCTTTCCGTCAGTCTCGCGCAGCCGCGACTTGTTCGCGGCGCCGGGACCGGCACCGCGACCCTGTTCGCAGCGGACGGCACCGACTTTCAGGCCCGTATCATCGAGGGCTCCGCCGACAACCATCCCGTGATTGATGCGGTGCTGCATGTCGCATCGGCCACCGCACCCGCGCTGCATTCCGCGCTCGCCAAGCCATTGCAGGGCGAGATCGAGGTGGTGCTGCGCGGCTTTAGTGATCTCGCGCCAAAACCGTTCGCCCAGCGCTTCCGCGAACTGCAGGCGGCCGGCGGCAGCATCACGATCAAGTCGCTGCATATCGAACGCACGGATGCGGTTGCCGTCGGCACCGGGACGCTCACGCTGAAGCCGGACGGCAAGCTCGACGGCGTCATCACTGTCGCGATCAGCGGCATCGAGAGCATCGTGCCGGACCTCGGCATCGATAAGATGATCGGCCAGGGCATCGGCCAACTTGCCGGCATCCCTGGACAATCGGGCCAAAGCGGGCTCGCCGCACTCGACCGACTGATGCCCGGCCTGAGCGGCGTTGTCACAGCGGGCGCCAACGCCAGCCTGATCGGCGATCTCAAAAAGATGGGCCAGCCGACCGAGATCGATGGCAAGCCCGCCACCGCGCTGCCGCTGCGCTTTGCCGACGGTGCGGTCTATCTCGGCATGATCAGGATCGGCGAGGTGCCGGCGCTGTTCTAACAAGTTCAGCGATTGCGATCGGCATGCCAACCGACCGATGCATCGGGCACCGAATCCGTCGACGCAAAATACGGCTTGATGTCGAGCAGCGGCGTGCCGTCGAGGCAATCGACGCCGACGACAGACAGCGTGTTGCCGTCAATGCCGATGAGGCGCGCGACTGACAGCGCAATCGGATTGGGCCGCACCGGCGAACGCAGCGCGAAGCTGCCGCGCTGCTCGGCGTAATGACGCGGTGTCTGGAGCACCAAGTCGCGCCGCGCCTGATCCATCCAGTAGAGCAGGATCACATGGCTCGCGGTCGCGAGGCCCTTGAGGCCCTCGACCCAGCGGGGATCGAGCACGACGGTGCATGCGGCATCGGACTCGCGGGCATTCTTCGGGCAGTCCTCGCGCCGCCTCCAAGGCGTCCGGATCCGGCCGATGAAATAGAGCGAGGCATCGAACCGCTCCGGCAGCGCGACCGCGACTTCGCCTTCGCGCAGGCCGGCCGGGCTCGATGCCGGGCTGCCCTCGGTATGATTACGACTTGCGGCGTCAGCCATGCGGATCAATTTGCATGCCGGGCCCCCTGCCGCCAAGGCCGCAGACCGGCAAAGCACCTCGAGGGGACATTTCCCACGTTGGTGGGCTACCTCCCATTGCAAACCGTCATTTAATCGTATAAAGATATCCTTATGTCTAAACCGACTGGCGCAAATCGTCTGTCATTTCAGACTTTGACGGGCACGCTCAAAGCTGCCGGTGAAGCCACGCGGCTGCGTATTTTGACGCTGTTGTCGGAAACCGAACTGACCGTCTCCGACCTCACCGAGATCCTCAGGCAGTCCCAACCGCGGCTTTCGCGGCATCTGCGTCTCCTCGCCGAAGCCGGCCTGGTCGAGCGCTTCCGCGAAGGCTCGTGGGCATTCTTTCGGCTCGGCGAGCATGGCAGCGCCGCCGATATTGCCCACAGCCTGATCGCGCGCCTTGACCCCGGCGACCCGGTCATCGCGCGCGACCGCGAACGGCTTGCCGCGGTGCGCAGCGCGCGCGCCGCCGCGGCGCAGAATTATTTTCGCCGGCACGCCGCCGAGTGGGACCGCATCCGCGACCTGCACGTTGCCGACGCTGCCGTCGAACAAGAGGTTCACGCCGCGCTCGCCGACAAGCCTATCCGCTCGCTGCTCGATCTCGGCACCGGCACCGGACGAATGCTCGAACTGTTCGCGCCCGAGATCGAGCGCGGCATCGGGCTTGATCTATCGCGCGACATGCTGGCGCTGGCGCGCGCGCGGCTCGACCGCTCCGGCCTGAAACATTGCAGCGTGCGCCATGGCGATATCTATGACCTGACGCCTTTGCGCGAGACGTTCGACACCGTCATTATCCATCAGGTGCTGCACTTTCTCGACGACGGCGCGCGCGCAATCCGCGAGGCCGCGCGTGTGCTGCGCCCCGGCGGCCGCGTGCTGGTGGTCGATTTTGCGCCGCATGATCTCGAGTTCCTGCGCGAAGAGCACACGCATCGCCGCCTCGGCTTTGCCCCGGAGATTGTGAAGCAATGGCTGGAGGCTGCGGGCCTCGAACCGCTGCGCCAGCAGACTTTGCCGCCGGGGCCACAGGGCAAGATCGCGGTATCGCTCTGGCTGGCGCGCGACCCGCGCATTCTGCTCGCCGCGCCAACGCGCGAGGTGGCGTGATGAACACGATACGCCCGAGCCACCCTCACCCTTCCCCGCGCGCGGGGCAGAGAAGGGATGGGGCATTGCCGCGCGGCATCCGCGTCTCGTTCGAATTCTTTCCGCCCAAAACGCCCGACATGGAGCAATCGCTGTGGGAGGCGATTGCACGTCTTGCGCCGCTTGAGCCGAATTTTGTCTCGGTCACCTACGGCGCCGGCGGTTCGACGCGCGAGCGCACCCACACTACCGTCAAGCGCATCCTGGCCGAGACCATGTTGACGCCGGCGGCGCATCTGACCTGCGTCGCCGCGAGCCGCGCCGAAATCGACGCGGTCGTTGCCGCCTATGCGGAAGCCGGCGTCCGCCACATCGTGGCGCTGCGCGGCGATATGCCGGGCGGTGCCGGCGAGCGCTACGCGCCGCACCCCGACGGCTACCGCAATGCGGCGGACCTCGTCGCCGGAATCAAACGCATCGGCGACATCGAAGTATCGGTTTCGGCCTACCCGGAAAAGCACCCGGACAGCCCTTCGGTCGCAGCCGACATCGATATGCTCAAGGCCAAGGTCGATGCTGGCGCGACGCGCGCGATGACGCAGTTCTTCTTCGAGAACAGTCGCTATTTCCGCTATCTCGACCGCGTTCGCGCCAGCGGCATCGATATTCCGATCGTGCCGGGCATCCTGCCGGTTCAGAATTTCAAGACGATGAAAAATTTTGCCGCGCGCTGCGGCACATCGGTGCCCGACTGGCTCGCCGAGCGCTTCGATGGCCTCGACGACGATGCGGCGACCCGCAAGCTGATTGCTGCCGCCGTCGCCGCCGAACAGGTGCTCGATCTCGTCGATCACGGGGTCACCGACTTTCACTTCTACACGATGAACCGCGCTGATCTCGTCTACGCGATCTGCCATCTGCTCGGCCTGCGGCCCAACCACGCAAGCGGCGCACTGCGCCAGTCCGACAAGGAGAAAGAACGGGCGTCATCCGATGGGTAGACAAGAGTCCACGTCGCCAACTGAAACACGGCTGCGCCGCGCGGCGGCCGAGCGGATTCTCGTGCTCGATGGCGCCATGGGGACGATGATCCAGGCGCTCGGCCTTGACGAGGAAGGCTTTCGCGGCGCGCGGTTCGACGCATGGAACCGCGAAGTGCGCGGCAACAACGACCTTCTCAATCTCAGCCGGCCGGATTCGGTGCGCGCCATCCACCTCGCCTATTTCCGCGCCGGCGCCGACATCGTCTCCACCAACACCTTCTCGTCGACCCGCATTGCGCAGGCCGATTACGGCATGGCGGAGATCGCCTACGAGCTGAACGCCGAGGGCGCGCGGCTCGCGCGCGAAGCCGCCTGCCTGGCGCAGGACGAGGACGGCCGTGAACGCTTCGTCGCCGGCGCCATCGGTCCGACCAATCGCACTGCTTCGATCTCGCCCGATGTTTCCAATCCCGGCTTTCGCGCAATCAGCTTCGACGCGCTGCGGCTTGCCTATGGCGAGCAGGTTCGCGGCCTGATTGTCGGCGGCGCCGATCTGCTCTTGATCGAGACGATCTTCGACACGCTCAACGCCAAGGCGGCGATCTACGCCATCGCCGAAGTCATGGAAGAGCGCGGCACCAATCTGCCGGTGATGATCTCGGGCACCATCACCGACCGCTCCGGCCGAATTCTGTCCGGGCAGACACCGGAAGCATTCTGGAATTCGATCGCGCACGCGGTACCGATTTCGATCGGACTTAATTGCGCACTCGGCGCCCGGGAAATGCGCGCGCATATCGCCGAACTCAGCCGGGTCGCCGATACGCTCGTCTGCGCCTATCCCAATGCGGGTCTGCCCAACGAATTCGGCCACTACGACGAAGGCCCCGAAGCGATGGCGGCGCAGATGGGTGAATTCGCCGCGTCGGGCCTGATCAACATCGCCGGCGGCTGCTGCGGCACGACGCCTGAGCACATCCGCGCCATCGCCAGGGCGGTTGCCGGCAAGCCGCCGCGCGCCGTGCCGAAGATCGTGCCGATGCTGCGGCTGTCCGGTCTCGAAGCCTTCACGCTGACGCCGCAGATTCCATTCGTGAATGTCGGCGAGCGCACCAACGTCACCGGCTCGGCGCGCTTTCGCAAGCTCGTCACCGCCGGCGACTATGCGGCCGCGCTCGCCGTGGCGCGCGATCAGGTCGAGAACGGCGCGCAGATCATCGACATCAACATGGACGAAGGCCTGCTCGATTCCGAGAAGGCTATGACGACGTTTCTCAATCTTCTGGCGGCGGAGCCCGATATCGCGCGCGTGCCGGTGATGATCGATTCATCGAAATTCTCCGTGATCGAAGCCGGCCTCAAATGCGTGCAGGGCAAGGCGGTGGTGAACTCGATCTCGCTCAAAGAAGGCGAGGACGCCTTCATCGGCCATGCCCGCATCGTGCGCCGCTACGGCGCCGCGGTCGTCGTGATGGCGTTCGACGAGGCGGGACAGGCCGATACGCTTGAGCGCAAGACATCAATCGCCGCGCGCGCCTACGACATTCTGGTCAACCGCGTCGGCTTTCCGCCCCAGGACATCATCATCGATCCCAACATCTTTGCCGTCGCAACCGGCATGGAGGAGCACAACGGCTACGGGGTCGCTTTCATCGAAGCGGCGCGCGCCATCAGACAAAATCTGCCTTACGCCCACATCTCCGGCGGCATCTCCAATCTGTCATTCTCGTTCCGCGGCAACGAGCCGGTGCGCGAGGCGATGCATTCGGTGTTCCTGTATCACGCCATCTCCGCCGGCATGGATATGGGCATCGTCAATGCCGGCCAGATGGCGGTCTATGACGATCTCGATCCGGCGCTGCGCGAGGCGTGCGAAGACGTTGTGCTCAACCGCCGTGCCGACGCAGCCGAGCGGCTGCTTGCGCTCGCCGAACAGCACCGCGGCACGACCAGGGAAAGAAGGGAAGCCGATCTGTCCTGGCGCGAATGGCCGGTGGAGAAACGCCTCGCCCACGCGCTGGTGCGCGGCATCACCGATTTCATCGCCGACGATGTCGAAGAAGCGCGCAAAAGGGCAGCGCGGCCCCTCGCCGTCATCGAAGGCCCGTTGATGGACGGCATGAACGTGGTCGGGGATCTGTTCAGCTCCGGCCGCATGTTCCTGCCGCAAGTGGTCAAGTCGGCGCGGGTGATGAAGCAGGCCGTCTCTTATCTGATGCCATTCATGGATCAGGAACGCGACGGCCGCTCTCACACCTCATCGAACGGCAAGATCGTGCTCGCCACCGTCAAGGGCGATGTACATGACATCGGCAAAAACATCGTCGGCGTCGTGCTCCAGTGCAACAACTATCATGTGGTCGATCTTGGCGTGATGGTGCCGGCGGAAAAAATCCTGCAGGCCGCCATCGCCGAGAATGCCGATATCATCGGCCTCTCCGGCCTCATCACGCCGTCGCTCGACGAGATGTGCCACGTCGCCGCCGAGATGGAGCGCCAGGGCTTCGAGCTGCCGCTCTTGATCGGCGGGGCGACAACGAGCCGCACACATACGGCGGTGAAGATTCATCCGCATTACCGTCGCGGACAGGCTGTCCATGTCAACGACGCCAGCCGCGCGGTCGGCGTGGTGTCGTCCTTGTTGTCGCGCGAGGCCAGGCAGCGGACCATCAGCAATGTCCGCGCCGAATACGCGCGCATCGCCGCCGCGCACGCGCGCGGCGAGCAAAACAAGAAGCGGTTGTCGCTTGACGATGCCCGGGCCAACGCGCTGCGGCTCGATTGGTCCGGCAGCTACGCGCCGCCATCGCCGCTGCAGATCGGTACGCAAACGTTGGGCGAAATTCCGATCGCCGAGCTTATCGACTACATCGACTGGTCGCCGCTCTTTGCCACCTGGGAGCTGAACGGTAAATATCCGGCGATCTTCGACGACGAGAAGGTCGGCGCCGCGGCCAAGAACCTGTTTGCCGACGCGCAGGACATACTGGCGCGGCTCACGGCGGAGGGATGGTTCCGCGCCCGCGCCGTCGCCGGTTTCTATCCGGCGAACAGCGAAGGCGACGACATCCTTTTGTTTGCCGACGAGGCGCGGCGCGAGCCGGTTGCCGTGTTGCACACGCTGCGCCAACAGCTTGCGCGCCGCGACGACCGCGCCAATCTCGCCCTTGCCGACTTCGTCGCGCCGCGGGCCAGCGGTCTTGCCGATTATATCGGCGCTTTCGCGCTCACTGCCGGGATCGGCGAGGAAGCCGTGGTCGAACGCTTCAAAGGCGCCAACGACGATTACTCGGCGATCATGGCGAAGGCGCTTGCCGACCGGCTGGCGGAAGCGCTGGCCGAGCGTCTGCACCAGCGCGTGCGTAAGGAATTCTGGGCCTATGCGCAGGACGAAGCTTTGGGCAGTGGCGAAATGATCGCCGAGCAATATCGCGGCATCCGCCCGGCCCCTGGTTATCCGGCGCAGCCCGACCATACCGAGAAGGGGACGCTGTTCCAGTTGCTGGATGCCGAGCGGCGGATCGGCGTCAAGCTCACCGAGAGTTTCGCGATATGGCCCGGCGCCTCGGTGTGCGGACTCTATTTCAGCCACCCGGAGTCTTACTATTTCGGCGTCGGCCGCATCGAGCGCGACCAGGTCGAAGATTACGCCGCGCGCAAGGGCTGGACGGCCGAAGAAGCCGAAAAATGGCTGGCGCCGATCCTCAATTACGATCCACTCGGCGCGCGCAGCGCCGCCGAATAGTGGCCGATCAAGCGCGAACGTGGTATCCCTCCGCCGTCTCTTCACGATCGCGGAGGAACACGTTCATGGCTCGGCTCCTCGTAATGTACAAAACACCGCGTGACACGGCCGCATTCGATAAACACTATTCCGAAAGGCACGTGCCGCTCGCCAAGAAAATTCCCGGCCTTCGCAAATACGAGGTCAGCCAAGGCCCGGTCGGCAGCCCGATGGGAAGTTCAAACTATCACCTCGTCGCGATCTTGCATTTCGACAACATGGCCGCCATCCAAAGCGCCTTCGGCAGCGCGGAAGGCCAAGCCGCGGTCGCCGACGTGCAAACCTTTGCCACCGGCGGCGTCGACATTTTCATGTTCGACAACAAGGACGTTTGAAGCGGCCAGCAGCAGAACGCGCACCGTCCGAGAAATTAACCATGCGGGCGTTTCTGTTGCAAAACTACAACAGGCTTCCTCTTTATTTGATCGCCGCCACGGCGTTAATCCGTCTTTGACAGGGCGCGTGCGTTCTGTCGGCCAGCACAACAGACAGGAATGCTGGCCAATGAAACGGACCCTTGTATCTCTCGCCGCGGTCGGAGCCATCGCGCTCGGCGTATCGACGGCGCACGCCGCCGATCTCGCTCCAATGCCGATGTACAAGGCACCTATGCTGCCGCCTCCGGCCTAC
Organism: Xanthobacteraceae bacterium; assembly: GCA_036511795.1. Classification (GTDB taxonomy): domain Bacteria; phylum Pseudomonadota; class Alphaproteobacteria; order Rhizobiales; family Xanthobacteraceae; genus BOG-931. The sequence goes on from DATCBO010000156.1 coordinate 9,924, forward strand.
AGCTGGACCGGCTTCTATGTCGGCGCCAATGGCGGATTTGGCGGCAACAAGTTCGATTATCCGGTGACGGTGGGGCCCGCTTCGGGAACGGCAAGTCTGAACTCGAGCGGCTTCTTTGGCGGTGGCCAGATCGGCTACAATTGGCAACTCTCGCCGCTCTGGGTCGTCGGCTTGGAAACGGATTTCGACGAGGCCGACATCGAGGGTAACGCGACCGCGTCGACGGCGCTTGGCGGCGCCAGTGCGGGCAGCAAAATAGACTGGTTTGGCACCGTGCGCGGCCGCGCGGGCGCTCTCGTCACCCCTAATACTCTGCTCTATGCGACCGGCGGCTGGGCCTATGGCCACACGACGACGAGTGCCAGTGCGGCCCTCTTCGGAGTAGGCGCGGCCACGTCGATCGGAAACAATCAAAACGGCTGGGCGGTCGGCGGCGGGCTCGAATACGCTTTCAATTCGTGGCTGTCATTCAAGACCGAATATCTGTACGTCGACCTCGGCACCTCGACGCTTGTCAGCGGCGCCCCCGGCGGCGTTCCTTTCTCGCTCAGCGAGAAGGCCACCGCACACACCGTCAAGGCCGGTATCAACATCAAGCTCGGCGATTTGGGCGCGGGCTGGATGCGCTAGCTTCTTCTCATCGCTCCACATTTCACGGCTGACGAAGATTGGCGGCGGGTTTCGCAAAAGCGCGACCCGCCGCAAGTGTTTGACCGACGTGTGAAGAAAGCTCGTTACAGTCAGGCGAGCCGTTCGAGCGCCTCCTGAAAGGCGGCATTGAGTCGCTTGGTTTCGTCCTCCGCGAAGGTCTTAATGGAGGGCGACACGTCGTGCAGCCGATCAGGGTGGCTCTGCTTTATCCGCTTCCTATAGGCGGCCCTGACTTGCTCGACAGTCGCCGGCTGCTCAACGCCGAGCACGGCGAAGCAAGACTCCTCCGCGTCCGGCTCCGTCTTCAAAGAAATGTCCGCTTCGTTCATGCGACCGGCCAGCCCAGGATCCGCGACCGCCTCGGCCGGCGTTTCGGCCAACGCCTTGAGCACGGTAAATTCCACCGCATATTCACGGGCAAGACCACCCCGCCGCAACAGATAGAATGCGGGAGCGAGCAGCATTCCGAGCGCCGCGCCGGCGCCGTTGGCCAGAAAATAGCTGGCGTCGAACGGATACCATACGAGCGTGCTGCGTCCCGCACCTGTCAAATCGTGCGCGGCGGCGCGTACATCCGCGATGCAGAGCGTCAAGACAAGGATGACAAAAGTCGCGATGTGGATCGTGAGCGCCGCACCGACCGCGGCATGAAGACTTAAATCGGCAATCCGTGTCCGCAATCGCCGGAACGGCAAGCTGCGCAACTTGGCGATCGTTGCCCGCAAGTGCCGCGCATGCGCCTTCAGGTCCTCGCTTTCCTCATCGCCGATCTGCTCAACGCCGGGCTGCAGCGCAAAGACAAGGTGCAAGATGCCTCTTGTCCTCCGGCCCTGCGCTTCAATCTCGGCAAGCCGCCCGCAAACATCCTGATAAAGAGCAAGCGCGCGGTCCAATTCCGACGCTTCGGATTTGCGCAGGACAAACTCCGGCCGGATTCGCCGTATCATCAGCGACTGGCGGACGTAGGCGATCAGTAAAATCGGCAGCGCACCCCACAGGATCAGCAAAATCACATTGAGCAGAGCTACTGGCCAGTCGCCGCCGGCAATGCGATCCAGCATGGCTCACGCCTCGCCCGCCGTTTCGAACATCGCCGCATCCATCGCCTCGCGAGCGGATTTGCCGGCCCAAACGACGAACTGCAACGCCGGATAATATCGTTCGCAAGAGTCGAGGGCCGCCCCGAGCACCGCTTCGCATTGCGGCGGCGACGTGGAAACGCCGCCGAGTAGCAGCAGCGCGTGGCGAAACATGACCACGCCGCTCTGGTCCCAGACGTCGAAGTGGCCGATCCATAATTGCTCGTTGATCCAGCCCAACAGCTGTCGCACCTGGACCAGGCGCGCAGACGGCACTTTCAATTCAAAGGCGCACGCGAAATGCAGGACCCTGATGTCCTCCATCCAGCTGAATGAAGCCTGATAGTTGGTTCGCTTGCCGGCAACGGCGAGCGTGATCTCGTCATCGACCGTGCGCAGGAACTCCCAATTGTTATGCCTCGCCATGGATTCAACGACGGCCAACGGATGGTCGGCCTCGATCGTCGCGACGGGAGTCAGCGGCATGGCGGCGCGCTCCGGCCCATGCCGGCGAACACGCCGCCGGCACCAGAAACAAATTCCGATGCGCCGCGCGAATTAGCGCAGCCGCGCATACACAGATGCAGTGAAATAGAATGCGATCGCTCAGCGGCTAAGGCATAACGCGCCGCCCACGATCTGCGCCGAAGCGCCGACCCTTCCCCCATTTGACCCCCGCAGCGGGGACCTACGCGTTACGCAAACAAACACACACTTGCGTCACTGGCCCGCAACGTCACATACCACCCCGTTATGCCGCGCTTAGAATACGCGTCGCCCCCGCCGCGCGGTCAAACATCAGCGTCACTACAGAATGGGGCAGGGTTGTGATCGTGATTTGATGATTCCGGGGCTTGGTTGTGCCAACGTGGCCCGCGGTGTGGATGCGGCCAGCGCCTTTCAATTAGCCAGTTTGCGCGCGAGCGCCCGCTCCACAAACAGAGCTGCCTCGAGAGCTGGGCGATCGCGGCCAAAGCGGCCAACAATCTGCACGCCGAGCGGCAGATCATTCTCGTAAAAACCCGGCAGGTTGATGCACGGCGCGCCCATCAGCGTCCACAGCCGGTTGAACATCGGATCGCCGGTGGCGCCGAGCCCGCGCGGGGCGGCGCCGGGCGCAGACGGCGTGAGGATCACGTCGTGTTCAGCCATGGTGTCGGCAAGCGCCTTGCGCGCGCGGCTCGAACTGCGCCGCGCCGCATCGTAAGCGTCGGCCGAAATCGCCGCGGCGCGATCGAGCTGCTCGCGCAACTGCTTGCCGATCTGGTCGCGGTGGCGGTCGTATTCGAAGGCATAAGCGCGAAACGTTTCGTAGTCCTGGATGACGAACTGGGCCGCATAGGCGTCTTCCAATTGCGGCGGCAAGGTCACGTCGGTTATTTTTGCGCCGGCAGCTTGCGCGATGCTTGCGGTGCTCTCAACGGCGTTCTGCATTGCGGCGCTCGCCTGTCCCCACAGATGCGTGCGCACGAGCGCGATGCGCGGCGCGGACGGCGTCGCGCCATCGACACGCAGGTCGCGTTCCAGAATCACTGCCGCCGCGAACGCCACGTCGGCGACGCCCGCGCCGAACAGGCCGGCGGTGTCGAGGTGCCAAGCCACGTCTTTGACGCCGATCATCGGAATGAGCCGGTAGGATGGCTTGAAGCCGGTCACGCCGCAGAACGCCGCTGGACGGATCACCGAGCCTGCCGTCTGCGTACCAAAAGCGATCGGCGCCATCGCGGCGGCGACCGCGGCGGCCGAGCCCGACGATGAACCGCCCGGTGTATGCGCGGCATTGCGCGGATTGCGCGTCGCCGACGGCACCATCGAGGCGAACTCGGTGGTCACGGTCTTGCCGATGATGTTGCCGCCCGCGCGGCGCGTCAGCGCTACCGCTGTTGCGTCGGCGCGCGGCCGATGCCCCGCATAGATCGGCGAACCGTATTGCGTAGGGAAATCGGCGGTGTCGAAAATGTCCTTGAAAGCCACCGGCAGGCCGCGCAGCGGCGTGGAAGCAAGCCGCGGCTCTTCGGCTGCGCGCCGCGCCGCGTCGAGATCGAGCGCGGCGAAGGCGCCGACTTCTTTCTCCCGCGCCGCGATTGCCTGCGCGCAGAGCGCGACGGCCGCCCGCGGCGTCAGTTCGCCGGCTTCGATCCGGCGCGCCATATCGAGTGCCGAAAGCATCGTTCTCCCCAGCCGTCAGGCATCAGTAATCAGCGACCGGCGGCGAAGCAACCGCACGCCGTGCCGTGGCGGCCCTTGCCCGTCATGGTTAACGCGCGCTATCCGGCCGCGCGTCCAAAGCGTTGAAGAGTCCTTAACGGAATTACCTGCATTCTCGGCAGATGACGCCTGGGGTGTGTAAGTCTCTCGTCGGCTCCGTCGTCTTCGTCGCCCTGATCGCTGTCGCCGGCTGCAGTCATTACATGCTGGCCGAGCGCGATTCCTGGCGCCATGACGCGGAAGAATCCTGCATCAATTCCGGCGTGCCGCAGGAAGTGCCCGGCCGCGTGCGCATTTCGACGATCAGCGGCCCCGGCGCATGCGGCATTGATTATCCGCTCAAGGTTTCCGAGCTCGGCGTCAGCGGTCCGCTTGGCTATGACGACGCGCCGATGCAGCCGCCAGGTTCGATTCCCAATGCGGGGCCACGGCAGTGGCCGGTCGTTCAGTCCCAGCCGCTGCCGCCATCGCAGCGCTCGCAGCCGGCCGCACCCTACGGGCCGCCTGACGGCGGACCACCACCCTACAATTCAGAACCGTACGGCTCCTCGCAATACGGGCCGCCGCCTTACGCGGCGCAGCCGCAACAGAGCGCGCATCCTTACGGGCAGCCGCAATATGCCGCGCCGCAGTCCGGGCCACCGCCTTATGGCCCCCCCCAATACGGCGCGGCACAAGGCTCGTCGCCACAAACCGGCAGGCCGATATCGCTGTCACCGCCGGGGATAGCACCGCCGGAGGATGTCGACGAAGACCAGGTCGGCGGCGAGTCGCATCCCTACTACGATCAGCGCACGCCGGCCGCCGTCGAAATTCCGCCGTCGCTCTATTCGCCGCGACCAATGATGGCGCCGCCCGGCGCGCGCGAAGCCACTCCTGGATTCCCCCCCTCGCCCGAGCCAGTCCCGCCGCTCGGCCCGCCGCGGGCCCCGGCAGTAACGGCGACCGCCGGCCCCGTAGCGGTTAAGCCAGCGGCGACGCTCGCCTGCCCGATCGTTTCGGTGCTCGACAAGTGGATCAGCGGCGCGGTGCAACCGGCGGCGCTGAAATGGTTTCATGTGCCGGTCGTCGAGATCAAACAAATCTCGGCCTACTCGTGCCGAGGCATGAACGGCAATCCGAACGCGCACATTTCCGAACACGCTTTCGGCAATGCGCTCGACGTCGCCGAATTCGATCTTGCCGACGGTCATAAGGTCAGCGTGCAATACGGCTGGCACGGCTCGCCCGAGGAACAGGGCTTTCTGCACGACGTGCAGGCCGCGGCCTGCCAGGAATTCACGACCGTGCTGGCGCCGGGCGCCAACGTCTATCACTACAATCACATCCACGTCGATCTGATGCGGCGGCGCGGGCGGCCTTACATCTGCGAGCCGCGCGCCATTCCGGGTGATGTGGTCGCCGAGCGCGCGCGGGCGCACTACGCGCAACACTACGGCTCGCCGCGCGTCACCGGCTCGATCAAAAAGCCGTCCGGGCCGCTCGGCTATGCGGGCGAGGACAATGATCGCCTGCCGCTCGCCGTTCCGGGCGAGGATTGATCTTTCGCACGATCGGCCGGCGTTGTCGGCGGCGGCCTCGAACGTCAGAGCGATCAACACACGTCACTGTTGACGCGATCTCTATCTGTCGGATTTATAGCCTTCGTCACGCGCAGCGTTCCCGCATGCAGAGGGCGTCGATCAGATGGAAGAATTAAACGGCCGAATGATCGCCTGCCAAATTCTCATTACCGGATTGATCGCGAAAGTTGCGAACGATTCCAAAAATCCATTGAAGTTCTTGACGGATTTCAGGGATGAGATTCACGCTGTAGTGAGGCAGGTCAGAATAGCCGGCTCCCTGGACACCGACCTCGTGCGCCGGATCGCGGTCAGCACCGTGGACGAATTGTTCGCACTGATGAAACCGCCGAGTGCCGACCCCGATGAATTGCTTTGAAGCGCGAACGCCATCACGCAGTTCCGGCGCATGTTGGGGGACGGGCTCAGGCGATCCCGCCTTCGATGCCGCCGCGCTCGCCATGCTTCAGCGCGCGAACCCCGTGCCGCCACCGCTCGTCGCCGACGACGGGCTCACCTTCACGCTGCCGGTGATTTTCAACGCCAAGGTACGCCACTGACGGTCAGGGGTACGCCGGCTGGCGGCGTTCCATCGGCAGCCGATAACGCATCCAGCAACGGTTGGATATACGGCACGAACCGCCGCGCGCGACCGATCGCGCTTCGATAGATCGGCTGTCTGACTTGAACCGTGCTGGCCGTATGAACAGGCCGCCCGGTCTCATGAAAGGTGAGGCATCGGTCGTGCCAGTCGAGGCCGCAGTGCGCAATCATACGCCGCGCCTGACTTGCCAGATCAGCGACAACATCCTCGTACCGAACGTCGAGGATGCGCCCGGCGGGCAGGACCCGCCGCCAGTGATCCATCACGCGCTCGTAATGCCGGTAATAGCGCCCGAGTTCGGCCAGGTCATAGGTCTGATACTGGCCGTTCGCGAACAGCTTTGAAAAGCACGACAGGCAGGTGTCGAGCGGATCACGCACAGCGTGGATGATCCGCGCATGAGGCAACAGCAGATGGATAAGACCGGCCAATCGATAATTCGCTGGCATTTTGTCAGTGATGCGTGTTGCATGAGGCGCCAGCCGGGTGATTTCCGCGACATAGCGTGCGCCCGCACGTTGCAGATCGTCCTTTGATAATTGCGGCACCACGTTCGGGAAGGGCAACGGGCGGCCAACCGACGCGCCCATGCCGCTCGCAATCAGATTTAAGTTTGGCCTCTCACCGCCGCCAAAAACCTGCGGATGACTGGCGATGATCTGCTCTATCAGGGTCGTGCCCGAACGGGGCATGCCGATGATGAAAACCGCAGCCGACGATGGATCGCCTCCGCCCTCGAGGCTTTGCATCAGTTCGGGCGTGAAGACCTGCCGAATGCGGTCAAGTTCTTCCAGCGCGACATGTTCTTCGTACTGGATCTGCCGGCGCTTGAGTGCGTTCCCTGCCAGGAGCTGCCGGGCCGCACCATCGCAGCGGCCCATGTCCTCATACGCTTTCGCCAACGCGAAATGCAGATTGATTTGTTGCTTGACTGGAAGCGCCTCGATGTCTTGCGCCAATTCCTCCATGGCGGCCGAATCCGAGTCGTCGATGACGAAATGTTTGAGCTCGGTCAGATTCAGGAGATATAACGGATTTCGCGGCGACAATTGCATGGCACGTTCGACAGACCGTCTTGCATCCGCAAAGCGTCCAAGATATTTAAGCGTCCCGCCGAGGTTGTTGTGGGCGTCGGCAAAGTCCGGCTTGAGCGCGATCGCGCGGCGATAGGCCAGCCCCGCTTCCCCTAACCTGTCCTGCTCTCCCAGCACTGAGCCAAGATTGTAGTGCGTTTGGGCAATATCGCTCTTGAACGCGATCGCCTGCCGATATGCACTCTCCGCTTCGTCAAGCCTGTTTTGTTCCCTCAGCGCGTTGCCGAGGTTGGAGAACGCCTCGGCAAAATGTGGCCGCAGCGAAATCGCGGTACGGAACGCCTCCTCGGCAAGTTCGAACCGGCCAAAATCGAAGAGAACATTTCCCAGAGCATTGTAGGCACAAGCAAAACGCGGCTTAAGCGCGATCGCCTGTCGGCAGGCTGCCTCTGCCTCATCCAGTCTGCCTTGCGCCTTGAGTGTCGTTGCCAAGTTGGCGTAGACCTCGGCATAGTGCTCGTTCAAAAAGATCGCGTGACGCAGATTCTCCTCAGCGTCTTCGAGCCTGCCGAGGCAACAGAGAATCTCTCCCAGATTGTTGTAGGCGTCCGCAAGTCCCGGGCCGGTGGCGATGGCCTCGCGGTGCGCCATCTCCGCATCGGCGAACCTGGCTTGGTGTTTGTACACGAGTCCCAAGTTGGTACGGCACTGTGCCCATCGTGGTCTGAGCTCGACGGCCCGCCGCAATGCGCGCTCGGCTTCGTCCAGCTTGCCGATTTCGCAAAGTGCATTTCCCAAATTGTTGAAAGCGTCGGCGTAGTCTGGCTTGAGGGCGATGGCCCGCCGATAGGCCGCCACCGCATCTTCGAAGCGCTCCAGCCCGGCAAGCGCGGCCCCACGGTTGTTGTGAACTTCAGGGACGCCGGAATTGAGCGCAACAATGCCGTCATATAGCGCAATAGCATTCGCCAATTGCCCCGCTTGCTGACATCGGACCGCCTCGCCGAATCGCCGGCCGACAATCGCCGAAACCGAGGTGAATTTTGCGCCGGCCTGAGGCGGCCGCGCGGGAAACCGAGCGTGGCAGTCCAGGTCCCTGCCTTCCGCTCGCCGCATCTTGCGGTTCATGGGGTTTGCTCATCGCTTCGAAGAAATGTCGCGCCCCATGCACACGGCAGACGGCATCGCCGGCGGCCCGAGCGATTCACGCCTGCCGCCGAAACCCGGATCTGCAAATGTGTCGATGCCTGGCGACTTTTGTCCGGAACAGCCATGGCAATTCGCCGCTGAATTCCGTCGCCCTGGCGTCTTTGTCGCGCCAATATGGTAAATGCCGAGTTAACGGACCGCGTGCGCGTCAATCCCGTGTGGACGTGGGAAACTTACGCCGCATCCGCAGCCGCCGGCGCGCGTTCGCTCCGCCGGCATTGTGAAAATGCCGCGGCGCGCGGTCAATGCGTCGCTTGCATGTGGGCCAGCAGCGCGGCGGTCGGCCAGCAGTCGAGCTTGAGTCTGTTGCGCTTCTGATAATCGCCGAGCGCGGCGCGGGTCAGCATGCCGGCTTTGCCGTCGATCTTGTCGTGGTAATAGCCCTGCGTGGTGAGGATGCGCTGCATGCGGTCGAGCGATGCGGTCGGAAGCTGCGCCACCTTGGCCCACGGCGTTTGGAACGGCCGCGGATTGGTGATGCTGTCGGCGAGGTGGCCGACATACAACACGTACAGATCGGAAAAATTATATTCCTTGATGGCGAAATAGTTTTTGGTCGCCAGAAACGACGGCCCGTAAAGCCCGGCGGGTTGAACGAGCGACGCCTGCTCGGCACGCTCAGCGGCCGGAATGGGTTGTCCATACGCCGGCACAACACCGTGCTTGAGCCATTCGCCCAGCGGCAGTGTGTGTGCCGGCACGCC
>DATCBO010000157.1:0-5520 GCA_036511795.1 Xanthobacteraceae bacterium
GCTGTTGGCGACCGCGCTGTTGAAGGTGGTGGTGCCGAGCAGGTTGGCGGAGGTTGCGCCGGCGATGGTGGTGGAGACGTGCGACAGGGTCGAATATCCGACCGTGGTCTGCAGCGCCTGGTTGGCGATCGACTGGGCCGATGAGATCAGCGACTGCAGCGAGGTGAGGCCGGTGTTGGCGGCCTGCAGAACCTGTACGCCGTTGCCGATGCCGTCGAGCAGATTGTTGATGTCGCTGGCGCGATTGTTGAGCGACTGCGCCGTGAAATAGTTGGTCGGGTTGTCGAGGGCCGAGTTGACCTTGTTGCCGGTCGAGAGGTCGTTCTGCGTGGTGGCGAGCAGCGAAGCCGTCGACTGCAACGAAAGAAGATTTTGACGAACGGATGACGAGAGAACAATGCCGGACATGTTGAACACTCCTGTGTTGTTTTTTTCACGATTGACGCGACGCCGAACGTTTCATTAGGCGTGGTGCCAAGCTGACCCGTCCACGCTACCCACGCGTTAAATCCGCCGTTCCGTACAAATACCTATGGCCGCGCATGGTCGGGGACCGGCGCGGCGCGGGCCGGCCGCGATGGCGATGAGCAGGGAGGCCCGGGGTTTGAGCGGAGCGAAAGCACAAAACCCGCATTCCGGTTGACCTAACGTCAGCGGCGATGACGAACGCACGTCGCGCGCGGATCCGGCTGTGGACGGCCGCCAAACATGGATAACGGGCCGATCTGGCTTAACAATGCGGAAACCACGCGGCGGAAAACCAGGGCCACTGTGTTGCCGGGCGGAGCGCAAATCGCCGGCAAAGCCGATCGAACGCCAGGCTGATTGTCCCCTTCACATTCGAGGCGCCCGGGCTCAATTCGAACATGGCCGCGGCATCCAGAGCGCCGAATCAGGTCCGCCGGCGAGGGTTTGCCATTCGCTGCCGTTTGCGGCCCAATGACGGCTCACCTATATGCCTGAGCTCAGACGCCGTGGAGCCCACGCAAATGACCGACGAATCCGCCTACACGCCGCCCGCGGTGTGGACCTGGAATAAAGCCAGCGGTGGCCGGTTCGCCAGCATCAACCGCCCGATCGCCGGACCGACCCACGACAAGGAGCTGCCGGTCGGCCGCCATCCGCTGCAGCTGTATTCGCTGGCGACGCCGAACGGCCAGAAGGCGACGATCATGCTGGAAGAGCTGCTGGCGCTCGGCCATCGCGGCGCGGAATATGATGCGTGGCTGATCAGGATCGACGGCAACCAGTTCGGAAGCGGCTTTGTCGCGGTCAATCCCAACTCCAAGATCCCGGCGCTGATGGACCGCAGCGGGCCGACGCCGATCCGGGTGTTCGAATCCGGCTCGATCCTGCTGCATCTGGCGGAAAAATTCGGAAGCCTGCTGCCGGCCGATGCCGCGACCCGGGCCGAATGCCTGTCCTGGCTGTTCTGGCAGATGGGCAGCGCGCCCTATCTCGGCGGCGGCTTCGGCCACTTCTATGCCTATGCGCCGACAAAGATCGAATACGCCATCGACCGCTTCGCGATGGAGACCAAGCGCCAGCTCGACGTGCTCGACCGCCGCCTCGCCGACAACGAATACCTTGCCGGCGGCGACTATTCGATCGCCGACATCGCGGTGTTTCCCTGGTACGGCGGTCTCGCCCAGGGCCTGCTATACGGCGCCGGCGAGTTTTTGAGCGTGCAGGACTACAAGAACCTGCAGCGCTGGACCGCCGCGATCGCTGCACGCCCCGCCGTGCTGCGCGGCCGCATGGTCAACCGCGCCTGGGGCGATCCCGCAACCCAGCTCCACGAGCGGCATGAGGCCAGCGATTTCGAGACCAGGACGCAGGACAAGATCGGCGAGCCGGCGAAGGTGTGAGGCCGCTAAGCCCAGGCCATGCCATGAACAGGGCTCCGTCCGTCGTCATCGTCTTTCGCCCGGGCGATCCACCGCCTTCGCTTAGCCGCACCACCCACGCGCCGGTGACGGGAATCCGGCCGCAGCCTGATACGCGCGCGGCTCGCAAGCCTGAGCATATATTCGGCGGCTTGCCGGACCATGTATAAAATCGTGGCTGCGCGCGCCAACAGGCTGAGCAACAAGATCATCGAGAAAATGTCGATGTAGGCCAGGAGATCGCCGACCAGGATCAATTCCGGGGGAATGGGAATGCTGTGCGCATAAGCCACGATCAGAATGACGACAGGGATGAACGCGACCACTTGCCTGATGGTCAACCGGCTTAGAAAAGCGGCCAGCTCAACGACCAGAACTTCCCAAAGCCAGTCCCCGAGGGCTGCGGGCTTGTCGACCGTCCACTTCCGCCAGAACCGCTCCCACTCAATCGGATCCCGTTACGCAGGCGCCTGCCCCGCGCTACCCATGCGTCGGCCAGTGCCGTTCGCGGAACCAGCCGCGATAGTCCGACGACATCTTGGCGCGCTGCGCCTGCGGCGCGTGGCGCTTGCAGGTCGATACCTCGTCGCTGTTGTCGGGCGCGGCCCAGCGCAGTTCGGGGCAGTCGTTGGGGTTGTAGGCCATCTCAAACTCCGCGGCGCGATCGATCACCTCTTTGAGCGTCAGCGCCCACGGCGAGCCGTCGCTGCGCGTATAGACTATCTTGCGCGAGGCGAGCTCGGTGGCGAGCACGCCGAGCAATTCGTTCTTCACCTCCGCAGCACTCTTGCCGGCCGGCATCGTGTAGCGGTCCGCGCGTCGCACGACATGATCGGGATAACCGCGCACCACGTCGATCGCGATCAGAAGCCGAAAGTCGCGCGCGGGCGTGGAGTAGTCCTCCCACGGGCCGGTAGTCTCGAAGATCGAAGCGCCGTTCGGCATCGCGGTCTCGGCGGCGGTCTTCTCCTGGTATTTGCGCCCGTTCTCGACCGAAGTGACGCGGGTCTTGACCTGCTCGTCGAGGCTGGTGATGGCGTCGGTCATCGCCTTCACTGGATCGAGCGGCTCGGGCGACATCACGTCATCCATGCGATCGTAGAAATCCTCGGCGCTCATTTGCGACTGCTCCAGCGAGAAATCGCCGTATTGCGGATTCTTGGCGATTTCGGCGTTGCTCAGCCGCCGCAACGCGCCGTTCTTGTCGCGCATGATGGGACGGAAATGCTTGAAGCCGGGGCTGCCGAGCGCGGGGTCGTGCACGAACAGGAAATTACCGCGCCAGAAACGCTTGCGCGTGATCGATCCGTCGGGCTCGGCGTCGACGGCGAGGAACACGCCCGGTGTGCCGTTCTGCTCCGGCACCAGATGCACCAGCATCAGCACGTGGCCGTAGGGGTCGGCATACACGGTGCCCGGGCGCAGCGTCTGCCGGGTCAGCGGCACGGTGTAGAAATCGGTGTTGTCGTCGTTGGCCGCCACCCGCACCGCGCCGGTGTGGACGACGTCGCCGACGTCGCGCAGATATTCGCCGAACGTTGTCGGGCGCTTCGGTTTTGGTTTCGCCGGCGCCGCAGGCACTGCCGGATCCGTCGCCGGCGGCGGGTCGGAGTGGCCGAACAGCCCGAGCAAGGTCGGGGTCGGCGCCGGCGTGGCGGCGGCGGGCGTCGCCGATGCGATGTCCTGTTCGGGCGGCGGCGGCGGACGCGTGAGTTCGGGATGCTCGATATCGAACCATTGGTAACACTTCGGCGCCTTGCCGGCCATGCCGCGCGAGCAATTCGAATAGCCGAACGGCAGCCCCATCTTGTAGGCGAAATAGGCGCGCAGGAAGTAGACGAAGTCGGCGCAGTCGGGGCGCAGGCCCATGGTCACATTGTCTTCGCCGCGGCCGAGATAGTTGAACAGGAAATTGCGCGACTGGTCGCGCAGCACTTCATGCCACACCTTCCAGTTCAGATCCTGGTCGGCCGGCGCGTCGAACAGTTTTTCGATCCATGCCGAAAACAGCGCTTCGTTGGTGCTGTTCCAGCTGTTGCGCACCTGCCAGAAGCTTCCCGACGGCGTGCGCAGCGGCTCCGGCTTGCGCGCGCCCACCACGATGTCGTGGTTGATCGCGCTGCAATCCGCCGCGGTGTGGTCGAGCGTCAGCGTCGCGTGCCAGGTGCCGGCGGCGGGTGCCGCGACCTCGGCGAACCAGGAATAGGGCGAACCGCCGTGGCGGTCGGCCGATTTGGCCGCGACGCTGCCATCGGGCGCGATCAGCGCCAGCGTGCCTTCGAGCGGCTTTTCGGTCACCACCATGACGCGTAGCGGCGCGCCCTTCCACGGCGCCAATGGCGAGGGTAGCACCGTGACATCGGCCGGGTCGGCGCAGCTGCCGGAGGCCGCTTCGGCTGCGGAGTGCAGTGTCGAGAAAAGCAACAATGCCGTCGCAGCGGCAGCAAACCGGCGTGCGAGAAGCATATCGACAACCTTCCTCGAGTGTCCGCGGAACGACGCTCGGCCCTGCCACCGGGGCCGGATGTAAGGATACCCAATTGTCAGCGATCAGTCAGCACATTTGACGGCGGTTTTGTGTCGCCGGTTCCGGCCGCAACGGCACTCCGTCAAGCCCAACGCACCTTCACAACTCCCGCGCATTGCTGAAGGCGAATGACGACACCCGGCGGGTGTTTTCGTCGAGGATCAAGGTGCGAGTGATCGGCGGCTCGGCGCGCTGGCTGCAGTTTTCGCGCTCGCAGAGCCGGCAGTTGACCCCGATCGGGGTGCCCTCGGTTTTCTCCAGATCGATGCCGCTGGCATAGACCAGCCGCGAGGCATGGCGAATTTCACATCCCAGGCCGATGGCAAAGCGCGGCTGCGGCTGCGGGTGCGGCGCCACCGGCCGCCGTACCATCTGCGCGATCGAGAAATACCGATTGCCGTCGGGCAGTTCGATCACCTGCTTGAGCAGGCGGTCGGGAGTGTCGAAGGTCGAATGCACGTTCCACAGCGGACAGGTGCCGCCGAATTTCGAAAACGGAAAGGTGCCGGAGGAAAATCGCTTCGACACATTGCCGGCATTGTCGACCCGCAGCAGGAAGAACGGCACCCCGCGCGCATTGGGCCGCTGCAGCGTGGTCAGCCGATGGCAGACCTGCTCGAAGCCGGCATTGAAACGCTGCGCCAGCACGTGGACGTCGTAGCTCAGCGATTCCGCCGCACCATGAAAAGCCTGATAGGGCATCATCACGGCGGCGGCGAAATAATTTGCCAATGTGATGCGGTAGAGCCGGCGCGGGGTGTCGTCGAGCGGCCCGGCGCGGCCGGCGATGGTTTCGAAGCTGCCGGAGCATTCGGCGAGGCCAAGCTGGAAGGCGAGCTGGAAGGCGCGGCCGGGCCCATCGACCAGTTCCGAGATCAGCAATTGCCGGCGATGGCGATCGAACCGCCGCAGCGTCTCGCGCATCACGTCCACCGGCATGATGCGGGTCACGATCGAATGTTTTTCGCGCAAGCGCGTCGCCAATGCTGCAAACAGGTCCTCCGACGGCGCGTTCAACTCGTCGCGCAGGGATTCGGCGGCCTGCTCGAGCTCCGGGAAATAATTGCGATTGGCCTCGATCAGGTTGCGGACCCGCTCGATCGGATT
>DATCBO010000158.1:0-25065 GCA_036511795.1 Xanthobacteraceae bacterium
GGCGGCGCCTACGCGGATATCGGCCCGCGCGTCACGCACAAGTCCGGCTTCACCGCCGCCGGTCCATACGATATCGACAACATTTGGATCGACTCCTGCGCGATGTACACCAATGTGACGCCGGCCGGCGCGCTGCGCGGCTTCGGCATGCCGCAGCTCACCTTCGCCTATGAGAGCCACACCGACATGGTGGCGCGCGCGCTGAACATCGATCCGCTCGAGTTCCGCCGCAAGAATGTGCTGCGCAACGGCCGGCCGCAGGCGACCGGCACGATCCTCAAGGATGCGGCGCTCGAGGCGGTGCTCGAACACGTCGCCGACCGGCTGCGCTGGTCGGACAAATTCGATCGCGGCAGCGGCTCCGTGAAACGCGGGCGCGGCATCGCGTTCGCGCTGAAGGCGTGCGTATCGCCGACCACCTCCGTCGCTATCGTCAATATCAGCGCCGACGGCAGCCCGACGCTTTACATCTCCACCGTCGATATGGGGCAAGGCTCCGACACCGGCATGGCGCAGATTGTGGGCGAAGTGCTCAACGTGCCGGCCGAAAGCGTTCGCGTCGTCGCCCGCGATACCGACGTGACGCCCTACGACATGGGCACGCTCGGCTCGCGTTCGATGTTTCACATGGGCCACGCCGTGCGCCTCGCCGCCGAGGAGGCGCGGCAAAAGATTGCCGAGCTGCGCCGTGAGGTCGGCGAACCGGAAGGCAGCAACACACCGGTCTCCGGCCTGTTCATCAAGAAATACGGCATGAAGGCCGGCAACATCGTCGGCAGCGGCAGCTATCGCCCGGGACACGTCGAGCCCGATCACGAGACCGGTCTGTCGCCCGAAATCACGCCGTTCTGGATGGTGGCCGCTACCGGCGCCGAGATCGAGGTCGACACCGAGACCGGGCGTGTGCGCATCTTGCGGCTCATCAACGCGGTGGACTGCGGTACCAAGGTCAATCCGCGCATCGTCGAGACGCAGATTTCGGGCGCCGCGCTGATGCAGCTCGGCTTCACCATGTCGGAGAAGATGAATTACGACGGCGGCCAGGTGACCAACGCGTCGCTCGCCGATTACAAGATCACCGGCATCGGCGACTTGCCGGGCGTGATGATCAACGAGACGATCGACGCCTTTCAGCACAACGCACCGTTCGGCGCCAAAGGCGTTGGCGAGTCCTCGACCATGCCGGTGTCGCCGGCGATAGCCAACGCCATCGACGACGCGGTCGGCGTGCGATTGACAGCCTTGCCGCTTACGCCCGAGGCTGTGTTCCGCGCGCTGCGCGAGAAAGAAGGGCGGCCGCTAGCGGACGCTTAATCGCTGACCGCGACAACCTGCCGGTCACATTGCTGAAGGCCTTTTGTCGCAAGATGTGCCGCACAGTTCGAAGCGTTAGTACCAAGGAGCCGGTCCATTGAGCTCACCCGGACCGCATGAAGGGGCACCTTCCGTTCCGCAGGAGGTGACCCAGCAGCTCACCCGCGCCGCGGTCTTTATCATTGCCACCATCAAGTCCGGCAGCGCCAGCCGCGACGCAGTCCTTTCATTGTGCGGCGACTTGCCGGCGTTGCTGCGCGCGGTCGGCTTCCGCGACATCGAAGGCAACCTGTCCTGCGTCATGGGAATTGGCTCCGACGCATGGGACGTGCTGTTCGGCGCGCCGCGGCCGGCGGAGTTGCACCCTTTCCGCGAAATCGATGCGGGACCACGCCATGCCGTCGCGACCCCCGGCGACCTTCTGTTTCACATTCGCGCCAAACGCATGGATCTCTGCTTCGAACTGGCGACGCAAATCATGGCGCGGCTCGGCGACGACGTTACCCCCGTCGACGAGGTGCACGGCTTTCGCTTTTTCGACGACCGCGATCTGATCGGCTTTGTCGACGGGACGGAGAATCCGACCGCGCGGGCGGCGATCGATGCAGCCTATATCGGCGCCGAAGACGAAGCCTTCGCCGGCGGCAGCTATGTTATCGTGCAAAAGTATCTGCACGATCTGGCCGCCTGGAATACGCTCCCCACCGAAGCGCAGGAGCGCATTATCGGCCGCACCAAGCTGTCCGACATCGAACTCGACGATGCCGTCAAACCGACGTCCGCTCACAATGCGCTGACTACGATCGTCGAAAACGGCAAAGAGATAAAGATCATCCGCGACAACATGCCGTTCGGCAATGCTGCTCGCGGCGAATTCGGCACCTACTTCATCGGCTACGCGCGCTCGCCCCGCACCATCGAGCAGATGCTGAACAACATGTTTATTGGCCGTCCGCCGGGCAATTACGACAGGCTGCTGGATTTCAGCCGCGCCATAACCGGCAGTCTGTTCTTCATACCGTCTGCGACATTCCTCGAAAACGTTGGCGACACCGTGCCCGCCGAAACGATAACAGCCGAAACGTCAGCGCCGCCTTTCCCGGCAGCGCCCGCTTCGGACGGTTCGCTCGGCATCGGTTCGCTCAAAGGAGACCGCGCTCATGAATAACCTGTATCGCGAACTTGCCCCGATTTCAGAAGCGGCATGGGCCGACATCGAGGAGGAGGTATCGCGCACGTTGAAGCGTTATCTCGCGGCGCGGCGGGTGGTCGACGTGCACGGACCCGGCGGCGTGGCGCTCGGGGCGGCCACCACCGGCCACCTGCACACCCTGAAAGCGCCGGCAGATGGCATCATCGCGCGGCAGCGCGCGGTCAACGCGCTGGTCGAGTTGAGGGTGCCGTTCGATCTCGATCGCCAGCAGATCGATGACGTCGAGCGCGGCGCCGAAGACTCCGACTGGCAGCCGGCCAAGGATGCCGCCAAAATCATCGCGTTCGCCGAAGACCGGGCGGTCTTCGACGGCTATGCTGCCGCCGGCATCGGCGGGGTGCGCGAAGGCACGAGCAACCCGGTGCTAAGGCTTCCGGCGGACTTCCGCGAATATCCCGACGCCATCGCGCAAGCGCTGACTCAGTTGCGCCTCGTCGGCGTCAATGGTCCCTACTCCGTGCTGCTCGGCGCCGACGCCTATACCGGACTCAGCGAAACCAGCGATCACGGCTATCCGGTACTCGATCACGTCAAGCGTCTGGTGGACGGCGAGATCATCTGGGCGCCGGCGATTGCGGGCGCATTCGTGCTCACGACTCGCGGCGGCGATTTCGCGCTGCACATTGGGCAGGACCTCTCCATCGGTTATCTGAGCCATACCGAGACGGCCGTTCGTCTGTACCTGCAGGAGACCTTCACCTTCCTGTTGCTGACGACGGAAGCCGCCGTTGCCCTCGATCCTGCAGCGGCCGCAAAGCCGAGCGCCTCCGCGCGGCGTTGACAGCCAAGGAGTGGGCCGCGTTCCACCGGCGCTGCGCCGGAATATCCCTTTCCTTTGGGCATTCTCTGCCCTACGCTTTTGCCGCGCGGTTTTAACGCGACAAAAAGCGATGCTGACGGGGTGGGAACGATGGCCGGCCAAGCGGAAGTTCAGGTCTCGCATTTTCTGGATGAGTACGGTGTAGGCTCGTTCCATTACAAGCTGTTGTTCTGGACCGTTCTGATGGCGTTGATCGACGGCTACGACATCGGCGCCGTGGCCTTCGCAGCCCCGAGTTTGATCCGCGAATGGCACATTGCGCCGAAGGCGCTGGGCCTCCTGCTGTCGGCGAGCAATTTCGGCGTGCTGTTCGGCTCGCAGATCTTCGGCTGGATAGGCGACCGCTACGGCCGCAAGAACGCGCTCATCCTCGCCAACGTGCTGTTCGGTATTTTCACTTTCATCGCGGCCTATTCGACCAATCTGACTGAAATGTCGTGGCTGCGCTTCATCGCCGGGCTCGGCATCGGCGGCGTCATTCCGAACATCGTCGCGATCAACGCCGAATCGGCGCCGCGCGACAAACGCGCAACGCTTGCCATCATTGCCACCGGCATGGTGCCCCTCGGTGGCGCCTGCGCGGGCTTTGTCAGTGCCGGCTTTGTGGCGAGTCATGGCTGGCAGATTCTGTTTTTCGTCGGCGGCGTCGCGCCGATCGTGTTCGCGCTGGGGGCGATCTTCTATCTGCCGGAATCGATCAAGTTCATGGCCCTCCATGAGGGCCAGCGCCGCAAGATGGAGGCGCTGCTCAAGGAGATGCGTCCCGATTTTGTCGTGCCGCCGAATGCGCGCTTCGTCATCGAGGACGAGAAGCAGGCGCCGAGCAATCCTCTCAATCTGTTCCGCGAAGGGCTGGCGCTGATCACGCCGCTGACCTGGCTGATCTTCGCCTGCAACCTGATGGGCTATTTCTTCCTGCTGAGCTGGACGCCGACGCTCATGGGCGCGGCGCACGTGCCGCCGCAGATTGCCGCGCTGGCCGGCGCCGGACTCCAAGTCGGCGGCACGGTCGGTTCGCTGCTGCTGTCGTCGTGGCTGCAGCGGTCGAGGTTTCTCGCCATCGCCATCATGTTCGTCATCGCTGTGCCGATCGTGAGCGCGATCGGCTATGCGGGATTGAGTTCGACCGCCGCTCTGCTTGTCGTGACGTTCTTCGCGGGCTTCATCGTGCTCGGCATCCAGTCGGGCATCAACGTGGTCGGCGCGATGATCTATCCGACATCGCTGCGCGCCAACGGGTCGGGCTGGCAGCTCGGCATCGGCCGGCTCGGCGCCATTGCGGGTCCGCTCGTCGGCGCGTTGTTCGTCGGCCTCCCGGTGACGCGCCTCTACATGTGGTCGGCGCTGCCATTCGCCGCCGGCGCCATCGTGACCTTCATCGTCTATACACTGGTCAGCGCGCGGCTGCGCGCGCGTCCGGAACTGGCAAAGGCGCAGTAGCAGTCGTCTAAGGTGCGGGCGTAGTGAGCCCCGGAGGATGCCGGCCGAGGGCGCTGGGGCCGTCGCCCTTCGAGGCTTAGCGCTTAGCGCCAAGCACCCAGGGTGACGGGTAGACTAAAACGGCTGGTAGCCACGCAGCTCCGGAATCACCTTCTCGCCGAACAGGCGGATCGAGCGCATCAGGTCCGCCTCGGGCAGGTCCGAGAAATTAAACTCGCCCATGAAGACGTTGAATAGGCCGTTCGCCGCGGCGGCGCGGATTTTTGCCGCGACTGTCTCGGGCGAGCCGATGAATACCAGCTCGTGCTTCAACAAATACTCGGCATCGAACAGATGCTGCATGATCTCGGACGCGCCGGGCTCGCCGCGGCCGACGAACATTTTGGCGTGGTCGGCGGCACGTTGCTCGAACGTCTCGCCCCGTTTTGCCGGCGCCAGAAAGCCCTCGTAGGCGCGGCTCGCGCGGAATGCCGCAGTCTCGATCGCCTTGTCATCCGTTTCGTCTACATACACGACGGTGCAGTAGGAGATGTTCGGCTTTGCGGCGCGACCGGCCGCCTGCCAGTCGGCCAGGAATTTGCGGTAGCGCGGCGCCGCATCGGCGCGCGGGTAGACCAGAAAATAGCCGGGACTGATGCCATTCCTGGCGCAGAATTCGAGCGTCTGCGGATCGCGGCTCATCATCCACAGCGGCGGATGCGGGCGCTGCACCGGCGGAACGGAAATCCGCGCATTGTCGGTGTGGAATTCCTGGCCGTGATACGAGAACGGTTGCGTATCGCCGAACGCCGCACGCAGATAATCGACGAACTCCAACGTCGGCGATTTGCGCTGCCCATAATCGAGCCCGAATGGGCGGAAATAATCCGGGTTGATTCCCGGCACCAGGCCAAGCTCCATGCGGCCGCCGAGCATCTGGTCGACGATCGCAATCTCCTCGGCAAGCCGCAGCGGATGATAAAGCGGCACGATGTAACCCATCGGCCCGATGCGCAGCCGCTTGGTGCGCGCGCCGGCGCCGACCGCATAAAGCGACGGCGACGACATCCAGCTTTCGTCGGGGCGGAAATGATGCTCGACGCAGAACGAGTGGTCGAAACCGAACTCGTCGCATAGCGCGAGTTCACGCCAGAGCTGCTCGTAGCGCTGGTGCGGCGTCATGCCGGGCTTGGCCCAGATATGGGAAAAATGCGCGAATTTCATGGGTGGGGACGCCTTATGTGCCTCACGCGTGTCCGTTCGGCATGATAGCAGTAAACGCGAAGCGGGGTTTGCGAATACGAGATCGCGCCATGTATCGCCAGTACGCGACATGCCGAAAAGGTGACAGGCCGTGACCAGTCAAGCCAATAATCTCAGCGCCGCCAAGACGCATTGCTTCGACTACCTCGATCGCAACGCCAAGGCCATCGCCTGCCTCAGCGACAACATCTTCTACTTCGCCGAACTCGGCATGCAGGAATTCGAGACCGCGAAGCTGATGACGGCGCTGCTCGAAGACGCCGGCTTCAAGGTCGAGCGCGGCATCTGCGGCTTTCCGACCGGATTCTGCGCCACGTTCGGTTCCGGCCATCCGGTCATCGCCATGCACACCGAATACGATTCCAATCCCGACAACTCGCAGGCCTCGGGCGTCGCCGAGCAGAAGGCGATCGTCGACGGCGCGCCCGGCCATTGCGAAGGTCACAATGTCAACGGTGCGGTGCTGATCGCCAGCGCGCTCGCGGCCAAAGCCGCGATGGAAAAATTCGGCCTGAAAGGCGCGCTCAAGGTGTTCGGCGCTCCAGCCGAAGAGCAGCTTCTCAGTCGGCCCTATATTGTGCGCGACGGCTGGTTCGACGACGTCGATCTCGCCTTTCACAATCACATCGCCGGCAATTTCGGCGTCGGCTACGGCCTGATCCAGGCCGCCCTCGTGTCCGCGACGTTCACGTTTCACGGCGAGACCGCGCATGCCGGCATGGCGCCGTGGCGCGGCCGCGATGCGCTCGACGGCGTGGTGCTGATGGACATGGGGTTGGCGCAATACCGCGAGCACATGACGCCGACCATGCGCATGCACCGCGTCATCACCGAAGGCGGCGATCAGCCCAACGTCGTGCCGCGGCGCGCCGCGGTGTGGTGGTATTTTCGCGACTCCACCGCCGAAGGCGCCGGCAAATTGTTCGAACAGGCGAAGCGGATCGCCGAAGGCGCGGCGCTGATGTCGAACACCAAGGTCGAGGTCGACGTCATGAGCGCGGTCTGGCCGGTGCGCGGCAACCGCACCCTGGCGGAACTGGTCGAGCGCGAGATCGAGACGGTCGGCCTGCCAAGCTGGAGCGAGCAAGAGGATGCGCTGGCGCGCGCCGTACAGGCGAAAGTGAACGTGCCGGTCGAGGGCCTCGCGCGCCGCTACGTGCCGATGCAAGGACCGGCGGTGCAGAAGGCCGCCGCCAATGACGCCGGCGATATTTCCTGGAAAGTCCCGATGGTGAAGCTCTACTTTCCCGCGACGGTGCCGAACATCAGCTTTCATCACTGGGTGGCCGGCGTTCCGCTCGCCACGTCGATCGCCCACAAGGGCGCGGTCGCCGGCGCCAAGGTGATGGCCGCATCGATCGTGGAATGCTTCAGCAACCCTGCCGTGGTCGATGAAGCCAAGAGGAGTTTCAAGGAAGAGCTTGCTGGGACTGAATACCGATCGCTGTTACCGCCCGGTCAGAAGCCGCCGCTGACGCTCAATCGCGCGACGATGGATAAATTCCGGCCGCTGATGGCCCAGCACTATCTCAAAGAGAAACCGAAGTTCGCCCCATAGCGGCCGAGACGCGATCAATTCTCGGCAATGGAATCCTTGAGGATCTGCTTGACCTTGGGATCGACGCTGCGGATGCGGTCGAAAATCTGCTGCACGACCTGCGCGTCAAGAAGATCGGGCGCCTCACCGGTAATTTTCTTGTAGCCGGCGATGAAATCCGGATCGGCCGCGACCGCAAGAAACGCCTTGCGCAGCGCCGCCACCGCCTCGGGCGGCGAGCCCTTGGGCAGGAACATTCCGCGCTGCATCTTGGTGGCGATGTCGTTGGTGAGGAGCAGCGCCTGGTATTTTGCACCCGACGGCGCTTTGCCGAAGGCGTCCCGATAGAACTGGTCGAACACGGGAAGACCGCGCTTTTCCAATTCGGGATTTCCCGTAGGCTTGCCGTCGGCGCCGACGATCGAGAACTGAAACAGCGGAACGCCAATGCCGGTATTGATGAGCTGCGGAATGACGACGGTCTGATAACCGGGCAGCGAGCTAGAGGTGAAGTTGACCTCACTCTGCACCATTGCCTTGTTGAGCTGCGCGGTCGAGGCGAACCCGGTCACCATTTTGTAGGGCAGGTTCATCACTTCGAGCACCAGCCGCAGCCGCGTGTCCTGTGACGAGGCGCGGCTATAGCCGCCCGCATAGACGCTGCGCGCGCGGGCAAAATCCGCGGGCTTGGTGTAGCCGCCCGGGACAATGTCCTTGCGCGCGTAAACGACATTCCAGCCGCGCGCAGCCGCTATTGGGATGAGGTCGTCCATTTTGATCTTGAGCACCGGATCGTCGGTGATCAAAACGGTGGCACTCATGGTGAAATAGCCGACCGTCAAGCCGTCGGGTTGCGAGCCGATGTTGAGTCCGAGCTGATTCATGGCGCTGACGCCGCCGGCGCCCGGCAGATTGCGGATGATGATGGTCGGATGGCCGGGAATGTACTTGGCCAAATACTGCTGGTAGACGCGCGCCTCGGTATCGGCGTTGCCGCCGACGCCGTAATTCACCAACAGCGTCAGCGTCTTATCCTTGTAGAACTGCGCCAGCGCCGGTCCCGCGGGCAGCGCCAGTGCGGCGATGACAAGAAGGCGCAGCAACATCCTATTTCCCTCCGGGGGTGGATCCGCGATCCGCCGGCTGCACCGGCTGAACCTCCCCCCTCATTTCTCCGACTTATAGCAGAAGTGGCGACATCGCGAAGATGAGCGCGGCGTCGGCGCACAGCGCCGGCGAAGGGCATTTTGCGGGTGCAGAATGCCGTCGTAGCATCTTGCGCGCGGGAACATTTGGCTCGGGCGACGGTCTAATGGACACTAGGGACAGTTCCGAGCGGACAATTCTTTCACAACTGGCGCGTGGCGACGAAGCTGCCTGGGGGCAGGTCTTTGGCGCCTATCGCGACCGTATTTACGGATTTTGCCTGCGAATGATGCGCAATCGCGAGGAAGCCGAGGACGCGAGCCAGGAGGTGTTCTTGCGCGCCGTCCGGGCCATCGGTGCATTTCGGGGCGAGGCGTCGCTGAATACCTGGCTACACCAGATCGCGCGCAACGCCTGCGTGACCCGCCTCGCCTCGGCCAGAAAAAGTCTCGTGGATGTGGCGGATCGCAGCTGGATCGCGGACCTCGCCAGCGATGAGCCGGGGGCAGACCGCTCGTCGGCCAGCGCCGAACTGCGCGATGCGATTGAACTTGCCATCGGCGATCTCGAGCCGGCGTTTCGCGAAGTGATCCTGCTGCGGGAGATTGAAGATCAATCTTACGAGGACATTGCGCGGATTACCGAGACGTCGGTGGCCACGGTGAAGACCCGCATCTACCGCGCCCGCGAGAAACTCAAAGAACGCTTGGCGGAGTTTCGTTGATGGGGTGCGACGACTTGCACGCTGAGCTGTCGGCCTGGATCGATGGCGAATTGAGCGCCGAAGATCGCGCCCGCATCGCCGCGCATTTGCAGACCTGCCCCGCATGCGGCGAGCACGTACGTGCATTACAGGACACCGCATCACTCGTGCGAGGGTTGCGAGCGCCGCGCGCACCGGCATCCGTCACCCAGGCGGCGATGCGCCAGGCCGTCGCCATGAAACAGCATGCGGCTACGCCGTGGCCGCGTCTGCGATTGTCGTTTGGATGGCCCGTGCCGGCGCTCGGCGTCGGCCTCCTCGGATTGGCCGCCGCCGTTGCGCTCGCGATATTCGCCGGGCGGCAGCAATGGGTGAAAAACCCGGCTGACAACAGCGCTTTATTTCATTCCGCAGCGGGTGGCGTGGGAAGTCCGATGCCGAATGGCGCCGGCTATCACCTGTCCTCGGCGCCTGACGGCATCACCGGCAGTATCGCGATAACCCGAGGGTATGATTTCCGCAGCGCCCAAAACCGCCGTGACATCAACACCTTCAATGCGCGCGAGCGCTTCGCCTGGGAACACGGGGTTTGGCGTCATGAGCGGCGGTTTGGCCGCGACGGTTGGTGGTGGGACGTCGAAGGCGCCTGGTACTGGTACGACAAACGAACAGACGGGCCTCCCGTCCTGGTATCTAACGACCGTTTTGCCGCCGATTCGTCACCGATTGGCGGAATGCCGCAACCGCCGGCAAAAGCGCCTGAGGCACCGCAACCGCGCTAGCCGTATAGGGATTTTACCGGCGAGCACGGGAACATTTGCCGCCGGATACAGTCTCAATGAAGGGGAAGGCGTGGGCTCAAACATACAAAAATCCCGGTTTTCTGCGTGTTTTGCGTCCGGCCGAGCTTCCGTGCGTCGCGATAGACAGCGGGGTTCCAATATCGCTATCCTCAAAAAAACAGGGAGAACCGCGATGCGGTGCCGTTGGTTTGTAGCGACGTTTTTGTTCATCACGGCCCAACTGTTTTATGGGATTCCGAAGAGCCACGCCGCCGATCTCCGATGGGAGGTCGAGAACCCCTATCGTTTTTTCAAACGCGAGGCGTCGTTCCAGGCGCAGGAAAAGGCGTTCGACGCGGTGCGCGGTGCAGCCGGCCAAGCGTTGCCCAATAACATTCTGTGGCGCGTGGAACGCCGCCTGAACGATCCCGATTGCAAAAACCGCTCAACGCCCACCTCCTGTTACGACACGGCGGGAAAATATTTCGAGCAGAGCCGCCTGGGCTGGGCCTCGCGCACGCTCGATTTCACCTGCTTCGATCGCAACGCCCGGCCGCGCCATTACCTCAAAACCTGTGACAGGCAATATTCGTGGGGTGTCGCGAAGGAGGACTACATCCTGCCGGACGCCCACACCGTCGACGTCTTCCTGTCGCCGGAACAGATCGCGGCTGCAGGTACGGGTGACTGCGAGTGGAGCTGGCAGGCGCGCCGGCCTAATTCACCGGTCGAGACGCGCAAGCAGCCGTGCAAGGCGAAGTTCGTGATCAAGCGCGTGCCGTATTCGCTCGAACGCAATCTCTCGGGCGCGTCCGTCAAGGTCAAACTGCCCAACGGCACCGAACTGGCCGATTCAAGCGTCATCGTCGAAGATTTGTTTGTCGTCGCGATGGGTGACAGCTTCGCATCCGGCGAAAGCAATCCGGACCGTCCGGTGACTTTCAGCGCCAGCCGGCAGATGGTCTACGACCCCGTCAATTTGCAGGCCAACCAGAATCTCGCCAGCCGCGGCAACGCCGATTACCACGTCGCCTCGGCGGAAGATCAGTTCAACCCCAAGGCGCTGCCGAAGCGCCTGATGGCAGACGAGCAGAAAGAGCTGGTCTACGACCCGAACACGCGGGAATTTCTCGATGCTTTCGAGAAGGCGCGCGCGCAGTGGCTGAGTCCGGATTGCCATCGCTCGCAGTACGGTTATCCGTTCCGCGTCAGCATGGGGCTGGCGCTTGAGGATCGGCACCGCGCCGTCACTTTCGTAAGCTTGGCATGCTCCGGATCCGATATTCTTGAAGGTTTGTTCTCGCCGAGCGACGCGCGCGATGAGATGGCACTTGCCAACGGCCAGAAGAAGACACCGGCGCAGCTCGATCAATTGGCCAGCCTGATCTGCCGCAGTGACAACGAGCGTACCCACGCCGTGAATTACCGGTTGCCGGCGTATTCGGCCGGCAGCACCTCGATCAGCGAACGCACCATCACGATGCGGTGGTGTCCGCCGCAGGACCGCAAGCGCCCGATCGACGTGATGCTGCTTTCGGTCGGCGGCAACGACGTCGGCTTCGGCGCATTGGTCGCCTACGCTATCACCTCGAGCGCGTCCGATATCGCACCCGTTGCGGGCCTGATCGGCCACGAAATCCGCTATTCTCCGAGCGTCTCGGAAGCTTATCTGCGGGTACTCGATCGCCGCATGGAGGCCGTAAAGGACGCGCTGCGGGACGGGTTCGGAGTCGACCCCTCGCGGGTGCTGCAGAATGCCTATGAGCCGATTCAATTCGACGAAACCGGCAACGTTTGCGGCCGGATACCGACGCTCGGGCTCGATGTGTACCCCAAATTCCGCTACGACAGCGGACGGGTGCAGGAAGTCACGCGGTTCGTCGCCCAATTGGAGGCTCGCCAGGCGTGCATCGACGACGCCAGCAAGCCCGGCTGTCCGGCAGGTCTCGCCACAGGCCGCGGCACCGGCTTCCAGTTCATCACCGACCACACCGCCGAATTCACGCACCGCGGCGTCTGCGCCCGGGACCCGCATGCGGCGATAAGCGACCAGGTCAACATGGCGATGCCCCGAATGTCGGCAGCGACGCAGGATTTTGTTCCTTATTCGCCGGCGGGTGCCGCGCCCTATGCGCATCACTGGCGCCTGGTCCGCGATCCGAACGACTCCTTCCTGGCAGCCAATACCCACAAGGAAGGCATTTCGGCTTTCGATGACCTGCAGCCGCCCTACGCGGCCCTGATTAGCGGTGCCTTCCACCCGACGGCGGAAGGGCACGCTATCGTTGCGGATCATGTGCTGCGCCACGTCAACGCATTGCTGGCGAAGCGGTCCTTGGCGGCCGCCAGATAGGCAAAGGCGGAGCGCGTTCTCCGCCTGAAACTCACGCATTGCGCGAGCTTTCCGTTGTTGACTCTCGGCCGTATAGGCCGTTGAATCCTCATGGGAAAGGCGCAGTGGGCACAAGGCTCACCGGGGGCACGGGGGCGATGGGGTCCCGCATATGGCTGTTGGCAGCGCTGGCGCTGGTGTCTTTGATGACAACGGCGGCCAGGGCGCAAGTCGTTCCGCCGAGCGATCTGCCCGGGCGGGAACGGCAGCGCTTTGTTCAACCGCCCTCCCCGCAGGCGCAGCCAGCAGGCCCCACCGTAACGCTGCCGAGCACAGTCGCGCCCAAGGGCGCCGAAAAAGTTTTCCTGCTTGTGCGCGGCGTGAAGATCACTGGCTCGACGGTCTATCAGCCCAAGGACCTTGCGCCGCTCTACAAAGATTTGGTCGGCCGGCGCGTGTCGTTGGCGGCCGTTTACGCGCTGGCGCAGGCGATCACGACGAAGTATGGCAACGACGGCTATGTACTGTCGCGCGCGGTAGTGCCGCCGCAGCAGCTCGACCCCAAAGGCGCCATCGTCCAAATCG
Source organism: Xanthobacteraceae bacterium (assembly GCA_036511795.1). GTDB lineage: Bacteria > Pseudomonadota > Alphaproteobacteria > Rhizobiales > Xanthobacteraceae > BOG-931. Next base: position 13,115 of record DATCBO010000158.1, read on the forward strand.
AGGTCGTCGAGGGCTATATCGACAAAGTCGAGTGGCCACCGCAGCTCTCCCGCTACCACGATTTCTTCACGGGCTACGCGGCGAAGATCACGGCGCAGCGGCCGGCCAATATCCGCACCATGGAGCGCTATCTGTTGCTCGCCGGCGATCTGCCGGGGTTGAAATTCAAAACCAGTTTGCGGCCCTCCAAACACAACGTTGGCGCCGCGACGCTGGTCGTAGAAGTGGCCGAAAAGCGTGTTGACGTAAATGCTCAACTTGACAACCGCGGCACGTCGGCGCGCGGCCCGCTCGAGTATCTCGGCTCGGCAACAATCAACAATCCGTTCGGACAGCACGATGCGCTGACCTTCACCTATGCGGGCGCGATTCCGTTCCAGGAACTCAACTACGCCGCCTTCGGCTACAAGAAAGTGCTCAGTAGCGAAGGGCTGACTTTTTTCGCCGACGCCAGCGACGCCTGGGGAACGCCGGGGACAGTGCCGCTGGAAATTCTGCAGTACCGCACCCTCGGCCCCTACGGCGACGTCGGCCTGTCGTATCCATTCGTCCGCTCGCGCGAAAAGAATCTAAAGCTGTCGGGCCTATTCTACGGCAGCGACAACCAAGGCGACGCGCTGGGTGCGCCGCTTTCGGACGACCGGCTGCGCGGCTTCCGCGTCAAGGTGGACGCCGACTTCGCCGACGCCACGCAGGCGGTCAATCAGTTCAACGTCACGGTCAGCCAAGGCATCCAGGGCCTCGGCAGCACCATGAACGGCAACCCGCTGGCGTCGCGACTCCCCGGGCGCGTCGATTACGACAAGATCGAATTCACCGGCAGCCGCATTGCGCCGCTGGTCGATAAGTTCTCGGCCTATCTATCGGTCTACGGCCAATATGCCGGCACGCCGCTGCTCGTCCCTGAGCAGTGCGCGTTCGGCGGACGCTATTACGGGCGCGCGTTCGACCCGTCGCAACTGCTCGGCGACTCCTGCATCGAGGGCATCGCCGAGCTTCGCTACGACATCACACACCCGCGCTTCGCCAATTCCGCGCAGCTTTATACCTTCACCGACTTCGGTGAGCTCTACACGCGCGACGCGGCGCCGGGCACGCCGGCGAACCAGAATGCCGCATCCATCGGCGCGGGCATCCGGCTCAACTGGTTCGAGCATGTCGATGCCGATTTTTCCGTTGCCAAGGCCGTCGAGGGCCCGCGCAACGACGAACGCTTCTTCTTCATCCTGAGCGCGCACAATTGAGGCAGGCGATGGCTCGGCAATGGCACCGCACTATTCTGACGGCCTCGGCTCTCCTGCCGATCGCCGCTGCGTCCGTGCTTGCCGGTCCGAACGGCCCTCAGGTAATGGGCGGCGCCGCGACCGTGCAGGGGCAGGGCACCGCCAACGTTGTCGTCAATCAATCAACCCAGAGCGCCATAATCAACTGGCAGACGTTCAACATCGGCGCCGGCGAAACCACCAAAATCTACATGCCGAATTCGAATTCGACCCAGCTCGATCGCGTCATTGGCGGGTCGCCTACGCAAATCCTCGGCACGCTGTATTCGAACGGCAAGGTATTTCTGGTCAATCCGGACGGCATCCTGTTCGGCATGGGCGCACGTATCAATGTCGGCAGCCTGGTGGCAACAACCAACGACATCACCAACAGCGACTTCATGGCCGGGAGCTACAATTTTAGTATTCCGGGAAATCCGAACGCCTCGATCGTCAACATGGGGACGATCACGGCGCAAACCGGCGGCTTCGCCGCGCTGGTGGCGCCCGGCGTGCGCAACACCGGCACGATCATCGCAAGACTCGGCACCATCGCTTTGGCCTCCGGGAATCAGTTCACACTCGACATGTACGGCGACAACCTGATCACGCTCGGGCTGACCGATTCGATCTCCTCACAGGTCGTCGACGTCGCCACCGGCAAGCCGCTGAAGTCGCTGGTCAGCAACAAGGGCGAGCTCAAGGCGAATGGAGGCACCGTGGTGCTCACCGCGGTGGCGGCCCGCAAGATTGTCGATTCCGTCATCAACAATTCCGGCGTGATCGAAGCAAACACAATCGGCAGCCACAAGGGCATGATTGTGCTCGGCGCCGCGGGCGGCGTTCCGAATCAAAAGGTGAAAGTGTCCGGCCGTCTGTCCGCCGCGGGCAAACGCGCGGGCACAAGCGGCGGCACGATCCAGATCACCGGAGACAACGTCAAGGTCGCGCACGCCACGATCGACGCCTCGGGTCTGGCCGGCGGCGGCACCGTGCTGATCGGCGGCGATTGGGGCGGTGGCAACCCCAATACTGGCCTCGTGTCGGGCAATGCGAGCGCGGCGCTGCAGCCCTACGCGGTGCCGAATGCAAACACAGTGTCGATCGATGCCGCGACCACGATCGACGCTTCGGCCACTGAAACCGGCAATGGCGGCAAGGTCATCGTCTGGGCCAATCAGGCCACGACGTTCCTTGGCACGATTATGGCCAAGGGCGGCGCGCAGTCGGGCAACGGCGGGTTCGTCGAAACGTCGGGCGGCACGCTCTCCTTTAACAGCGCGGTCAATACCAGCGCGCTGAACGGCAAAACCGGCACGTGGCTGCTTGATCCCAATGATCTCACGGTCGATCAGAGTGATGCTCGGGAAATTGTTACCGCCCTCAGCCACAACAACGTGGTTCTGGAAACCGGCGCCAGCGGCTATGGCGACAAATCTTACGGTCAGGGCGACATCAATATTGATGCGTCTATTTCCTGGAACGGCAGCCACACGCTGACGCTCGATGCGTATCACGACATCGTCATCAACAACGCAATCTCCGCCGCGAACGGCGGGCTGATGCTGAACGCCAACAATTCGATTTTCACGAACGCCGATGTCAGCGTGAGGACCTTCACACTGAGCGCCACCAATTCAATTTTCGCAACCGCCGATGTCACGGTCGGGACCTTCACGCTACAGGATGGCGATTGGCAACAGGTCGGCTCGCTACCTGCGTTTTCGGCCAACAATTTCGTTCTCAGCGGCGGCTCATTCCTGCGAGCGAGGGGTGGCAACGGGTCTAGTGGGTCACCGTACCAGCTCATCGACGTCTATGGCTTGGAGGGCATCGGTTCGAGTTCGACGTTGCTGTCGCGCGATTACATTCTCGCCAACAATGTCGACGCTTCCGGAACGGCCAACTGGAACGGCGGCACCGGCTTTGTGTCGATTGGCGACTCTCGGAACGCATTCAATGGTTCGCTGAACGGCGCGGGCTTCACGATCAACAATCTGACGATCAACTCATCCGCCACGGACGTCGGATTGTTTGGAGTGATTGGACACCCCGGGTCAGTGCAGAACCTCGGAATTACCAATATCAGCTTAATTGCCCAGGGGTCGGGCAATTCTGAGGAATGGAACGACGCACAGGGGTATTCACACATCGGCGCATTGGCCGGCAACAACCTGGGAGCTATCAGCGACTCGTACGCCACCGGCATCATCACGAGCGCCAGCCGGTACGGCACAGCCCCCGATACCGGCGGGCTCGTCGGTACAAACTCCGGCTCGATCAGTAAGTCGTATGCAGCGGTCAATATCGCTGAGCGCAGCACAGGCGACTCGCTCTATCTTGGTGGGCTGGTCGGCTGGAACGACGGCGGCACCGTGACTCAATCTTATGCGGCGGGGACCGTAAGAAATAATTCCACCGGATCGGCCGAAGTCGGGGGGCTTATCGGCTACAATACTGGGTCCGTTTCGCAAAGCTACTCGATCGGAGCGGTAAGCGGTCGCGGTAATCTCGGCGGCTTGATTGGCAGCGGTGAGCGCAATGTCAGTTCGTCGTACTGGGACACGCAGACCAGCGGCCAACGCGAAAGCGACGGTGGCTCCCCGCTGACGACCGCGCAGTTCCAGGCCGGCTTGCCGGGTGGCTTCGACGCCACGGCGTGGGGCAGCTACGCTCCTGCAATCAACAACGGTCTTCCATACTTGCTCTGGCAATTGCCGACGAACTCGCAGGTGGTGGCTGGCTATGTCTTCAATGACGCCGGGATCACTTCGGCCGGTAGCGGGATTTCCGTATCCGGTCTGGTGAACGGTGTGTCTCTCGGAACCGTGACGACGGGGACGAACGGCTCGTACAATATCGTGCTGTTGCCCGGCACGATCTCGGCTTCCGGTTCGCAGGTGCTGACTTACACGACCGGCGACCATGCCGGCGCCGCGTACATTCAGAACGCCACCGGTTCCGTTGAGAATCTTAATATCTATATCGGGTACCTCAACGAGACGAGCAACGCCGCGAATCTCAGTTCAGTCTCCAATGGACTTTCGATAGCCATCGGCGGCCACGAGAGCGTTGGCTCGCGTGTAGCCAGTCTGCGGAACCGAACAATAAACGCCATCGGCACGAGCTTCGCTATTGATCAATCGCTCAGTGCCGAGACACTGCTGCTGTCGAACACCGGTACGGTCACGCAATCTGCACCGATCACGGCGACGAACCTGGGACTTTCGGGCAACGGCGGAAGCTTCACGCTGACCAATTCCAGTAATCAGATCGGCACGCTCGCGGCAACCGTCGGGAGCGTCAGCCTCACCGACGCGACGAAACTGACCATTGGCACCGTTGGCGGCAGTAGCGGGGTGACAGCTTCCAACTCCTTAACGCTCGACGTAAACGGAAACATCGCGGCCTTGGGAGCAATCAATGTCGGCACGTTCACGCTCGTGAACGGCAACTGGGTACAAGACAGTCCCTCGCTGCCGAGCTTCAGTGCGGAAAACTTTGTGATTAGCGGCGGGTCATTCCTGCGTGCCGCGGGCGGCGATGGTTCTTCTGGAAATCCGTATCAGGTCGCCGACATCTACGGTCTGCAGGGCATCGGCTCCAGCGCTACTCTGCTCGCCGATAATTACGTTGTTGCCAATAATATTGACGCCAACGGTACTGCCAATTGGAACGGCGGTGCCGGCTTCGTAGCAATCGGCGGCAAAACGACTTCATTTACCGGCACGCTGAACGGCAACGGCAACACGATTTCAGGCCTCACGATCAATGCCTCAGCGACAAACATTGCCGGCTTGTTTGGCTTCGTCGGCTCTGGCGGCACGGTCGAGAATGTCGGCCTCACCGGCGGCAGCGTGAGCGGCGGCTTCGTTGTAGGCGAACTGGTCGGGTTCAACAGCGGCACGGTGATCAACTCATATGCAATAGGCGCCATAGATACCTCTTCTGCATTAACCGCTGGTGGTCTTATTGGTACAAATGAGGGCGTGGTGAGCGGGTCTTATGCCAGCGTCGTCGTAAGCGGCGGCGACTTTGCAACTGTGGGCGGACTCGTAGGAGCGAATTTCGGAACGATTAGCCAATCCCACGCAACAGGCAACGTAACAGCCGGCATGGCTGGGATCGCCGGCGGCCTTGTAGGCACGAACTTGAATACATTGGACAGCAACGGTCACGTCGTCGTTGCCTCGATCACCGGCTCGTATGCGACCGGCAATGTGAGTGTCGGCAGCGGCTTACTCAACTTCACCACAAGCACGGCCGGCGGCCTTGTCGGAGATAATTTCGGCTCGGTGTCCCAGTCCTCCGCCAACGGAGCAGTCTCGGTCGGGGCGAATGGCGTAGCCGGCGGCCTCGTCGGACAGAACGGCCTCGGCACCGGCTTCGGTCAGATCGGAACGGCGTCGATTTCCAATTCCTCCGCCACGGGCGGGGTGAGCAGCTCCGGGATCAACGTGCAATTGGGCGGACTTGTCGGTCAAAACGACCCGGGCGCGCAAATCACCAATTCGCAAGCCTCGGGGAACGTTGCCTCAACCGCCAGCCTGCCGCCCCAGGACACCAGCAACAATTGCCTCAACTGCGAATACGTCAATGTGGGCGGTTTTGTCGGTGCCAACTACGGCACCATCACGGGCACGGCGTGGACCAGTTCGCCGGCGAATTGCACGGCCGCCTCCACCTGCGCGACTGGCAACGTCTCCGTCGGCGCGCTCGGCTCGGGAGGCGGCTTCGCCGGCTATAACGAAGGCATCATTCAATATGCCTTCGCCACCGGCAAGGTGACCGGCGCCGCGGGCTTGCCCGATACGATCGCTGGCGACGTGTTCGACAACACCACGCAAATCGCCGGCTTCGTCGCTGACAATCACGGCCAGATCGCCCATGCGTTTGCCACCGGCAATGTCGGCACGGCCGGCGCGATGTGGCTGAGCGCCGGCGGCTTCGCGGGCACCAACAAGGGTACGATCGACTCGTCGTTCGCGACCGGCGCGGTGAGCACGGGCGACAACAGCACGGCCGGCGGCTTCACCGTCAGCAACGGGCTCGATACGAACCCGCAAACTTGCCCGTCCTGCTTCGTCGGCGATGGCTACAACAACAGCGCCGCAATCTCGAATTCGCAGGCCTCCGGCAACGTCACGGTCGGCGCCTTGAGCCTTGCCGGCGGCTTCGCCGCGATCGGCGGCGACTCGAACGGTCAAACCGGCGGCAGCTTCACCAATATCTCCGCGTCCGGCGCTGTGAACGGCGGCCACGACAGCATCGTCGGCGGTCTGGTCGGCGTGCTGGGCGAGAGCGGCACTATCGCCAATTCATCAGCAAATAACACGCTGGTGGCGAGCGCCGGCGCTAACAGCATTGTCGGCGGCGTCGCCGGCGTCAATGAAGGCACCATCTCCGATACGTCATCGACAGCGCCTGTGAGCGGTACGAGCGACAGCTACATTGGCGGCATCGCCGGCATCAATCTCGGCCTGGTGACCGGCTCGTCGACCGACCCGGCCATCAGTGGCAGCGGCGGCAACAACTTCATCGGCGGCATTGCCGGCCTCAACGTCGGTTCGATCGATAACAGTACCGACCAAGTGGCGCTGGCCAGCGGTTCACCAAACTACGCAGGCGGAGTCGCCGGCGTGAACGCTGCCTATTCGGGCACACAGGCAACGATCCCGAATTCGAGCTTCCCGATCGGCACGATCACCAATTCGAGTTCAAGCGGCAGCGGTTTTACCAATCAGGTTGGCACGACTTCGCCGAGCTTCATTCCCGGCCTGCCCTCCTGGCTAGCCGGCTGCACCGACGCAGCCTGCACCGTCCTCACCGGCGGGTCGGTTCAGCCGGGCACAACGCCCAGCAACCCACCGCCTAGCAACCCGCCGCCCAGCAACCCGCCGCCCAACAACCCGCCGCCTAGCAACCCGCCGCCCAGCAATTCAACGCCCAGCGACTCAACACCTAGCCAGACGGTTACCGTTCAGCAGGTTCCGCAGTTTACCCAGTCCAACTTCACTCCCACCAATATCGCGCCGCCGCTGGTTGACCCCACCACACTCGCTTCGCTCAATGCTGGCACGCCGGGCAATGTCGGCAACGGCGCCAATGGCAACACCGGCAGCCTCGGCAATGGCAACACCGGCAGCCTCGCCAACGGCCGGCAGGGCGGCAACGGCGCGCCGCCCGGAATACGCCTTATCGATATGCACGTCATGCCGCTGCCACCCGGCACAGGCCTGCCGCCGCCAGGCGAGACCCGATTCCTGGCGAATCAGTTGGTGCTGCAGTTCGGCGCTGGGCTGACGTCGCAGCAGATCGCCGCCATCGCCCAGCGTTTCGGCCTCACCATCGTCGCGCAACAATCAATCGGGGCGCTTGGCCGCACCGTCTATACCTTCCAGATCAACAACGGTCAGTCCGTGACCGACCTCATTCTCGCGATCAACAAGGCCGGGCTCAACGCCGCGCCACAGCCGAACTACACCTATGGCCTGACCCAAGATCAGCGCCGCTCAGCCGCGGATCTGGGTGATCCAGCACAATACATCGTTCCAAAGCTGCAGCTCGGTGCCGTGCACCGGATCACCCAGGGTAAAGACGTCGTTGTCGCGCTGATCGATTCGCAGGTCGACACCAAACAACCAGACATCGCCGACCGGATCGTCGATAGCTATGACGCCGGCTGCGGCCCCAACACGCCGCCCGATGCGCACGGTACCGGGATGGCCGGCGCCATCGCCTCGCACATCGGCCTCCTCGGCGTCGCCCCGAACGCCGAGATCATCGCGATCTGCGCGTTCGGCGGCACCGGAACGCCCGAAGCGACATCGGTTAAAATCATCCGCGGTCTAGATTACGCCATCGCTCACGGTGCCAAGATCATCAACATGAGCTTTGCTGGGCCGTACGATCCGGCGCTAGCGCAGGAGCTGCAGATCGCTCGCGAGAAGGGCATTTTGATCATCGCCGCCGCCGGCAATGCGGGCCCGAAATCGCCGCCGCTTTATCCTGGCGCCGATCCGAACGTCATGGCCGTCACCGCAACCGACGAGCACGACGGCCTGTTCAAAGGCGCCAACCAGGGTTCCTATGTCGCGGTTGCGGCACCCGGCGTGAACATTCTGGTGCCAGCGCCGAACGGCGACATCCAGTTCACGACAGGCACCTCGGTGGCGAGCGCAAACGTCAGCGGCGTTGCCGCGCTGCTAATGGCGGAGAAGCAGGCACACACCCCGGAGGAGATCCGCGCTATTCTGGTCTCCACCGCCAGGCACCTCGGTCCCAAGGGTATAAACCCGCAATTCGGCGCCGGCCTGGTCGACCCACTCAAGGCGCTGCGCCACGTGCCGGCCACGCTCGGACGCAAACCCACCGCAAACACGGCACCACTCCAGCTGCATTGAGCAGCGGACCGCGCGAAACGAAAATCTTGCCGCTGTTCGGCGGTGGTGCCGGTATTTGATGTTATTTGTTATCCGACATCATCGTTTCGATTAAACAAATTGATCTGGGCATAAAATTGCGAATCGGATTGTTCGGGCGTAATTTTATCGATCCTGCAGCCACAACCCCGCTCGAGCCCGACGCTGGAGGCGCAAAGATCAAAAGCGCGTTTGGTGGAGATTGCCATGGCGAACATGCTCACGTTTTCGCTGAAAGACGCAGTGAATTCGATTGAGACGGCGCCCGCGGTCGCAACACTACCCATTCGCGTCGCGATCGAAGTTCGGAGACAGCTTGGTCCAGGGGTCTAGAGATGTCGCAAGATGCCGCGATTGAATTAGCGGTAAAGCTCGCGACGCATTTGCAAGTTCGCAGTTCCCGGCGAGGCAGGCATTGCCCGCACCAACCAGCCCCCACCTTTGGCGCCATAGCCAAACCAGTCCTTTCCGATCCGCGATTTTGCAATGAGGAGCCGCCTTCGCTTACGTCGAGGCGCACCTTCGGCCGGAAGGGCCGGTTTGCCCGGCATTGCGGAGCGACACGCGCCGCAGCTGCCTCAGGCGCCTGGTTCGTGCGAAAAATTCGAACGGCATGTGCCTGCCTTTGACTTCCTCTTTTCCTCACGTTCGTCTCGAAGTCTTTCACTCCAAAGTTCGTCGATTAATTCGACCATGGACTCGTCGAATTCCGTCCCGCCACGGCGCAGTTCGGCGTATAGTTCACGCCTGTTCTTGGCCGACGCACGAGTAATCAACTCGTTAAGGAAATATCGGAGATTGACGCCACGGCCCTCAAGTTCCGCACGCTGAGAAATTGGTTCTGCGTTTTTAGGCGGTGGCACTTTCATTCTTGGATTGTGCTTTAGAATCAATCCCAACATTTGGGCAATCACCCACGTGCGGTGCTGGACGAGATACGAGAAATAACCCATCTTGCCGTTGCTGCCATTCCATAGCTGCACCGGCTTCGTCCCGGAGTAGTAGCCTCTTGAATGTCCTGTTTTTGCCTTGCCGAGGCGCGGCATGCCGGACACCTCGGCTGCACCCATTATCAACTCTTGCAATGTTCTTGGAGGCCGGTCGGGGCGCCCATGGGGAGGCGGTGTTTGCCTCGATTGAATTTCGCTCCTGCGCCCTGTCATAACGGAGTAGCTCGTTTCGCTGCGAAGCCGCCCGAGTTCCGCCGGTGATCGGCATGGCCCTCTAGATGGCGTCGTTCCCTCCCCCTTTGATTCGCAAGGAAAAATAGGCTTCGTTTTGCATTTTCCTCCTCGTCCCGGCCACCTGTAGGCGATGTTACTAAAAGGCCCCGCATGGCAGCGTCGCGGCGGCTAGCGGCGCGGCGCACGTATCTTTCCAGCCGCACTAGATCCGGCAGCGCCCGACGAATGGCCTCGGCGGTGCGATCCGAGGCATCAGTCGGCATGGTCCTTGTTGCGTCTGGGGGCCTCGGAAAACTTTCAGTCAGACGGCAAAGCTCAAGGAAATTCCAAAAGGCTTTGGCCGGCATTCTCGGGACATCCGGCTCCTGCGCTCGCAGTTCTCCGAACAGCAGGATGCGATTGATCAACCGGCTTTTTGTTTGAGAGACAAACCTAATGGTCAGATGAGCCTCTGCAGCTTGGCGCGCCAATTCCAGACGAACAAAACCGGCGTGCGGGCCGACCAATTCACGTGCCAATTGCTCAACTGCGTCAGAATCGCAGAACGTCGTTTTTCTGCTAAACCCATGCCGGCGTGCGCTTTGGCTAGCTCGTTTTTTGCCTTGTGACGAGCGGGGACCAGTACTCCGCTGAGCATTGCGGCGATTTGCGGCGAGTTGACGTTCCGTCGCCATATTCAATCTATCGTTTTGAGCCGTTGAGGCCTCGTCCATTAAACGGCGGAAGTTTATTGTCGGCAGCACGTTCGGCTTTCGGTCGCGGGTCTTTTAATGACCGCAGGAGGCGCTCTCGGCGGAACTCAAATGACACCAGCATCCGATCGATGTCATCAAGATCTCTAATAAGAAGCCTGATCACCTCGGCTTCAATATACCCTTCGTTGAGTCGATACCGCGCCAATAATTCGCGGAACTGAGCTCGCACATCCGGATTTGAGAACCATTGTTCGGCAAAATCGGCCTCTCCTAAATCGAGGAGTTTAGCGATCAGTGGATCGTACGCATATCTGACGTTCTCATCGTCCTGATCGACCTCTGCATCTCCAACATCGTCAGGCCTTGGGCAAACATTCGATGGAGGCCGCGTCAGCTGGTTGAATATAATGCCCAGGGCGTCGCGATAATGCGAATTAATGAGCGTGGTCTTCGTGCGTTGATATCGCCTAATTTCCCAACAAACGGCGATCAGATCCTCAGTGTATATCCGCGCTAAGGCTCCTTGCGGGTTGATTTCGTCCAACAATTCGCTTTTAAGTTGGTCGAATTCGTCCTGCGACTCGGTGATCAGAACATACGAATTCGCGATGGGAACATTAATGCGAGGTTGTCTATGTGCACGCGCCGTTTTTACCATTGTCTGGTCTCTTAAACCGGCGGTGCTTATCGCCGCGCAGAGGTTGCTCGCAACTCCAGCTCCAGCATCGTTAGCAACAGCGGAGTAAATCTAGCCGGGCGCCGTTGTGCGAGCTTACAGAGATAGCCAAACAGCTTTTTATTTCCCTTGTCGCGTTCATTGACGCTGCTCGCAGCTTGCACGACTGCGTCGTTAAAGGTCTCTATTTTTAGTTGTGGACCAGTAATCCGCGTTGGTTCCATGTGCCAATGGCGCTTTCACTTCAACAACAAGGCGTATGAATAATTAAACGGTAATATCGCGGGTAGTTCCACCACCAACAGAACTCAAAAGTTGACGATCCTGGCCTGGGCCGCCGTACTCGCCGCCGGCTTTGCTGCGCCGGCGATGGCGCAAACTGTCGGAGTATCGACCAATGCGTCCGTTACAGCGAGTGCGGGTGTTGGCGCGAACCGGATTCGGCAAATTCCCTGTTTTCGCCACAAAAAAGAACCCCCAGGCAGTCCAGGCTCCTGGGGTGTGGAGAAGTTGTTGCCTCAACTTAGGCTTCTGTGCTGGGCGGCAGGGGTGTCGGGGGATGGGGGTGCCGCCCAGACGGCCTAATTATACGCACAAATAATTATCGCGCTCCTCGAATGCAATTCATCGGATCTCTGCCAGGGGACCCATTTTCACCATTAAGCTTAGGGGCAGATCGCAGCGGACGTTTTGACGTACGTCAAAATGCCAGC
>DATCBO010000159.1:0-23240 GCA_036511795.1 Xanthobacteraceae bacterium
CCCCGACCCTCCCCCGCAGGGGGGGAGGGAGAAGAATCCGCCAGCTCCGCCACCGCCAGCCCCTCGGCGAGCTTGAGCGCCGTCTCGAGCGAGTCGGCGAGCCGCGTCGCGATATCGGGGCGCACGACGATGCGGTCGACCACCACGTCGATGTCGTGGGTGAATTTCTTGTCGAGCGCCGGCGCGTCGGCGATCTCATAGAACTTGCCGTCGATCTTGACGCGCTGAAAGCCCTTCTTCTGATAGTCGGCGAGTTCCTTGCGGTACTCGCCCTTCCTGCCGCGCACCACGGGCGCGAGCAGATAAAGCCGCGTGCCCTCCGGCAGCGCCAAGATGCGGTCGACCATCTGCGACACGGTCTGGCTCTCGATCGGCAGGCCGGTTGCGGGCGAGTAGGGCACGCCGACGCGCGCCCATAAGAGCCGCATGTAGTCGTGGATCTCGGTGACGGTGCCGACCGTAGAGCGCGGATTGCGCGAGGTGGTCTTCTGCTCGATGGAAATGGCCGGCGACAGGCCGTCGATCTGGTCGACGTCCGGCTTCTGCATCATCTCCAGGAATTGCCGCGCATAGGCCGACAGGCTCTCGACGTAGCGGCGCTGGCCCTCGGCGTAGATGGTGTCGAAGGCAAGCGAACTCTTGCCCGAGCCGGACAGGCCGGTGAACACGACCAGTTCGTCGCGCGGAATGTCGAGATCGACGTTCTTGAGATTGTGCTCGCGCGCGCCCCGGATGGCGATGATGCGCCGATCGGTGGCCGCCGCACGGGCGCGACGCCCGTCTCGAAAATTCTGCGAACCCTTCGCCGCCTTGTCGAACAGGTCATTCATGCCGGAACTCGGGATAAAGGCGCTCCTGCGCGCGGGCCGGGCGCTGTGTCGTGCATCGGTCGAACGTAGTGAGAACGCTGCGGCTTTGCCAGTGTGGGGAGCGAGCTATGCCCAGGAATGCAGCGTAAGAATCCCGTCACCTGAGGTGTCCGCAAAGCGGCCCTCGAAGGGCGACGCCCGGGCCGTGCATCCTTCGAGGCGCCCCTTTCGGGGCGCACCTCAGGATGACGGAATATACAAATGACAAGGGCCGGCAACCCTGCCGGCCCTTGCCGCTCGCTCCGTTGCGGATCGGTACGCTTTACTTAGCCGCCTCGTTGCGCCGAGGCGTGCTCTCCGTCCGCTTGAAGCGATCAGCGGCGCCCTGTCGTTCGGCGCGCTGTCGACCGGCTTGGCCTTCCCCAAGACACCGCCAAGCCGCAATCGAGAGAAGCAGGGTGAGGGCGCTGCCGCCTTTCCTTTCAGTCCGGCGGATACTCCCTCACCCCGCGCTCAGTCCCCCGACGCCCCATTCCCCGACGCCCCAGTTCAAAAAGGATCAATTCAAAAAGGATCGGTCTGCAAATGCGATCGTCAGTCCGTCACCACGGATTGAATTTGAAGTTCAGGCCTGCGCGCACAATGCTGGCATCGAATGACACCGGAACAGCCGTACCGCCGCCGCAGATCGTCGGCGAGCAATTGCCATTCTGGAGATCGACAAACAGGTATTCGACTTTGACGGTGACATTTTCGGTGAGTGCCGCCTCGATGCCCGCGCCCGCCGTCCAGCCCCATTCCGTTGAATTCGTAGAACCTGTGACGGCCGGAGCGTTGGGTTTGGTGAAGGTCGCTTTGACATCACCGGCCGCACCGCCGCCAGTGGCGTAGATCAGCACGCGGTCGAACGCGTAGCCAACGCGACCACGGACGGTCGACAGCCAGTTGCTCGATGTCTCAAAGCTGCAAGGCATGGCACCCGGGCAGCCACCGATCGTCGCTGTGGCGCTGCTCGAAGTCCCTTTGATGCCGGCCCAATCCCAGTCGCCTTCGATGCCGTACACAATCTGACCGCTCTGGAAATTGAAACCAGCCGTACCGCCGACCAGTCCGCCACTCGTGTTGAAGGTCCCGGTGCCCACGACGCCAGCGGTAGGCGATGACCAGTCGGTGCTGCCGAAGCCGTAACCGCCGTTGATGCCGATATAGATGCCGCTCCAGTTGTAAACCGGGGTGACGACGGGAACATAGGCGGCAGGAGCTTGAGCGGGCGGCCCGGCAGGCAGATCCGCGGCGAATGCGGCCGGGGTTGCGGCGAACAGCGAAAGCGCGCCAGCGAGCAACATCCGCTTCATCTGAACTCTCCCGTACCCTGTAACGCCCCGCAACACTTTGTTTGTTGGCCGGATCGGTTGGCGTTGCGATCCGTCTCAGCGCGTTTCTTGTCCCGCAAAAGTAGCCGATCCCGCAAAAGTAGCCGATTTCGCGCGAAAAGGATGTGCCCCAAATGTCACAAACGCCCAATTTCGACGGGCGATGCGCGGCTCGCTGCGTCCTGCGAGCGCGTAATGAGTTGCAACGATGCATAAAGCAGCAGGGTGAGGGAGCCTCCGCTGGTTTGCCCAGCGGCTACTCCCTCACCCCACGCGTCCCCCGACGCCTCAGCTTCGAATTCAGACTTTTAGAAACCGCCAAACTTAAAGTTCAGCCCGCCGCGCACGATGTTGACATACGCTGTCGGCGAGGACTGGGTCACGGTGCCATTTCCGAAGGCTGCGAAATTATAGGTGTTGCTGACGCTCTCCAAACCAGCGACGAGATATTCCACGCGCGCGGTGACCATGTCCGAAAAGGCGTATTCGACGCCGGCGCCGGCCGCCCAACCGAGGCGGAAATCGCTCACTGTTTGTGAATTTCCCGCGGGGGCAAGGCCGGCCACATTCTGCGTACGCTGGATCTGATAGTCCGCCATGGCCAGACCGCCGGTTCCATAGATCAGCGTGCGGTCCCAGGCGAAGCCGAGACGGCCGCGGACAGTTGATAGGAAGTCCAGCGTGTAGGTGTGTGTATTTGAAGTGCCGGGACCGCTGAAATCCGACGCGACGGTGACGCTTGCCTTATTGGACAGGTAATCGGCGTCACCTTCGATGCCGAATACGAACTGGCCGCTCTGGAAATTGGCGCCGAGCTGGCCGCCGGCGGCGAAGCCGCTGTCGCTGAATGACTGATTGGAACTTGTCGGCCCACCTAGCGACCAGGTGAATGTCGAATTCGACTGGCTGAACCACGACCCACCGGCGTTGGCGCCGATATAGATGCCGCCCCAGTTATAAACTGGCGCCTGGACCGGAACGTAGGCGGCGGGCGCCTGCGGTGGCGGGCCGGCTGGCAGGTCGGCGGCGAACGCCGGGCTGGCTACGGTGAGTGCAATGGCGCCGGCAAACAGCGTCCGCTTCATTTGAGTCTCTCCTGCAACTGCGACGCCCCGCAAGTCGTTATGTTTTCCGGCTCGGCGGTCTTAAAAATCCCGATCCGCCATGGTCCGGTTGCGCAATAAGTATCTGATGGCACAACGAAATGATGTTACCCAAATGCCACAACGGCGAACTTTCCGGTGCTTGTCTTGGAACGGGACAGAGGGCCATTCCCGCATCGGAATTTTTCCGCTCTGAAGGCGATTGGTTCAGGCCAAATCTTGCGTTTTGGTCCGGAACAAAGTAGGAACGTAAGGCGGCGGCCGTGGCGCGGGCGGCAAGACGCGTGTGGATAAGGCTGAAAGCGGCTCGATCGGCCTTGCCGGTGACTAGCCCGGCAGTACGGTGACGGACAACACGAAGACGGACAACACGAAGACGCTGAGCGAACGGAGCGTGTGATGGCAGGAAGCGTGAACAAAGTGATCCTGATCGGCAACCTCGGCGCCGATCCGGAAATTCGCCGGACCCAGGACGGCCGGCCGATCGCCAATTTGCGCATCGCGACCTCGGATTCGTGGCGCGACAAGTCGACCGGCGAGCGCAAGGAAAAAACCGAATGGCACCGGGTCGTGATCTTCAATGAGAATCTGTGCAAGATCGCCGAGCAGTATCTGAAAAAGGGCTCGAAGGTTTACATCGAAGGCGCGCTGCAGACGCGCAAATGGCAGGATCAGTCCGGCCAGGACCGCTACTCGACCGAGGTGGTGCTGCAGGGCTTCCGCGGCGAACTGACCTTGCTCGATCGCTCCGGCACCGCGGGCGGCGGCTCCGGCGGAGATTTCGGCGCAGACACGGGCAGTGATTTCGGCTCGACCGGACCGACGCGGAAAGTGGCTGCCGCGGCGGGGGCGGGCGCCGGTGCCGGCCGCGGCGATATGGACGACGAAATTCCGTTCTGATTTCGTCCATTGTGCCTCCCCTGAAAACAGGGGAGGAAGCGATTATCGAAGACGATCAAGCGAGGGGTCAGATCGCCGTCCGACTCCCACTCGGCGTGCCAGGCACGTCGACCTTCCTCTTTCAGGGGAAGGGAAGGTAAGCCATGCTCCTCAACACCATTTATGCCCTGAAATTCGTGCACATGATCGCGATCGCGGTGCTGTTTGGCACGTGGCTCACCATCGCGGTTTTCACGCTGTTTGCCCGCCGCTCGCGCAACACGTCGGTGGTCGCGGTCACGGCGCTGTTTGTGGTGCGCGCCGAATTCATGCTCATGCTGCCGGCAGTGGTGCTGACGCCGCTCGCCGGCTATCCGCTCGCGACCGCCATCGGCGCCAACCTCGATGAGTATTGGATCGAGGTGTCGGGCGCGATCTATGCGGCCGTCGCGGTCGTATGGCTCGCCAACCTCATGGTCGAGCGGCGCATCCGCAGGGTCACTCAGGACGCCGCCGTCAACGGCAAGCCGCTGCCGGATTCGTATCGCCGCCTGTTCCGGATATGGTGCGCTATCACGCTCGCTGGGCTGGCCGGTATGATCGCCATCATGGCGCTGATGATCTGGCAGCCGCACTGGTATTAGGCTCTGCCAGGCCGACAGGCCACACCCGCAGCAAAGGGGGCCCGATGCGCGCCGAACCGTCCACTCCCGACCGTCCCGGTGTCGACGAGCTTCTGGGGCGGGCGCGCGAGATCGCCATCGTCGCGCGTGAACGGGCTTTGCAGACCGAAAGCGCGCGCCGCGTCGGCGAGGACATGATTGCGCGCATGCGGCAGGCCGATCTGTTCCGCGTGCTGCAGCCGCGGGCTTACGGCGGCTTCGAATACGGCTTCGACGTGCTGGTGCAGATCGCCGCGGCGATCGGGTCAGGCTGCGGCTCGACCGGCTGGGTCTACAGCCTGCTGGCCTCGCAGCAATGGCTCATCGCCTGTTTTTCGCAAAAGGCGCAGGACGAAATCTGGAGCGACCGCGCCGCGCTTTCGACCGGCACTTACGCGCCGGCGGCACAGGCCGTGGCGGTGGACGGCGGGTATCTCGTCTCCGGAGCGGGCTCCTTTTGCAGCGGTTGCGACAACGTGCAGTGGCAGTTCCTTGGCGGCATGATTCCGCAAGGCGAGGGGCCGCCGCTGCCGGGATTCTTCGTTCTGCCTACCGCCGACATCAGCATCGACGATAACTGGCGGACGATGGGGCTGTCCGGCACCGGCAGCAAAACCATCGTCGCCGACAAGGCTTTCGTCCCCACCCACCTGGCGCTGCCGTTCGCCGAACTGCTCGCCGCCACCGCACCGGGGATGCGCGCGCAAACGAATCCGCTCTACAAACAATCGTTCCTCGCCGTGCTGCCGATCGCGATCGTGACCCCGGTCCTCGGAATGGCCGAGGGGGCACTGGCGGCGTTCCTCGACATGGCCAAAGTCCGCGTCACGCGCGGCGCCGTGGCCGGCGGCAATCGCAAGATGGCGGAGCTGACGACGGTGCAGCTACGCGCCGCGGAAGCCGCCGCCTGCATCGACGCCGCCAGATTGTTGATGTTCCGCGATCTCGCCGACGCCTACGGCATGGCCGCGCGTGGCGAAGCCGTCAGCGTCGACGCGCGAATGCGCAACCGCCGCGACCATGCATTTTGCGTGCGGCTTCTGACCCAGGCGATCGACGCGCTGTTTCTTGCCGCCGGCGGCCAGGGATTATTTCTCGATCATCCGCTGCAACGGTTCTGGCGCGATGCGCACGCCGCGGGCTCGCACATCAGCCTCAACTGGGACTCAACCGGCAGCATGTTCGGGCAATATCTGCTTGGGCTTGAGCCCAGAGGGCAGTATTGAACGAGACGAATTGGGACGCTCAGCCGGCCAGCGCCAGCTTTTGCTTGCTGTCGTCACCGCTCGCGTCGTGCCCGGCGAGTGCGTTCAGCTCCGCTCCGGCCAACACATAGGTGAGGCACTGCGGCAGCGGCGCGAAGCCGTTCCTGCAGTAAAATTCTTGCGCCGGATTGTCGGACCGAACCGTCAACTCGACGATCGGACTGCCAAGCTCGCAGGCAAGCGCGGCGACGCGTGCGGTGAGTGCGCGCGCCATGCCGCGCCGGCGATGCGAGGGTTCGACGAACAGATCCTGCAGAAAGATCACCGGGCCATTCCAGCCGGTGATGAGACGCCGGCTGCAGGTCGCCATGCCGACAACGGCGCCATCCGCTTCGGCCACGAAGGCACAAAAGCCCGCAGCAGGCCCGAAGCCGTCGCGCAACCAATCCGCCCCGCTGGCGCGCACCGCATGCAGCGAGTTCTCGCCCTCGGCCAAGAGTCGCTTGAGTCGCATCAGCGCCGGTATGTCGGCGGGAGTGGCGTTGCGAACGCGAAAAGGCGGTGTCGGTGTGTTGCTTTCGAGCATGGCTGCAGAGACTCGCGCAGCGAGATGGTTCCAAGACGGTGGCGGCATATGGTTAAGGAAAGATTAGTACCAAGGATGAGCGCGCGGTTCGGGCGATCTGATTGACCTGGGTTAAGCGCGCGCAGAAGCGGACAATTTCGTTAACCCGCGAGGATCGCGCGGATGCCATCGACCACGTACTGAACCGCCAATGCCGCAAGCAGCACGCCGAGCAGGCGCGACAGCACGATGTTTCCGGTCACGCCGAGGAAGCGGCCAATCCGGACAGCCAGCAGGAACGCGGCCAGGCAGGACGCCGCAACCGCCACCACGACCGCGAGCAGTATGGCGAGCAGCAGCAAATTTCCATCGGCACGGCCGGCGAGCAGCACAGTCGCGGCGATCGCCCCCGGTCCGGCCATCAGCGGGATGGCCAGGGGGAACGCTGCGATGTTGTGGGCGCGCTCCTCGATTGCCTGTTCGGCGGCTTCACCTTCGCGTCGCATGCGCACGCCGAACACCATTTCGGTGGCGATGGAGAACAGCAGCAGGCCGCCGGCGATGCGGAATGCCGACAGCGAAATGGCGAGCCGGTCGAGCAGCCAATTACCGATCAGCGCACTGCCGATCAGGATCAGGCCGGCGATCACCGCGGCGCGCAGCGCGACCTGATGGCGAAGTTTTGCCGACATGCCTTCGGTGATGCCGATGAAAGTCGGCGCTAGGCCGATCGGATCGACGACCACCAGAAGCGTCACCAGCGCCGAGATGAGATAACCGAGCGGCATGATTTGACCGATGCACGAATGAGCGATTGCGCCATCATCCTGCCAGGCAAAGCAAGGTGCTTTGGCGGGATCGGTCCGGACCACGCCCACGGCCTTTGCGCGGTTCCCGCGTCTTGATCATAAGCTGCTGAATTCCCATATGAAATTAGCTCGGCGGGCGGGCACTTTGAGGGTGGCGCAGCGGGCCTGAATCAGCTAAGCAGAGCGTAGCTTTTTCGCGAGATTCCCTTTGGCAGACAACGACCAAACACCGCCGGCTGACACCGGCCCATCCGACATTCGCCCGGTTTCCATCACCGAGGAGATGAAGAAGAGCTACCTCGATTACGCCATGAGTGTGATCGTGTCGCGCGCGCTGCCCGATGCGCGCGACGGGCTCAAGCCGGTGCATCGCCGGATCCTCTATTCGATGCACGAGAACGGGCACACGCCGGACAAGAAATACGTGAAGTGCGCGCACGTCGTCGGCGACGTGATGGGCAAATACCATCCGCACGGCGACCAGTCGATTTACGACGCGCTCGTGCGCATGGTGCAAGATTTTTCCATGCGCCTGCCGCTGATCGATGGCCAAGGCAATTTCGGTTCCGTCGACGGCGATAATCCTGCGGCCTACCGGTACACCGAATGCCGGTTGGCGCGGCCGGCCATGGAACTGCTGCGCGACCTCGACAAGGACACGGTCGATTTCCAGGCCAATTACGATAATTCCGAGCACGAGCCGTTGGTGCTGCCGGCGGCCTATCCAAATCTTCTGGTCAACGGCGCCGGCGGCATCGCGGTCGGCATGGCGACCAACATCCCGCCGCACAATCTCGGCGAGGTGATCGACGCTTCCGTAGCGCTGATCGACAATCCCGCGCTATCGATCGACGAATTGATCGCAATCGTGCCGGGGCCGGATTTCCCGACCGGCGGTCTCATCCTCGGCCGGGCAGGCATCCGCGCCGCCTACCATCTGGGCCGCGGCTCAGTCGTGATGCGCGGCAAGATGGAATTCGAGACGCTGCGCGGCGAACGCGAGGCGATCGTCTTTACTGAGATTCCCTACCAGATGAACAAGGCGCATCTCGTCGAGCGCATCGGCGAACTGGTACGCGACAAGAAAATCGAGGGCGTGGCGGCGCTGCGTGACGAATCGGATCGTGACGGATATCGCGTCGTCGTCGAATTGCGGCGCGATGCGGTGCCCGACGTGGTGCTCAATCAGCTTTACCGTTTCACTGCGCTGCAATCCTCGTTCGGCGCCAACATGGTGGCACTCGAAGGCGGCCGGCCGCTGCTCATGAACCTGAAGGACATGCTGATGTCCTTCATCACCTTCCGCGAGGAGGTGATTTATCGACGCACCAAACATCTGCTCAACAAGGCCCGCGATCGCGCCCACATCCTGGTCGGGCTCGCCATCGCGGTGGCCAATATCGACGAGATGATCCGGCTCATTCGCGCCGCCAAGGACGCCAACGAGGCACGTGAGGAATTGATGAACCGCAAGTGGCCGGCGCGCGACGTCGCCGCCATGGTCACCCTGATCGACGACCCGCGCCACCAGGTGTCGGAGACGGGCATGACGCGGCTGTCAGCCGAACAGGCTAAGGCCATTCTCGATCTCCGCCTGCAGCGGCTGACCGCGCTCGGGCGCGACGAGATCAAGGACGAACTCGACAAGCTCGCCGCCGAGATTGCCGACTATCTCGACATTCTGCGCTCGCGCGCCCGCATTCAGACCATCGTCAAGAACGAGCTAGCCAAGATCAAGAACGAGTTTTCCACCCCGCGCAAAACCCGGATCATCGATCAGGAAGGCGAGATGGAAGACGAGGATCTGATCCAGCGCGAGGACATGGTGGTCACCGTCTCGCATGCCGGCTACGTCAAGCGCGTGCCGCTGTCGACCTATCGGGCGCAACGCCGCGGCGGCAAAGGCCGCTCCGGCATGCAGACCCGCGAGGAAGATTTCGTCACCCGGCTGTTCGTCGCCTCGACGCACACGCCGATGCTGTTCTTCTCGTCGCGCGGCCAAGTCTACAAGGAAAAAGTCTGGCGGCTACCGCAGGCGGCGCCGCAGGCGCGCGGCAAAGCGCTGATCAATATCCTGCCGCTCGAACAGGGCGAGAACATCACCACCATCATGCCGCTGCCCGAGGACGAAGCGACCTGGGACAAGCTCGACGTGATGTTTGCCACCACGCGCGGGACTGTGCGCAGGAACAAGCTTTCGGATTTCGCCGATGTGCGCCGATCCGGCATCATCGCCATGAAGCTCGACGAGGGCGATTCCATCGTCGACGTGCAGATCTGCACCGAAAGCGACGACGTATTGCTCACCTCGGCGGCCGGCCAGTGCATCCGCTTTGCGGTCAGCGATGTGCGGGTGTTCTCCGGACGTACCTCGATGGGCGTGCGCGGCATCAATCTTGCGGAAGGCGATAAATTGATTTCGCAGTCGATCCTTCGCCACGTCGAGGCCGACGCTGAGGAGCGCGCCGCCTATCTCAAGCGCGCCAACGCGGTACGGCGCGGACAGACCGTGGAGGGCGAAGAGAACGGCGGCAGCGACGCCGAAGAAGCGACCGGGGCGATCGAGCTCGGCGAGACGCGCTACGTCGACATGTCCGCGAACGAGCAGTTCGTGCTCACGATTTCAGAAAAAGGCTTCGGCAAGCGCACCTCGTCCTACGAGTACCGCACCACCAATCGTGGCGGCAAAGGCATTGTCGCCATGGCGGTCACTGAGAAAAACGGCCGCCTGGTCGCCGCATTTCCGCTCGAGGAGAGCGACCAGATCATGCTGGTGACCGACGGCGGCCAGTTGATCCGCTGTCCGGTTGACGGCATCCGCATCGCTGGCCGCGCCACCCAGGGCGTGATCGTGTTCTCGACCGCCGAGGGTGAGAAGGTCGCCTCGGTCGAGCGGTTGTCCGATGAAGGCGAGGACAACGGCGAGGAATAAGGGTCGACGGCGGCCGAGGACGACCCGCCGCCGCTCGTTCTTTTCTTTGACTGCTTAAGTCAGGGGGCCCGCAGCCAATCGGTGGGCGGGTAGGGCACGTGCATCGTTATCAGGACGATCGGTGCACCGCCGCCGGCAATCACCTGGTGCGGTGTATTCGGCGGAATGAAGATCATGTCGCCCGGAACGACCGCGTGCGAATTGCCGCCGCTGATCGACGGGCCGCTCAAATTGTACGCATTGACGCGGTTCTCGTCGACGAGCTTTCCTTCGGTTATGATGGTGCCCGTGCCCTCGAGCACGACCATCAATTCAGCATCCTTTGCGTGCACGGCCGCAGGCGCGTTGCCGGGACGATATTCAAGCTGCGCGCGATAGGGTGCGAGCACCAGGATCGGCTCGGCAGTGACCGCGGCGTTCGGCTTGCGATCGGCTTTGGCTTTGTCGATCAGAGCCATGATGTCTTTGTGGCTCATGAATTGGCTGATCAGCGGTGGCGCGGGCGATTGAGCCCCGGCGCTCGAAACTGCGAACGTGGCGATCAGCGTTGAAGCAAGGAGCAGGGCGCGCATGAAAACCTCCCGGGATCGGCTTTGTGCCGGCATCGAAAGTAAAGAGCCGCTGCGCAATCGTTACAAGGGCAGGGCGCAAATGCTGCAACGCACACGCCGGGCGATTGTGTGCGATCCAGATCCTTCAGCGGGCGCGAGCCTGGTCCATGCCTTCCACCGGCGCTCCTCGACCAGCGGCGGCAGTGCCTATAGTCCCGTCTGGATGCTCAGCCCGCCATCGCGTGACGAGCGCCCAAGCCTTGTCGCGCTCTGCCGTCGTCATTTTCGACATGACGCGGTCCCGGGTTGCGCTCGCCCATCGTTCGCCGCCATCGATCGAAAGCTCGCACCACATCAGAGCCAGTACCAAGTCTTGCGGCAGGCCGTCGCCTTTCAGATGCATCTGGCACAGAAACGATTGCGCCGTCGGCTCGCCCTGCAAAGCGGCGCGGTAGTACCACTTTGCTGCCGATCTGCTGTCCTGGCGGACGCCTTTGCCTTCGTGGAAAAGATAGGCGAGGGAGGCTTGCGAATTCGCGTCGCCGTGTTCGGCCAGCGGCAGCCAAATCAAGTACGCGGCGGCATAATCTCCGCTATTGAAAGCGCTCAGGCCTTTGACAAAGGTTTCGGCCCTGGCAGCCGCCATCGTACTCGCCGCTATAGAGATCGCAACCAGCGCTCGCACCACGGTGCGACGGCTCAGGCGCAAAAACTCAACGGAAAGCGGAGACATCGAAAACCCTTTCCGGGTTTGACATTGCAACGATGTCTTAGCGGACCGAAACGCCCCGGTCAGTGCCACGCGTCACACCCGCTAAGCTCCACAACCCGGTGCGCGCCGCGGCAACTCCTTTTTAGCAATGTCAATAAATGGGAATTGGGTCGTCCGAAATCGACTACGACGTGAGTGCCGATGCTGGGGGATGCACGCGACGCTTCTCATTGCGCGAGGAATATGGGCCGCGACAAAACGGAAGCGGCTCTTGGAGGATTTGCTGAAGCTCCTCGAGTATCTCCGCGTCAGGTTTGAGAAGCTCGTGATTATACCCCTCTGCCATGATCAATGCCGATTCGTAAGTTTCCCGAACGACCCTGATACGGTCGTTCGCAGGAAGTGATGCGACGAACTCGATTGTCTCTTCGACGTGTGTAACCTCGCTACCCAGGCCGCTGTGAGTTCTGAGAAAGCGCGTCGCATCAACGCCATCAGGGCAAAGCGCCTGTACTCTGTCGACGTCGTCCTGCTGCTTGAGTGCGGAGATGCGCTCCAGGCAGTATGAGTAGCCGATGCAGCCGATCGGATAGTCCTGAAAACAAAGATAATCGAAGCGCTCACAGAGCGGCTTGATGCCCTCGGGAATGAAATTGGCGACGAGTCGTTCAGCGGGCACACCCAGCGCGCGCAGATCCTTAAGCGCGAGCCGATCGTGTCCCGTCTCCTCGCGCGCCCGATCTTCCAGGTAAGCCCCGACCTCAGGTCGGCCCAGTTCATTGAAGCGGTCGGCTGCACGGCAGAGATTTCGCGGCGTATGCACAGAGGTGTGATAGGCGCCGACCAATGCCACGATGTAGGCGGCCAGCGTAGGCTCCCGTCGTGCCAGGCGCTTTTGGATCGAGGCAAATCCGAGATGAATCGCGCCGTCGAGCAACCTGACCGCGCTACCGGTGGCGCCGGCGCCCGTCATTGGCGCGGAGAAGGGGTCCGCGTCCCCTTTCGTGCCGCTCGCAGTATGGAACCAAACTTCGCCCGACTCACGAGCAATGATCGAAACATCGTCAGTGAGCTTGACCCACTCCATGACCGGCCGCGTCATATCGAAGCCTCCCAGTTTCAGATGCACACCCGCAGCCGGGCCTGAGATCTATCGCTTGCCTTGAACGGCGTTGGCGTAGCGCTAGACACCGTTCGGCGTGCAGCCCATCAGCAGCTTGGCCGTGTCGAGAAGGTTCTTGGTGGGCGCCGCGACCCGGCCGTTATTTGGCAGCACAAAGACGATTTCATTGTCGGATTGCATGAGGTAGTCGTTGTCGTGTTCCGCTTCTGTGATCACGACCGCGCGATCCAAATCGTAGCCGGCCTTTTTGACCCTGGCCGTGGCTTCTTCGACGGCACGCCTTGTCGGCAGATGCGTTTTTGTATCCCGCTCCAACAGGTGACCGGGATGGGCCCACGCATCGATTATCATTTGTGCGAGTCCATCCGTGGGCTCGAAGCCAAAAGCCGGCAACACCAAGTGCTTCCTTTTACCCTTAACTTTCTTGTGAATGGCCATTGTCCAGCCTCTCCGTGATGAACAGGGTTTGGCATTTTGCCATCCCGCCATTTCTCAGTTTAGTTGTGGAACTTTGCGCTGGCAAGACAGGCCGGCGACGGCAGGATGGAGTTTGCCCTTGCTGTTTTCTGTTGTCTCCGGCCAGACATAGATAACGACGCCAGAATTTGTGCGCAAATGCCGCAGGCCATGCGGCATGTCGGCCGAAATCCAAAAAGATGCGATCAGTGCAAAGGTATCAGTAGATCGCGCGCAAGCCTCAGGTCTGTTGTGTCAGACCCTTCCTCGAACCAACGGTAGATCGGTTCTAACAGATTGCGCGCCTCGCTCACTTTTCCTTGCTGTTGCCACAGACTGGCAAGGCTCGTCGACGCTCGTAGTTCCAAGGCTCTTGCGCTTTGGGCGCCGGCGACCTCAACCGCGCGCTTTAGGTCTGCCTCGGCGTCCGCAGTCTTTGATGGGTACAGTTCCAGAAGGAGTTGTGCTCTTTGACGGTACAGTTCAGATTCCCACGATCTGCCCGTCCTATCGCCGATCTCGCCCAATTCTTGTTCAACGATAGATAACGCAATCTCTTTCTCGCCGGATTGAGCATGCACGTCAGCGAGCCAACTGTGTATCATCGGATGCATCATACCGACACCCGTGCGCCGCGCCTCGGCAATTCCCGTTTGCATCTCGGCCGCAGCCTCGCGAAGCCGGCCAAGCTCGCCCAGCGCGCGCCCCCGTGAAATGGTGGACAGGATTACGTACAGCGAGAATCGCTGTTCCCGCGATATTTCGAGGCATTGATCCGCACTGCGAAGCGCGCTGGCCGGCTCGCCACGCAGAAGATGCGCAATAGAAGTCATGTAATGAGCAAATGCGATACTGTAGGGCTGCGCCAATTCTTGTGCGAGGGCGAGAGCTTCTGAGACGCGAGCCAGAGACTGGTCCAAATAGCCGAGGAACCACAAGTCCCAGGACAGCAGCAATAAGGAAGCGACTTGGGGCTCGACCATGTAAAGGTTATAGACTGGTTGCCTGCCTTCGATTTTTGAAAGCGCGATCGATTCCTCGAAATGGTGTCGCGCTGTTCGAAAGTCGCCGATGGTCAAGAGCGTACTTCCCATAATCCGATGCGCGACCATTAAAAGAACGCTATTCGGCGAAGCTTGCGATCTCGACAAGAACTCATTCGCCATGACGAGTGCTTCGTCGTTTTGCCCGCCCATCCACGCATGGCCCCACAGTCCGAAGAGCGATTGAAAATACTCCGGCGGATTGTTGAGCGTGAGGCACAGGGCGCGCGCCCGCGCAAACGCTTCGCGCGTTTGCGCGGCGGCATATCCCTCGACGGCGATCAGAGGGATGCCCAGCGCCAGCTGGATATCGACCTCTTGTTTGGAACGTTGCGCTGTATCCGGCAGCGAGCTCAACAACTGCAGGGCATTCCGAAGGTGGCCGATGGCTTCCACGTTCGCGGAATTTGCAAGCGCACGGCGACCGGCCTCACACCAGCAGCGAATTGCCCGTTCGTTATTCCCCGCCTCGCCATAGTGATAAGCCAGAATTTCAGGCCTATTGTCGGCAAGTTCGCCAAAATGGATCTCCAGAACGGCGGCGATATCCGCGTGAATTTCCTGCCTTCTGCCTCGCAGAAGCGAATTATAAACCGCGTCGCGCAGCAGGACATGCTTGAAGGCAAAGCGAACTGAAGGCGAAATCCCGGTCCGATAGATGATATCGGCTTCCTCTAGTTGTGACAGAGTTGCCTGGAGATCGGTCTCATCCGATTGGGACGCGGCTGTCAGCAGATCGTAGGAGAATTCCCGCCCAATCACCGCGGCAACCTGCGCAAGCCTTCGGCCGCGCACGACACGATCAACCCGCTCCATCAAGGCGTCGTGCAGGCTTTCGGGTACTTTGGTTAGTCCGATCGACGTCGATCTCTCAAAGTCACTTCTTTGCTGGTTATTTTGCGGCGGCGCCATAACGGTGCTGACTGTCAGCTCCTCTATGAACAACGGCACACCATCCGCCTTTTCGGCAATTTGATCGAGAATTTGCTGCGGCAAATCCTCGGCTCTCGACATTTCTCTGATCATCTTAGTCACCTCACCGCGTGACAATCGTCCGAGCGAGTGTGACGTGACGGCAGCGCGGGCAGACCAAGTATGGCGAAACTCCGGACGGAACGAAATTACGATCATGACATGGGCGCGATCGAACCGACTGATGGCCAGTTCAAGCAGCTCAAGCGTCGATGGATCGATCCAGTGCACATCCTCGAACAAGCATAACGTCGCCTGCTTGGCGGACAAAAACAAAATCATTTCAAGAATCGTATCGATCGTCCGATTCTTTATTTGTGGGGGTGTGAGTGTAGATAGTCTGTTCCGACCCGCAAGGGAGATTGACATTAAGTTGGCGATTAACGGGGCTGCTTCTATTTGATCGTCGATAACGTTCGCGAGGTAAGTTTTTATCTTGGAGAACTTGTCAGCACCGGAGTCGTCGCCCCTTAAATCGGCCGCCAGTTCTATTTGCTCGATGAGCGGAAAAAATGCACTCTGGCTGTGATACGGAGAACACTGATAGTTCAACAATGAATGCAGCTCGTTCTGGATACTCGACTTCAGTTCATGGATGAGTCTTGACTTTCCAACTCCTGGAAGCCCCGACAACAATACGACCTGCCCGTCGCCTTCTTTGGCTTTCTGCCATCGGTCCAGCAACAAGGCGAGTTCGGCGGAACGGCCGATAAGCGGAGTGAGTGCATTCGCATGTGCGGCCTCGAAACGGCTCGTTCTTTGCTTTGCTGAAAGGACACGATAAATCCGAAGCGGCCTGGTTACGCCTTTGAGGTCCTGAGTGCCGATATCTTGAAAATCGAAAGCGCCCGATGCGAGCCGCTGCGTCGATTCGGATACGAGCAGAGTGTTCGGTGGGGCAAACGCTTGCAGCCGCGCGGCAATATTGGGTGTCTCGCCGACTGCCTCCATCCACCCTCCAGGACCTCCACTTTGCCCAACGACCACGCGGCCGGAGCAGATGCCCACCCGCGAAGCTAGTGTTGCCGCTCCATGAATGCGTGTGATGTTGGCGAGGATCGCAAGGCCGGCGTGCACGGCGCGAACCGCGTCGTCCTCATGCGCGCGAGGCCAGCCAAAAAAAGCCATTAATCCGTCGCCCGCGTAGTTGGCGACCTGTCCATCATATCGCCTGATCGCTGCGTCGCAGCTCTTTCGATATGCGTCGATCAAAGTGCGAAGGTCTTCGGGGTCGAGTTTCTCCGAAAGTTCGGTAGACCCCACCAGATCGCAGAATACCGCCGTAATTTGACGGACTTCAGCTTCATGATTCTCTGCGGGAGAGGGTGCCTCGCTGGCTTGAGTTGAAACGGCGCTTAATCCATCCTGCGACTGCTGAGTTGCCGCCAGTGTCTGGATCGCCTTAAGCAGCCGTTTGCGGTGTCCCAAGGAGAGTCCCAGGTCCTTGAGGTCGCCGTCGGTCAAATCGCCAAGCGTGCCGTAATCAATGTGATTTTCTGCAAACGTCCGGGCATATTGACCCAGGCCGTGCTGTCCCAACCACTCAGCGACGTTTTTACTTGTGTGCGACATCTGCGAAGGCTTTGCTGTCACCGCAGTTCACATCAGTCTCATCAATGTGACCAAAGGCAAGGGCGCGCACACACAGCCGCGCCAAATGCGCAGCCACGGCGCTGAGCGCTGCCTCCGGCCTCATTATCCTGTCCTCCTCACCCCGCCGGCGCGCATTATAGCAGTCCGCCCACGCCGGCAAAATGACACACATGAGGCCGTGCTGCGGAGTCTGGCCAAGATTTACAGCGGATGCTCAAAGGCGTCCTCGATGGCGTGAAGAGCCTCCGGCTTGAGGATGATGGTCCATCGATTTTTGAGTTCTAGAATGCCGCGCCGCTGCCATTCGCGCAGGCAGCGGTTGACGTTCTCCCGTGTGGCGCCGGACATTTCCGCCAATTCACGCTGCGAGAGTGCGAGCTTCTGTGGGCCGCGGCTCGGCGCCGGGTAGCGTAACAAGGCTCTGGCGAGGCGGGCGGGCAAATCGAAGAAAGCGATTTCGGCCATGCGCTCGTCCGAACGGCGAATTCGCCTACAAAGAAGCTGCATCAGATTCAGGCAGGCGATTGGATTGTGCTCCAGAAACTGCAGCATGTCGCGCCGTTCGAGCACCATAAGCTCGCAGTTGGTCAGCGCCGAAGCACTGGCCGAACGCGGCTCGCCATCGAGCAGGGCGATCTCGCCGAATAATTCGCCTGCGGGCAAATCGGCAAGGATGACTTCCCGGCCTTTCGGGGCAGGCAGTGAGATGCGGACGACGCCGACCAGCACGCCCATCATGCTGGAGCCCGGCTCGCCGACGTGAAAAATTGGTTCATTGGTGGCGAAGCTGCGAGTCCGCGCGAGCGCGGCTAGGTCGTGCCGTTCTCGTTCGCCCAATGCCTTGAAGAGCGCGCAGCCGTCGAGCAGCTTGCGCGCCCGGTCGGTTGTCACATTGTCCAAGATCGCCCCCCTTCGGGCGGCGTACCAGAATGAACAGCCGGCCCCGGCGCGGGACCCCGCTTCGAGTCCGCGGCAATCATCGTCGAAGCTGCGAACTGTGTCCAGGGCGCGAACCGAGCCGCGGGCGGGGGATATAAAAAAACGCTTATTATGTTTGCGCGCGTCTTAACGCTGCAGCGGCGATTTCGTTGAGATGTTCGATCCCACACGTTTTTTGTGCAGCCAAGGCCGTCGCGATGGCCGGCCGGTCCGGTGCGCCGGCGGCCGTCCATGGTGCCGATGAAAGCTGGCACCGACATACCGCGATAAGCGAAACAATCTTCCGCGATGCAGGTCGCCCTGTTTCAGGGCCCGACCACCATGGAGGCGTCCGACAATGCACTGGCGAGGTCCGGCAACGTCGCCGCGGCAACCAGCGTCAGGATCAGACCGGTGGCGCAGATTACGAGAACGACCAGCACGTCGGGTTGCAAAAGTTTGGAGAACAGCCAGCTCGCTACCGAAGTTGCGCCGGAGGAGGCCGACCCTCCGAGTTGCTGCGTCGGATCGAACGATAATTGGGTCATTGGTGGCACTCCTGTTTGCGGCTCATCGTCACCCCCCGGCGCATGAGCGCGATTCATTCGCGCATCGAAAACTATCAGGTGGCTCCTGGGTGTCTGTGCCGCGCATCACAGCGCGATCGTGCGGCCGCGCATGGCGTAGTGCCGTACGTCACATCCGATCGGCACGCTCTGGACTAGCTTGGCTGTCACGGTCGCTCGACCGCAACGACAGGGGCTCGGCGGACACTTGCAGGCCGCACGAAGCGCCGACAGGGACACGGGAGTCGTCATGCAACAGAGCCTGGCAGTGTCGGCGGGAAAAGCCGTGTG
This sequence comes from Xanthobacteraceae bacterium, assembly GCA_036511795.1. Taxonomy (GTDB): domain Bacteria; phylum Pseudomonadota; class Alphaproteobacteria; order Rhizobiales; family Xanthobacteraceae; genus BOG-931. Next base: position 18,563 of record DATCBO010000159.1, read on the forward strand.
GCAGCCGTCGGTCAAGATACACTCGGACGAAACATTGATCGCGCTGATCGCGGCGCACGATCGGAACGCCATGCGCGACCTCTTCGTGCGGCACAAAACACGCGTATTCCGATTTTTGCTGCGCGTGGTCGGCGATGCGGCAACGGCGGAGGATCTCCTGAACGAGGTATTCATCGAAATCTGGCGGCACGCCGGCCAGTTCGAGGCGCGCTCGAAAGTCTCGACGTGGATGCTAGCGATCGCACACTTCAGGGCCACCGCGTGGCGGCGGCGGCGTGCCAGCGATCAACTCGACGACGACGCTGCCGCCTCGATTAAGGACCCGGGCGACAACCCGGAGGTCGTGGCGCAGAAGCGGGGGTCTTGCGTTGTAATCCGCGAATGCCTCAAGCGGCTGTCACCGGCACATCGAACGGTTCTCGACTTGATCTACTACCACGAGCAATCGATTGCCGAAGTCGCCCGTATCATCGGTGTGCCAGAGAATACGGTAAAGACGCGCGCGTACTATGCGCGCAAGTGTGTTGCGCAGTTGCTGGCGGAACGCGGCATTGGCCGCGAGGCGCTCTGAGCGGAACACCCGCTCGCGGCCGATCCGCGACACCGGCGGGGAGCAGGTCGGTGCCGACTCCGGTGGCGGGATGGGAGTATGAGCAGCGGCGTTGCGAGTCCGCGCCGTGACGTGCTCGTTAGCAACAACGCCCGGTCGGAGTGGTTTCAGGCAGAGTGGAAAGGTTGCTACTCCGCCGCCACCAGTCTCCGCTCGGCGCTCTCCACCACCATTGGCGTCTCCCAATCCTGTCGCAGCGGCGGCGCTGCCCAACGTTTGGTCACCGTCGCCACCCAATCGGGCGTATAGAACGCGTCTGCGGCGGCCTTGCTGTCCCACAGATAGATGCCGACCAGCGACGCTCCGTCCGGCGCGATGCCGTAATATTTACGAATCAGGCCGGGAATGCCTTCGTAGGTGTGCGCCGTTGCGTTGATGGTGCCGACCAACTGCGTCTTCGACGTGCCGGCCGGCACTTTGAACGTCCACATTACGGTGTGCATGACCTGTCTCCCGTCTGTGCATGGCCCCATTCAATCACACGCTACAAGGCCGGGAAAGGCGACCAACGGTCTTGCCAGCGCGGGGCGCAAAAGCAATTGTCCGTCCGCTCGTAGGAAGGGGACAAAATCGATGTCGATCGAATACAAAACGTTCAACGGACCCGATCTGTTCGGCTACGTTGCTGCACCAAAGGCAGGCGCGCGCGGCGGCGTTTTGATCCTGCCCACGATTTTCGGCATCAACGAATTTGCCCGCGGCTACGCCGACAATCTGGCCAATTCGGGGCTTGTGGCGGCGGTGTGGGACATCAACTCAGGCTTGCCGCTGTCTGCCGATTACCAGGAGTGTATCAGGCGCGCTCGAATGCTGACCGACGACGGCGTACTCGGCATGATCGCGCGCTGGCGCGACACGCTCCAGAGTCAGTTCGGCGCCAGCGCCGTTGGCGTGGTCGGGTTTTGTATCGGCGGCCGCTTCGGGATATTGCAGGCATCGCAAGACCGGAGCATCGTCGCCTGCGCCATGGCCTATCCATCGATTGAAAATCCGCGGCTGCCAAATCAGGCCATGGATGCCCTGGCGCTGGCGGCGAATATTGCGTGCCCGGTGCACATGCTTCGTCCCGGCAACGACCATGTCAGCAGTCCTGAAACCTACGAGGCGCTGACACGGGCGCTACTGTCGCGCCGGCAACCGACGATGCTCCAGACGTACCCGGAAGCCGAGCATGGTTTTATGCACCGGCCTGCCCTAGAGGCGAACGTCGCCGCGACCAAGCTTGCTTCGCCTCAGCTCATCGCGTTTCTCGGAGCATGCCTGAGTTGAGCGGGTCCGACGAACAGACCGCGGCGTTTCTAAAGACCGCGGTTGAACAGTTGGCGCGCGGAGCAGTGCAGGCCGCACTTACGGCCGCGAGCGAGGCGTGTCACAGCGCGCCCAACGATCCCCGCGCACACTACGTCTACGGCCAAGCCTGGCTCGCGCACGATCAGCCAGCGCGAGCCGAGCAGGCATTCGCGGCCGCGATCAAGCTCGCGCCGCAATTCGCCGATGCCTGGATCAACTATGGCGTCGCCCGCTACCGTCAAGGCGCGATCGAGGATGCCAAGACCGCAATGCGGCAGGTTCTTTTGTTCGCGCCGGACCACGCGGTCGCGATCTCGAACCTTGCCGCTTTCATGCGCATCAGTGGCCAATCTGATGCTGCAGAGAACCTTTTGCGGCGCCAGCTAACGCAAAAGGCCGATGACATTGGAGCGCGGCTGAATCTCGTGGCCGACCTGTTGCAGGAGGAGCGCGCGGCCGAAGCGCTCGCGCTTTTGGAGGAAGGCGGCACGTCCAACAGCGATCAGCGCGCCGTCCGGCACTGGCATTTGCAGAAGTCGCTGGCCTTGTTGCAGCTACGCCGGTTCGAGCCGGCGAAGTCGGCCCTCGCCGCGCTTGCCGCGCTTGGCCCAATACCCGCCGAAATCGCACCGTTGTGGTACTGGCGCCACGTTTTGCTGGCGCTCGGCCAGCGCGATGTTCGTGCGGCGCGCGAATCTGCCGGTCAGATGGAAGCCGCGCTTGACGCCATGGGTCCTGACGCGGTTCCCGAGCATCAGATCATGGCGCATTACGATCTGGCGAAATTTTGGTCGAGCAATGCAGCGCCCGCACGCGCCTTCGCGCATTGGGTTGCCGGGCACAAATTGCTGGCGCGTAGCCAGCCTTTCTCACGCGACGCGCATCGCGCCTTTGTCGACGCCAACATCGCGCTGTTCGATCGCGCGCGCTTTGCTCGGGAACCGCGGGCCGGCAATGCCGACCCAGCGCCGGTCTTCATTGTCGGCATGCCGCGTTCGGGGACTACGCTGATCGAGCAGATTCTCGATGCCCATCGCGACGCGCACGGCGCCGGCGAACGCATCGCACTGGGACAGGCCTTCCACGCCCTTGGCCGCGGCGACGGCGCTGCCGCCGTACAACGCATCGCCGAACTCGATGGCGTCACGCTCGACGCCGCGGGGCAAAATTATCTCGCCGCGCTGCATGCGCTCGCGCCCGATGCCAAGCGCATCGTCGACAAGATGCCCGGGAATTTCAACTATCTCGGCCTCGTCGGGCTGATGCTGCCGGGCGCGAAGATCATTTATTGCGCGCGCGATCCGCGTGACATCGGACTATCGATCTTCACCTTCCGCTTTCATGGCGCGCATGGTTACGCGCACGATCTTGCCGATCTTGGCTGGTACATCGCCCAGCACGAACGGCTGATGGCGCACTGGAAGGCTTCGCTGCCAAACCGGATTCTCACCATAAAGCTATCGGATTGGGTCGAGGATTTCGACGGCACCCTGGCGAAGCTGCTTGCGCATGTCGACTTACCGCACGACCCGAGCTGTACCCGCTTCTACGAGAGCGATAGCCGCGTAAAGACCGTGAGCCGCGCGCAGGTGCGCCAGCCGATCAATTCACACGGTCTTGGCCGCTGGCGCGCGTATGGCAATGAGCTCGTTCCACTGATCGCTGAATTGGAGCAATCCGGCAGCCTGGACGCTTGGCGCGGCGAAAGCAAACGAGGGGTTAAATCGAGGCAAATCGACAAACAGTTGAGTGGGCGTTCATAGCCACAACATGAGCAGCCCCGGTTGCGTCGGCGGCGGCGAGCAAAACACGGCCTTGAAAACAAGGCGCCTGTGACGGAGAATCGCGATGGCATTTGATATTAGCAACGAAGCCGATCTCAACAACTCGATCAGCTATATCGACACTCTCGGTTTTCCCAACAGTTACGTCTTCGACATCACCGGCCCGATTACTCTGACGTCGCAGCTTTTGGCGATCAACCTGCCAAGTGGCTCGAGCCTGACCATCGAGGGAACGAACGGCAGCGGCGGCGCGCAGGTTCAGACCATCGACGGCGCCAACGCCTACAACGGCTTCTTCGTCTATTCGGGCGACGTCACGATCGAAAACCTGACCTTGCAAAACATGAAGGCGCAAGGCGGCGCGGGCGGCTTGCTCGCTGGCGGCGGCGCCGGCCTGGGCGGCGGACTGTTCGTGGCGGGCACCAATGGCAGCGGCGGCAATGACCCAAGCCAGGCCGTCGTCCCCGTCGTCACGTTGATCAATGTGGCTTTCAGCGGCGACAGCGCGGTTGGCGGCCACGGCGGAAGCATGCCCGGCACGCAAAGCGGTGGTTTTAGCGGCGGTGGCGGGGGTCTTGATGGCGGTCACGGCGGGAACAACAACTTTAGCGCTGGCAGCGGTGGCGGTGGCGGTGGAGTGGGGTTCACCGCTTCGGGCGGTAATGGGCTGGGCCCCCCTACCGCTGGGAGCGGAGGGACCGGAATTATACCGGGCGCCGCTTCTGGCGGGCACGGAGCCAGCATCATTGGTGGCATTGGCGGCAAATCCGGTGGTGGCGGCGGCGCCGGTCCAATCGCCGCTGGCGGCGGCGTCGATGGCAGCCTCGGAACCAGCTCAGGTGGCGGCGGCGGCGGCTTTGGCGGCGGCGGCGGCGGCGGAGACAACACGACCGGCGGCCACGGCGGCTTCGGCGGCGGCGGCGGCGCTCCTGGTGGTGCCGGCGGCTTCGGTGGCGGCGGCGGCGACTCCCAGGGCATACACGCCGCCGGCGGC